>JBBDXI010000001.1:0-3770 GCA_040902425.1 Phycisphaerales bacterium
GGGGGGGGGGTATCTGGCGGCGGACGCGGTGCAGGAGACGTGGGTTCGGGTGATCCGGTTCGGGGGGAGCTTCAATGGGAAGAGCTCGCTGAAGACGTGGCTCTACCGGGTGGCGATCAACGAGTGCAGGCGGGTGAAGGCGCGGGTGGGGAATGGGGGAGACCATGGGACGCATGAGACCCGTGGGACTCATGGGACTCATGGGGACGCGTGTTTGGCACGGGTTGCCGCCGAAGACGGCGTCGAACCCGTGGCACGGGATGAGGTCGATTCGGTTCGGGAGGCGGTGCGGGGGCTTTCGGCGGAGCGGCGGATCGTGGTGCTGCTGTGCTATCACCGGGGGATGACGCACGAGCAGGCGGCGGAGATCCTGGGGTTGCCGGTGGGGACGCTGAAGACTCGGCTGCGGGCGGCGATGACGGAGCTGCGGGCGAAGTTGGCGGCGGGTGAGAACGTGGCGACGTGATGCCCGTGGCACGGAAGAGCACTGACCGCCCAGAGCTGCGGTCAGTGGCACGTTCAGCGGGGGGTGCGTTTTGAGGGCGGGGGTTTGCCGCCGCATCCGGCGGGCGCGGGAGTAAGCGATGACGACTCGGGATGATCTGGAGCGGGCGATCGAGGGGATGACGGCGGGGCCTCGGGGGGAGGGTGCGCTGTGGGAGCGGGCGCTGGAGCGGGTGGGGCGGGAGCCGCGGAAGGGTGCGGCGTGGAGGCGGGTGCTGGGTGCGCCGCTGCCGGGGCGGGCGGTGTTGACGGGGTTGGCGGCGTGCGCGCTGCTGGTGCTGGTGGTGGGCGCGATGCTCCCGTCCCTCGGGACGGCGCGGCGCGTGCGGATGCCGGCGCCGGCGCTGGTGATGGACCCCGATAGGACTGTGGACATCAGCGCACGGATGAACTCGGGCGGGCCGGCGCAGGGGTACGGCGGGAAGGGCGGCGTCGATGAGATGGGAAGGCCCGTGGTTGCCTGGCTCGGGCAGCCGGGCGCCGGGGAGCCCGCGGCGGCGCCCGCGGATCGGCAGGTGGTTCGCAAGGCGACGATCGAGCTGGAGGCGGGGGATGTGGCCGCGGCGTTTGCGAAGGCGGTGCACGCGGTGAGCGAGGCTCGCGGGGAGTATGTGCAGGGGTCGTCGCTGACGGGGGAGGGGAACGCGGCTCGCGGGATGCTGACGTTGCGGGTGGCGGCGGGGCGGCTGGGGGCGGCGCTGCTGGAGCTGCGGGGGCTGGGGCTGGTGAAGAACGAGGTGACCAGCGGGGAGGATGTGACGTCGCAGGCGGTGGACCTGGAGGCGCGGCTGCGGAACGAGCAGCGGGTGGAGGCGGAGCTGCTGGAGCTGCTCTCGTCGCGGGCGGAGGCGCCGCTGAAGGATGTGCTGGAGCTGCGGGAGTCGCTGGGGCGGGTGCGGGAGCAGATCGAGCGGCTGAGCGGGCAGCGGCAGCATCTGTCGCGGCTGGTGTCGCTGGCGACGGTGCTGGTGATCATCCGGGCGCCGGAGGCGGGGGAGGAGAAGCCGGCGGAGGCGGGGCTGTGGGAGTATTTCTCGGGGAGTGTGGGGCGGGCGTGGGAGTCGGGGCTGGCGTTCCTGGCGGACACGGTGGCGGGGCTGGTGCGGATCGCGGTGGGGGGGGTGATCTGGTGGGGGCTGGCGGGGGCGGCGATTGTGGTGCTGCTGAGGCAGAGGAAGAGGGAGTTGGCGCGGGGGGTGTGAACGTTTCTTCGACCCCTTCGGGGTCGATGTGAATGGGGGCGGCTGATTACGGGGGCGTTGCCCCCGGCTACTGACTGGCAGCCCATTCGGGCTGCTTGGAGCGCGTGCGGCGCGGAACCTGATGGCCGCGGGTGTGGTAGACCTAGGGGATGCACCCGAGCGGGATTACCGAGTGGGCGGCGGTGCTGGCGGGGGTTCCGCTGGCGCTGGCGGGTGTGGTTGTCGTGGGGCTGGCGCTGCTGCGGGATCGGGCTCGGGGTCGGGCGCGGTGCCCGCGGTGCTGGTATGAGTTGACGCCGATGGTGGGGGGGGCCCTGCCCGAGCCGGCTTCGTTCGCGGGGGTGGTGTGCCCGGAGTGCGGGCGGAGCGTGGTGCGGGCGCGGCGGCTGTACAGGACGCGGCGGCACTGGCGGTGGGCGGGGGTCGGTGTGCTGGTGCTGGGGGTTGGGGCGTGGCTGGCGGCGTGGCCGTGGGCGCGCGGGGGGGAGTGGCGGAGGTGGCTGCCGGATACGGCGCTGATCGTGCTGCTCCCGCTGGTGGATGACGACTGGGTCGAGCGCGAGCTGACGCACAGGGTCCTGAGCGCCCGTGACGATGCGGAGATCGATCTGGGGATTCTACGGGATGCCGACCCGTTCTGGGGGTGGCAGTGGCGGCTCCTGGTGAGCCGCGTTGAAGCCATGGACGACCACCCGCAGATGCGGCGCCGAAAGGTCATGGCGCTCATCGCGCACTCGCGGGAGCCGGAGATCGCGACGCGGGTGCTGATCGAGTGGCTGGGGGACCCGGACCCGGCGGTCCGCCACTTCGCGGCGTGGGCGATCAAGGCGAACCGGCACAGGCTGTCGGAGGACGAGCGCTCCGCGTGCGTCGCGGCGCTGGAGCGCGCGAAGGGGCTGCCGCTGCCCGCCCGCCAGCCGGACAACGCGGCGGAGTTGGCGCTCGCGTCGTTTGCGCTCCCGCCGGCGGACCCGGGAGCGATGACCGCGCCGCTGACGCCGGGGTCGATCGCGCGGCTGCTGGAGGGCGGGAACTCCGCGACGTTCGCGGCGGTATGCCGGCGGCTTGGGATCGACCACCGGGTTTTGACGTGGGCGTTCAACGGCGAGTCGGGCCCTTATCAGGTGAAGCGAATGGATGCGGAGTTTGACGGGCGCGCGGGGATGGACTGCGTGCTGCTGATCGGGCCCCAGGGGGGCGTTCACTGGCAGGGGCTGGTGTTCGGCGCGCGGGGCGGAGAGGTTCAGTTCCTTGGGCCGCTGAAACTGCTGAACAACGTCGGTCGGGACCCCGAGGTACGGGCGGAGACGGGGCCCGGGGGTCGGGTGTGGCTGGTGGCGCGGGTCGGGGGGGGCGCCAAGACCCCGCAGTTTTCACACCAGACCTTCAGCGATATCTGGGTGGACGCGACGGGCGGCACCCTGCGGGCGGTGCTGCGGGCGACGGTGGAAATGGAGAGGTACGACGAGGCCATGCCGCCGGCGGGGCGGCCGGTGAACGCGCGGGTGACGACGGGGGCGCCGCGGGTGATGGATGAGGCCGGGCGGCTCGTGGTGGAGTACGACACGACCGCGCGGTTCGAGGCGGGGTTCAGCGTGGAGTGGGAGGGGAAGCCGGGGGCCGAGCTGGCGCGCGCGGCGGGAGCGCTCTTCGAAGTCCGCGCGACGGCGCGGTGCGTCGAGGGGCGCGGCGGGCCGATCGGGGGTGGCGCGGCGTGGGAGGAGGGCGGTGCGCTGTTCCACGCGACCGGGAGTACGCCGGCGGAGTTTGTGGGCGCGTATCGGGCGGAGCTTCTGAAGCTGGCGAAGGGAGGGACAGAGGAGCAGCGGGCGTGGTTGCGGCTCTTCCTCGCGGGGTGTGCGAGGACGAAGGAGGTCGAGGAGGTTGAGGGTGCGCTGGGGGCGCGGGAGGAGAAGTGAGAGGGGGGCGGCGGGTCGGCCCCCTCCGGCTTGGCTGCGCTCGGCCACCTCCCCCGCCCACCCCCCCGAGCGGCGGGGGAGGAGCATCGACCGCCCAGAGCGGCGGTCGATGGCACGTTCAGCGGGAGGGGTCGCGGGTGGACGG
>JBBDXI010000001.1:3780-5143 GCA_040902425.1 Phycisphaerales bacterium
GGGGGGGGGGGGGGGGGGGGGCACGGGTGAGAAGATACGGCACTGCTGCGCCGCGAGGACGCGGCGAGCAGTGGCACCCCGGCGCGGTCAGTGGTCGGACGTCAGCGGTCAGAGGGTGCGGGCCTCGGCTTCGCGGTAGTCGCGGAGGAACTCGCCGAGGTCGAGTTCGTCGAGGCGGCCGTCGTGGTTGAGGTCGGCGGCGGGGGCGCCGGCCTCGAAGGCGGCGGCGTAGGTGGCGACGTCGGCGGGGGTGAGGATGCCGTCGCAGCTCCAGTCGGCGCGGTACCACTGCTGACGGCCGGCGCGGCTGGCGGCGTGCTGGATGGTGAGGGCCATGTCCTCGCCGGGCTGGAGGGCGGACCAGGCGTTGGCGGCGGCGAGGGTCTCGAGGGTGATGCGGTGGCGCGGGGGTGGGGCGGGGGTGACCACGATGGCGCCGCCGGCGAGGCGGGAGGTGGTGGCGCGGGCGATGACGACGAAGGTCTCGGGGTCGCCGGGCGTGGGGGCCGCGGCGGTGGGGTCGGCGAGGGCGAGGGTGGAGGCGGAGAGCTCGGGCGGCGCGATGGGGGCGCGGGCGGCGAGGGTCTGGATGTAGCAGACGGCGGCGAAGGCGGTCCAACCGGCGGCGGCGATCAGCGGCCTTCGCATGCTCGGACTCCTCGTGGGGAGGGCCTAGGGGATACGCCGGGTGGGGGCTGAGGTTCCTGGGGGAGCGGCCCGCCGGGTTTCTTATAGAGTAGTAGGTGGCAGGGGGTGCGTTGCGGGCGGCGGGCTGGGGGTGTCAAGGTACCGCGCGGCGGGGGTTTAGGGAAGGGGTTTGCTGGTGGCTTTCGGCGATCGGGAGTGGCCGGGACGAGGGGCGGCGCGGGTAGCTATGAAGAGAGGCATCCAGGCATGAGGCATCAAGGCATCGAGTCCAGATCAGGGGGCGTGAGCGGTGGTGGCGGGGGGATGCTGGGCGAGGTCTACGGAGCCTTGCTCGCGGAAGTGGATGGTGGGGCGGCGGAGGTTGAGGTCGAAGAGGACCCTCGCGAAGTGGCCGGGAGTGCTGTAGACGAGGCGGCCCTCGAGGGTGTAACCGGCGGGGCCGCCCTCTCCGCCCCCCGGGCGGGGTTGGCCGGGCTCGAGCCTGACGACGGCGGGGATCGAGATGGTCTGGGTGCCGAGGCGGCGGAGGTTGGCCTCGGGGGAGCGGATGCCGAAGAAGACAGGCTTTCCATTCAGGCTGAGGGTGTAGCGGACCTCGTGGAGGGGGAGCTCCTCGGCGTTGCGGTTGAGGGCGTCGAGGTTGAAGGTGATGACGAGGCCGCGGTCGGATTCCTGGGAGACGAAGGCGCGGGCGAGGGAGAGTTGGGGGGGGGAG
>JBBDXI010000001.1:5153-9425 GCA_040902425.1 Phycisphaerales bacterium
CCCCCCCCCCCCCCCCCCCCCGTACCGCGCCGGGAGAAGAGCGGGGCGGCCCCCTCCGGCCTCGCCTTCGGCTCGGCCACCTCCCCCCGCCCACCCCCCCGAGCGGCGGGGGAGGGGCCGGTGCCGGGCATGTGGGGCGGGTGAACATGGGGAACGGGGGCTCGTATCGTTCGGGCATGCCCATACCGGGAGTGACCGGCGGTACGGCCGCGGCGGCGCGGGGCGGGTGCGGCGCCGAGGGGGGGCGGCCGCGCGGGGTGTCGCTGCCGGTGCTGGCGGTTCAGCCGGCGTTGGGGGGCGGGAAGCCGGGTGGCGTGAGGAAGAGCCGGAGCGGGCCGCGGCGGGCGGCGGTGCTGATCGCGGTGAACGCGCTGATGGCGGGGCACATCATTCTGTGGGTGGCGACGGGGATGCGTCGGACGCTCTCGCCGGTGGAGCCGTCGGAGGGCATGTACACGCTGGAGCGGGGGACGATCAACGCGGGGTTTATTTTCTTTGCGCTGGCGCTGCTGGCGACGCTGGTGTTCGGGCGGTTTTTCTGCGGGTGGGGGTGCCACATCGTGGCGCTGCAGGACCTGTGCGCGTGGATGATGAAGCGGGCGGGGGTGAAGCCCAAGCCGTTCCGGTCGCGGCTGCTGGTGTTCGTGCCGCTGCTGCTGGGGCTGTACATGTTCGTGTGGCCGACGTTCGTGCGCGAGGTGGTGAGGCCGGTCTCGGGGGACTGGTGGGCGGCGGTGGCGCCGTACGTGGGGGAGGTGGGGGCGCGGCCGGGGATCACGTGGGAGCTGACGAAGGAGAAGTTCTGGGAGACGTTCCCGGCGTGGTACGTGGCGGTGCCGTTTTTGCTGGTGTGCGGGTTCGGGGCGGTGTACTTCCTGGGGGCGAAGGGGTTCTGCACGTACGGGTGCCCCTACGGCGGGTTTTTCGGGCCGCTGGACCGGGCGGCGCCGGGGCGGATCCTGGTGACGGATGCGTGCGAGCACTGCGGGCACTGCACGAGCGTGTGCACGAGCAACGTGCGGGTGCACGAGGAGGTGCGGGATTTCGGGATGGTGGTGGACCCGGGGTGCATGAAGTGCATGGACTGCGTGAGCGTGTGCCCGAACGATGCGCTGTATTTCGGGTTTGCGCGGCCGCCGCTGCTGTCGCCGAAGAAGTCGCCGGCGAAGCGGCGCCTAGCGGATGCGCCGCTACTGGCGGAGGTGGGTCTCTTCGGGATCGGGTTCGTGCTGTTCTTCGGGTTCCGGGACATGTTCCACCAGGTGCCGATGCTGATGGCGGTGGGGATGGCGGGGATGGGGGCGTTCCTGGCGTGGAAGCTGTGGGAGATGCTGCGGCTGCCGAGCGTGCGGGTGCAGAGCGTGCAGCTGAAGCTCAAGGGGCGGTGGAAGGGCGCGGGCGTGGCGTACGCGGCGCTGACGGTCCTGGTGCTGGGGGCGGGGGCGTGGGGGGCGGCGGTGAACGGGCGGGCGTACGCGGGGGAGGTGCTGCTGGGGAAGATCACGGTGAGGCGGGAGCAACTGATGACGCCGGGGTTCCGCGTGCCGGAGGAGCAGCGGGCGCTGGCGGCGCGGGCGCTGGCGCACTTGCGGGCGGCGTCGCGGCCGTCGGAGGGCGGGTGGGGGTGGCAGGGGTCGGTGAAGACGGTGGGGTACCGCGCGCTCGCGGCGTGGGTGGCGGGGGACCTCGCGGAGGCGGAGCGGTTGATCGGCGAGACGGTCGAGTTGTCCATGGCGCACGGGGAGCGGCCGGCGCCCGACGCCGTGGCGTCGCTGGGGCCGGTGATGTCGCAGCGCGGGGCGGGCGCGCCGGAGATCATCGCGCGGTACCGGGGGCTCATCGCGCGGGCGCCCGGGTCCGCCGATGCGCGCCTGACGCTCGCGCAGGTGCTGATCGCGGTGGGCGATGCTGCGGGCGCGGCGGAGCAGTTGGCCGCGGCGGTGGAGGCCGAGCCCCTCAACGCCCGAACTTGTTATGCGGCCGGGTCGATGCTGGTGGAACCTCTCGGGCGGCCCGAACTCGCGGTGACGGCGTTCGAGCGGGTGCTGGCGGTGGAGCCGGGGCGGGCGGAGGCGCACTGGGGCGCCGGGGTGTGCCTGGTGGCGATCGGCCGGGCCGCGGAGGGGGAGCGGGCGATGCGGGAGGCGGTGCGGCTGTCGCCGCATCCGGCGCCGTATATTCAGGTTCTGGGGGGGTTGCTGCGGTCGCAGGGGCGTGGGGCGGAGGCATCCGAGCTGGAGCGGGGTGCGAATAACCGTGATCCGGGGGTGTTGTCCCCGGCTCCTCGCTAGCGTCGATTTCTGGCGGCTCGTTCAAGGGCCGCTTTCGCTTTCCCGGTTCCGCGGTATCTTTGCGGCTCACGTCGGCCGTTTCGGCGGCGCGGCCTTCCCGCCCCCCAAGAAGGAGGTTTCGATGCGCTCATGTGCTCGTCCTGTCGTGGCGCTGATCAGCGCCTGCGGTCTCGCGGCGGCGGTCTCTCCGGCGGCGGCGCAGTACGGGGTGCTGCAGGATGCAAGGTCGCGGGTGTTCCCGGACGGGCGCGGGCCGGAGCCGAGCGGGGGCGGCGGGGCGGACACGTCGAACGGGCCGGACGTGATCGTGGGGGAGCTGATGTGGCAGGACTCGGGGGGCTCGATCAGCCTGAACCTGGACCTGCGGGGGAGCACGGCGACGCACCTGGCGTACGGGATCGGGACGACGTCGTGCAACATCGGGAACGTGAACCTGCAGTGGATCGGGGGCTCGGCGCTGAAGCCGGTGATCCCGCAGAACGCGTTCCGGCTGAAGACGGTGGACGGCTCGACGCGGCTGGAGCAGGTGGGGCAGTCGTGGATGAAGCACGCGTTCACGGCGCTGACGCAGAACGCGTGCGCGGACATGTGGCCGGGGCAGAGCTGCAACGGTGCGGGGGGGAGCGTGCTGGGGATCCGCTGCTCGGACCCGTACACGGCGTCGCGGAACTCGTCGCAGAGCAACCCCAGCGGGAGCGGCGGGAGCGGGCCGCGGTACCAGGTGAACCCGTTCACGGGGGAGTATCCCTGGCCGGTGGGGACGATGCCGACGATCACGGACGGGACGTCGCGGCGGATCCGGGTGCTGAGGACGGACCTGGAGGTGACGACGGCGACGACGGCGACGCAGTACTTCGGCGAGGCGCTGTACGTGAACCGTGACGATGCGCGCTGGGGGAACGGGAAGAACAACGCGTCGTACCGGCGGATGTTCTGGAACGGGCCGACGCACCCGACGCAGCCGAACGACTTCGTGATGGAGGGGGACGGGACGTACAACAAGGGGATGCACCGGCAGGTGCCGGCGATCTACGCGTGGCGCGACTACGGGAAGATCGCGACCAACCCGGCGAGCCCGCTGGACAACGACGTGATGATGTCGGAGGTGACGACCGGGCATGTGTTCGCGCCGACGGGCGCGGTGCGGCCGGAGGGGGACGGGTGGCACATCATCGGCTCGAAGGCGACGGACCTGGGGAACGGGCTGCACCACTACGAGTACGCGGTGTACAACCTGAGCTCGGACCGGATGGGCGGGTCGTTCACGGTGCCGGTGCCGGCGGGGGCGGTGATCAGCAATGTGGAGTGGCGGGGTGTGGACAGCCACAGCGGCTTTGCGGCGGAGGACGCGACGCGGAACGAGCCGTGGGACATCACGGTGAACCCCGGGTCGGTGGTGTTCGCGGCGCACACGCCGTACTCGGGGAGCGACTACGCGGCCAAGCCGATCACGGGGGTCTCGACGGGGAACCCGGCGACGGTGACCTCGGCGAACCACGGGCTGGTCACGGGGAACTACGTGGCGATCGTCGGGTGCAACGCGACGGCCTCGGGGACGGGGATCAACCACACCTTCATCGTGACGGTGGTGAACGCCAACCAGTTCACGGTCCCGATCGGCGTGACGGGGGCGGGGACGACGGGGACGTTCGGCTCGCCGAGCATCCTGGGGAACGGGATCCGGTGGGGGACGATGTACAACTTCCGGTTCGACAGCACCGCGGCGCCGGCGTCGGGGCAGGTGACGCTGGGGTTCTACAAGCGGGACATGCCGGGGTACCCCAACTCGGTGGACGGCGCGGCGTGGGTGCCCTCGGTGGTGCCGCCGCCGGTGTGCTACGCCAACTGCGACGAGAGCACGACGGCGCCGGTGCTGAACGTGGCGGACTTCGGGTGCTTCCTGACGCGGTACGCGGCGGGCGAGGCCTACGCCAACTGCGACGAGAGCACGACGGCGCCGGTGCTGAACGTGGCGGACTTC
>JBBDXI010000002.1:0-9119 GCA_040902425.1 Phycisphaerales bacterium
GGGGGCGCCGGCGACCCGCTGGTTGTACAGGGCCAGCCAGCCGGCGGCGAGGGCGAGCACGGCCGCGGCCGGCAGCGCGACGCGCAGCAGCTTTGCCGGCAGGGTCGCCCGCCGGGACCAGAGGAACCAGCCCGCCAGCGCCAGGGCGACGGGAATGCAGACCAGCAGGCCCTCGAAGGGGCGCGTGAGGGCGAGGATGGAGACGCCCGCACCGAGCGCCGCGGACGCCGCCCAGCACGCTCGGTCCACGACCCTCCGCAGCCCGCCGAGCAGCAGGCACCCGCCCAGTGCGCTGGCCGCGCCGCCCCAGTAGCTCTGGCTCCAATAGGCGAGGATGCCCCCGTCGTTGGCCCGCCCGCTCAGCACCATGCACGACACGCCCACCAGCGTCCCCAGCACCGCCCAGCGGGGCGGGAACCACCCCTGGAGCATCCAGCACAGGGCGGAGGCGAAGAGCGCAGCGCTGATCCAGACGCCGACGATCGGCCGGCCGGCCAGCACCTGCCCCAAGGCGAGGACAGCCCCTGCCCCGGCGGGTACTTGGCCTGGTAGGTCGGCTTCTGGAGAACGTGGAAGGTCTCAAGGCTGCGCGAGAGGGGGTGGGGTGGGTTGGTCAGGCGGCCGCGGGCGAAGGTGTCGCCGGCGAGGAGGTAGGCGTACTCGTCGTGGACCTCGGGCAGGGGGTCGTGGCCGCGGGCCCCGGTAATGGCGAGGCAGGCGGCGAAGGTGAGGACGCCGGAGAGGGCGACCATGAGGGTGCGGCGGGCGGCGATGTGCCCGAAGCCGCGCCAGAGGGCGTAGAAGGCCCGTCCCAGGGGGCCACGGGTGGATTTCGGGCGGGGGGCCATGCGCGGGGCATGCTATCAATGGGTGAGGGAAACGGACCGGCTCGGAGAGCCGGGGTACCCCTCGGCCGGCTTGTTTGCGGCAGGCGCACGGCTACACTTCCGCCCCGCTTTCCAGCGGAAACGAGTGGCATGGGCGTCCCGCCCGTGTCCGTCCGACATCTCAGCCCGTTTGAACTACCGGGGCCCCATCCCAGGCCGGGATGGAACCCAAAGGTTGCACGGGCAAGCCCAGAGCGGCTTGCCCATGCCACCCGACCCCGGTGGGAGGTGGAACCAGATGGCCAAGAAAGAAATGATCGACCAGTTCAAGATCATGGCCCCCGGGGGCTCCGCTACGCCCGCGCCGCCGCTGGGCCCGGTGCTGGGCGCCAAGGGCGTCAACCCGGGCCAGTTCATCCAGAAGTTCAACGCCGCGACCGCCGCCCTGAAGGGCAAGATCGTCGGCTGTGTGGTCACGGTCTACAACGACCGCACCTTCGACTTCGAGGTGAAGAGCTCCCCCGCGTCGGTCCTGATCAAGGAGGCGGCCGGGATCGAGAAGGGCTCGGGGGTGCCCAACAAGGACAAGGTGGGCAAGATCACCAGGGCGCAGGTCCAGAAGATCGCCAAGGAGAAGATGGCGGACCTGAACTCCAGCTCGATGGAGGCGGCGATGAAGGTGATCGAGGGCCAGGCCCGGTCGATGGGCGTGACGGTGGAGGGCTGAGCCGATGCCGAAACTGAATGAGAAGATGAGCAAGCGTCAGCGGGCGAACCTCGAGGCCGCCCCCAAGACCGAGGTCCCCGCCCCGGAGGCGGTGAGCGCCCTGAAGAAGTTCAAGGCGCCCAAGTTCGACCAGACGGTCAACGTGGTGATGCACCTGGGGATCGACCCCGCGCAGGCCGACCAGGCGATGCGCGGCTCGATCAGCCTCCCCAACGGGATCGGCAAGTCCAAGCGCGTCATCGCCTTCTGCCAGTCCGACGTCGCCCCCAAGGCGATGGAGGCCGGCGCGATCAAGGCGGGCGGCGAGGAGCTGGTGGCGGAGATCGAGAAGGGCTGGATGGACTTCGACGTCGCGGTCGCCAGCCCGGACATGATGCGGGTGATCAGCAAGCTGGGCAAGGTGCTGGGCCCCAAGGGCCTCATGCCCTCGCCCAAGGCCGGCACGGTGACCCCCCAGGTGGCCCAGGCCGTGAAGGAGTACGCCGCGGGCAAGGTCGAGTACCGGGCCGACAAGGCCGGCAACATCCACGCGGTGATCGGGAAGATGAGCTTCGCCGAGAAGGCGCTGCTGGAGAACCTGGAGTTCTTCGTCAAGACCATCGAGAAGGCCAAGCCCGGCACCAGCAAGGGCCAGTACATCAAGAAGATCGTCGTGAGCGGGGCGATGACCCCGGGTGTGCAGGTGAAGCACGTCGCGGCCGCGGCCGAGGAGTAAGCCCCCATGTCCAAGAAGATCAAAGAGATGATGGTCCGCGACTACGCGTCGCGCCTGGAGGGGGCGGACGATGCGCTGATGATCAGCATCCGCGGGGTGAAGGCGATCCCCACGACGAGGCTCCGCAAGGGGCTGGCGGCCCAGAAGATCAAGATCACGGTCATGCGCAACACCCTGGCGAAGAAGGCCATGGCCGGGACGAAGCTGGAGCCGCTGACGAGGCTGCTGACGGGGCCGAGCGCCCTGGCCTACGGCGGGAACAGCGTGGTCGAGGTCGCCCGCGCGATCGTGAAGCTCATCGCGGGGATGCCCGAGGTCGAGCTGAAGGGCGCGGTGCTCGACGGGCAGCTGTTTGAGGGCAAGAAGGGCGTCACCGAGCTCAGCAAGTTCCCGACGAAGGACGAGGCGATCGCGCAGCTGGTGACGCTGGTGGTCAGCCCCGGGCGCAAGGTGCTGGGGCAGATCAAGGGCCCGGGCAGCGCGGTCGCGGGGATCATCAAGGCGATCGAGGACAAGCTGGAGAAGGGCGAGACGATCGCCCGCAAGGCGGGCTAAGAGCGAGTGAGCCGGGGCGTGCCGCCCCGGTTGCGAGGATCAGTGATAGAAGGGAACCGGGGCGACACGCCCCGGCTCACAGAAAGAGAACTCCGACACCCCATTGGCCCGCAAGGGTTAAACGCCGGAGCGTCCGGCGCCTCCGGGGTGAGAAGTTGAGTGGGACACAGGCCAGAGGCCTGTGCCACTGATACAGAGGTGCGATCATGGCAAGTGTTACCGAACTGGGCGATGCGCTCGCCGGCCTGACCCTGAAGGACGCGGTCGAGCTGGGCAAGTACATGAAGGACACGTACGGCATCGAGGCCGCGGCGGGGGGCGGCGTCATGATGGCGGCGGCCCCGGCGGCGGCGGCGAAGGCCGAGGAGAAGACCACGTTCGACGTGATCCTCAAGACGGTGGACGCCTCCAAGAAGATCCCGACGATCAAGGTCGTCCGCGAGGCGACGGGCCTGGGCCTTGCCGAGGCCAAGGCGCTGGTCGATGGGGCCCCCAAGCCCGTCAAGCAGGGCCTGTCGAAGGAAGAGGCCGACAAGCTCAAGAAGCAGTTCGAGGAGCAGGGCGCGACGATCGAGCTGGCGTAAGCCGGCTTCGCCGTCCGCGGGTACGTCGGCTCTTCGAGCCGATGCTCCCTCCGACAACCCCGGAATCCACGGAAGCCCGCAGCGATGCGGGCTTCTGTGCTTTCGGGGCAGGGCCGGCCGGCGGCCGTGAAAGCGCTTTCACGTCGCGCCTGCCGGGCCCTCTTCACCTCGCTCGGTCCGTAGTGTGGATGATGTACGCCGCCGCACGGACGCTGATCGCCGAGCGGCTGGGCCCGCCGGATGATGACGGGGGGCTTGGGCCGCGCTGGCTCTGCCGGGAGACCGGCCGGACGCCGGTTCTGCGGGTGGAGCTGCGCGGTGGGGAGCCGCCGGTGCTGCTGGTGGAGGGGGTGGAGGACCGGGCGTCGGAGCTCTACGAGATGCGACGGATCGAGGTCTGGTTCCCGGCGCACGTGATGTGGCTGCTGGAGCGGGTCAGGCGGGCGTAGCGGGTCGGGCGGGTTGGGCGGTGGGGGGGCGAGTTCCTGTGCCTCAGGGACACTGATCGCCGAAAGAACGGGGGGCCAGGAAGGGATGGCTAAGCCCGTCCGCGGGCGGGGTTTAGCAATCCTTGTGCCGGGCTACCCCCGAATTCACGGCCTGACACCCATTTGTTGGGGTCCAACCTTGCATTGGCCTCCGGCCGGGGCTACACTGCCCCGTTCGAGACGCCAGACGGGGCGCCATGACGACGACGGGCCGCGGGCAAAAAGCAGGCTGAAACTGTTGACCGACGTTTGACTTCAGTTGAACGCGGTTGTCTCACCATCGCGAGGGAATCGATGGCAGCGACCAACGTGCGCAATTTCTCCAAGCGCGGCGATGCGCTTGGTGTTCCGGACCTCACCAGGACGCAGGCCGACGCCTACGAGCGCTTTCTCCAGCTCGACAAGGGCCCGGAGGAGCGCGACATAGGCATGGGCCTTGAAGCGCTCCTGCGCGAGGTCTTCCCGATCGAGAGCTACGACGGGACGATGAAGCTGGACTACCTCCGCTACACGCTGGAGGAGCCGCGCTACACCCCGGATGAGTGCCGCGAGCTGCGCCTCACCTACGGGCGGCCGTTCCGGCTGGGGGTGCGCCTCCACCGCGAGGGGCGCCCGGAGATGCCCGAAGAGGACATCTACCTCGGCGAGTTCCCCATCATGATGGGCGGCGGGGAGTTCATCGTGAACGGGGCGGAGCGGGTGATCGTCAGCCAGCTCCACCGCTCCCCGGGCGTGGACTTCTCGATCGTCTCCAGCGAGGGCGACCGGCCCCTGCACTCGGCGCGGATCATCCCCGAGCGCGGCAGCTGGATCGAGCTGGAGGTGACCAAGAAGGACGTCCTGGCGATGCGGATCGACCAGAGCACCAAGCTGGCCGCCACGACGTTCCTGCGGTGCCTGGACGAGTCGGTCGCCGAGACCGACCGGCTGCTGCGGCTGTTCTACGAGGTGAGCGAGGTGCAGGCGGAGAAGGTGACGCCCGACATGTGGGCGGCCGAGAGCATCATCAACACCGAGACCGGCGAGGAGCTGGTCCACGTGGGGCGGCTGATCGGCGAGGAGGGTGCGGCGAGCATCACCAAGAGCAACCTGAAGAAGGTGAAGGTGATCCTGAACCCCTCGGACACGCTGATCCTCAACACGATCGCGGAGGAGAAGCTCGAGCAGTTCGAGGCCGACACCGAGTACGAGCGAGCCCTGCTGAAGATCTACAGCAAGCTGCGCCCGGGCAACCCGCCGCAGGTGGAGAAGGCCAAGCAGCTCTTCATCGAGAAGTTCTTCGACGAGAACCGCTACCGCCTGGGGAAGGTCGGCCGGTTCCGCATCAACCGCAAGTTCATCCTGGAGAGCCCCGAGGACCTGATGTTCCTGCGGGGCGAGGACTTCCTTCGCGTGATCCAGTACATCCTGGACCTGCGGAGCAACCGGCAGGACCCCCAGACGGGGCGGTCGGTGGCGATGGTCGACGACATCGACCACCTGGGCAACCGGCGCCTCCGCACGCTCGACGAGCTGGCGGTCGAGGAGCTCCGCAAGGGCTTCCTCAAGCTGCGCCGGACGGTCCAGGAGCGGATGAGCGTCAAGGACCCCGACGAGATCGCCAAGATCGCGGACCTGGTGAACAGCAAGAGCATCAGCAGCGCGATCGACTTCTTCTTCGGGCGCTCCGAGCTGTCGCAGGTGGTGGACCAGACCAACCCGCTCTCGAGCCTGGTGCACGAGCGGCGGCTCTCGGCCCTGGGGCCGGGTGGCCTGAACCGCAAGCGCGCCGGCTTCGAGGTGCGCGACGTCCACATCTCCCACTACGGCCGGATCTGCCCGATCGAGACCCCCGAGGGCACCAACATCGGCCTCATCGCCTCGATGGGGCTCTACGCCAACATCGACGACTACGGCTTCCTCCGGACGCCCTACCGCGAGGTCAAGAACGGCAAGGTCCTGGACAAGGTGGTGGAGCTGCGCGCCGACGAGGAGATGAAGGCGGTGCTGGCCCCGACCGACGCGCTGGAGCCCGGCGGCCAGCTCAAGAAGGGCCCCATCCTGGCACGGGTCAACGGCGAACTCCAGGAGATCGAGTCCAACCTGGTGAACTACGTGGACATCAGCCCCAAGCAGCTGGTGGGCATCTCCGCGGCCCTGATCCCCTTCCTCGAGCACGACGACGCCAACCGCGCCCTGATGGGCAGCAACATGCAGCGGCAGGCGGTGCCCCTTGTGAAGATCGAGCCCCCGGCGATCGCCACCGGGCTGGAGAAGGAGCTGGGGAAGAACTCCGGCATGGTGATCAAGGCCCGCAACGGCGGCGTGGTGACCTTCGTCGATTCCGAGCGGATCATCGTGGACAACTCCGACGAGTACGTGCTGCGGAAGCACGTCGGGCTCAACGAGCGGACCTGCCTGAACCAGCGGCCGGTCGTGAAGATGGGCCAGAAGGTCAAGACCGGCGAGATCATCGCCGACGGCGCCAGCACGAAGATGGGCGAGCTGGCCATCGGCAAGAACGCCCTGGTCGCCTTCAACACCTTCGACGGGTACAACTTCGAGGACGCGATCGTGATCTCGGAGCGGCTGGTGAAGGACGACGCCTTCACGAGCATCCACATCGACGCGTTCGACGTGGAGATCCGCGAGACCAAGCTGGGGCGGGAGGAGTTCACCCGCGACATCCCCAACGTCTCGGAGAAGATGCTGCGGAACCTGGACGACCAGGGGATCATCCGCGTCGGGGCCTACGTCCGGCCGGGGGACATCCTGGTCGGCAAGGTGAGCCCCAAGAGCAAGACCGAGCTGACGCCGGAGGAGAAGCTGCTGCACGCGATCTTCGGCCGTGCCGGCGAGGACGTGAAGAACGACTCGCTGGAGGTGCCGGCGGGCGTGGAGGGGATCGTCATCGGGGCGCGGAAGTTCAGCCGCCGCCTCCACATGAACGAGGAGCAGAAGCGGCAGCTCAAGAAGGACATCACGACCTACGAGGCGGAGATGGACGAGAAGGCCATCACGCTCTTCAAGCAGATGGCCACCTCGATCGAGGAGGTCGTGGGCACGCCGATGGTGGACCCCAACACCCGGCAGAAGGTCGGCGCCAGCGACATCCCCGAGGTCATCCTCGAGCAGATCAAGACCTTCGACGTCAAGTGGGTGAAGGGCAGCAAGGAGAGCCGGGCCCAGGCGGAGCTGTTGCACCGGCAGTTCTGGCCGCGCATCACGGCCATTGAAGCCGAGAAGCAGCGGAAGGTCTCGCACATGAAGCGGGGCGACGAGCTGCCCAGCGGCGTCTTGGAGATGGTCAAGGTCTACGTCGCGACCAAGCGGCAGCTCTCGGTGGGCGACAAGATGGCCGGCCGGCACGGCAACAAGGGCGTCATCGCCCGCGTGGTGCCCGAGGAAGAGATGCCGTTCATGGAGGACGGCACGCCGGTGGATGTGCTGCTGAACCCCCTCGGGGTCCCCAGCCGCATGAACGTCGGCCAGATCCTCGAGACCCACCTGGGGTGGGCGGCCAGGGTGCTGGGCTTCCAGGCGGTGACGCCGGTCTTCGACGGGGCCACCGAGAAGGAGGTCCACGCGGCCATCGAGGAGGCCAACGGGCACGTGGAGAAGAAGCTGGCGGAGTTCGAGCGGACGGGGACCTTCCCGCACCCGCGAGAGCTGCTGGCGCGGATGCCCAAGGGCGGCAAGATCCAGCTCTTCGACGGGCGCACGGGCGAGCCGTTCACGCAGAAGACCACCGTGGGCTTCATGTACCTGCTGAAGCTGCACCACCTGGTGGATGACAAGATCCACGCGCGGGCGACGGGCCCGTACTCGCTGATCACGCAGCAGCCCCTGGGCGGCAAGGCCCGCACGGGCGGCCAGCGGTTCGGCGAGATGGAGGTGTGGGCGCTGGAGGCCTACGGGGCCGCGTACATCCTGCAGGAGTTGCTCACGGTCAAGAGCGACGACGTCGAGGGCCGGACGAAGATCTACGAGAGCATGGTGAAGGGCACCAACAAGCTCGAGGCGGGGATGCCGGTGGCCTTCGACGTGCTCTGCAACGAGCTGAAGGGCCTGGGGATGAACATCACGCTGGAGAAGAAGCGGCTGGAGGGCGGGAGCCTGCTGTAGCCACCTCATGCGGCTCTCAGAGCCGGGAACGGGGCATTCCCCTGGTACACGGACTTGATTACGGCAAGGGCGGCCGGTCTTCGGGGCCGGGCTCTTCGGAGAGTAAAATGGCTGAAACCGTTTACGATCGCGTGAACGACTTCACCGGGGTCAAGGTCACGCTGGCGTCGCCCAACGACATCCGCGCGTGGTCCTATGGCGAGGTGAAGAAGCCCGAGACCATCAACTACCGCACGTACCGGCCGGAGAAAGACGGCCTGTTCTGCGAGAGGATCTTCGGGCCCGAGCGCGACTACGAGTGCGCCTGCGGCAAGTACCGCGGGACGAAGTACAAGGGCATCATCTGCGACCGCTGCGGCGTGAAGGTGACGCACAGCCGCGTCCGTCGGAAGCGCATGGGCCACATCAACCTGGCCTCGCCCACGGTGCACATCTGGTTCTTCAAGAGCATGCCCAGCCGGCTGGGCACGCTGCTGGGGATGAAGACCAGCGACCTCGAGAAGGTCATCTATTACCAGGACTACGTGGTCACCGACGCGGGCGACACGGAGTTGGCGTTCAAGCAGATCCTGACCGAGGACGAGTACCGGACCAGCGTGGAGAAGTTCGGCAACGCCTTCAAGGCGACCATGGGCGCCGACGCGATCCGCGAGCTGATCGACAAGCTGGACCTGGAGGCGCTCTCCAAGCAGCTGCGCGACGAGCTGCGCGAGACGCGGTCGAAGCAGAAGATCAAGGACCTCGCCAAGCGGCTGAAGCTGGTCGAGCAGGTCCGCAAGAGCGAGAACGACCCGGCGTGGCTGGTGATGGACGTGATCCCGGTGATCCCGCCCGACCTGCGTCCGCTGGTGCTGCTGGAGAGCGGCAACTTCGCGACCAGCGACCTCAACGACCTGTACCGCCGCATCATCAACCGCAACAACCGGCTGAAGAAGCTGATGGACCTCAACGCGCCGGAGGTCATCATCCGCAACGAGAAGCGGATGCTGCAGCAGGCGGTCGATGCGCTCTTCGACAACAACCGCTGCCGGCGCCCGGTGCTGGGCTCCAGCAACCGGCCGCTGAAGTCGCTGACCGACATGATCAAGGGCAAGCAGGGCCGCTTCCGCGAGAACCTGC
>JBBDXI010000003.1:0-9028 GCA_040902425.1 Phycisphaerales bacterium
CGACCGGTCGTGGCCCTCCGTGTTCGCTGTTCGCTGTTCGCTGTTCGCTGACCGCCCCAGCAGCCCCCACACCCCCGCCGCCGGCACCCCCGCCACGACCACCACCAGCCCCAGCAGCACCGCCCCGTACAGCACGTACGTCGGCGCCAGGGCCAGCAGCCCGATCGGCACGCTCGCCAGGATCGCGTACACCACCACCAGCGACAGCAGCGTCACCGCCAGGGGGATGCTGCTGAAGGTCCGCAGGAGGGCCTTCAGCGGCCACAACCCCGGCGGGATGTGCCGGTCATCCCACTGCTTGCTCCGGACCCATTTGGCGCTCATCGGGGGACCAAAAGTTTAGACCGCACCCGCGGGGTTCACGACCTCCAGGCCCTTTCCCGACCGCGAATTCCGCCTCAGAATCAGGCGCGGGGGGACATCCGACCGCAGGGCGCCCGCGAGCCACGCCCCCGCCCCGGCTGAACCGCGCTCCCCGGCCCGTGGCACATCCACCGCCACGATCCCCAGCGGCCGCGAGCCCTCGCGCAGCGAGAACCCCTCCGCATCCAGCCCCAGCGCCCCCGCCCCGTTCAGCGTCGCCATCCGCAGCAGCACCATCGGGTCCGTCCCGTCGCGCCGGTGCAGCAGCCGCATCTCATCCAGCACCGAGACCCCGCCCCGCCCCTCCTCCGCGGCCCCCGGGGGCAGGTTCACGATCGAATCCGTCCCGAGAGCCACCACGACCCCCGCCGCCAGCATCTCCCGGTACCGGTGCGGCCCGAACCGCCCCTCGGCCCCGAAATACGCCGACGCCCGCGGGCAGTACGCCACCATCGTCCCCGTCCGCGCCAGCGTCCCGATCGCCCGCTCATCCGCGTCGTTCACGTGGGCCACCAGGAACCGCCCCTCCGAGAGCACCGGCGCCAGGTGCTCGACCGGCCCCTCCCCGCGCCCCAGGTCCTCCAGGATCGCGTCATCCCACAGCCCCAGCCGCTCCAGCATCTCCCGCTGCGGCCCCTCCCCCCGCTCGACAAAGGCCCGCTCCTCCACCGACTCCGCCAGGTGCGTGCACAACGGCAGGCTTCCCTCCCCCCTTCCCTCCCCGCCCCCTCGCGCCAGCCGGATGCAGAGGCGGTAGTGCTCCCGCGAGCACGTGTTCGGCGCGTGCGGCTGGAGCCCGATCCGCACCGGCCCCCCCGCGCTCCCCTCGGCCTCATCCCTCGCCCGCTCCATGAACTCCGCCAGCCCCGCCCCCGCCTCCCCCCGGCGCGGCCCGATCCCGAAGGTCTCGATAAACGACACGCCCCACAGCCCCGCCTCCCGGACCGCCCGCCACGGCTCCAGCGAGTGCCGCCCCCGCGTGCACCCGGCGATATCGCCCACCGCCACCGTCCCCCCCGCCAGGGCCAGCGCTGCACCCCGGGCCGCGGAGGCCCGGATGTCCTCGGGCGCCTGGCACCGGCCGGTGCGGATCATCTCGATCCACGCCACGAACCCCCGCCCGGGATCGTGCTCCCGGGGCCCCAGGTGCGTCAGGTCCAGGTGGGTGTGGGCGTTCACCAGCCCCGGCATCAGCACCGCCCCCGGCAGGGGCACCGTGCCCCCCGGTTTTACCCCCGTTGGGGGAAAACCGGGGGCCCGGGCCGCCGCCGCCCCCGGGTGCCGGTCCACCTCCCCCGGGGCCCCGCACGCCAGGACCCGCCCCGCCGCCCCATCCACCAGCACCGAGGCCGGGGCAACCGACAGCCCCGCCGCATCCACGGCCGCGCCCGCATCCAGCCGCCACACATTGGCTTGCGAATTCTCTGCGTGGCGGCTCAACGTGGACATCCTGTCATTCCGATACATGCAGGTAGTGCGCGGAGGAAGCTCCGCGCGGCCAGTCAGACTTTCCCGCCTGCCCGGCGTGTGCCGGGCCGGTCCAAACGGGGCCCGCCGGAGGCGGGCAGGATCCAACCACGGAGTATTGGCATGATCGCAACACGGAACGTTCGTCGGGCCACGGGCGCCGCCTCAGCGCTGCTCCTGGCCGCCATGGGCCTCGGCGGGTGCGCCAGCCAGCAGTCGCACGACCAGCTGTCCGACGTCAACCGCTCTCTCAAGGAGCGCAACGAAGAGCTCCTGCGCTCCAACCAGGAGATGCAGATGGAGCTCGGCCAGATCCAGAAGCACCGCAACGCCAACGAGGCCGCCCTCGCGGCGCTGCAGCAGCAGAACTCGGCCCTCAAGAGGCAGCTCTCGGACATGGGCATCGCCTTCAAGGAGTTCGACGCCCGCCTCGGCGGCCTGGCCTTCGGCTCCCTTGACCCCCAGACCGACCTCGCCCTGCGCGACCTGGCCAGCCAGTACCCCGACATCATCAAGTACGACTCGGCCCGCGGCATGCTCCGCTTCGCCAGCGACCTCACCTTCGCCTCCGGCCACGACACCGTCCAGGAGTCGGCCAAGGCCAGCCTCGCGGCCCTCGCCAAGATCCTCACCGGCGGCTCCGCCATGAACTACGAGATCATGGTCATGGGCCACACCGACTCGCAGCCCATCAAGGCCGCGGTGACCCGTGGCCACCCGACCAACGTTCACCTCTCGACCCACCGGGCCATCGCCGTCCGTCAGGTCCTCTCCTCTCTGGGCGTCCCAGCCGACAAGGTCTGGGTTGCCGGCTGGGGCGAGTTCCGGCCCGTGGTCGCGAACGCCGCCAACGGCAACACCCCGGCCAACCGCCGGGTCGAGATCTACCTCACCCGCCCGAGCAACGCGATGGAGTCCGAGGGCGGCCTCACGCCCAAGCCCACCGTCAGCCACGAGACCCCCAGCCGCCAGCCCGACCTGACCAAGTAAGCCCCGGCGGCCAACTCAGCGAGAACACGCAGGGCCCCGTCCGTGCCACGGCTTCGCCGCCGTCCCCGGCGGCAACCCGTGCGCGGCACCCGCGCCCCGCTGTGCTCAGCCCCTACGCCGCATCCTCAAACGCCCCGCCCTGCGTCTCGGTGAACTGCACGCCCAGGTCGTGCCAGCTGTCGGTGTGCGTCCGGCACCGCACGATCACGCCATCCAGCGGGCGCCGCAGCCACCCGGCCGCCAGCAGGTAGACCCGCACGTGGTCGCCGGGCGTCACCCGCAGCTGCGTCAGCAGCCCCAGCCCCCCGCGCGAGAGGCTGTGCGCCACCGCCGAGACCGCGGGCTTCTCCAGGCCCTCCCCGCTCCGCTCGACCACGTGCAGCCGCGCCGGGCACTGGAAGGCGTGCCGCGTGTGCAGCCGCCGGTTGCTCGGGCGGGTGATGTCATCCCCCGGCGCGTGCGCCGCCACGCACTTGGTGTCCAGCACCTGCCGCGTGTCGGCCCCCTGCATCAGCCGCATCCAGGCGTTCACCACCTGCGGGTCGTACTTCGCCGGCGTCTCCGATTGGAGCGTCTGCAGCGCCTGCTCCACCGAGAGCGTCCGCTCCTTGAACGGCCGGAAGGCCGTCATCGCGTCGAACGAGTCCACCACCGCGCAGATCCGAGCGGGGAGGCTCAGCGCCCCGTTCGTCAGCCCGTCGGGGTACCCGCTCCCGTCCAGCCGCTCGTGGTGGTGCCGCGTCACATCCAGCACCAGCGCGCTGATCCCGCCCACCCGCGTCAGGTACTCGAAGCCCGCCACCGGGTGCCGCTTCAGCAGCGCCCACTCGTCGTCCGCGAGCTTCCCCGGCTTGTTCAGCACCTCCTCGGGGATCTCGATCTTCCCGATGTCGTGCAGCAGCCCCGCGTGGCAGACCTGGTTCAGCTCGTCGGGGTCCCGGAGCCCCAGCTCGTACGCCAGCGGCACCATCCACGTCGCCACGTTGACCATGTGCGTCGCCGTGTAGAAGTCGTGGTGCGACGCCGCCAGCAGGTGCGAGAACGCCCCGGGGTGGTTCATCACGAGGGTCGTCGTCGCCCGCGAGAGCTGCTCCAGGCGGGGCGAGCGCAGCAGCATCTCCGGCTGCTCCAGCAGCTCGTTCACCAGCTGCACCCCCGTCTCGTAGATCAGCGCCGAGCGCTCCGACACCGCCAGCGCCGGGTCCGTCGCCGACTGCGAAAGGTGCTCCTCCGTCTGCTTGCGGAACCGCGTCTGGTCCGCCATCCGGATGTACACGAACCGGACCCCGTTGTCCAGAAGCCGCTGCCGGTGGTCCTCCGTCAGCCGCACCTCCGTCGTGCGGTACAGCCGGAACCACGCCTCCGGAGGCGTCGGGCCCTGCCCCGGCGTCGAGTCCGGCCTCGTCCGCAGGTAGATCGGGATCCCCCGCAGCGCCTGCGTCGGCACCCGGTCCAGCGCGATGGGGATGAACCCCGCCTGCGCCGAGCTCGAGCTCCGCCCGTGGCCCCCGGATTTCAGCAGGTCTTGCTCGCTCATAGGCTCGGGCCCGGGCGCGCCCCCGCGCTCCAAATGGATGACCCCCGCCGGGGCCGGTGCACCCCCTTTGTTCGGCACGATCCCCGCCCCGCTTTGGCGGGCGTGCCCGCCCCCCTCCCCCCCGCGCCCCATAACCGCGGCCGCGACCGGCCGCGCGTAACTCGTTGGGTCATGCCCGACGCCACCCCGCCGGGATGGTGAACGAGACGCCCTGGACCGTGACGCTCCCGCCGCCCCGCGGGGCCGGGTCCCCCGTGGCCCCCGTCGCCGGGAGCGCGGCCGGGCCGGGTGTCGCCGGGGACGGGCGTCGGCCGGGCCGTGGGTGAAGACGCGGCTCCTACGGCTTCGCGGATGCGGGCGTCGCCCGCGGGGGCACCGCGAGGGTGTGGATCACCGTGGTGCGGGGGACGGCGTCGGCGGCCGCGGCGCGGTTGATGGCCTCCTCCACGCGGTCGATGAACTCCGCAGCGCTGGCGACGCGGGCGCCGCAGAGCGAGGTGACCAGGTGCTCGCCCAGGGCGCGGTAGCTCTCGAACTGGGACTCGCCGAAGAACTGGTCGGCGGTGGACTCGTGGGGGAACTGTTCGCGGGCCCGCCCGTAGTTGCGGACGTCGATGGGGGCGGTGTCGTCGAGGACCGGCTTCAGGTAGAGGAGGCGGCCGGTCTCCTCCTGGCCGTCGCGGCGCCGGTAGGTGATGGCGGCGACGGCGGCGTAGACGCCGGCCTTCCCGGGGCCGAGGCGGACCTCGGCGGGGGGGCGGGTGACGAAGTCGATCTCGACGCCCAGGTCGATGCGGACCTTGCGGACGGCGTTGCCCAGGTCGGTGAAGGCGCAGGCGCCGTCGCACCCGGCGTCGCACACCACGATGTCGCGGCAGCGGCGGAGGACCATCTCGTAGAGGCCCAGGTTCTCGAAGTGGCCGCCGTCGGAGAGGTAGACGTAGCGCCCGCGGTCGCTGGTGAGGCCCAGGGCCTCGGAGAGGATGGTGATGAGGGAGGAGCGCGGGGCGGGGCGGTGGGCGCGGTCGCGGGCGGGGTTGCCGAGCCACCAGCCCAGGCGCGCGTTGAAGAGGGTGAGCAGGAAGGCCAGCGCGGGGGAGCTGTGGTAGCCCATGTTGGGGCTGACGGCGGCGCCGGAGATGGCCATGGCGGCGCCCAGCATGATGCCCTCGGGCCCGCCGTAGGAGGCGGTGGGGCGGTAGGCGCCGCGCGTCGCGGCGCTCCCCGCCGGCGGCGCCAGCGAGCACGAGCCGCAGTGGAAGGGCGAGACCGAGAACGGCAGGGCCATGCGCTCCTGCCAGGCCAGCCCGCTCCCGCGGACGACGTTGAGCGCCAGGTTGATCACGTGCAGGGGCGCCGTGCCGGCCCGGACGGCGGAGCCGAGCGCGGCCATGGGGAAGTTGTCGCTGGTGTCGAAGCCGCTGAAGGGGTTGGGGCGGCGTTCGCGGGAGGCGCCGAGGTAGGCGCGGGTGAGGCGGTCGCGGTAGAAGGCCTGGAGGGAGAACTTGTTGACGTTGATCACCGCCCCCGCGACGAGTGAGAGCGCCAGCAGGCCCACACCGACCACGGCGGTGCGGATCGTCTGCTCGGCCGCGAACCAGGGCTCGGGCGAGAGGGAGGCCCAGTCCGGCCCCCAGTGCTGCACGCCGCCGAGGACCTGCGTGGCCCAGGCGATGAGCGAGAGGAGGACCGCGATGAACAGCGGCGCCGCGGCGGCGAGGATGAGGCCCCTGAGGCGCGAGGGCTTCCCCGGGGTGCCGGGGGCGCCGCCCGTGGCGCCGCTCCCACCGAGGAGGATCGTGGCCGCGCCCGCGAGGCCCCCAGAGGCGAGCAGGGGCAGGGCCCAGGAGACGCCGGCGGCCAGCACGGCCGCGCCGTAGAGGGTGAGGGCGGAGAACGCGCCCCAGAGGAGGGCGACGACGAGCATCCAGCCCAGGGCGCGGGCCCACCACTCGCGGACCTGCTCCTCGAGGGCGTGGGAGAGCTGGCTGGTGAGGCCGACGTAGAGCGAGGCGCCGGCGAACTGGAGCATCATGTAGAGGGGGAAGGCGAGGCACGAGTAGAGGGCGCTGTCGGGCATGGTCTCCTTGGAGAGGACCCAGGAGAGCAGGGCCGCGCCGCCGCCGGTGGCGCCGCCCGCGACGAGGGAGGCGAGCAGCGACCCGGCGAGGAGGCGGTAGCGGCGCTCCGAGCCGATCTCGCCCCGGGCGATGAGCCAGACGGCGGGGACGATGGTGCCCACGGCGTAGACCGCGCCGAAGAACAGGATGACGAACAGGGCCCGGAGCCCGGGGCGGTCCTCCCAGGCGAAGGCCGTCGTCACGCAGGTGCCGCTGAGAGCCAGCGGCAGGAGCACCAGGAGTAGAAACCCGGCCTGGGTATAGCGGAAAGGCGGCTTCTGCGGGTCGCAGGCGTTGGCGTGCGCCGAGGCGAGGACGCCGGCGGTGATGCAGGCCAGCAGCATCAGCGCGGGACCGAGGATGCGGGCCGTCCAGAGGACCCAGCCGCGCGGGAGGGCGCTGATGTTCCAGAGGCAGAAGGTGGGCACCAGCAGGATGGCGGCGAGGCAGGGGATGAAGACCAGCCAGATGAGCAGGATGTTGCGGAGGTAGGTGCCCAGAGCGGCCCACGTGTCGGCGGAGAGGAAGCCGAGGCGGGGCGTAAGGTAGTTGCTGTAGTCGCGGAGGTGGCGGAGGGGGGCGGGGTCGGGCTCCGCGCGCTCGCCGGCGCGGGTGTTCCAGGAGGTCTCGGCCAGTTCCTTCTCGACGGCGGCGATGCCGTCGCGCTTGGCCCAGGCCGAGAGCCACGAGCCGATGTACCCGCCGCCGGAGACGGTGGAGAGGTAGTCGAACCTGCTCAGGACGCCGGCCTGCGCCATCCCCTGGATGGCCCCCAGCGCAAAGGTGGCGCTGCGGATGCCCCCGCCGGAGAGGCAGAGCGCGGTGGGGGGGCCGGGGGCGCGCCCGGGGCGGGCGCGAAGGACCTCCTGCTCCTCGCGGAGCACCTCGTCGAGGGAGAGCGGGCTGCCGGCCCCTGCCCGCGCGCCCTCGCCCGCTGCGGCGCTGTGCTCGACAGCCGCCCCGGCATCACGTTGGACCTGGTCCGGCATGGTCGTCCCTCTCCCCTCTCAGATGAACTTGCCCGCGATGCCCACGGCGAAGCGCGTGGCCGCGATGGTGCGCTCGGCGACCGAGGCGGATGTGGCGATCCTCTCGCGCAGCTCGGCGGTCCGGGCGAGGGCGGCGTCAGCATCGACCGAGGCGGCGGCGGGGCTGAGGGCCTGCAGGGCGCGCAGCGCAGCGCTGCGCCGGGCGCGGACGGCCTCGGCCTCGCTCCTGAGTATCTCGACGGTCATGGAGAGGTCCGCCACCTGCGCGTCGAGGATCGCCACGGTGGCCGCCAGGGCGCGGACCACGTCGCGCACCCGGGCGGTCTCGGCGCCCTTGAGGGCCTTGCCCGCATCGAGCTTCTCGAGCAGGGCCTCGGCGAGGTCGGGAGTCACTGGCGCGGTTGCCTTGGCCATGGCGGCGTCCCCGTTGGGTGGCTAGTTCGGGCCCGCGGTGGCGGCCCGGCGGCGTTCGACGACGCCGTTGAGGAGGGTCAGCCCTTCGGCGACCGAGGCCCTCGACCGGTCGTCCCTGATGAGGCCCAGCACCTGGGCCTGGAGGCCCTCATCGGTGAGGGTGGCGCCCAGGGCGCGGGCCACGTTGCCGCTCGACGTTGCGGCGAAGTCGAAGAGTTCGGCGTGGGCCCCGGCGAGCCTGAGCTGCCGGTCCACGACGGCGCTGTGCTCGTCGATGGCGCGCAGCGACTCGTCGCGCGCCTGGACAGCGCGGGCGACGTACGGGTAGTCGTTGGTGAGCGCGGCCCGCACCTCGGCGACTCGGCCGCGGGATTCCTGCAGGGTGCGCGCGTGGGCCGCGGCCTGGTCGGGGGAAACCCTCAGCAGGTGGATGGCGCTGAGCACCGGGTGGGCGGCGTGGATGCGGTCGGTCTCTGCGGGGTCGCCCGCCGCGGCGGCCAGGGCGGTGCCGAGGCGGTCGTAGTCGGGCTTCCACCCCTTGTCGGGGTCGGCAAGGTCGGCGTCGAGCCGCGCGCCGGTGAGGTCGGACGGGTTGGCCCTGTAGGGCGTGCCGAGCTGCTGCAGCTCGAGGAGCACGGCGGTCCGGCGTGCCTCGATCTCGCTCTCCCACACCGCGGCCACGAGGGGGCGCAGCCGCTGGTTCAGCGCGGCGACGTTGGCGGACAGCTCGGCCATGTTCGTCCGGTTGGCCTCGAAGGCGGGGGCAAGGTCCCTCATGGTCGCGCACGCCCCGAGCAGGGCTGGAATGAGGCCCAGCCCGGCGGCGGCCGCGAGTCTCTGGCGGGGTGCGGCTTGGATGCGGCGCCCCCCGACGAGCGCCGGCACGGGCCCGGGTTCGGGGCGCGGGAGAGGGCGGGTCATGGCGTTCTCTCGGTGGAGGTCCGCGGCCGGGGCACGACGCCGCGCCGGCCATGCTACCCGAAACGCCCCGGACAGCGCCGGACCGCGCGGGCGCAGGCGCCCTCCGCAGAACCGCGGCTGGAGCCCGCCGCCGCGGAACATTGATGATCAGTGCTGGATCAGTGCTGGGATGATCGGTGCCGGTCGCGGCGGGCGCGGTGCGGCGCCCGCCGCGGCGAAAGAATGGA
>JBBDXI010000004.1:0-8877 GCA_040902425.1 Phycisphaerales bacterium
CTGATCGGGGGGGTGGTGGCGCCGCGCCTGATCACGGCGGAGATGGTGGGGCGGATGAGACCGGGGGCGGTGATCGTGGACCTTGGGGCGGAGGGCGGGGGGAACTGCGCGCTGTCGCGCCCGGGGGAGACGGTGGAGGAGGGCGGCGTGCGGATCGTGGCGCCGGTGAACCTGCCGGCGACGATGCCGACGCACGCCAGCGTGCTGTGGTCGCGGAACATGACCAGCTTCCTGCTGGCGTTCTGGAAGGACGGGGCGCTGCGGCTGGACCGGTCGGACGAGATCATGGCGGGGGCGCTGATCACGCACGGGGGTGAGGTGGTGCACGCGGGGGCGCGGGAGGCGCTGGAGCGGGAGGACGGGCGGGGGTGAGGGAGGGCAGGCGGGACGCCTGCCCCACTTGAGACTCCCTGGACACAGGAGCGGCACGAATGGGACAGGTCTTTGTTCTCGCGGCCGCGGCGGCCCAGGTGCCCGCTTCGCACGGGACGGCGCCGCTGGATTACGTGTCGATGCTGTTCGTGTTCACGCTGGCGACGTTCATCGGGATCGGGGTGATCCGGCGGGTGTCGCGGCTGCTGCACACGCCGCTGATGTCGCTGACCAACGCGATCTCGGCGATCGCGGTGGTGGGGGCGATCATCGTGGCGGGGGGCTCGGAGGAGTACCCGCTGTACGTGCGGGTGATGGGGGCGGTGGCGCTGTTCGCGTCGATGACGAACATCATCAGCGGGTTCCTGATCACGGACCGGATGCTGAAGATGTTCCGGACGCGGGAGGGGCGGCCGGGCGGGACGGCGGGGTCCGGGGGTGCGCTGTGATGCTGGTGGAGCTGGCGTACCTCGCGGCGACGGTGCTGTTCATCCTGTCGCTGCACTGGATGAGCGACCCCAGGACGGCGCGGCGGGGGGTGGGTGCGGGGGTGGCGGCGATGGTGATCGGGGTGGCGGCGACGTGGGCGCGGCCGGACATCGCGAAGCACCTGTGGGTGGTGCTGCCGATCCTGGCGGCGATCGTGCCGGGGGTGTGGCTGTCGATGGTGCCGCTGACGGCGGTGCCGCAGCGGACGGCGCTCTCGCACGCGTTCGGCGGGCTGGCGGCGGGGCTGGTGGGGACGGCGAAGTTCGCGTACTGGTACGGGCACGAGCCGGAGATGCTGACGGCGTTCCGGATGGGGGCGATCGGGCTGGAGGTGCTACTGGGGTACCTGACGTTCACGGGGAGCCTGATCGCGGCGGCGAAGCTGCAGGAGGTGAAGTGGGTCCCGCAGCGGCCGTGGGTGTACTCGGGGCAGCAGGCGGTGAACCTGGGGGCGTTCGGGGCGGCGCTGGTGCTGGGGGTGATGCTGGTGGTGTGGCCGACGGAGCCGTGGTCGCCGTGGGCGTTCGGGGTGCTCGTGCTTCTCGCGCTGAACTTCGGGTGGATGCTGGTGATGCCGATCGGCGGGGCGGACATGCCGACGGTGATCGCGATCCTGAACGCGTACGCGGGGCTGGCGGCGGTGGCGATGGGGTTCGTGCTGGACAACAAACTGCTGATCACGGCGGGGGCGCTCGACGGCTCGAGCGGGCTGATCCTCTCGATCATCATGTGCCGGGCGATGAACCGGTCGTTCTTCAACGTGCTGTTCGGGGCGTTCGGGCAGGCGCAGGCCAAGGGGGCGGCGGGGGAGCAGAAGGTCTACAAGCCCGAGACGCCCGACAACGCGGCGGCGATCCTGGAGCAGGCGGGGTCGGTGGTGGTGGTGCCGGGGTACGGGATGGCGGTGGCGCAGGCGCAGCACAAGGTGCGGGAGCTGTACGACGCGCTGAAGAAGCGGGGCATCTCGGTGAAGTTCGCGATCCACCCCGTGGCGGGGCGGATGCCGGGGCACATGAACGTGCTGCTGGCGGAGGCGGAGATCCCCTATGAGGACCTGGTGGAGATGGACGAGATCAACCCCGAGATGCCGCGGTGCGACGTGTGCCTGGTGCTGGGGGCGAACGACGTGGTGAACCCCGCGGCCCGGTTCGACACGAGCAGCCCGATCTACGGGATGCCGATCATCGACGCGGACAAGGCGCGGACGGTGTTCGCGGTGAAGCGGAGCAAGAACCCGGGGTTCGCGGGGATCGACAACGAGCTGTACTTCCTGGACAAGACGTGGATGCTGTTCGGGGATGCGAAGGGGGTGGTGGGGGAGGTGGTGAAGCACCTGGGGGACGGTGGGCGGTGATCCGCGATCCGGAAAGAGCTTTTGAACGCGAAGGTCGCGAAGGCGCGAAGAAGAGAGGAGGGGTGACTCTTCCTTCGCGGTCTTCGCGACCTTCGCGTTAGGAAAGAATCGCGCTCCCGCGGCGGCGGATCACACCGGCGGCAGGCCGCAGGCGCGGCGCCAGGCGCTGAGTTGGCCGAGGTGGGCGCTCTCGTGGTGGAGGGCGAGGTGGACGACGGCGTCGCCGACGAGGGGGAAGCGTTCGGCCCAGCGGGGGAGGGGGATGGGGCGGGCGAAGTCGGCGGGGGTGGCGCCCTCGAGGGCGCGCTCGAGGTCGTCGTGGCCTGTGAAGAAGGCTTCGAGGAGCGCGGCCTTTGGCGGGTAGGCGGCGGCGTCGGGGAGGGGAGTGGACCCGCGGCCGGCGGGGGAGTTGAGGGGGTCCTCGAACGGCTCCTGGCGAAGGATGGCGGCGAGGATGGGCGGGTAGGGGGCGAGGTGGGAGAGGGTCCACGCGGCGTGGTTGAGGGTGATGCCGGAAATGGGCTGGCGGACCATGTCCGCGCCGGTGAGGTCCGCGGTGAGGCGCTGCGCGTAGTCGCGCTGCTTGCGGAAGGAGCGGAGGATGGCGGCGAGGGCGGGGTCCATGATTGAGCGCTCCCCCCGCCGATCGTTCTACGCCGGCTGCCCGACGCCCGCCCCGGCCGCGGCCCGCTGGCGGACGTTGTCGAGCACGTTCATGAAGTTGATGTAGGAATCGTAGGGGGAGTCGTAGGGGTTGAAGTACTTGTGGACATCGCCGTCGGCGAAGTACTTGGTGCACATGTAGTAGAAGTGGTCGCTGGTGGTGAGCTTGCGCCAGTCCTCGAGGAGGTGGGCGGCCTCGGCGGCGTCGCGTTCGTCGCCGGAGTTCTCGGCGGCCGCGAGGCGGCGCTTCACGGTGCGCTCGAGCTTGTAAGCCTCTTCGAGGGCGTTGTTCTGCATGGCGTTGCCGAGCCAGGCGGTGAGGTCGCGCTCGGTGTCGGCCCAGGAGATGAACTGGGGCGCGTCGTACTCGCCGACGGGGGGGAACTGGGCGAGGGCCTCGCTGGGGGTGTTGAAGTGGTTGTGGCCGGCGTTGATGTCGAAGACCTTCTCGGGGAGGGCCTCGAGGAACTGGAAGACGCCGGTGTCGGCCCACTGGTGCTCGCCGAAGGTCTCGTAGTCCATGAAGAGGTTGCAGAGGAAGCCGTCGCCGTTGATCTGGTTGACCCAGCGGGCGAACTTCTCGGCGGTGAGGGGCCACTCGGCCCAGCCGCGGTTGCTGAAGCGGAAGGCGATGTCGTCGCTGAGGCGGTAGTTCTTGAGGAGGATGCCGAAGGGCGGGCGGGGCGCCTGCCCCACCGGCTCCGGCCCCGGGGGGCGGTACACGTAGTTGGGGGAGCGGTACCCCAGCAGGCGGTCGGCGCCCTCGGCGATGATCCCCGCGAAGCGCGGGTTGCCCTTGTCGTCGCGCATCTCGGCGACGGCGCGGGCGATGTCGTTGCTGTAGATCAGCTCGGTGTTGCGGAAGACGCGGGGCGTCTGGCCGAAGAGCTCCTCGATCCTGCGGGTGTGGGCCAGCACTTGCCCGGTGAACTCGGTCCGGGAGTAGAGGAACGAGAGGGAGTGGTAGTAGGTCTCGCCGAGGAACTCGCAGCAGCCGCTGTCGGCGAGGGCCTTGAAGAGGTCGATGACGTCGGGGGCGAACTCCTGGAGCTGGTCGAGGACGACGCCGGTGAGGGAGTAGCTCACGCGGAAGTTGCCCTTGTGGCGCTTCACCAGGTCGAGGATCAGCCGGGTGGCGGGGCGGTAGCACTTGTCGGCGACCTTGCGGCAGATGGCGCCGTTCTTCTCGGTGTCGAAGTAGAAGGGGTGGGAATCGAAGACCGAGTAGCGCTTCAGCCGGAAGGGCTGGTGGACCTGGAAGTAGAAAACCACGGATGCCATGGCGGGATTCTACGGGGTCGGGGTGAGCGCGGGGTTCAGGGGCTGGCCGCCGCGCTGCTGCGCGCCGGAGACGCCGCGAGCGGCCGACCTCAGGTCCGGACGCGCCCGATGAGGGCGATGGCGACGGGGGCGAGGATGAGGACGGGGAGGAAGACGGAGACCTGGGGCGGGATTCGGGGGATGGCGGCGGCGGTGCCCAGGACGCCGCCGACCAGCGCGATCACCCCGACGGGGGCGGCCTTGAGGGCCTGGGTGAGCATGTTCCCGGGGACGCGGGTGAGGAAGAAGCTCATGGCGATGCAGAGGGTGAGCAGGTTGCAGACCATGGTGGCGTAGCGCCCGAGGCTGGAGCGGACGATGCGGTCGTAGTTCTGCCGGGCCTGCTCGGAGCCGAGGCCGGCGCGCTCCATGCGGCCCAGGACCTCCCGCGACTGGGCCCAGCTGAGTTGCTGACCGAAGCCGGTGGCGCGGCGGAGGCTGAGCACGGTGGGGTCGAGGTCGGTCTGGAGGCGCGCGGGGCCCGGGGCGGGGGCGCCCATCGCCCCGGCCTCCAGGGCGGTGGACCCCTCCAGGTCCCACCCGCCGTCGCGCCAGACGGCGCGGTTGGCGTGGAGCCGGCGGGTGGCGCGGCCCTCGGCGTCGCGCTCCCAGATGTACAGGTCGGTGAGGACGCCGGCGTCGGCGTCGAAGGCCGCGGCGTAGAAGAGCCGGCCCTGGCCGTCCGCCGTGGGCGGGGCCTGCCGGGCCCCCGGGGGGGCGGCCCGCCGGACGACATCGCCCTGGTCGCGGGCGAGGAGGTGGGCGATGCGGGGGATGACCAGCTCCTGGTTGAGGGCCTGGAGCGCGGTCATGCCGACGGCCACGAGCAGGATGGGGCGTGCGACGCGGAAGAGGCTCTGGCCGCTGGCGAGCAGGGCGACCAGCTCGCGGTGGCGGACGAGCTGGGCGCAGGTGAAGCCCATGGCGCCGACGAGGACGAGGCCGAGCATGAAGTTGAAGAGGCTGAGGAGGCGGGGCCACCAGAGGTCGGCGATGAGCGCGAGGGTGGCGAGGAGGCGGTGGAGGGCGGTGTCCTGGTTGGCGGCGCGGGCGGCGATGGAGCCCAGGTTCCAGTAGCGCCCGAGGTTGAGCGAGGCGTCGATGGTGACGACGAAGCAGAAGAGGATGACCAGCAGCGCCACGATGTTGACGAGGTATTGGCGGGCGATGTAGCGGTCGAGGAGGCTCATGGGAGGAGGCGCGGCGGGCTCGTGCCCCGCCATCCGCCGGGGCGCAGCAGCCGGGCGACAGCGTACCCGACGAGGGCGGCGCCGAAGATGTCGGTGGCGAAGTGGGCCCCGGAGGCCATCCGCGTCAGGCCGCACCCCAGCGCCGCCAGCAGGGCCACCGCCCCGGCGCGGGGGTAGACGAACCAGAGGAGCAACGCGGCCCCGAAGGCGACGGCGGCGTGGCTGCTGGGGAAGGCGAGGCTGTCGGGGTTGGCGAAGCGCTCCCAGAGGCCCTTGAAGTGGTGGATGCCGAGCTGGCTTTCGTAGGCGACGTTGGGCCGGTAGCGGCCCGTCAACACCTGAAGAAGTTCGGCCGCCGCGCCGGAGAGGGCCGCGGAGAGGAGGGTCATCACGGCCGCGCCCGTGAGCCTGGGGTTGCGCGGCCAGGCCACGCCGTGCGCGGCCATCGCGGTGCAGATGATCGCCCACGACCAGAGGGACCCGGCGACGCGGAAGGTGCGGTAGAAGTCCTTCTGCTCCAGCGCGCCCGCGTCCTCGATCCAGGCCCAGAAGAAGAGCGTCCGGTCCAGCAGGAGCAGCGCCAGGAACATCAGCAGCAGCACGATCGCGGCGCGCCGGCGCCTCGCCCAGAGCACGCGCCGTTCGAAGGGGTAGAGCCACTCACTCATCGCGCTGATCTCGCTGCCCGCGGGAACCCGCGGTAGCCGATGCCGACGAACGTCAATCGGCCCTTCTTGGTCTCCCCCGCGAGCTGGCCGATCTCGCGGACCTCCGCGAAGGCGGGGCGCCACTGGTCGATGTCGCCGCCGACGAGCACGGCGGGGCGGCCGCGGAGCGCCGGGTTCTCGAGGTCGGTGTCGGGCCAGAAGTCGTACTGCGTCGGCCTCCCGCCGGTGCGGGGCCCGGGGGAGTAGACGGCCGGCTGTCCCGGCAGGTAGTAGGCCAGCTGGCTGGCCCGGCCGTAGACGCTGGAGATGTAGAAGGGCTCGCGCCCGGTCTCCTCGCGCAGCGCCCCGCCGTGGGAGGCGGCGCTGGCGGCCATGACGTCGGCCCCCATGAAGCGGCCGGTGGGGATCACTTTCTGCGACTCGCGGAAGGCGCCGGCGGAGCGCAGGACCGCCTCGGTCCACCGGGCGAGGCGCGACTCGGCCATCACATCCAGCCGGAGCATGAGCAGGCCGGTGGTCAGGCCCACCATCATGGTGAAGCGCCAGGTCATGATCGCCGAGCGGCGGTGCCGCCCACCCGAGAGGTAGGCGTCGTGCGAGGTGACGACGTACCAGCCGCCGAGGACGAACAGGGGCACGTAGGCCGCGATCGGCCAGTTGGGCTCGACATCGGTGGCGAGGGTGACGGCGAGGTAGAACAGCAGGACGGGCGCGGCGAGGAGGAGCGGGTAGAGCCGCGCCGGCCACTCGTCCGCCTCCTTGTGCCGGCGTCGCCACGCCATGGCGGCGCCGGCGATGAAGAGGATGCTGGCGGGGAGCATGACGGCGAACTGGAGGGCGAGGTAGTTGACCGTCCACAGCGGGTTGTACCGCCACCCGCGCCCCGGCGCCACGGGCATGTCGCCCCCGGCCAGCCCGAGGTGGCCGAGGAGGTGGCGGGCCGTGGGCCAGTCGTTCTGCGCGTTCCAGATGACGATGGGCAGGGCCCCCAGGAGCGCCGCCGCCGCGCCCAGGGCCGCCCACGCCGGCCATCCCGGGGCCGGGCGCAGCCGGTGGCGCCGGATGACGGCGTAGGCGACGATCCCCGGGATGATCAGCGCCATGGTGTACTTGACGAGGAAGCCCGCGCCGATGGCGGCGCCCAGGACCACCCAGGCCCAGCGCGATTCGCCCTCCAGGGCCCGCCACCCCGCCCAGGCCGCCACGGCCCACATGGCGAGGTAGGCGATGTCGATGGTCATCATGGTGCTGGCCACCTGGAACGCCGGGGTGAGGAGGACGAGCAGGGCCGCGATGAAGGCGACGCGGTTGTCGCGGGTGATGTCGCGGGCGAGCCCGGCGACGCCGGCGGCGGCGACAGCGCCGAGCAGCACGGAGGGGGCCCGTACAGCGCCCTCGGCGGCGGGGAGGCCGAGGCTATCGAAGAAGGCCCGCGAGGCGGCGATGATCCAGGCGATGCCGGGGCCCTTGCTGTAGTAGGACCAGTCGAGCCGGCGGCTCCACTCCCAGTAGTGGGCCTCATCCTCGGCGAGCGTGTAGGGGCAGAGCCAGAGGATGTAGGCGAGGCGCAGGGCCGAGACGCCGAGGATGAGCCAGACGGTGGCGGCGCCGACGGACGCCCAGCCGAGCCAGGGCCCGGTGACGGCGCGGACCGGCTCGCGGGGGATGGCGCGAGCCGGCATGGTCGCGGAGCGTCCCGCCATCGTTCAGTGCTTCCTGACCAGGAGGAACGCGCCGAAGCTGTAGGCGGCCAGGGCCGCCACGCCGCCCCAGAGGACCAGGAGCCCGACGCCGCCCATGCGGTGGGTCATGTTCTGGCCGGCGCTGATGGTGAGGAGCGCGGCGAGGGCGGGGAAGAAGCTCCAGAGGTAGACGGTGAGGGGCAGCCGCTCGGCGAGGCGCATCGCGGTGACGGCGCCGGTGAGCACCATGACCAGGCACGCGGCGGACATGGCGGCCCGCTCGTGGCGCTTGGAGAGCACCTCGCGGTTGAGCTTGGCGATCCGCTGGCGCAGGTCGCGGGCGGGCTGGTCGATGGCGTGCTCGGGCCTCAGCGCCGACCGCCGGTCCACCTCCGCCAGGAGCGCTGCCGAGGGCATGTCCATCAGCGCCGGCAGCGGGTTGGCCTCCGGCATCAGGCCGCCGTAGACCTTCTTCAGCCGGGCCCCCGCGGGGTCGGTGGTCTCGCCCGGGGCGCGGGCGGAGAACTGCTCGACCTCGAGCGCGAAGTCCAGCCGGCGCATCGCCGGGTCATGGACCTCTTCGCTCTTCAGTCCTGCGCTGGTGCACGCCAGCCGCACGGGGTCGTCGCCGGCCGCCGGGTAGATCTCCACCTGCACCTGCCCGCCCGCGGGCGGGTCCAGCTCCCAGCGCGGCTCGGCCCACCGCAGTCCCGAGGCCCGGATCACCAGCTTCCGCCCCGCGCGGTCGGTCAGCCCCACCTCGCCGCGGGTGCGCAGGGCCTCGCCGATGGCTCCCATCGCGTCGCGCTCGGCCATCCGCAGGGCCAGGTCGCGCCGGCGCGAGTCGATCATGTTCATCCCGTCGGGGTCGCCGGGGATGGCCGCGAGTTCGCCGTTGGTGCAGTATTTCGGGTCGTCGCTGAACGCCCCGGCGATCGGGAACACCAGCGTGGTGGAGCCGCTGAACTGCCCCATCTTCTCGCGGCCGGCGGCGTTCTTGAGCTCCAGCGAGACCATGGTCACGCCGGGGTCGCGGCCGCTCGACGGCCCCCCTTCGGCCCTTCCCTCGGGGGGGAAGAACCCGACCCCCCCCAGGGGCGCGGTCAGGTCGCCGACGACTTAGCGGTTGGGCCCCAGGT
>JBBDXI010000005.1:0-3777 GCA_040902425.1 Phycisphaerales bacterium
CCCCCCCCCCCCCCCCCCCCCCGCCCCCCCCCCCCCCCCCCCCCCCGCTGGCACCGCGACGAAGCTAGATGACGATCGAGGAGATGTCGACGGAAGAGCGGAGACCTTCGACGACGACGATGCCCGACTCGGTCACGTGGTGGCGCCGCTTGTCCAGCTCGAGGTCGTAGCCGACCGTCGCTCCCTCGGGGATCCGCACGTTCTTGTCGAGGATGGCCCGGCGGATCCGCGCCCGCCGCCCGATGTCGCAGTTGTCGAGGATCACCGAGTCCTCCACGACCGCGCCGGTGTGCACCCGGACGTGCCGGCCCAGGACCGAGTTGCGCACCATGCCCCCCGAGAGGATGCAGCCGCCCGACACGGTGGAGTCGATGGCCTGGCCGCGCCGGCCGTCGTCGTCGAAGGTGAACTTGGCGGGCGGGTCGGCGTAGCTCGCGGTCCGCAGCGGCCACTGCCGGTTGTAGAGGTTGAGCGCCGGGCTCACCGCGCGCAGGTCCATGTGGGCCTCGTAGTAGGCGTCGAGCGTGCCCACGTCGCGCCAGTAGGCCGAGGACCCCGACACGTCCCCGGGGATCAGGTTGCTGGCGAAGTTGTAGGCGAACATGTCGAGGCGGTTCACCAGGGCCGGCAACACGTCGCGGCCGAAGTCGTGGGTGCTGTTCTCGCGGGCGGCGTCCGCGTAGAGCTCGCGCAGGAGCGTACGGGTCGAGAAGATGTAGTTTCCCATGGACGCGTACACCCGATCCGGGTCGCCCGGGATGGTGGGCGCGTCGGCGCGCTTCTCGTGGAAGCCGGTGATGTGCCCGTCCCGCGCGGTCTCGATCACCCCGAAGTCCGCCGCGAAGCGCCGCTCGGTGGGGATGGCGGCCACCGTGATCTCGGCGCGCTTCTGCTCGTGGTACTCGATCATGTTCGAGATGTTCATGCGGTAGATATGATCGGCCCCGAAGATGGCGACCAGGTGCGGATCGGACTGCTCGATGAGGTTGGCGTTCTGGTAGATCGCGTCCGCGGTGCCCCGGTACCACGTTTCCCCCGCCGAGCGCATCTGGGCGGGGACCGGGATGATGAACTGATCCTTGAGCAGGCCGCCGAACTGCCAGCCCTCCGAGAGGTGCTGCAGCAGCGACTGGCTCTTGAACTGGGTGAGGACGTAGATCGAGTGGAGGCCGGAGTTGATGAAGTTGCTGAGGACGAAGTCGACGATGCGGTACTTGCCCCCGAACGGCACCGCCGGCTTGGCCCGCTCCTTGGTCAGGGGATAGAGACGGGTCCCCTTGCCGCCCGCCAGCACGATGCCGAGAACCCGCAGTCTCATGGGCCCGATGTCCGCGGGTAGCCTACCACGCGCGGCGGCGGGGGAAAGGGCGCCTCCGGGGCCCGCGAGCCTGTATACTCGGGGGTGTCTGGTACAGGCACCGGCTCACCTTCGAGTCCTCCTCGTCAGGCAGCGTCTCCGGTCCCTTCCGCGCTTCAGAGACGTTCGACTCGGGCGGAAGCACGTTCAGGAGACACACCATGTCCCAGAAGCTTTACGTCGGCGGTATCGCGTTCACCACCACCAGCGACGGCCTGCGCCAGCACTTCGCGCAGTCCGGCACCGTGGTCTCGGCCAGCATCGTGACCGACCAGTTCTCCGGCCAGTCACGCGGCTTCGGCTTCGTGGAGATGTCCAGCGCCGACGAGGCGCAGCAGGCGGTGTCCCAGCTCCACGATCGCCAGCTCGACGGGCGCTCGCTGAAGGTGGAGGTCGCGAAGCCGAAGACCGACAAGCCCCGCAGCAGCGGGTTCGCCGGCCGCAGCGGCAGCGGAAGCTGGCGCTAACCCGGATCATTCACGAACGGGCGCCCCACCCTCACCCCTCAGCGAGGGAGCCGGTTGGTGATCCCTCTCCCCCGCGAGGGGGAGAGGGCAGGGTGAGGGGGCGACCTCCCTGCCGACCGGGGCTTCGTGAATAGTCCGGGGCCTAGGCGCGCTTCCCGCATCCCGGGCGCCCGTCACGCATCGGGGTCGGCCCCGCGGTTGACCGCGCTGACCACCGCGCGGAGCGAGGCGGTCACGATGTTCGCGTGGATCCCCACGCCCCAGCGCGGCTTGCCGTCTCCCACCTTCGCCTCCACGTAGGCGACCGCGGAGGCGTCGGCGCCCCCGCCCATCGCGTGCTCGTGGTAGTCGAGCACCGCCACCGTGATGCCCGCGTCGCGGCGTAGGGCGTCGACGAAGGCGGCGATGGGGCCGTTGCCGGCGCCCTTGGCGAGGCATTCGGCCTCCCCGACGCGCACCGGCGCCTCGATGGTGGTCTCGCCCGCCTCGCCCGCGGTCGTGATCGTCGGATGATGGACCAGGGAGAGCGGCCGGTCCGGCGCGAGGTACGTCGACTCGAAGGCGCCCCGGATCTGATCCGCGGTGATCTCGGTGCCGCTCTGCTCGACCATCTTCTGGATGACCGACGAGAACTCGATCTGCAGGCGGCGCGGCAGGTCGAAGCCGTGCTCGAACTTCATGATGTAGGCCACCCCGCCCTTGCCGGACTGGCTGTTGACGCGGATGACCGCCTCGTAGCTCCGGCCCACGTGGTGCGGGTCGATGGGCAGGTAGGGGACCTCCCAGATGTCGTAGTTCTTGCCGAGCGCCTCGAAGCCCTTCTTGATCGCGTCCTGGTGCGAGCCGGAGAACGCGGTATAGACCAGGTCGCCCACGTAGGGATGGCGCGGGTGCACGGGCAGGCGGTTGCAGTGCTCGGTGATGCGCCGGGCCGCGTCGATGTCGGCGAAGTCGAGCTTCGGATCCACTCCCTGGCTGAAGAGGTTCAGCGCGAGGGTCACCACGTCCACGTTGCCGGTGCGCTCGCCGTTGCCGAAGAGCGTGCCCTCGACCCGGTCGGCCCCCGCCTGGACGGCCAGCTCGGTGGCGGCCACCGCGGTGCCCCGGTCGTTATGCGGGTGCAGGGACAGCACGAACGAGTCCCGCCGGCTCACGTGGCGCAGGAACCACTCGATCTGGTCCGCGTAGACGTTGGGGGTGGCCATCTCGACGGTGGCGGGCAGGTTCAAGATCACCTTCTTCGCGGGCGTCGGCTCCCACACGTCCATCACCCGCTCGCAGATCTCCACCGCGAAGTCGAGCTCGGTGCCCGTGAAGCTCTCCGGCGAGTACTGGTAGTGGACGTCACACTCGGGAATGGTGGCGGTCAGCTCGCGGCAGAGCCGGGCCGCGCGCACCGCGATGTCCACGATACCGGCCCGGTCGAGTCCGAAGACCACCCGGCGCTGGAGCGTGGAGGTGGAGTTGTAGAGATGCATCACCGCCCGACGGGCCCCGCGGAGCGACTCGAAGCTGCGCTCGATCTGCTCGGGCCGCGCCTGGGTCAGGACCTGGATCATCACGTCGTCGGGGATCAGGTGCTCCTCGATGAGCTGGCGGATGAAATCGAAGTCGGGCTGGGAGGCGGCCGGGAAGCCCACCTCGATCTCCTTGAAGCCGCACTGCACCAGCAGGTCGAACATGCGCCGCTTGCGCTCCGGGTCCATGGGGTCGATCAGGGCCTGGTTGCCGTCACGCAGGTCCACGCTGCACCAGCGGGGCGCCCGGGTGATCACCCGGGACGGCCACGTCCGATCCGGCAGCGGGATCGGGGTGAACGGGCGGTAGTGCTGGAACGGCATCGGAGCCGGTGGACCCACCTTGCGCGCCATTGAATGCCTCCCTCTCTTCTCTATAGAAACAAAAAAGCCTCCCCGGAACACGGGAGAGGCTTTGGGCGCGCGCCGCGAAAGG
>JBBDXI010000005.1:3787-6450 GCA_040902425.1 Phycisphaerales bacterium
CGCCTAACTCAGTAGCAGGACCCCGAAGAGCGTACCCACCTGCATCATGTGCCGGGCATTGTGCCCAGATCGGGGGCGATTGTCAAGCTTCCGGTAGAATGCGGGGGTGATCGCGGTCCGCGAGGTCACGAAGCGCTTCGGCGCCACCCCGGCTCTCGACGCGGTGTCACTGGAGGTGCGCCCCGGCACCACCCACGTGCTGCTGGGCTCGAGCGGCTCGGGCAAATCCACCGTGCTCCGGCTCATCCTCGGCCTGACCTGGCCGGACGCGGGCTCGGTGCGGGTGGACGGCACCCCGGTGGAGCCGGCCACGCGCGACGGCCTGCTGGCCCGCATGGGCTACGTGGTGCAGGACGGCGGGCTCTACCCGCACCTGACCGCTTTCGACAACGTGGCCCTGGCCGCGGAGGCGCAGCGCTGGCCGCGGGCGCGCATCGCGGCGCGCATCGCCGAGCTGGCCGACCTGGCCGGCCTCGATGGCGGCATGCTGCGGCGGTATCCGCGCGAGCTCAGCGGGGGCCAGCGCCAGCGCGTCGGGCTGATGCGCGCCCTGGTGCTGGACCCGCCGATCCTGCTCCTGGACGAGCCGCTCGGCGCGCTCGACCCCATCGTGCGCGCGGAGCTGCAGGAGCAGCTCGGGCGGCTCTTCGCGCGCCTGGCCAAGACGGTGGTGCTGGTCACCCACGACATCCGCGAGGCGGCGCTGCTCGGCCACACGATCACGCTGCTCACCGCCGGGCGCGTCGTGCAGCACGGGACGTTCGCGGACCTGGCCGAGCGGCCGGCCAGCCCGTTCGTGACCCAGTTCCTCACCGCCCAGACGCTCGCCGCGGGCGCGCGCGCGGGCCGCCCCTGACGATGCGGATGGTCTCGCGGTCGGCGCTGCGCGCCGCGACGCTCGGCGCGCTCCTGGCGAGCGCTGCCCCGGTGAGCGCGGGGCCCGACGGGGTGATCCGGGTGGGCTCGAAGTCGTTCACCGAGAGCTACATCCTGGCGGAGGTGGCGGCCCAGATCATCGAGCAGGTCGGCGAGGCACGCGTGGAGCGGCAGGTGGGGCTGGGCGGCACCGGGGTGACGTACCGGGCGCTCGAGTCGGGCGCGATCGACCTCTATCCCGAGTACACCGGCACGCTCGCGCGCGTCATCCTGAAGGATGCGTCACTCGAGACGCCCGAGGCCATCCGCGCGCGCCTGCTCCCCCGCGGCCTCACGGTCAGCGCCCCGCTCGGCTTCGCCAATACCTACGCCCTCGCGGTCCGCGCGGAGATGGCCGAGCGCCTCGGTCTCGAAACCATCGGCGATCTGGCCCGGCATCCGGAGCTGCGCGCCGCGTTCAGCTCGGGCTTCCTCGAGCGCGAGGACGGCTGGCCCGGCCTGCGGGCGCGCTATGGCTTGACCCTCGCCCGGGTGGGCGTGATGGAGCACGCGCTGACCTACCGCGCGATCGCGAGCGGCGACGTGGACGTCATGGACGTGTTCTCGACCGACGGCCAGCTCGAGCGGCTCGCGCTCCGTCTGCTGGCCGACGACCGAGGCTTCTTCCCGGACTACTCCGCGGTGCTGCTGGCCCGCGGTGACATGACCGAGCGCTTCCCGCGCACCTGGGCGCGGCTGCGCGAGGCGCTGGAGGGTCGTCTCGACGGCGCGCGCATGGCGCGGCTCAACGCCATGGCCGATCTGGACGGCCGGCGGGTGTCGGAAGTGGCGGCCACGTTCCTGGGCGGCGGCGCGGTGCCCTCGGGCGTCGGCGGTCGCCGGGAGATGCTGGCGGAGCTCTCCGCGCTCACCCTCGACCACCTGCTGCTGGTGCTGATCTCGGTGGGGGTGGCCGTCGCGCTCGGCATCCCGATGGGGATCGTCGCCGCGCGCTACCGGCGCGCCGGGCAGCTCGAGCTGTCCGCGATCACGATGCTCCAGACCGTGCCCGCGCTGGCCCTCCTGATGTTCATGATCCCGCTGTTCGGCATCGGCAAGGGGCCGGCGTTGGTCGCGCTCTCGCTCTACGCGCTGCTGCCGATCGCGCGGAACACCTACGCCGGGCTGATGGCGATCGATCGGACCCTGCTGGAGATCGCCGGGGTGCTGCGCCTCGAGCCGATGCGCCGGCTGCTCCGGATCGAGCTGCCGCTGGCCGCCATTCCGATCATGGCCGGCATCAAGACCGCGGCGGTGACCACGGTGGGCACCGCCACCCTCGCCGCCTTCATCGGCGGGGGTGGCTACGGCGCCCTGATCGTGCGCGGCCTCGCGCTCGACGACACGGCCACGATCCTGGCCGGAGCCGCCCCCGCCGCAGCCATGGCGCTGGTGTTTCACGCGCTGTTCGAGCTGGCCGATCGCGTATTGGTGCCGCGGGGACTGCGATGAGCGTGGAATTGGAGAGGGGAGAGGGCGAAGCGGTCGACCGCGGACGGATTGACCGCGAACCGGCCGACCGCGGCCCGAGCTGACTGCGGCCGAAGCCTTGCGAGGCGAGCCAAAGGCGAGCCGAGCGAATCAGAAAGGGCAGTCACGGTGTCAGCCGGAAAGGCGAGCCGAGCGAATCAGAAAAGAGCCGTCCCGGTGTCAGCCGGAAAGGCGAGCCGAGCGAATCAGAAAAGGGCCGTCCCGGTGTCAGCCGGAAAGGCGAGCCGAGCGAATCAGAAAAGAGCCGTCCCGGTGTC
>JBBDXI010000005.1:6550-8826 GCA_040902425.1 Phycisphaerales bacterium
AGCCGGAAAGGCGAGCCGAGCGAATCAGGAAAGAGCCGTCCCGGTGTCAGCCGGAAGGGCGAGCCGAGCGAATCAGAAAAGAGCCGTCCCGGTGTCAGCCGGAAGGGGACCCGTCTAGCAGCGCGTTCAGCCGTACACAGAGCGCCAGCACTTCGCCATGAACCGCGGGGAACCAGGCGCGGAGCCAGTCGGGGCGGTCGAAGAACGCCAGCGGTGGCTGCCCGGGGCGGCGGATGGCCACGCGGTGTACCAGGCCGCTCGCGTTGATGAAGCTCACGTCGTCGAGCCGGCGCCCGGGGGCGGCGACGCCCGCGGTGATGGGACAGAGCGCCGCCACCTTCGCGATGGACTCCGCCACGCCCCGCAGACAGAAGGCGCGGGTGCGCCGGCGCGCGGCCTCGGGCAGCGCTCCGATCACTGCCCGCATCGTGATGCCGGAGAACACGGTGTCGTCCACGACCGCGAGCGATGCGTGGTCCGCCACGCTCCCGAGCTGGGTCGGAAGATCACGCGCCTCGGTGCTGATCACGCGGTAGCCGCCGCTTCCGTCTTCCTCGCGGGTGAGGCCGATCCGGCGGACGCGCGGGAACCAGCCCGCGCGCGCGTGCAGGGCCTCGGCGACGCGCTGTCCGGCGGTGCCGATCCCGAGTGCCAGCGCGAAGGGTGCGTGGTCGCCCTGGGCCACCAGGCGCTCCACCTGCTCGCCGAGCGTGAGGATCCGCACCCGCTCCGGATCGCGGGCGACCAACGCGAGCAGATCGCGCGCCAGCGCGGCGGCGGGCGAGCCCGTGCCCTCGTGCCGCGCCGCCTCGTCGGTCAGATCGTCGTGGACGTAGAGCAGGCGCGGAGTGGGCTGCGCGTACGCCGCGCCCTGGGCTGCGCTCAACGCGGCGCAGCGAGCGCGAGCGCGAAGTAGTTGGCCGGGTCCACGTGCCAGTGCACGAGATCGAGCGAGGCGTCCGCCAGCATCGCCTCGACGCCGGCGCGCGTGAACTTGTAGGAGCTCTCGGTCCAGATGTCCTCGCCGGGCCGGAAGCGGACGGTCAGCCCCAGGCGCCCGAGCTTCACGGTCTGGGCCGCGTCGGCCACCAGGTGCATCTCGATGCGCGACGCTTCCTCATTATAGAACGCGTGATGGCGGAACGCCTCGGGCTCGAAGTCGCCGTCCACCGCGCGGTTGATCACGCGCAGGATGTTGCGGTTGAATTCGCGGGTGACCCCCGCCGCGTCGTCGTAGGCGGCATTCAGGAGCTTCACGTCCTTGACCAGATCCACGCCGAGCAGCAACCGGTCGCCGCGGTCGGGCAGGAGCCCGCGCAGGCCGGCGAGCAGGCGCTGCCGATCCGGCGCGTCGAGGTTGCCGATGGTGCTGCCCAGGAAGAGGGCCAGCCGGCGGCCGCCCGGGGCCGGGACATGCGCGAGATCGCGCTCGAAGTCGCCCACCACCGCGTGGACGGAGAGGCGGGGATAATCCCGGATGAGGCCGACGGTGGTGCTCTCGAGCGTGAGCCGGTCCACGTCCAGGGGCACGTAGCGGACCGGCCGGCCGCCCGAGCTGGCCGCATCCAGGATTCGCCGGGTCTTCTCCGATGAGCCGGCCCCGATCTCCATGATGTCATCGGGAAAAAATTCCCTGATCAACCCGGGCACAATTTCCGCCAGCAGGGCCGACTCCGTGCGGGTCGGATAGTACTCCGGCAGCTCGGTGATCCGCTCGAACAGCAGCGACCCCGCCCGGTCGTAAAAGTACTTCGCGGGCAAGGTTTTCGGCCGCGCGGTCAGGCCCCGCCGCACGTCCCCTTCGAGGCGCTCCTGACGCGCCCGTTCGTCCGTATGAATATCTAGCCGGTAGCGCATGGCATCGCCCTGCTGCAAGCTAGGCGCCACGAGGGGTCCCGGCGATGCGGAAAGAACAGGCCGCCGGGGCCGGAAGGAGTGACATGGTCGAGACGATCGCAGACCGGCTGACCGACGCGTGGGCGCGCACCGACCGGATCTTCGAGCTCCTGGCGCCCGGAAGCTGGCTCGCGCAGCCGATCGCGCTGCGCCACCCGTTCATCTTCTATCTCGGGCACCTGCCCGCCTTCGCGTGGAACCACGTGGGCGGCACCCTGCTCGAGCGGCCCCCCTTCAACGCGGCCTTCGACGAGCTGTTCTCGCGCGGCATCGACCCCGACGTGGACGATCCGGCGCATTGCCACGACCATCCCGAGGTGCCGGATCGCTGGCCCGCGGTGGCGGACGTCGTCGCCTATCGCGATCGCGCGCGCGCGGCG
>JBBDXI010000006.1:0-8815 GCA_040902425.1 Phycisphaerales bacterium
CGCGAGGCCGCCGAGCGCGCCGGGCTCATGGCCGACCTCTTCCTCAACGGCGACGATGTCGAGTGGTGCTGCCGCATCCGCCGGCGCACCGGCCAGCGCATCGGCATCGCCACCGCCTCCCGCGCCCGCCACCCCCGCCCCGACCGCATGCGCACCGGCGCCCGCTACTACGCCGCCCGCAACGCCTTCCCCGCCATCGCCGCCGCCGAGGGCGGCCGGCCCCCGCGCCGCCTCCTCTTCCGCCGCGCCCTGCGCGAGACCGGACGCGCCCTCGCCATGACCATGCTCGGGCGCGACGACCTCGCCGCCCTCCACCTCCGCGGCCTCAGGGACGCCACCGCCGGCGTGCGAGGCCCCGCGCCCGGGGGCCTCGCCTTCGAGCCCTTCGCGCCGCCCGAGGGCCTCCCCCGCGCTGTCCGCGACCTGCTCTTCGAGGGCGTCGCCCGGCGCGGGCGCATCGCCATCCGCGCCGGCACGCTCCCCGATGAGGCCCCCCTGCGCAAGGCGCTCCACGACGCCTGCGTGGACCCGGTCAGCGCCCCCAGCGAGCGCCAGGCCTACCGAAGGCCCGGCCCCGCCGCCTGCGCCCGGCGCATCCTCGCGCGCCTCGCCCGCGGCCCGGGCTACGGCCTCGCCATCGTCCCCGCCCGCGGCTACCCCGAGGACTGGCTCTTCGCCCGCGTCATCGTCAGCGTCGCCCCCGAGGGCTTCGCCATCCGCCGCCTCAACCGCGCCGAGCGGGCCGGGAGGCTCATCCGCGTGATGGCCGCGGGGCTCTTCGCCGCCGCCCGCCTCGCCATCCGCGGCGTGCCCGCCCCCGAGGAGGACCAGCCGGCGCCGGGCCCCGAGCCGAACTCACGTTCCTCTTCCGGCGCCACCGCCCCCGCGCTCCCCCGCCCGACCGTCTCCGCCGTCATCCTCAGCTACAACCGCTTCCCCGCCCTGGAGAAGACCGTCGAGCGCCTCCTCGCCAACCCCGACCTCGCCGGCGCTGAGATCATCGTCGCCGACAACGCCTCCACCGACGGCACCCCGGAGAAGTTCCACCGCCGCTTCCGCGACCTCCGCCTCATCGACATGGGCGAGAACATCGGCGTCGCCGCCTTCAACCACGCCGTCGCCCGCACCACCGGCGAGACGATCCTGATCCTCGACGACGACGCCTGGCCCGACGACGGCGCCCTCGGCCATGCCCTGGACCTCCTCGCCGCGCGCCCGCCCATCGCCGCCGTCGCCCTCCACCCCCGCCACCCGCAGACCCGCGCCAGCGAGTGGGCCTTCATCGACCCCCGGGCCGCGCAACCCGACGACCGCTTCCCCTTCATGGGCTGCGGCAACCTCATCCGGCGGGATGCCTGGGACCGCGCCGGCGGCTACGAGGAAGCCTTCTTCCTCTACCGCAACGATGTAGACCTCGCCCTCACGCTCCTCCGCGCCGGGCACGGCGTCCACTTCAACCCCGCCTGGACCGTCTGGCACGATTCCCCCGCCGCCCGACGCAAGAGCCCCCGCTGGTTCGAGCTCGCCACCCGCAACTGGGTCTGGGTCTGCCGGCGCCACGGGGCGGGGGGGCGCCGCCGGTGGCTCATCCTGGGCATCCTCGGCGGCTGGGCCTGGGCCCACCGCCTCGCCGGCCTCAGCCCCCGCGCCCACTGGCGAACCCTCTGGGGCGCCATCGACGGCCTCTGGAACGACCCGCCCCCGCCCCCGCAGGTTCCGGGAACGCGGTCACGAGGCGGCGGGCCCTTGGAGCGCCTCATGCGCTACCGGCTGCGCCGCCTGGGCAAGCCCCACGTCCGGGAACCGCGCCCGGATTGATGGAGCCCCCGCCCCATCCCGCCGATGCGCTCAACATGCTACCCCGACTCCCCGGCATGCTCGTCTCCCTCATCGCCGTCCTCGTGCTCTGCGCCTGGGGCGCGCTGCTCTTCCCCGCCATCGGGGCCGAGCCCGCCGCCATCACCATGGCCGAGTTCTGCTTCGCGTCCATCGCCCAGTTCGACCACACCAGCCCCGTGCACCCGCTCATCGCCCTCTCCCTGGGCGCCGCCGTCCTCGCCTTCATCGTCGCCCCGGACCAGCGGTCCTTCGGCTGCCTCCTGGTCGTCCTCATCCTCGTCACCTTCAGCTTCTGGTTCCACCCCGACGAGCGGGTCCGCGCCGCCAACATGAGCACCGCCCGGTCCGGCGTCATCATCGGCCTGGTCCTCAGCCTCCTGCTCGCCCTCTCCGGCCCCATGACCACCGGCCTCCGCGGCCCGCTCTGGTGGCTGCTCATCGGCGGCGCCGTCTTCGGCCTCTTCTCCCTCTACACCCTCCGCCTCCACGAGCGCGCCGGCAACGTCGGCGAGCTGGGCTTCCCCATGGCCTTCGCCAGCTACGGCTCCGCCCGCGCGACGCTCTCCCTCACCATGATGGGCGCCAACGCCGCCGTCTGGGGCGTCGGCCTCGCCCTCCTCTCCGTCGTCTTCGGCAGCCTCGCCCCCCGGCGCGAGGCGCTGCTCGTCTCCAAGGACGCCATGCCCAAGGCCCCCAAGAGCCAGACCGGCCGCCTCACCTGGTGAACGACGCCAGCACGCCCCACCACTCGCCGTAGCGGTACTCCACCCCGAACTCCTCGTGGATCCCCCGGATGCGCCCCAGCAGCCGCTCCGTCAGCGCCTGCTGCCACTCCTGCGCGGTCGGGTCGCAGTAGTACGTCCGGCACGCCAGCGGCTTGATCTCGTGCACCGTGCACAGCGTGCCCTGAAGGAACGGGCACATCCCCGCGCCCTGGGCCCCCGCGAGCGTGGCCGCGCTGAGAACCGGCAGCGACAGCGCCCCCCGCGCCCCGCCGGGGGCTGACCCCGCCCGGTCCCGCCGGCCCGCCCGCGACACCGTGTACGCCGCCTCCAGCCCCGTCACGTACAGCCGGTGCCCGTACGCCTCGAAGTGGCAGCACCGCCCCGAGGCCACGCACACCGGCTTCCGCGCCTCGATCTCCGCCGCAGCCTCCGCGTACACCGCCTCCAGCGCCCCCGCGATCCGCGGGTCGGCGACGGCCGCCAGCCACGCCTGGGCGAGCCCGGGCGACATCAGCAGGTTCCGCCGGAGAGGCTCACTTCTTCTCGTCCTTCTTCCCCGGCAGGATCCCCTTCAGCCCCTCCCCCAGTTTGTCCGCCTGCTTCTGCAGTTCCTCTCCCGCCTTCTTCCCCAGGTCGTCACCCAGCGGCCCGGCCCGCTTCGCCAGGTCCTGCACCGCCGTCGTCGCCTGCGCCGCCACCTGCTTGCCCAGGCCCCCCGCCATGTCCCCCAGGTTCGCCAGGTGCCCCCTCAGGTCCGCCGTGAACTCCGCGGGTAGCCCGCCGTTCTCGACCGCCGCGGCCATCACGGCCTGCACGATCAGGCCCGCCAGCTCGCTGATCGTCACCCCCGACCCCGCGACGCCCTCGCCGGTCTGGCCGACATCCGTCAGCCTGATCTCGGGGATGGGCACGTTCACCCTCGTCGCCCGCCCCATCGCCCCCGGGCCGCCGATCAGGTCCGCGTGCACGTTGACGTTGCGGATCGTCAGCGTCCCGATGATCAGCTTCTTCTGCCCCTCCTTGGGCGCCGGCGGGGCGGGCTCGCCGGGCTTGCCGCCCGTGAGCTTCTCCAGGTTCCCCATGATCACGTCGTAGTTGGCCTTGCCGTCCATCTTCTCCAGGGCGACGTCGATGTCCGAGAGCGTCAGCTCCGGCACGCGGATCACATCCCCCCGCAGCGAGCTGAGCTGCACCGCCACCTTCCCCTCGCCCAGGGTCAGGAAGTGGTCGCTGGGGAACCCCGGGGCGTTGCCCACGTGCAGCGCGTTCAGCTGCATCGTCCCGCCCAGGAGCCCGATGTCCACATCCTTCAGCGTGGTCGGCACGCCCAGCGCGTACGTCCCGCCCTTCTCGACGCCCTGCCGGGCGATCGAGTTCAGCTGCAGGACCAGGACGACCACCAGCCCGATCACCAGCAGCACGACGACGCCCGCGAGTCCCAGGACGATCTTGACCAGCTTCCTCATCGCGCACCTCCGGCCGGGTCGGCTGCAAAACAGTAGCCGCACCGCCGCCGGACCCGCGCGCCGCCGTTCAAACCCCCGCTCAGCCCTTCATCATCGACTGGTAGAGCATGTGCGCGTTGCCGTCGGGGTCGAAGAACGTCGCCAGCTTCACCATCCCCTCGATCTCCTGCGTGGCGCCGTCGAAACGGACGCTCTTGGCCTCCATCATCGAGCGGGCCTTGCCGATGTCCTTCACCCCCCAGGTCGGCACCGGGCCCGCGCCCGTCTTGGGGGCTTCCACCTCCGACAGGCCGATGTTCACCTTCCCCCCGTCCACCTCGGTGGCCATCTCGCACCAGCCGATCTCGGCCACGTCGTAGAGCAGGTTGAACCCCAGCACATCGCCGTACCACTGCTGCGACTTCTTCCGGTCCTTCACCTGCAGGGAGATCGTCAGGCCGCCGTCGTAGTTCAGGGGGGACGCCATCGCTTCGCTCCTTTTTCCCGCTCCGCTTCGCGCCAGAGTGTCTCAGCTTCTGCCCGGAACGCAAGCCCGCCGCGCGGGCCTTGTGTGCTGAAAGTATAGTTGCTATATTCCTGTGTCAACCCCCTCTCTTCAGTGGCACAGGCGTCCCGCCTGTGGTGTGGGGGGCGACCCGCACGGATGCCCATGGACCCCCTCGCCACGCTCATCGCCCTCGGCCGCCGCCGCTGGGCGCTCCCCGCCCTCGCCGAGCTCCACCGCGCCGGCGGCCTCAAGTTCATCACCCTCGTCAACTCGCTCGGCGCCAGCCGCCCCGCCGCCCGCGAGGCCCTCGACCACCTCATCGCCCTCGGCCTGGCCACCCCCAACCCCGGCTACGGCCACCCCCTCCGCCCCGAGTACATCCTCACGCCCCGCGGCCGCGCCCTCGGCCCCGCCTGCATCGCCCTCCACGACCTCGCCCGCCGGCTCGGCCTGGCCGAGGTGCTCCGCCGCCGCTGGTCGCTGGCCGTCCTCGCGGCCATCCGCGCCGGGCGCCGCCGGTTCAGCGAGCTCAAGGCCTACACCCCGACGCTCACCGACCGCGCCCTGGCCCTCGCCCTGAAGGACCTGCTGGCCGCCGGCCTCATCGCCCGCCGGCTCATCGACGGCGCCCCGCCGAGCGCGGCCTACCAGCCGACGCGCCGGGCGACGCCGTTGCTCGCCGCCATCGGCAACCTCAGTTCGTGAGGAGTAGCGGCACTCATTCCCGGCGCCTCTACTCCTCCTCGAAGTACGCCTCCGCCTCCGCCGGCATCGCCGCGACATCGACGGCGCCCTCCTCGCGGGCCGCCTCGACCGCCTCCCGCTCGATCTCGCGGGTCTCGTCGCGCGAGAGCTCCTCGGAGGTCTCCCACGTCTTGCCCGGTTTGCGCCCGCGGACCATCAGCCGGATCGGCACCTCCCCGAAGGGCAGCGCCTCGCGGAAGCGGTTGATCAGGAACCGCTGGTAGTTCGCCGTGAACAGCACCGGCCGGTTCACCACCATCACGATCGTCGGCGGCGCCACGGCCACCTGCGCCACGTAGTAGCACTTGGCCAGCGTCCCCAGCTTGCTCGGCGGGTTGCTCCGCTCCAGGATCCCCTTGATCAGCCGGTTCAGCTTCCCCGTGCCGACGCGCTGCTCCGCCTGGTCCTTCAGCTCGAACGCGAGCCGCACCGTCTCCTTCAGGTTCAGCCGCGACTCCGCCGAGACGAACGCGATCGGCGCGAAGTCCAGCCCCTTGAGCTCCTTGCGGATGTACTCCTCGTACCGCGCCGTGGTCACCGGGCGCCCCCGGTGGTCGGAGCCGACGGCGGCGAGGTCCCATTTGTTCACCGCGATCACCACGGGCTTGAAGGCCTTCTGCGCCACCATCGCCAGCTGCTCATCCACCTGCGAGAGCGGCTCGGTCGCGTCGACGAGCACCAGGACCACATCCGCCCGGTCCACCGCCCGCTTGGCGCGGTCGAAGGCGAACCATTCGATCCGGCTGGCGAAGCTCTTCCTCCGCCGCAGCCCCGCCGTGTCGATCGCCAGGAAGCTCTTCCCGTCCATCTCGAACCGCACATCCACCGCGTCCCGCGTCGTCCCCGCGATCTCCGAGACGATCACGCGCTTCTCGCCCGCCAGCGCGTTCACCAGCGAGCTCTTCCCCGCGTTGCGCTTCCCGATGATCGCCAGCATCAGGTCCACCGGGGCCCGGGGCGCGGGCGCCGCGCCCGCGTCTTCCCCCCGTGGGGCAGGCGTCCCGCCTGCCTCTCCCGGCAGCAACTCGTACAGCTCATCCAGGAAATCCCGCCGGAAGTAGTTGCTCTTCGCCGAGACCAGCAGCGGCTCCCCGAACCCCAGCCCCGCCAGCTCGTGCGCGTGCGCCTCCCACTTGGGCCCGTCCACCTTCGTCGCCACCACCCGCACCGCCGGCATCTTCCGTGCCACCGACCTGCCCGGCTTTGGGGCAGAGTCAGTGCTCTTCCCCGCCTTTGCTGCTTTGCTGCGTTGCTGCTTTGCCGCTTTGGCTTCCCCCGGAAGCCTCCCCTCCCGCAGCCACCGCGCGATCTCCTCATCCTGCGGCGTCACCCCCGCCTGCGCATCCACCGCGAACAGGATCAGGTCCGCCTCCCGGATGGCCGCCGCAATTTGCGCCTCGATCTCCGGCCTCAGCGTCCCCAGGTCCTCCCCGATCTCGTCGTACCGCTGCCCCTCCGCCGTGTAGACACCATACCCACCCGTGTCGATCACCTCGACCGCCCGCGCCGGCCGCTGGTCGGGCGATTTGACCTCCACCACCGCCCCCACCCGGTCCCGCGTCGTCCCCGGCGTCGAATCGACGATGGAAACCTTCGCGCCGGCCATCATGTTCAAGAGGGAGCTCTTCCCCACGTTCGGTCGGCCCACGATGGCGATCCGCGGCATCGGCATGCACGAAGCGTACGCAGAGGGCGCAGAGATCACGCGGAGAACGCAGAGAGGAATGAGTGCGGCCGAGTCACAGGCGCACCGGCGAAGCAGGCCGCGTTCTCTCATCTGCGCTCTCCGCGTGATCTCCGCGACCTCTGCGTACTCTTGATTTCAAGCCCACGGAGTCCACATGCTCACCCTCCTTCTTGTCGCCTCCGTCCTCGCCCAGCCCCCCGGGCCCCCCGCGCAGCCGCCCGCGGCCGACCCGCCGCCGCTCGCCTCCGACGACACCGCCTGGCTCGCCGCCAACGCCGTCCGCATCCGCTCCATCGACCCCCGCGAGCGCGACTTCGCCGACCTCCGGCCCCTGAAGACGTTCATCGGCGAGGCCCGCATCGTCCAGCTCGGCGAGCAGTCCCACGGCGACGGCGCCTGCTTCCTCGCCAAGTGCCGCCTCGTCGAGTTCCTCCACCAAGAGATGGGCTTCGACGTCCTCGTCTGGGAGTCCGGCCTCTTCGACTGCCGCCTCGCCGACAAGGGCCTGCGAGACCCCGCCATCCCCATCGACGACGCCTGGCGCAACGGCATCTTCGGGATCTGGTGCCTGTCGGCGCAGGTGCAGCCGGTCCTCCAATACATCCGCGCGGCCGCGGCCACCGAGCGCCCGCTCGAAGTCGCCGGCTACGACTGCCAGTTCAGCAGCGGCAAGGTCGAGCGCTGGGTCGATGCGATGGCGAAGCACATGGCCCCCCTCGGCGAGAGCCACCCCTCCGCCAGGGTCCTCGAGGCCCTCCGGCGCGACGCCCAGCGCCTGCAGGACGACAAGGCGCCCATCGAGACACTCAGGGGCCTGAAGCAGGGCCTGGAGAACCTCGCCGGCCTCGCCGACGGCTCCCGCGCGAAGCTGATCGAATCCCACGGCGAGCCCGAGGCCATCTTCATGCGCCGCACCATCGACGACGCCCGGACCACGCTCGCCATGACTCTCGCCACCGCCACGCACAAGGGCGGCGCCTACGCCGGCGGCCACCTCAACGCCCGCGACCAGCGCATGGGCGAGAACCTGATCTGGCTCGCGAACGAGCGGTACAAGGGCCGCAAGCTCATCGTCTGGGCCGCGACGATGCACGAGGTCCACGACGTCCAGGCCATCCGCCCGCAGCAGAACCCGGATATGTACAAGAACGCCGTCACCGCCGGCACGGTGGCAAAGAAGGCCCTGGGCGACGCGATGTACACCATCGCCTTCGACGCCCACGAGGGCGAGGCCGCGACCGCCTTCCGCCCCCAGGCCTTCCCCATCGAGCCCAGTCCGACTGAGAGCCTCGGCGACCACCTCTCGAAGCTCGGCCACCCCTTCCTCTACGTGGACCTGAAGACCGCCCCCGCGTGGCACTGGCTCCGCGCCGAGTTCGTGATGCGCCCGCTGGGCTACATGCCGATGAACGCGGTGTGGTCGCGCCAGGTGGACGGGGTGTTCTTCACCCACACCATGTTCCGCAGCACCCGCCAGGGCCTGGCGCCGGAGAAGGCGGTGCTGACGGTTCCCGACACACGGTGATCGCTGGAGGCGCCCATGAGCACGATACGGATCGGAAGTCACGCGCTCGAACAGGTCGACGTCGCCATCGAGAAGTACCGCGAAGTGCTCGCCGAACTTCAAGAAGCAGGAACATGGAAGAGAACACTCGAAAGACGTACCTGCTCCATGCGGAGAACTTCGTTCGCTGGCTCCGTGGGGAGTGGGAACCCGGCCGCCGGAATATGACCAGGTAGAGCGCGGCACGCGCGGTGTGCGCAGGGACACTTCCCGTCGCCCTTGCCCGTCGCCCCCTTCTTCGCCCGGAGGGCGCACGCACGTTGCCAGGGGCGCAGCACGTCGCGAAGCGACGACCCCGCCCCC
>JBBDXI010000007.1:0-21932 GCA_040902425.1 Phycisphaerales bacterium
GGGCGGGCCGGCGGGGCTCTCTGTTTGGGGGTCTGGGCCGTCCATCAGACCAGGAGGGTCGCGGGGCGTTCGAGCATTCCGCGGACGGTGGCGAGGTACTCGGCGGCCATGGCGCCGTCGACGACGCGGTGGTCGCTGGACATGGTCATGGCCATGCGGTGGCCGACGGCGAGCTGGCCGTTCTTCACGACCGGCTTCTCGAGTGCGGCGCCGACGGCGAGGATGGCGACGTTGGGGGGGTTGATGATGGCGGTGAAGTGCTCGACGCCGTACATGCCGAGGTTGGAGATGGTGAAGGTGGAGTCGGCCATCTCCTCGGGGCTGAGGCCCTTGGAGCGGGCCTTCTCGGCGAGGCGGCGGGTCTCGCTGGAGATGTGGCGGAGGCCCATGCGGTCGGCGTTGCGGAGCGTGGCGACGACGAGACCGCCGCCGCGCTCGGGTGGGAGGGCGATGGCGACGGCGATGTTGACCTCGCCGACGATCTCGATGGAGGCCTCGCCGTCCTTGCCCTCGTCGCGCCAGCGGCTGTTGACGAAGGGGTGCTGGTGCATGGCCAGGGCGCAGGCCCGGACGAGGAAGTCGTTGACGGAGAGCTTGAGGCCCTGCTGTGCGAGCTGGTCGTTGAGGCGGGCCCGCAGGTCCATGAGCGCATCCATGTCGGCCTCGACGGTGACCTGGTAGTGGGGGATAGTGGTCTTGCTCTCGACGAGGCGGCGGGCGATGACCCGGCGCACGTTGGAGAGGGGGACGACGCGGGGCTCGAGGCGCGGGAGGTCGGACTCGAAGGCGGGGACGGGGACGGTGCCCGCGGTGGGGATGCGGGACGCGGGCCTGCCGGGGATGGCCGCGGCGCCGCCCTTGCCCCCGCCCATCGCCGCTTCGACATCCTTCCGGGTGATGCGTCCGGAGGGGCCGGTACCCTCGACGGCGCTGAGGTCCACGCCGGCCTCTTCGGCGATCTTCCGGGCGAGGGGGGAGGCGAAGATGCGGCCCCCGCCCTTGGGCTCGGGCGTGGGCTGCTGCGAGGGGGGCGGGGCCTTCGCGGCGGGCGGGGGTGTGGCGCCCTCGGCGCGGCGGCCGGGGCGGTCGAGGACGGCGGTGCCGACCTCCTCGCGCTCGGAGAAGCCGACGCCGTGCTCGGCGGCTCGTCTGGACTCGCCGGGCTCCTTCTTCGCGGGCTGGGCGGCGGGCTTGGACTCGGGCGCGGAGTTGGCGGCCTTGGTCGCGTCTTCGACGCTCTCCCCCGGCGCGGCGAGGGTGAGGATGACGGTGCCGACCTTGACGGTCTGCCCCTCGGGGACGGCGAGCTTCGCGACGGTGCCGTCGTCGAAGGACTGCAGTTCCATCGTGGCCTTGTCGGTCTCGATGTCGGCGACGACATCGCCGCTCTTGACCTGCTGGCCTTCCTTGACGTTCCACTTCACGACGGTGCCCTGCTCCATCGTGTCGGAGAGGCGGGGCATAGTGACCTGGATCGGCATGGCGGTTCCCGGGGCGGGCGCGGGCGGAGGGGCTGAGATCGAGGGTACGCCTGTCGTGCCGGGGGTGCGAGAGGGCCCGCGCTGGCCGATTCGGGCGAAGTTCGCGTTGGTGCGGGCGAGCGGGTCTGGTACCTTCATTGGGGCGGAGTCCGGCCGCGCCCGCGACAAGGAGCAGACCCATGCGCACACCTCGGAACGTCGGCCTGCTCGCCCTTCCCTCGCTCGCGGGTCTCGCGGCGGCGCAGACGCTGGTGATCCCGCCGGCGAATGAGAGCGTCCAGGGGACCAGTTCGGTCGTGACGATGTTCAACAGCGCAGCCCGAAGCGCGCAGTGGGTGATCCCGGGCTCGGACCTGGCCCTGGCGGCGGGGTTCAACCGGATCGAGGGGTTCACGACGCGGACGCGGGCGGGGGGGACGGTGCCCGCCACGACGCAGGTGTACGCGAACTACGACGTCTACGTCGGGGAGTTGGCGGTCCCGCTGGGCGCGTCCCTCAACCCGAACTTCGCTGACAACGTCCTGCCCGGCACGGAGGTCCAGGTGCGGGCCGGGTCGCTGGCCATCCCCGCCGGGTCGTTCCCCACGGGGTCGGCGCCCAACGCCTTCGGAACGGTAGTCGTGGACTTCAACGTGGCGCCGTTCACGTTCGACACGAGCAAGAACTACGCGATCACGGTCCGCCACACGGGGAACGGGGCGAGTAGCCCGGGGATGGATGCGAACTCCAACGCGGGGAACTACCGCGGGATGTTCGTGGCCAGCTACACCGGCACGACCAGCACCAGCAACGCGAACTACACGATCACGCGGCTGCACCTGGGGAGCGGCGGGTGCTACGCCAACTGCGATGGGAGCACGACCGCCCCCGTGCTGAACGTGCAGGATTTCGGCTGCTTCCTGACGCGGTACGCCGCGGGGGAGGCCTACGCCAACTGCGACGGGAGCACGACGCCGCCCGTGCTCAACGTGCAGGACTTCGGCTGCTTCCTGACGAAGTACGCCGCCGGGTGCCCGTGACGGGCCGTGGTGGCGGCGGGCTAGGCGAGGGTGCGGTTGACCGCGGCGGCGATCTTGCCGGCGTTGGGGAGGTATGCGGCCTCCAGGTTTTTGGCGTAGGGAGTGGGGACATCCTCGGTGGTGACGCGGATGGGCTGGTGGTCGAGGAGGTCGAAGCCGCGCTCGATGACCTGGGTGATGACCTCGGTGGCGACGCCGGAGAACGGCCAGCTCTGGTCCACGACGACGAGGCGGTTGGTGCGGGCGAGACTCTCGAGGACGGCGTCGATATCCAGCGGGCGGATGCAGCGCATGTCGAGGACATCGGCCTCGATGCCGTCCTTGGCGAGCGCGGCGGCGGCCTCGAGGCAGAAGTGCACGGGCCGTCCGAAGGAGACCAGGGTGCAGGCGTCGCCCTCGCGGGCGCGGAAGGCCTTTCCGAGGGGGATGTAGTACTCCTCCGGTGGGACGTGGCCCTTGTCGCCGAGCATGCGCTCGGACTCGAGGAAGAAGACGGGGTCGGGGTCGAGGATGGAGGTCTTGAGGAGGCCCTTGGCGTCGTAGGGGGTGCTGGGGATGACGATCTTGACGCCGGGGACGTTGCTGTAGAGGCCCTCGACGGTCCAGGAGTGGGTGGAGCCGAGCTGGCCGCCGGCGCCGTCGTTGCCGCGGAAGACGATGGGGCATCCCCACTGGCCGCCGGACATGTAGAGCATCTTGGGGGCGTTGTTGAGGATGGGGTCGGCGGCGACGAGGGAGAAGGACCAGGACATGAACTCGATGATGGGGCGGAGGCCGTACATGGCGGCGGCGATGCCGAGGCCGGAGAAGCCGTTCTCGGAGATGGGGGTGTCGATGATGCGCTGGGGGCCGAACTCCTCGAGCATGCCCTGGGAGATTTTGTAGGCCCCCTGGTACTGGGCGACCTCCTCGCCCATGAGGAAGACGCGGGGGTCGCGGCGCATCTCCTCGGCCATGGCCTCGCGGAGTGCCTCGCGGAACTGGATGATGCGCCCCCCTCCCTCGCCCTGGCGCGGGGGGAGGGGGCGGTCGAAGTCCGGGACGGCGAAGCCGCCGGGGAGGGCGGGGTGGTGAACGAGGCGGGCGCCGGGGGGGAGGGGTGCGGTGGCGGTGGTCATGGTGTTCTGTGAGTGAGAATCAGTGCTTCCGGCCGTTGCGCTTCCGGCGTTCGCGCTCCTCGGGACACTCCAGGGCCTCGACCAGCGGAACATCGATGACGTCCCAGCCATCGCCGCGGGGCTTGTACGCGACCGCAGTCCTCCCGGTCGCGCTGACGGCAACCAGCCCCGGGTTCACGACCTCAACGATCTTCCCACTCCCGAAGCGCAAGCGGAATGGGCGGAAGGGCTCGGCCGCGAGGGCATCTCGTAGTTCTGTGGCGGTCATCGGGAACTCCCTCAGAGCAGCGGGTTCTTCTCGCCGTGGGTGTAGTCGGCCAGGGGGCTGCTATTGGAGAGGGGGTTGATGAAGACGTCGCTGTAGAGCTCCTTCGCGGCGTCGGGCGTCGGGCTCTGCTCGGCGAACTCGATGGCGTCGCGGACGATCTCCTTGACCTCGCGCTGCATTTCGAGGAAGGCGGGCTCGGTGAGGGCGGGCTCGCCCCTGGGGTTCTTGCGCTCGGTCATGAGGTAGGACGCGTGGGCGTTGATCGAGTCGCGCTCCTTGAACTTGTCCACCTCGTCCCTGGTGCGGTACTTCTGGGGGTCGGACATGGAGTGGCCGAGGTAGCGGTAGGTCTTGAGGTCCACGAAGCCGGGGCGCTGGTCGTCGCGGATGGCATCCACGAAGGGGCGGAAGGAGTCGTACAGCTCCATGGCGTCGAAGCCGTCCATGATGCGGCCCTCGATGCCGTAGGCGTCGGCCTTTTTGCGCAGGTCGTGGGCCATGGTGGTGCCGCGCTCGATGCTGGTGCCCATCGAGTAGCCGTTGTTCTCGACCACGTAGATGACCGGGAGGGAGAACAGGCCGGCGAGGTTCATGGCCTCGTGGAGGGCGCCCTGGTTCAGGGCGCCATCGCCGAGGTAGCAGAGGCAGACCCGTTTCTTCGCCGGTGAGCCGTCGAGGGAGCGGTTCAGCACCTCCCACTCGTAGCGGGAGGCGAAGGCCAGGCCGGCGCCCATGGGGGTCTGGGCGCCGACGATCCCGTGGCCGCCGAAGAGCCAGTGGGGCTTGTCGAACATGTGCATCGACCCGCCCTTGCCCTTGGCGCAGCCGGTGGCCTTGCCGTACATCTCGGCCATGCAGGCGCGGGCGGACATGCCGCGGGCGAGGGCGTGGCCGTGGTCGCGGTAGGCGGTGATGACGGGGTCATCCGGCCGGACGGAGGCGATGGTGCCGATGGCGGTGGCCTCCTGGCCGGTGTAGAGGTGGCAGAAGCCGCCGATCTTGGCCTGCTGGTAGGCCTGGGCGGTGCGGTTCTCGAACTCGCGGATGAGGAGCATCTGGCGGAGCCACTCGATGAGGGTGGCATCCGGGAGGGAGGCGGAGATGCCCCGCTTCCTGGGGCCGGCGGGGGCGGCGGGCGTGGGCTTGCCCTGCTGAGACTGGGGTCGCACGGAGGTCTGCGCCATGGGGGTCCTTGCTGAGCTGTCGCCGGGTGAGCGGGCGCGCGGCGTGGCGGCCGCCCGGGGAAGCGTAGGAACGCGCGCGAGGGTCTGCCCGGCGGGAAGGAGGTTGTGCGCCGGCCACCAATGTGAACGTGGGGGGGCGGGCACGGGCCCGCCCACTGGTCTCGGTGGCTCTCTCGGGACAGCGGCGGCAAATCAGTTGTTCGCCGTGCGCTTCTCGATCATGGCGGTGTCGGCCTTGCCGCGGGCCTGGGCCTGGAGGATGACCAGGGCGGTGTGGAGCTGGAGGTCCATGCCCTTGGTGATGAGGTCCTCGGGGTTGGCGGTGGGCTCAGCGCCGGCGGCCATGGCGTGGGGCTCGCCGAGGCGCAGGACGTCGGCGTTGAGGCGGAGCTGGGCGGCGTCGGTGACCTGCATGGGGAGCATCTCGACCTTCAGGTCCGGGTCCACGCCCCACTCGGGGGCGGCGGGGACGCGGTGGATCTTGCGGCCGGCGGGGAGGAGGTAGTACTGGGTGGTGACCTTGACGGCGGCCATCTGGGCGCGGTGCTCCATGGGCCAGACGTTCTGGACGCTGCCCTTGCCGTAGCTGCGGGCGCCGAGGACGACGGCCCTGACCTCGCCGGTCTTGGCGTAGTCCTGGAGGGCGCCGGAGACGATCTCGCTGGCGGAGGCGGAGCCCTCGTTGATGAGGACGACGACGGGGACGTTGCGGAGCCGGGCCTTGCCCTTGAGGACGGCCTCCTTCTGGACGAGCTGGTTGTCCTTGTCGTGGGTGGTGACGACGAGGCCGTTGTTGTGGCGCTGGGCGGAGGCCCCATCGACGAATCGGCTGACGACGGCGACGGCCTGCTCGAGGAGGCCGCCGGGGTTGAAGCGGAGGTCGAGGATGACGCCGGCGGCGCCGGCCTGGCGGAGCTGGTCGATGGCGCGGTCGAGCTCGGCGTCGGTGCGTTCGGCGAACTGGGTGACGCGGATGTAGCCGATCTTGCTCTCGGGGTCGATGAACCAGTTCCAGGCGTCCTCGCGGGCGCCGTCGCGCTTCCAGCCCTTGACGGTGATGACGTCGATCTGCTGGCGGGTGAGGGGGAACTCCAGCTCGGCCTTCTGAGCCTCGTCGCCGCGCTCGACGGTGAGGACGACCTCGGTGTCGGCGGGACCGGTGATGACATCCACGGCTTGGTCGAGGGTGAAGCCCTCGGTGCTCTTGCCGTCGACCTTGCGGATGAGGTCGCCGGAGCGGACGCCGGCGCGCTGGGCGGGGGTGCTGTCGAGCGGGGTCACCACGCGGATGTTCCAGAGCGGGTCGAGTTCGATCTGGATGCCCACGCCGATGAACTTGCCCTGGGTGTTGCGGTTGAAGCGGCGGATCTCGTCGGGCCAGATGATGGCGCTGAACTCATCCAGGGCGAGCATGGCGCCGTTGCCGAACTCGTGGAGGAGGGCGTACCTGGGGAGCTTGACGGTCTTGTCGCTGCGCTCGACCATGCGGCGGATGAGCAGGACGAGGTCGCCGGCGCCGGCGTTCTCGCCGGCCTTCTCCAGGCGCGACTCCTCGGTGGCGAGGTAGCCCAGGAAGTCCTCGCGGGCGCGGTCGTCGGCGAGACTGGGGAAGATCGGGCGCAGGTCGTCGGTGGTGACCAGGGTGCGGACGCTGTCGATGGCGCCGGCGAGGATCTTGTCCATGCTCTTGCGCTCGACGTGCCGGCCGTAGGCGCGGGCGACGGCGTTCTGCACCATGGTCTCCTCGATCCCCGCGAGCTTCTCCTGGAAGCTGTCGCCCATGTCGTTGTAGCGGGGGAGCGGGCGGGTCTCGGCCTCCTTGCGGGCCTTGATGTCGGCGGCGCTGCGGCCGGTGCGCTCGTCCTCGATCTCGGCGACGACGTCCTTGTGGGCCTGCTTCCAGGCGATCTCGGCGTTGCGGCGGTTGTTCCGCAGGTGCCAGAAGCGCTCGGGGGCGTAGAGGCGGATCATCGCCAGGCGCTGCATCTCCCGCTTGATGTCGTCCTTGAACCTGCCCTCCTCCTCGAAGAGCATGCTCAGGCGGGAGAAGAGGTCGCTCGCGGTGAGCCAGTCGCCCCGCTCGGCCGCGGCCTTGGCGGCCGACTCCGCGTCGCCGACCAGCCGGACCACGCGCGGGTCCTTCTGGACGGTGCCCTTGTCGGTCGAGAGCATGTGGAGCTCGATGGCCGACTTGAGGGCGAGGGAGAGGCTGATGTCGCCGCCGCCGCTGGCGAGGATCTTGTCGAGCTCGGCGCTGACCTTGGCGGTCTGCTCCTGGCGCTTCGTCTCGCGGGCGGCGAGGTTGGCCTTGAGGAGGGCGACGTTCTGCGCCAGGCGCTCGTCGGCGGGGGCCGCCTCGAGGAGCTTCAGGAGGGCGTCGGTGTCGCCCTTGGCGGCCGCCTCCCAGACCCTCGCGGACCAGTCCGGCGACAGTTCGAGCCGGACGGCCTCCATCGCCGGGGCCGCCGGCGCCTGGGCCGTGGCCATGCCCGCGAGGGCCATCACCGCCGCCATCGAACCCACGCCGATCCAGCGATTCATCGCCATGTCATGCCCCTCGGGCACTGCTCATGCCCTGATCTGTGGACCACATCCGGTCTCGGTTTGAACCCTCTCGCGGCCGGAGGTGCGTCATGCTGCCATCGACTACCGTACAACCGCGATTGTGGGAGCCCAGTCCATCCCTCCGCCGTTCCATCATATCGGGCGTCCTGAGCGGCCCGGCATGACCTACCCGTACATACACCCCAGACTCCCGATCTGTTCAGCCGTCCCGGCCGGCCTGACCGGCCCTCCAGGCCCGCTGGGCGGCCACGCCGCCGGCGACCAGGCCGACACCCCCGACCAGCATGAGGACGGCCGGCTCGACGGAATCCGTCCTGAGGAGGCCTGAATGGGCCGCGGCGAGGGCGGCCAGCCCGCACGCCGGCCCGCCGGCATAGCCCAGGCCGATCAGGGCTTCATGCTTGCCGCCGGCCTCGACCTCGGCCCGGCCGACCTCCATGGCGTAGTAGAGGGCCGCAGCGTAGATCGTGGCCATGCCGACGCCGAAGGCGCAAAGGCCGGCGAGGAGGGCGGCGACGGGCGCTGTGCCATTGCCGAGCAGGGGCGTGAGGACGGCGACGGCGAAGCCGCCGAGCAGGAGGGCGGTGCCGGCGAGGGCGGGGTACCACCGGCCGTGCCAGCCGTGCCAGCGCTCCAGCAGCCTGAAGGTGACGAGGCGGCTTGCCATCCAGGTGGCGGTGAGGGGGGTCTGCCAGCCGGGGGGGATGTCGAGGCGGGTGAGGATGCCGGGGAGGAAGGGGGTGAGGCCCATGAAGACCAGGTAGCTCATGGGCAGGAGGACACGGAAGGTCACGAGCAACTGGCGGTACTCGGGCGGGTGGGGCTCGTGGGCGTCGTGGAGGTGGCGGCCGGGCTCGCGCCCGAGCCAGGGGAGGATGAGGAGGGAGAGGATGTGCACCGCGCCGACGCCCACGACGGCCTCGACGGCGTGTTGCTCGACGAGCGGGCCGAGCACCCAGAAGCCGAGCACCAGGGCGCTCGACCAGGTGATGTTGAAGCGGCCGATGGCGCTGCGCAGAGCCGGCCCCGAGCGCCCGCCGCTGATGTAGCTCTCGACCATCGGCCACAGGGACCCGGTGATGGGGCTGTAGACGATCATGAGCACCCAGACCGCCCACTTGGCCCCGGCGCCGGAGGTGCCCGCGGCCAGGAGGGGGATCAGGCAGGACGCGGCGAGGGCGAGGAGGATGAGGGAGAGGACCGCGCGGGCGCTGAGGCCGAAGCGGGCGCGGGCGCGGCGGAGGAGGGGCCCAGCGCCGATGGCGCCGGCGATGTAGGTGACGCCCTCGACGAGGCCGAGCAGGTAGTTCTCCGCGTCGGAGAAGCCGTAGGAGTGCTTGGAGAGGAAGAAGATGCCGGTGGTGACGATGCCGGTGCCGAGACTGCCGAGGAAGGAGAAGACGAGGGCGGCCCAGAGGGGCGCGGGGCGGACAGCGCCGGCGTGGGGGTCGGCCGGGATCGCGGCGCCGGCGTAGAGGGGGGCGTCGGGGTGCGTCGTGGGCATTGCGGCGCACGCCGGCGGGCTTTGGCGGGGCCCGTTGCCATCGCGTGGCGGCCATCGTAGCATCCCGCCGATGGACCGCCGGGCGGGGCGTGGCCGCGGGGCGACGCTTGGAGGGCCCGGAGCGTGCGAGTCCCCGTAGCTCAATTGGATAGAGCGCTGCCCTCCGAAGGCAGAGGTTTCAGGTTCGACTCCTGACGGGGATGCTTCGTGTCGGCGCGGCTGCCTGTCGGTTCGTGTCGCCTCACGTGGACGTGGCGACGGCGATGTAGACTCGCCGCCATGCACGCCGCAACGGACGCGACTGCGCGACGGCCGATCCGGGCTCTGCCGGACCTCTTGGTGAACCAGATCGCCGCCGGCGAGGTGGTCGAGCGGCCGGCTTCGGTGGTGAAGGAACTGGTCGAGAACGCCATTGATGCCGGCGCCTCGCGGGTCACGGTCGAGCTGGAGTCCGGCGGGATCGAGCTGATCCGCGTGAGCGACGACGGGCGGGGCATCCCCGCGGCCGAGCTTCCGCTGGCCCTGGCCCCGCACGCCACCAGCAAGATCGAGCGGGCGGATGACCTTGACCAGATCGGCACGCTGGGGTTCCGGGGGGAGGCGCTCGCTTCGATCGCCTCTGTGGCCCGCGTGACCATCCGCTCGCGCACGGCGGAGCAGGACGGGGCCGCGGAGGTCCACGCCGAGGGGGCGGAGGCGGGGCCGGTGCAGCCCGCGGCGGGGCCGGTGGGGACGAGCGTGACGGTGCGGAACCTGTTCTTCAACACGCCGGCGCGGCGGAAGTTTCTGCGGACGCCGCAGACGGAGCAGGGGCGGTCGCTGGATGCGGTGCGGGACCTGGCGATGGCGCACCCGGCGGTGGCGTTCACGGCGCGGGTGGATGGGCGGGTGGTGCTGGACCTGCCGCCGGGGCAGTCGGCGCGGGAGCGGGCGCTGGCGATCCTGGGGCCGGAGCTGGGGCCGCAGTTGCTGGAGGCCAGCGCGGACTCGTTCGACGATGCGCGGGGGCTGGCGCTGTGGGGGCTGGTGGGGCTGCCGGCGATCGCGCGGGCGACGAACCAGGCGCAGCACGTGTTTTTGAACGGGCGGTGCATCCGCGACAAGACGGTGCAGCACGCGATCAAGGAGGCGTACCGGGGGCTGATCGAGCCGGGGCGGCACCCGACGGCGGTGCTGATGCTGGAGATGAACCCCGGGGCGGTGGATGTGAACGTGCACCCGGCGAAGGTGGAGGTGCGGTTCCGCGACCCGTCGCTGGTACACTCGGCGGTGCTGCGGGCGGTGCGCGATGCGCTGCGGGGGGCGGACCTGACGCCGACGGCGGGGCAGGCGTCGCGGGGGTTCGAGGCGCGGGCGATCCTGCCGGCTTCGGCTTCGCCGGGGGGCCCGGCGGGCGGGGCGGGGCCGGGTGAGGGGGTGACCGGTGCGACCGCGTCGCGGTTCGGGGGGTTTGTGGACTACTTCCGGCGCGAGGTGCCGGAACGGGCGCAGGGGGACATCTCGTACGAGGCGATCCGGGCGGCGGCCTCGGGGCCGGCGCCGCCGGCGCCGATCGAGCCGGCGATGACAGGGCCGCATGCGGCGCCCGAGGAGGGGTCGTCGGCGGGGGGCGCGTCGATGCCGGTGGCGCTGCCCGCGCAGCGGATCCTTCAGGTCCACAACAGCTACCTGGTGACGCAGGATGAGCACGGGGTGGTGATCGTGGACCAGCACGCGCTGCACGAGCGGGTGATGTTCGAGCAGCTGATGGCGCGGATCCGCGAGGCGCCCCTGGAGAGCCAGCGGCTGCTGACGCCGGCGGTGGTGCCGGCGAGCGAGCGGCAACTGGAGAAGCTGGCGGAGTTCGCGCCGCTGCTGGCGCGGATCGGCGTCGAGGCGGAGGCGATCGGGCCGCGGGCCCTGGCGGTGCACGCGTTCCCGACGTTCCTGTTCAGCCGCGGCGTGGACCCGGTGGAGCTGCTGACGGAGCTCTTCGAGCGGGCGGAGGCGGACGGGTTTGCGCCGGGGAGCGAGGCGGCGCTGCACGAGGTGCTGGACATGATGGCGTGCAAGGCGGCGGTGAAGGCGGGGGACCGGCTGAGCGAGGGGGAGCTGGCGGAGTTGCTGCGGCTGCGCGAGGAGGTGGACCGGTCGAGCAACTGCCCGCACGGGCGGCCGACGACGGTGCGGCTGACGATCCGGGAGCTGGAGAAGCTGTTCAAGAGGACGTGAGGCGGGGCCCGGGGCGGGGACGCCCCGGCTCACTGCCGCTCAGAACGGCTTCGCCCGGACGCGGAACACGCCCACCTCCGTCTTCGCGTTGTCGATGCGGAGGGAGGCCCGGGTGGGGACTTCCTCGAGGGCCAGCCCCGCGGCGGTGATGCGGTCTCGCGCGGGCGTGGGCTCCTGGCCTCCCGGCTGGGTGCGGCGGACCAGGAGCACGGCCTCGCCGCGCTCGCCCAGCGAGAGCCGAAGGTCGCCGATGGAGCGCGGGCCGACGCCCACGAGCCCCGGGCGGGGGACGATGTCCACGTACGAGGGCACGGGCCGGCCGGCGTAGAAGTCCACGGCGGGGGAGTCGAACTCGAACATGCCGAGGCGCTCGGGCTCGATGCCGGAGGCGAGCAGCTCGGCGATGAGGTCTCGCGGGGAGCGGTCCGGGTGGGCGCGCTGGCGCTGCCAGCCGTACCACCACGCCTGGGCCAGGGCGATGGCGAGGATGGCGGCGAGGGCGCCGCGGCGCATCCACGGGCCGCGGGGGAGGCGGGGGATGAGCGAGGCGAACCAGACGGCGCCGAGCATGGCCATGCCGGGCCAGAGGGCGGTGAGGTAGCGCGGCACGCCCTTGCCCAGGGTGCTGAAGGCGATGAGGCCGCCGACGGTCCACGCCAGCAGGACCCAAAGGGCGGGGCCGGGGACGATGCGGCGGCGGATGATCCAGACGATGGCGGCGGCGGCGGCGAGGGAGCCGAGGCCCGCGCCGAAGGCGGCGCCTTCGAGGTTGTTGAGGGGGGACTCGGGGACGAAGAGGCGGAGGTTGTCGGAGCGTTCGGTCTCGAAGGTGGCGACGGCAGCGCCGGGCTCGATGCGGGCGGCGGCGGCCCAGAGCCAGCCGAAGTAGGCGGCGAGGGGGAGGCCGAGGACGGCGAGGGGGTGGGTCTTTGAGAGGAGCCGCGCGCAGGCCCGGGCCCGGCGCGGGTTGGCGAGGCCGGCGAGGGCAGCGCCGAGGAGCCCGCCGCCGAGGGCGAGCAGGAGGACGCCGAGCCACGCCCGCGGGTCGCGCGGCTCGCCGAGGTAGACGGCCAGGATGAGAAAGGCGGCAGCGCCGAAGGCAGCGCCGGCGCGGCGGGCGGGCCTCGGCTCGCCCTGGGGGAGGACCTGCGGGGCGCTCGCGCACCAGGCCATGATCCCGCCGTAGGCGGCGATGCCGATCGTGAGGATGGCGGGGGGGCCCTTGGTGAGGGCTGCGCCGACGCCGGCGAGCGCGGCGAGGGCGAGCCAGCCGATCGCGGTGCGGCCGCGCTCGGCGGCGCTGCGCCAGGCCTCGAAGACGCCCCAGACGGCGACGACCGTGAAGGGCGCGAGCAGGATGTCGAGCTCGCCGACGCGGCTGGAGTGGACGTAGAGGACGCCGGTGGCGAGGAAGAGCGCTGACCAGCGGGCTGCGCTTGGGCCGTGTAGGCCGGCGATGGCGCCGAAGCCCGCTGAACCGAGCATGCGCCGGGCGGCGCCGTAGGTTGCCAGCACGCCGAGCCAGCCGGCCAGGGCGACGGTCAGGCGGAGATCCAGCTCCCCCGAGCGGGCCCCGCGAGCCCCGGCGAGGGCCATCTGGCACCAGTAGATCATCGGAGGCTTGGCGAGGTAGGGCTGGGCGCCGGCGGTGGGGACGATCCACTCGCGGCGGTCCTGCATCTCGCGGGCGACGAGGGCCCGCTGGGCCTCCTGCCAGTTGCCGAGGCCGTAGGTGGTCAGCCCGGGCAGGTAGGACCCGAGGCAGAGGGCCGTGAGCAGGAGGAGGTCGAGGAGGGGATGTGGCCGCGGGCGGGTCACGGGGCTTCACGATACCGCGGGGCCGATCCGGGGCCGGCCAGTCGGGCGAGGCGTGCGCCGAAGGGCGTGTGCGCCAGAAGGATGACCGACGCGAGGAACGAGGCCGCGCCGAACAGCTCGAAGGTCTCCTCGATGGCCTGAAGCGGTTCGACCGGGAGGCCCGCGTGGCGGAGCAGGTCGTCGGAGATGTATCCGCAGCCCATGCAGGCGATGGCGACGGCGAAGAGGCCCGCGGCGGCGTCGCCGCGGACGAGCAGACGGAGGGCCGGCCTCCACAGCGCCAACATCGGTGCCAGCAACGTAAACGCGAGGAGCGCGAAGGCCAGGGCCCACGCGGCCTTCAGCCAGAGGGGGGCTGACTCCAGGCTGAACCACCAATCGGCGCGGAAACTGACGCCCCAGCGCCCGATGCGATCGGGGTTGAGCCACTCGTGCAGGTCGAGCTCGCGGGCCGCGGCCATCGTCCCGACCACGAAGAGCCAGGCCGTGAAGAGGCGGTCGGTCCCGCGTCGTCGCAGGGCCTCGGCGCCGGCGATGAGGGCCGCGGCGGACCAGCAGGCGTTCTGCATCAGCTCGATGGGCCCGCTCTCGGCGTGGACCTGGATCCAGTCGGGGGCGGGGAGGTAGCAGGCGGCCTCGGCGACGAGGATGGCGGTAGCGCCCAGCGGGAGCCAGCGCAGGTAGGCGAACCGCGAGGGTGGCCCGGACTCCGGGCGGGGGCTCCGCTCGGTGCGGCCGGCGGGTGTGGTCATCTCAGGCCTCGTCGAGGAGCTCGACGCTCTGGAACTTCCTGCCCTCGAGCATCTCCAGCGAGGCGCCGCCGCCGGTGGAGACGTGGCTCATCTTGTCGGCGAGGCTGAACTTCTCGACGGCCGCGGCCGTGTCGCCGCCGCCGACGATGCTGGTGGCGCCCCTGGCGGTGGCGTCGGCGATGGCGGCGGCGACCTGCTGGGTGCCGACGCCGAAGCGGCGCCACTCGAAGACGCCCATGGGGCCGTTCCAGACGACGGTGGCGGCCTTGCGCAGGATTCCGCCGTACTCGGTCTGGGTGGCGGGGCCGATGTCGAGGCCCAGGAAGCCCTCGGGGATGTTCCCGTCGTGGATAGCCACCTGCCCGCCGCTCTCGGCGAAGACGGTGGAGCAGACGTGGTCCCTGGGGAGGTGCAGGTCGCACTTGCTTTTGGCGGCGAGATCGAGGATGCGCCTGGCGTCGGCGAGGCGCTCGGCCTCGACGCGGCTCTCGCCGACCTGCTTGCCCAGGGCCTTGAGGAAGGTGTAGGCCATGGCGCCGCCGATGAGGACGCTGTCGGACCGGGGGAGGAGGTTCTCGATGGCGCCCATCTTGTCGGAGACCTTGGCGCCGCCGAGGACGACGACGAAGGGCTTGCGGGGGCTGGCGAGGGCCTCGCCGAGGAACTTCAGCTCCTTCTGGAGCAGGAAGCCAGCGACCCTGGGCTTGCCGGACATGACGCTGGGAACCGCCACCATGGAGGCGTCGGGGCGGTGGGCGGTGCCGAAGGCGTCGTTGCAGTAGAGGTCGCCGTAGGCGGCGAGCTTGGCGGCGAAGGCGGGGTCGCCCTTCTTCTCGCCCTTGTGGAAGCGGAGGTTCTCGAGAAGGAGGGCGTCGCCGTCCTTCATCGAGTTGACCGCGCCCGCGGCGGCGGCGTCGGTGCAGTCGGTGCTGGGGAAGGCGACGGGGCGGCCCAGGAGCGCTGCGAGCCGCTCGGCGCAGGGCTTGAGGGAGAACTCGGGCTCGGGGCCCGTGCCGCCGGGGCGGCCGAGGTGGGACATGAGCACGGCCCGCCCGCCGCGCTCGACGATGCTCCGGATCGTCGGGAGCGCCTCGCGGATGCGGCGGTCGTCGGTGATCTGGCCATCCTCGATGGGGACGTTGAAGTCGACGCGGGTCAGCACGCGCTTGCCGGAGACCTCGGCCCTGTCGATCGTCTTCTTTGCCATCGATTCACTCCAGAGGGTTCACCGCGGAGTTCGCGGAGGGCGCGGAGGGGGGCCTTGTGTTCGCGCGACGGAGGATGCCGTGCTTCAGGAGGCTCACGTTGAAGTTGATCAGGAGGCCGAGCGGAAGACCGGTGAGCCTGAGGTACGTGATCAGTTGAGCCTCGTGGATGCTGTCGAGCCTCTCACAGGCCCTGACCTCGATGATGAGCTGATCCTCCACAAGGAGGTCGAGTCGATAGCCGCATTCGACCCGGACGCCCTTGTACACCACGGGGAGCACAACCTGCCGGCGCACGCTCAGTTTCCGCTCGACGAGTTCGTACATCAGGCACGCTTCGTAGGTGTTCTCGAGCAGGCCGGGCCCGAGCGAGCGGTGCACCTCAATGGCCGCGCCGATCACTTGCTCGCTCAGCTTCTCCAGCACCAGCCCGTTGTCCCCGATCCGCGGCGCCATTCTCCCCTCCGCGACCTCCGCGCTCTCCGCGGTGAAGCTGTTATCCCTCCGCCCCCTCGATCAGCCGGTCCGCCCGCGCCCGCAGCTCGGCGGCGCCGGGGCCGGAGATCTGCTCCCGCAGCCGTCGGAGCTGGGTCGAGATCGACGCGTCGATGAGCTGGTCCTCGATCTGGAGCCTGACGCCGCCGATCATCCGCGGGTCGGTGTAGCTGTGCAGGACGGGCTCGCGCTTGAGGACCCTCTGGAGCTGGGCCCGGATCTCGCGCTGCTCCTCGGGCGTGATGGGGGCGGCGGTGTAGACATCGACCTCGATCTTGCCGAACCGCTCCTGCACCAGCCGGTCGAGGGCCGCGGCGACGGCGGGGAGGTGGTAGAGGCGGGCCTTGGCGTTGAGGATGTGGAGGAAGCGGAGGGTGAGGTCCTGGATGCGGCCCTTGAAGATGGCGTCGAGCGAGCGGGCCCGCTCCTTGCGGCCGAGGATGCGCGAGGCGAGGAACTCGGAGAACTTGGGGTCGGCGCGGGAGAGCTCCAGGATCGACTCGAGCTCGTCGTTGACCTCCTCGATGCGCTGCTGGCCGCCCGCCTCGTCGGCGAGCTGGTAGAGCGACCGGGCGTAGACGGAGGCCAGGGCGTCGGGCTGTGCTTCGCTCAGGGGCATCGGTTCTCCCGGGGTGGCCGGCTCAGGGCTTGACCGTCTCCAGCTCGGTCACGGTCTCCTGGAGGAGCCTCCGCTGGTCCGCGGCCCCGACCTCGCGCTTGAGGATCTTGGTGGCCATGAGGCCCGCCATCTCGGCGCTCTTCTCGTAGATCTCGCTGATGGCGGCCCGCTTGGCGGCCTCGATGTCGCGCCGGGCCCGCTCCTTCATCGCCGTCAGCTCCACGTCGGCCTTGGCCTTCAGCTCGCCGGCCAGCATCTGCTGCTGGGCCCGGGCCTGCTCCAGCATCTTCTGGGCCTCGGCCCGCGCCTCGGCCAGCGACTTCTCGTACTGCTCGAGGGCGTCCCTGGCCTGGCGGCGGGCGGCCTCGGCGGCCAGGATCTCCTCGCGGATCTTGCGCTCGCGCTGCGCGAGCCCGGCGCTGATCTTCGGCCAGGCGGTGCGGCTCAGCACGACGAGCACGATCACGAACACCAGCAGCGCGGTCACCATCGGGGCCACACCCGCCTTCACGGAGGGGATGGGGCCGGGCGGGGCGTGGGCAGCGGCCGCGTGGTCGTCGCGCGCAGCGCCGGTCGCGGCGTGCTCCTGGGCCGAGGCCGCGGACGGGCCCGGCGCACTACCGGCGGGCGCGAGCCACAGCCCCACGCTGAGCGCGCCGGCAAGGAAGATCGCTCGAAGGAGGCGGGTCATGGTTCCCTCCGGAAGGTCAGGGCGGACACACAAACCGGCGCGCGACCCGTCGGCCGCGCGCGGGGGATCATCCGAGAACGACCAGCAGGCCGACGACGACCGCGAAGAGGGCCGCGCCCTCGACCAGCGCCGCGGTCAGGATCATGTTGGTCACGATCGGCCCGCTGGCCTCCGGCTGGCGGGCGATCGACTCCACCGCGCCCTTGCCGATGAGGCCGATCCCGATCCCGCCGCCGATGACGGCCAGGCCGCCACCGATGGCGCCCAGGCCCGCGGCCACGGGCTTGGCTTCCTGGGCCTGGGCGATCGCCGGCGCCAACAGGGCCAGCGCCATGCCGGCCTTCATGCAGTTCACGATCAGCGTGTTCATGACGATCCTTTCGAGCTGTGGGGAGCGTTCGTCCCCGTCCTTCGTCTCCCGCGGGGAGAGGCGCCCCGGAGGGACGCCCGACACATCCGTCGGCCCTCCCCGCGGAGTCGGGGGCCGAGGCGGCAAAATCCTTGTCTAGGCCGGCACCGGGCTGGTGGGGCCCGGGGCATCCCCGTGGGGGTGCGGCGCTGCGTGATCGTGCTGGTCGCCCGCGAACGCCTCGGGCGAGTGGACCTCCGAATGGTCGTGGTCGTGATGGTCGAGCTGCGCGATGAACACCGTCGTCAGGAACATGAACACGAACGCCTGGAGGAAGGCGACGAACAGCTCCAGGAAATAGATCGCCACCGCTCCGGCCACCGAGATCAGCGTGACCGGGGCCCCGATGAGCAAGTTCCCCGCCAGCGCCATCCCGACGAAGATGAAGAGCGTCGCCAACAGGATGTGCCCGGCCGTCATGTTCGCGAAGAGGCGGATGGCCAGGGCCACGGGCTTGATGAACGTCCCCAGGATCTCGATCGGGACCATCAGCCACCAGAGGAACCAGGGCGTGCCGGCCGTGAGGTGCTTCAGGTAGCCGACCAGGCCGATCCGCCGGATGCCGGCGATGTTGATCACCAGGAAGGAGATGAAGGCCAGCAGCCCCGTCACCCAGAGGCTCTGGGTCGCCGTGCCGCCGATCACCGCGATGTGGTGCTCGCGGAAATAGGGGAGCAGCAGGTGCTGCGCATCGATCCACGGGATCAGGCCCAGCAGGTTGTTGATCAGGACGAAGAAAAAGAGCGTCCAGAGGAAGGGAATGAAGAAGTCGGTCCGGTCACCCAGCAGCGGCCTGACCGTGTTCTCCCGCAGGTAGACGCAGAAGACCTCGAGCAGCTGGGCCAGCCGGTTGCGCGGCACGTAGGCCTCGGCATCCGCCGCCCCTCTCGCGGGAGCGATCTTGTTCGCCAGGTAGGGGAAGAGCAGGACGAGGATCAGCCCGGAGAGCACGAGGTTGCCCATGTGCCCGGACCACAGCACCCAGCCGTCGTCCGTCACCCAGAAGGGGTGGTCCGCGACGTGCCCGACAGGGTTGGGGCCTTCGGCCAGGATGAACATCGAGCCGATCATGCCGCGCTGGTCTCCATCCTGATGGCCGGGCTCGCGGCCGCGCCTGTCGCTGGTTTCCGGGTCGCCCTGGCGATCGCGGCCCGCGCGACCGCCGTCTCGGCGGCCAGCGTCGCCAGGAGCGCCACCAGCAGCACGCCCCAGAAGAAGACCCTGTCGGGCCGCTGCGGGTCGTAGATCGCCGCCCCCGCCGCCAGCGCCACCGCCATGCGGATGACGCCGGCCCCGATCACCAGCGGCCCCCACGAGAACACCTGTCGCGCGCCCACGCTCCACAGGATCAGCAGCCCGGCCGCCGTCCCGGCGTAGAGCGCCACCGAGACCCGCGCGACCGAGGACAGGCTCGCCTGCCCGGGGCCGAGAAGCGCGAGAATCGCCGCCACCGTCAGGACCGGGACGGGCGCGCCGAGCACCCACGCCGTCACCGCCCACATCGGCAGGCGGACCCGCGGCTGATCGCGGAAGCTGGGCTCAACATGGGCCGGTCCGGGGCTCATCACCGTGCTGGAATCCTCTCCCGGGCGGGCGGCCGGCCCAAGGGGGTGGAAGGATAGCGAAGCCCCCCCGCGTGGGCGAGTTGCCGCACGAATTTCGCGCGGGGCCGGGGCCGCTCCCGCCGCCTCACATGGGGCCGCGCCGCCCGCGCCCCGCCATCGAGCGGTTGGCCGCCAGCGCCTCGCGGACGAAGCGGGTGAACCCCACCACAAGCCCCGTCAGCAGCCCGACCAGCAGCCCCCACGGCGCGCTGCCCAGCCAGTCCACCAGCCACCCCAGCACGCCGCCGGCGATCACCATCGCCCCGAAGTTCAGCCCGACCCCCCACGCCCGCGCCGAGGCGCCCCCGCCGAACTCTCCGCCCCCGAGCCCACCGTGACCACCCCGCGTGCCTGCGCGGGACGACCCGGGACGCTCCCGCAGGACCTCCGGCATCGCCATCGGCTCGCGCACCGACCCCAGCGGACGCGGGTCCAGCCCCTCGGCGGCCTCTCGCTCCAGGTCGTCGATCTTCCTGCGTATCGCCTCGCGCTCGGCATCCCCCAGCGGGTCGCTGGGGTCGTCGTCGAACTCGTCGGGCCCGGGCCTCGCGTGGGTCACGTCAGCTTCCTCGCGGCGAACGTTCGCGCGCTCGCGACCGCGTCCTTCACCTTCCCGACCTGCGTCCCGCCCCCCTGGGCCGCGTCCGGGCGCCCGCCGCCCTTGCCGCCAAGGACGGCCGCGGCCTCGCGGACCCACTCACCGGCGTTCAGGCCGCGCTTCACCAGCCCCTCGGGCACACCCGCCATCACGCTCACCCTGGGCGATGCGGGGTCGCCCTCGTCGAGGCTCAGGAGCATCACCGCGGACTTCGGGCAGATGTCGCGCACGGTCTTCACCGCCTGCTCCAGCGCCCCGCGGTCCGAGCCCACATCGATCGTCGAGACGATCACCTCATCCCCGCTCATCCTCGCCGACTCGGCGATCTGGCGCGCCAGCCCCGCCGCGGCCTGCTTCTTCGCCGCCCCCGCCTGCTTCTGCGAGGCCTTGACCCTTTCCTGGAGGCCCCCGAGCGCCACCCGCAGCCGGTCGCGCACCGCCGTCGGCATCGTGACGGCGTCGAGCCCCCGCCCGATGTCCGCCACCTCCGCCACCAGCGCCTCACCCTCCAGCCTCGCGGCATCCATGATCCGTCCCTCCATGCCCTCGCCCGCCTGGATGGCGGCCTTGGCAGCGACACCCGTCACCGCGACCACCCGGCGCACCCCCTTGGCCACCGCCTCCTCCGCGATCACGGCGAAAGCCCCGGCCTCGCCCGTGCGCGAGAGGTGCGTGCCGCCGCAGAGTTCGACGGAGTACTTCGGCCACTCGGCGCTGGCGGGGTTGGCGACGATGTCGGCGACGGGCTGGCCGATGGAGACGATGCGGACCGGGTCCGGGTAGGCCTCGCCGAAGACCGCCCGCAGGCCGTTGATCGCCCTGGCGGCGTCCAGCGGAGCGATATCCGCGAACACCGGCAGGTCGGCGCGGATCGCGTCCCGCACCACGCCCTCCACGGCCGCGAGCTGCTCGCCGCTCACCGGCCCGGCGTTGCTGAAGTCAAACCGCAGCCGGTCCGCGGCCACCAGTGACCCCTTCTGGTCCACGTGCGCCCCCAGCACCTTCCGCAGCCCGAAGTTCAGGAGGTGCGTGGCCGTGTGGTTGGCCGCGATAGGCTGGCGGCGGGAGGCATCGACGCGGGCGGCGACGCCGTCGCCGACGCGGAGCTCGCCGCGGACCATGCGGCCGATGTGGAGGATGTAGCCGCCGAAGGCCCGCACGGCCTCGACGCGGAACTCGCCGCCGCGGGCGGCGACATCCTCGTTGGTCCGGGTCTCGCGGGTGACCGTGAGGCGGCCGGTGTCGAAGGCCTGGCCGCCCATCTCGGCGTAGAAGCTGGTGGTGTCGAGGATGACGCCGACCTGGTCGAGGGTGCCGCCGGCGGAGTGGATGGCCTCGTCGAAGTTCTCGCCGTTGAAGATGGCGCGGACGGTGGCGGGGACCTCGCGGCCGTGGAACTTGTCGCGGTCGTCGGTGGGCTCGACGCCCAGGTGGCGGAGGCGGGCGACGTGCTCCGCGCCGAGGACGAGTTCGCGCTCGCCCTCCTTGACGACGGCGCGGGAGCGCTGGCGTGCCTCCTCCATCAGCTTCTCGAAGCCGGCGACGTCCACGGTCAACCCGCGTTCCTCGGCCATCTGCTGGGTGAGGTCGATGGGGAAGCCGTAGGTGTCGGCGAGCTTGAAGGCGGCCTCGGCGGGGATGGTGCGGCTGTGGTGCGTGGCGGCCGCGGCCTCCTCGAAGAGCTTGATGCCGCGATCGAGCGTGCGGCCGAAGCTCTCTTCCTCCTCGCGGAGGATGCCGATCACGCGCTGGGGGTTCGTCCGCAGCTCCGGGAACGCGGCGCCCATCTTCTCGACGACCACCGGCACGAGGCCGCTGAAGAAGCCGGTCTTCGCGTTCATCATCTGGCGGCCGTAGCGCACAGCGCGGCGCAGGATTCGGCGGAGGACGTAGCCGCGGCCCTCGTTGCTCGGTACCGCGCCGTCGGTGATGGCGAAGGTGAGGGTGCGGATGTGGTCGGCGATGACGCGGTAGGCGGTGTCGATGTTGCCCTCATCCTCCGGGCCGAGCCTGCCGGCGTAGGGGCGGGCGCCGGTGGCCTTCTGGATGGCGGCGAAGAGGGGCGTGAAGAGGTCGGTGTCGTAGTTGCTGCGCTTGCCCTGGAGGACGGAGGTGAGCCGCTCCAGGCCCATGCCGGTGTCGACGTGCTTCGCGGGGAGGATGCGCAGCTTGCCGGGCTGACCGGGGCCCGCGGCCTCGCGGTTGAACTGGATGAAAACGTTGTTCCAGATTTCGAGCACATCCGGGTCGCCGGTGTTGACGAGCTTCGCGGCGTCGCGCCCCCCGCCCCCCCCTATGCGGTCGTAGTGGATCTCGGTGCAGGGGCCGCAGGGGCCGGTCTCGCCCATTTCCCAGAAGTTGTCCTTCATGGTGCCGGGCAGGACGTGGCCG
>JBBDXI010000007.1:21942-31561 GCA_040902425.1 Phycisphaerales bacterium
GGGGCTGGTGCTTGAGCCAGAGGTTCTGCGTCTCGGTGTCGGGCTCGAGGCCGAGGTCGGGGTTGCCCTTGAAGTAGGTCGCGTAGAGGCGCTCGCCGGGGATGCCCATGACCTTCGTCAGCAGCTCCCACGACCAGGCGATGGCCTCGGCCTTGAAGTAGTCGCCGAAGGACCAGTTGCCGAGCATCTCGAAGAAGGTGTGGTGGTAGGTGTCCTTGCCGACATCGTCGAGGTCGTTGTGCTTGCCGCCGGCGCGGATGCACTTCTGGGAGTTGACGGCCCGCTTGAGCTTGCCCAGGGGGGAGGCGGGGTCGGCCTGGCCGAGGAAGATCGGCTTGAACTGGTTCATCCCCGCGTTGGTGAAGAGCAGCGTGGGGTCATCCACCGGGACGCAGGGCGAGGAGGGGACGAACGTGTGGCCGCTGCCGGGCGCGGGCCTGGACTTGAAGAAGTCGATGAAGGCCTGGCGGACCTGGTCGGCGGACCAGGCCTTCGGGGGGGTGGCGGTGGTGGGAGCGGTAGGCGGGCGGGCGGGCGAGGTGGTCATGCGGGCGAATCGTAGCGGTTCGTCGTATGGCTCACGGCGCTTCGTCCTGCGACACCCCCGAACCGGCCCTCGTATCCCGCGGCGTGAAGGGGTGCTCGGTTGCCGTCGATGCACCTGCTCATGGGCACGTACAGGGCTGAGCCACGAGCAGCCCTTCGGGCTGAAGACGGCGGCTCGGTCCATCGGGTGCTCGGTCTCATCGAACGGCGCGGTCCTTGTCGAACGGCGAGGTCCTTGTCGAACGGCGAGGTCCTTGTCGAACAGCGCGGGTTCGTCGAACTTGGCGCGGTTTCGTCGAATGGCGAGGTTTCGTCGAACGGCAGGGTCTCAAAGACGGGTCGTCGACGACAAGCATGTCCCCCGCACTACCACGGCAACTCCGTGCCGTCGTAGTTCAGGAACTTTCCGCTCACTGGCGGCCCGGCTTTCGCCAGCAGCTTGGCGAGCGCGGCCGCGCTCTCCTGAGGTTCGATGGGGGCGCCGGGGCCGCCCATGTCGGTGCGGACCCAGCCGGGGTGGACGACGAAGCACGTGCACTGGCCGCGGAGCTCGGCGGCCATCGAGCGGGTGAGCTGGTTGAGGGCCGCCTTGCTGCCGCGGTAGGGGTAGGACGAGCCGCCGGTGTTGTTGGCGATGCTGCCGAGCTGGCTGGTGATGTTCATGACCACCTTCCGCTCGCCGGCTCGCAGGGACGGCCAGAGGGCCTTGGCGACCAGCAGGGGCGCGAAGGCGTTGACGTCGAAGGCGCGGCGCAGCTCGGCCTGGGTCAGCTCGGTGAGCTTGTTCTGGCGGCTGCTCACGCCGGCGTTGTTCACGAGGATGTCGATGGGGCGCGCGACGCCGGCCGGTCCGGCATTCGCGAGCTTCGCCCCCAGCGCCTCGATGCTCTTCTCGTCGGCGACGTCGAGGGTCTCGACCTCGGCGCCGAGCGTCTTGAGCGCCTCGGCCTGCTTCGGGTCGCGGATCGTCCCGATGACGGTGTGGCCCTCGTGGGTCAGGACGTGCGCGAGCGCCAGCCCCAGGCCGCGGCCCGCCCCGGTGATGAGAATGGTGTGAGGCATGGCCTGATTATCCCGCCACGGCGCCGCGGATGAAAGCCGGACGCATGAAACCCCCCAGGCGGGCAAGGCCGCGCAGGCGGCGCGACATGTGACGTGCAGAGCGGGTCGAATCCGTCGCCGCCGCCGGCACACGGGTCCACGCGGGCTCCCCGGCGCGGTACGCGCGGCCCGGTCTACCGGTGGAGGTTCCGCATGAGCCGCAGCGCTGTACCGTCTGTCCTCGCCATCGCCCCGTCCACGCTTCGCCCCCGCCCGCTTTCGAGCGTTGTGGCCGCGGCGATCGCTCTCGCCACGCTCGCGGGCGCGGCGGCGCCCACGATCGCCCAACCGGGCTTCTACCACGTGCTCGACCTGGGCGCGGTGCCGGCCTCCAGCGTCTGCCCGTGCTTCCAGGCGATGAGCCTGAGCGACGCCGGGCACGCGGCCGGGCTCTACTTCGCCCCCGATGGCACGCGCCGCGCGTTCCTCTACAACCAGTCGATGGCCGACATCGGGACGCTCGGGGGCATAGCCCAGGCGTTCGGGGTGAACGACGCGGGCGTGGTGGTTGGGTACTCGGTGGACCCGCAGGGCCGCCAGCGGGCCATCCGCCAGCACCAGGGCGTGATCGCCGACCTGGGCACCCTTCAGAACGGTATCCACGCCAACGCCAACGGCGTCAACAACCAGGGGTGGATCGTCGGGATGTCGCAGCGGAAGTTCGGCACCGAGCTCTGGCAGCGGGCCGCGCTCTGGCAGGGCGGCACGGTCACTGACCTGGGCACGTTCGGCGGCGAGTACGCCGAGGCGGAGGCGGTGAACGACGCCGGGCAGGTGGTCGGCTGGGCCTGGGATGCGCAGCGGCGGCAGCGGGCGTTTCTCTGGACCGCGGCCGGCGGGCTGCGCGACCTGGGCACGCTCCCGGGGGGCGTCTCCTCCGGCGCCAGCGATGTGAGCGACCTCGGCGTGGTCGTCGGCTTCTCGGTGCAGGGCGACGGCTCCTACCAGGGGTTCAGGTGGACGGAGCAGGGGGGCATGGCGGCGCTCCCCGCGCCGGCGGGGGCTGTCAACGCCACGCCCGCGGCCGTCAACGACGGCGGGAACGCTGTCGGCAGCGCGTTCAACCCCATCCAGTGCTCCACCGTCCCCGTGCTGTGGCACCAGGGCCGGCCGGTCAACCTCAACACCGTGCTGGCGCCGGGGTCAGGATGGACGGTTATCGCCGCCAACGACATCAACAGCCGGGGCGAGATCGCGGCCAGCGCTCGCTTCGGGGGGGGGCCGTATCGCGCGATTGTCCTCATCCCCGCGAGCGACGTGTCGCGGGACGCGGCGCGCTGAGGCGGTCACGGCGCTGTGAACGTGATCGGCGCGAAGCCCTCCGCGGAGACCTCGAACACATCGCCGGTCTGGACCTTCCAATCCCAGTCCGCGCCGGTGAGCGTCTTCGTCGAGTTTGCCGCGATGGTGCCGACGGGCACGCGCCCGGCGGCGGTGTTGCCGGCCCGCGTGGCCTCCACGACCACGTTCTCCAGCGGGTCGCGGTGGTTGTTGCGGAGCTCCAGGACGCGGGCCTCGCCCTCGCCGCTGACCGAGCAAAGGATCGGGGTGTCCTGCACGCGGCGCGGGCCGGCCTTGCCGGGCATGGCCGGCGCCCCGGGCGGCTGGCGCGACACCTCCGGGAGCAGCACGCCCAGGATCGCCCCGAGCAGGATGCCGACGACCAGGCCGATCACGATCCCCTGCCAGCGGGCCTTCGCGGCCGTCATGTGCGCGTGCGATTCGTCCGCCATGGCGTGTCTCCTGACGCCCCATTGTGCCGGGATGCGGCCGGGCCCGCCAGTCGCGGCGACGCCGTGACCCTGCTCGCCGCCATCCGTTCGCCTTCCTTGCGGTACAGTGTGCGGCACCGGCGGTCGCGGCAGGGGCCGCCGCCCAGAGACGGAGTACCGCCATGAACGGCCCCCAACCGATGAGCGACCCGCAGGGCCCGGCGTTCGACGCGGGGACGCGGCTGTATGTGTGGCTCACGGCGCTGTTCGTGGCGGCGCTGCTGCTGGCCAACATCACGGGGGTGAAGCTCTTCCGGTTCGAGCTTCCCTGGGGCGAGACGGTCATCCCGGTGGAGCACACGGCGGGGATGCTGTCGTTCCCGATCACGTTCGTGCTGACGGACCTGCTGAACGAGTACTTCGGCCGGCGGAACGCGCGCCGGGCGGTCTACATCGCGTTCGCGATGGGGGCCCTGGCGTTCGCGCTGATCGGCGTCGCCCGCGCGCTGCCGATCCTCGAGGGCATACCGGGCACCGCGACGGGGGCGAGCTTCGAGAACATCTTCGGCGCTGCGGCGCTGATGTACCTCGCCTCAATCGCCGCGTTCCTGATCGGCTCGCTGCTGGACATCCTGCTCTTCGGCATCTTCAAGCGGATGACGGGGGGGCGGATGGTCTGGCTGCGGGCCACGGGGAGCACGGTGATCTCGCAGCTGTTCGACAGCTTCCTGGTGACCATCTTCTTTTTCGTGGTCGCCCAGCGGCTGACCGGGGGCGAGGTGGCGGACCTGGAGTTCGTGCTCCGGACCGCGTTCACGGGGTACATCCTGAAGTTCGTGATTGCGGTCGCGCTCACGCCGGTCATCTACGCGGGGCGTTGGGCGATTCACCGGTACGTCGGGCTGGCGCCCCTGCCCGCGGGAAGGGCGTGAGCCGTGCCCTCGTGGATGGAGCGGGCCCGGCTTGTCTGCCCCGCCTGCGGGTACGACGTCGCGCAGACGATTGAGGACGGGTTCTCGATCTGCCCGGAGTGCGGCGGGCCGGCGGATGCCATCACCTGCTCGCGCGAGGTGGAGCAGATCTCGGGCGGGGCGCGGGGCATCATCTACCTGGCGTGGTTCCTGCCGGTCGTGGCGGCGGCGCTGGCGTGGCTGGACCCGCGGTTCGTCTGGGTGCTGGTGGCGACGCTGGCCGGCGTGTACCTGAGCTGGTTCGGGATCGAGCGCTGGCTGCGGCCGCGGGGCGCCTGGCGCCGGGCGATCGCGCCGGCGCTGGCGGTCATGGTGCTGGACCTGCTGGCGCTGGGCGTGATGGTGATGGTGTTGAGCGTCCTCTCGCTCGGCATGTGAGGAGGGCGCAGCGCGGGGCACGCGGCGGGCGGTAGACTCGGGCGCATGCCGGACCGCTGCACACCGACCCCCGCCGACCGCTTCACGTTTGGCCTGTGGACCGTCGGCAACTCCGGGCGCGACCCGTTCGGGGAGGCGACGCGTCCGCGGATGTCGCCGGCGGAGACGGTGGACCTGCTGGGCGAGGTGGGGGGGGTCCACGGCGTCAACTTCCACGACAACGACCTGGTGCCGATCGACGCGTCGGTGGCGGAGGCGGGGGCTATCAAGGCCGAGTTCCGGCGGGCGCTGAAGCGGACGGGGCTGCGGGTGGCGATGGCGACGACCAATCTCTTTTCCGACCCGGCGTTCAAGGACGGCGCCTTCACGAGCAACGACGCGGCGGTGCGGGCCTACACGGTGCAGAAGACCATGCGCGGGCTGGACCTGGGGGCCGAGTTCGGCGCGCGGGTCTACGTCTTCTGGGGCGGGCGCGAGGGGGCGGAGACGGACGCCGCGAAGGACCCGGTGCAGGCGATCCGGCGGTTCCGCGCGGCGATCGACTTCCTGTGCGGGTACTCGCTCTCGAAGGGGTACCGCTACCGCTTCGCGCTGGAGGCCAAGCCCAACGAGCCGCGGGGGCACCTGTACTTCCCGACCACGGGGCACTACCTCGCCCTGATCCCGACGCTCAGGCACCCGGAGATGGTCGGCGTCAATCCGGAGGTGGCCCACGAGCACATGGCGGGGCTGAACTTCACGCACGCGGTGGCGGCGGCGATCGAGGCGGGGAAGCTCTTCCACATCGACCTGAACGACCAGGAGTTCGGGCGGTACGACCAGGACTACCGCTTCGGCGCGGCGAACCTGAAGGCGGCGTTCTTCCTGGTGAAGCTGCTGGAGGACCACGGCTACGCCGGCTTCAGGCACTTCGACGCCCACGCGTACCGCACGGCGGACCGGGGGGATGTGATCGAGTTCGCGCGGGGGTGCATGCGGACCTACGTGACTCTGCGCGAGAAGGCCCGCCGGTGGAACGCCGACGGCGAAGTGCGGCGGCTGCTGCGGCGGGCGGTGCGCGAGGCGGCGGGGCTCAACGCCCTCTGGGCGAAACACTCACGGGCGGGCGCAGCGCGGCTGCTGGCGCGCCGGTTCGACCGGGCGGCGATGGCGGGGCGGGCGCTGCCGTACGAGCGGCTGGACCAGCGGACGATGGAGATCCTGATGGGGGAGGAGTGACGGCTCACTCGGAGCGGGAGGTGCCCACGGGGCTGCGCTTGGGGCTGGGCTCGACGAGAGGGGTGCGGGGGGCCGCGGGCTTCGACGCCGAGGGCGGCAGGCCGCCGGGGTCGGAGGGGGTGCCGTGGGGGCGGCGCCCGTGGACCCGCTCGGCCACGCTCTTGGGGTCGGGGCCGACGATGTCGGCCGCGGAGGTCTTGCCGACCCGGCGCTCCTGCCGCAGCATCCACATCGTGTGGAGCAGGCGGGCGGTGACGATGCCCAGGGCCAGGCCGATCGACGTGGCCGCGGCGACGGAGTAGCCCTGGTGCAGCAGGGCGCTCTGGGTGCCCAGGGCGATGACGTAGAGCAGGGGCGAGAGGACGGCGCGTTCGAACTGGACGAGCGTGGCGTCGCGGAGGAAGGTCAGCTCCTGGTATTCCGGGCGCAGGCGCGGGATGCGCTTGCGGGGCATGGTGTTGGCGAACCAGTGGAGGAAGAAGTAGACGATGATGTCGGCGAGGGCATCGACGCCGAGCGTCAGCCCGTTGATGACCAGCGACTGGCCGGTGATCGCGACCCGCACGCCAAGGAGAGTGAATCGCACATCGGGCACCCGCCCGACCACCGCCTGGATGAGCCCCGACGCGTCGGCGTAGTGGACCACCAACGTCGTGATCCCCAGCGCCATCAGACCGGCGATGACGATATTGACGTTGACGTTGACGATGCGGCGGTCGTAGAGGTGCACCAGCCATCGCATGCCGGGGATGATACGGCGAGGCGGCGGGAAGCGAGACGCTGAAGAGCCCCGCAGAATGGCCGCGGGGGGGCGTCAGAGCCCCCCTGGGGCGGCCTCAGGGCTCACCGTCTGAGGGCCGTCACGTGGGCTTCACGGGGGCGCGCCCGACGGAGTAGTAGGAGAACCCCTTCTCGCCCATGTGGCCGCGACGGTAGAGGTTGCGGCCGTCGAAGATGACCCTCTGCTTGAGGGCGCTGGTGAGCCGGCCCCAGTCGGGGCTCTTGAACTCGTCCCAGTCGGTGCAGACGACCAGGGCGTCGGCGCCCTTGGCGCACTCGTACATGTCATCGCAGACGGTGGGGCCGGGGCCCAGCTCGGCGCGGGCGTTCTCGGCGGCGACGGGGTCGTAGGCCTTGACGGTGGCGCCGTAGCCGACGGCCTTGCGGATGAGCGTGAGGGCGGGGGCCTCGCGGATGTCGTCGGTGCGGGGCTTGAAGGCGATGCCCCAGAACGCGAGGGTCTTGCCCGTCAGGCCGCCCTGGCCCTTGAAGTGGGTCTGGATCTTGTCGAAGAAGCGGTCGCGCTGGCGCTGGTTGGTCTCGTGGACGGCCTTGGAGACCGCGACGCCCACGCCGCTCTTCTCCCCCATCATGATGCAGGCGAGGGTGTCCTTGGGGAAGCACGACCCGCCGTAGCCGAGGCCGGGGTGGAGGAAGGCGTACCCGATCCGCTTGTCGGAGCACATCCCCTCGCGGACGCGGTTGATGTTGGCCCCGTAGGCCTCGCAGAGGTTGGCCATCTCGTTGATGAAGCTGATCTTGGTCGCCAGGAAGTTGTTGCTGGCGTACTTGACCATCTCGGCGGAGAGCACATCCATGATGAAGATGGGGTGGCCGTTGCGGACGAAGGGGTCGTAGAGGTCGCGGAAGATCTCGGCGGTCCGCTCGTCCTCGACGCCGACGACCACCCGGTCGGGCTTGTTGAAGTCGTCGATGGCGGCGCCTTCCTTGAGGAACTCGGGGTTGTCGGCGACACGGAAGGGGGTCTCCGGGCCGGCGCTCTCGCGGATGCGCTTCTTGACCTCGGCGGTGGTGCCGACCGGGACGGTGCTCTTGACGACGATCACCTTGGGCTCCTGGCGGGGCCCGAGGGTCTTGATGACCTCGGCGATGTCGTCCGCGGCCTGGAGGATGTACCGCAGGTCGGTGTGGCCCCGCTCGTCGCTGGGGGTGCCGACGCAGATGAAGATCATGTCGGCGTCGCGGTAGGCGGCGGCCTTGTCGAGGGTGAACTGGAGCCGCCCGGCGGCGATGTTCCGCTCCATGAGCTCGGTCAGGCCGGGCTCGTAGATGGGGCAGACGCCCTTCTTGAGCTTCTCGATCTTGGCGGCGTCCACGTCGAGGCAGATGACGTGGTTGCCGGTGTTGGCGAAGCAGACGCCGGTGACGAGCCCGACGTACCCGGTTCCGACCATCGTGAGTCGCATGCTGGACGCGTCCTTTCGCTCTCGGGGGCACGACTATAAGCCGGGCCCTCCTGCCATCGGCCCTCGCCGCTGCCCCCTCAATCCGGACCGGGGATACGGGCCGCGCGGCGGGCGGGTTCATCGGTACACTCCCGCCCCTATGCCCCGAGCGAAGCAGCGTTCCAAGGGCCGGCGACCGGCCCCGCGGCGGCCGACGATGGCCGAGCAGTCCGACCCGTTCGCCCTCTATATGAAGGCGGTCCAGAACCCCGGCGCCGAGAACGACTTCGTGGACCGCGTGTTCAGGACGATGCGGGGGCGGACGCCCGCGCGGCTGCGGGAGGACTTCTGCGGGACGGCGGCGATCTCGTGCGACTGGGCCGCGAGGCGCCCGGGGAATGTCGCCACGGGGCTGGACCTGGATGTCCCGACGCTGGCGTGGGGGCGGGCGAACAACGTGGCGAAGCTGGGGCCGGACGCCGCGGCCAGGGTGCGTCTGATGCGGCGGAACGTCCTGAGCCCGGGCGCGGGGACGGGCGGGCAGGATGTGGTGCTGGCGGTGAACTTCAGCTACTGGGTGTTCAAGGAGCGCGGAATGCTGCGGCGGTACTTCGCCGCGGCGCGGCGGGGGCTGGTGCGGGATGGCCTCTTCATCCTGGACATCCTGGGGGGGTGGGAGCTGCTGGAGGAGCGGCGGGACGCGACGCAGATCGGGGGGAAGAAGCGGGGGTTCACCTACATCTGGGAGCAGGCGCGGACCAACCCGATCACGCACGAGACGCTCTGCCACATCCATTTCAGGTTCCGGGACCGCTCGAGGATGGAGCGGGCGTTCACGTACGACTGGCGCGCGTGGGGGATGCCGGAGGTGCGGGAGGTGCTGGCGGAGGCGGGGTTCCGGCGGAGCACGGTGTACTGGGAGGGGGAGAACTCGCGGGGGGAGGGGAACGGGGTGTTCCGGGCGCTGGGGAAGGCCGCGCCGAAGAACTGCCCGGCGCACCTGTGCTATGTCGTGGCGGAGAGATAGGAGTACGCAGAGGGCGCGGAGTCCACGCAGAGGTCGCAGAGAAGAGAAGGGCGTGGGGAACGCGCCCTCACGATCGCCCGTATCGCCGCTCGAGCTTGGTCTCTCTCTCCTCGCTTTGCTCTGCGTCCTCTGCGCCCCCTCAGCGACCTCTGCGTACTCCGACAAGACCGCCGAACGCGCATAACCCTCGGCTCTGGGATCGCCGACCTATGGTTCGGCATGGCTGTCTCCGGCGACATTGATGCGGTCCTCGGGCCCGCCTTGGCCCGGGTGAACGAGCTGTTCGAGCGGCAGTTGCGGTCCGACCTGCCGCCGGTAAACCGGCTGTGCCGGCATATCGAGAGTTACCGGGGGAAGATGCTCCGGCCGCGGCTGGTGCTGCTGGGGGGGATGGCGTGCGGGGGGGGGGAGGGGGCAGGCACTGCTGCGCCGAAGCCGGCGAGCAGTGGCCCCCAGATGGCGAGCAGTGGCCCGCTGTCG
>JBBDXI010000007.1:31571-37093 GCA_040902425.1 Phycisphaerales bacterium
AGGCGCACGTCACCTGCGGGGCGGTGGTGGAGATGATCCACATGGCCACGCTGGTGCACGACGATGTGCTGGATGAGGCGGACACGCGCCGGCGGGGGGAGACCGTCAACCGGCTGCACGGGAACGAGGCGGCGGTGATGCTGGGGGACTACCTGATCGCGTCGGCGTACCACCTGTGCTCGCAGCTGGACTCGCCCAAGACGTCGCTGCGGGTGGCCCAGGTCGCCATGACGCTGTGCGCGGGGGAGCTGCTGCAGCTGAGCCACCGCGAGGATTTCTCGCTGGATGAAGCGACCTACTTCGAGGTGATCGACCGCAAGACCGGGGCGCTGGTGGCCCTCTCCTGCGGGCTGGGGGCGACGTTCGCGGGGGCCGACGAGCGCACGGTGGCGCGGCTGGAGCGGTTCGGGCGGAAGATCGGGCTGGCGTTCCAGATCCAGGATGACCTGCTGGACCTGACGGGGCGGCAGGCGGCCCTGGGCAAGCCGGTGGGGAAGGACATGGAGAAGGGCAAGCTCACGCTGCCGATGATCCACCACCTCGCGGCCGCGCCGCCGCAGGAGCGGGGGCGGTCGCTGCGGCTGATGGAGGCGGCGACGGGCGGAGGCGGGGATGGCCCGGGGGCGGCCGACGCGGCGGGGGCCCTGGTACACGCGCTGGTGGCCTCCGGGTCGCTGGCCCACGCGCGGGAGACGGCGGAGCGGATGATCGCGGAGGCGAAGGCGGAGCTGGCCCCGCTCCCGGCGGGTCCGGCCCGGGAGACGCTTCTCTCGATGGCCGACGCGGTGCTGAACCGATCTTCCTGAGAGAACGTGTCCCGTGCACGGGCGTCGCGCCTGTGCTCTCGCGGGCGGGCGAACGCGGAAGACACAGGCGGGACGCCTGTGCCACTGGTGCTGAAGGATGCCAACGACACCACGACACCCCACGCTCGCGATCGTCGGCGCCACGGGCGCGGTGGGGCGCGAGTTCCTGGCCGTGCTCGAGGAGCGGCGCTTCCCGCACGGGCCGGTCCGGCTGCTGGCCTCGCCCCGCTCGGCGGGGACCGTGATGACCTACCGGGGCGAGCCGCACACGGTGCAGGCGCTCTCGCCGGAGGCGTTCGAGGGGATCGACCTGGCCCTGTTCAGCGCGGGGGGGGCGATCTCGAAGCAGTACTGCCCGGTGGCCGCGGCGGCGGGGGCGGTGGTGATCGACAACTCCTCGGCGTTCCGGATGGTGGAGGGCGTGCCGCTGGTGGTGCCGGAGGTGAATCCGGGTGCGCTGGAGGGCATCCGGCGATCGGAGCACCGACCGCCCAAAACCGCGGTCGGTGGCACGGGGGGCACGATCATCGCGAACCCCAACTGCTCGACGATCATCATGCTGCTGGCGGTGACGCCGCTGCGGCGGGCGTTCGGGGTGGAGCGGGTGATCGTGTCGACGTACCAAGCGGTGTCGGGGGCGGGGGCGGGGGGGATGCGGGCGCTGATCGAGGAGACGCGGGCGGAGCTGGAGGCGATGTCCCGCTGTTCACCCGCGGGGCAGGCGTCCCGCCTGCCGGCAGCCGGGACGGCTGCCCCACAGTTCTTTCCCGAGCCGTGCGCGTTCAACGTCTTTTCGCACAACACGGCGGTGGACCCGGAGACGGGGCGGAACGTCGAAGAGGAGAAGATGATCGTCGAGACGCGGAAGATCTGGGGGGACCCGGGGGCCCGCATCTCGGCGACCTGCATCCGCGTGCCGACGCTGCGGGCCCACGCGGAGTCGATCAACGTCGAGCTGTCGCGCCCCGCGGCCGAGGAGGAGGTGCGGGGGGTGTTGTCGCGGGCGCCGGGGGTGGAGGTGGTGGATGACCGGGCGGGGAACCGGTTCCCGACGCCGCGGAAGGCGAGCGGGCGAGATGCGGCGCTGGTGGGGCGGATCCGGCGGGATGCGACGGCGGAGGAAACTGTCGAGGGTGGGCGACGGTTGAGCCGCGGGTACGACATCTTTGTGTGTGCGGACCAGCTCCGGAAGGGCGCTGCGCTCAACGCGGTGCAGATCGCGGAGCTGGTGTTCGGGATCAGATAGGCCGCCGGCTCCGGCGGTCGGGTCGGCGGAGGGCTGAGCGGTGCGTTTTTCGGCCCCCGGTTGAGGGCGGGACGATGGAACCCGTAGAAACAGGTTGCCGTGAGCCCCACCCTCTGGTAGGGTTGCCGGGTCAAGCGGAGTGGTCTGACGGGCCCGGTTCCGGGTCCCAAGCGGTCAGGAGACACGACATGCCGAATCGGCCAGTCGCCAGCGCCCCCCGCCGGGGCGGGTTCACGCTTATTGAGCTGCTGGTGGTGATCGCGATCATCGCCCTGCTCATTGGGATCCTGCTCCCAGCGCTCGGCCAGGCACGGGCGGCGGGCCGCATGGCCTCGGAGATGGGCGGCCTGCAGCAGCTCGGGCGTTCGTACCACGCGTACGCGGCCGATTTCAAGAACAACGTGGTTCCCGGCTATATCCACTGGGGCTGGTCGCATCCCACGGGCTACATGACCGACACGGCCCTTCAGCGCCGCCTCGACATGCGTGTCAGCGACGATCGGAAGTCCGGCGAGTATGGCTTTGGGTCCGGGTTGACCATGGAGGGGTATGTCGTCAAATCCTGGCCGTGGCGGCTCTACACATACATGACCGATGTCCGCGGGCTCGTCCTGGACAAGGCGACACTCTCGGATTTCAACAATCGGGCGTCCCCGCAGAACTTCCCGGCGTATGACGCGAGCACCACCCGCCAGCGGGCCATCTCGTGGCACCCGTCGTGGGGCATGAACGGGATATGGGTTGGCGGCGACCACATGAATGGAGCCTTCAACAGCGGCACCGGCCGTGACATCACGGAGGGGTACCGGCGGTTCTGGGTGCGGAACACCGCCGAAGCTCGCGACCCGTCCAAGCTGCTCTGCTTCTCTTCAACCCGCGCACGCGACATCGGGAACGCGAACCAGATTGTGCCGGGCCACTATCTCGCACCCCCGCCGAGGCCCCACCCCACCGGCCGGGTCACGCCCAGCTATGGCTTGGGCGGAGGGTGGTACATGAACGCCAACATCACGAAATGGAATGCCCGCCTTCCGGTGAACACCTGGGGCGAGGCCGGCGATGCGGTCGGGATCCCCTTCGGGCTGGATTTCCGGCACTTCTCCAAATCACTGGCGTTGCAGATGGACGGCCACGCCGTCTCGCTGAGCATCGAGCAGATGCTCGACATGCGCAGGTGGGCGAACAGGGCCACCAAGCCGGACTGGAACTGTCCCCCGGCCGCTGGCGGTGGCCCCGGTTTCTGACTGAATCAACGCCCCTCCAAGGGGTCCGCACACGTCAGTTCAAGCGCAGGCTGGCAGCAGTTCAGCGACAACGTCGACAATGGAGGCCAGTCGCCGATCGCCTGCTACGATCTCTCGAGTCGGGAATCTCTCCGTTCGGGCCCTCTCTCCGGAGCCGAATATGGCGCGAACTCCCACCCGCTCCGCGTTCACGCTCATCGAGCTGCTTCTGGTCATCGCTATCGTCGTCCTGCTTATCAGCATCCTGCTCCCCGCCCTGGGGCACGCGAAGGCGACGGCGCGGATGCTGATGGAGCAGGCGGCGATCAGCCAGCAGAACGTCGCCAACGCCTCCTACGTGGTGGACTACAAGGACAAGATGCTCCCCGCGGCGCCGCACTGGAACTGGGCGCACGGGTCGGGGAGCGGCTATTACTGGATGAGCCCGAAGGACCCGCTCGACAGGTCGGTCACCATGCAGGACTCGACCTGCAAGGTCTGGCCCCTGCACTTCCTGTCGGCGGCCAACTTCCCCTACCAGCAGCTCCAGCGCGACAAGGCGACCTTCGACGAGTTCTTCGCCCGCGACAAGGTCGGCCACGGGGCGGGGGGCTTCCACGCCGCCCTCGCCTTCCACCCTAGCTTCGGCTTCAACGGCGTCTACGTCGGCGGCTCGTACCCGCACGGGGCCTTCCGCCGGGGGCCTCCTGCCGGGCTTCCCGGGCCCAACCCCAAGGTCTCGGGCGGCGACTTCTACGTCACCGACGTGAGCCGCGTGAACTACGCCGATCGACTGATGGTCTTTCTCTCCACCCGCGGCGGCGATGTGAGCCAGGGCGGCTGGTGGAACTACGGCCAGAGCAACCCCGACTCCGGAACGATCCGCCCCGGCTACTGGATTGCCCTCCCGCCCCGGCCGCACCCCACGGCACGGGGCGGCGCCAATGTCGCTTACACGCTCGGCGGCGGTTGGCACAGCAGCAACCACTGGGACCCGAAACTGCAGCCCAGCGCCTGGGGGATGGTGCACCCGCGGCACTTCAAGAAGGCGGTGACGGTGGCTTTCGACGGGCACGTGGAGATGCAGACGCTCCTGCAGCTCCGCGACATGCGGCGGTGGTCGAACTTCGCGAAGAAGGCCGACTGGAACTTCACGCCCGCGCCGTGACTCCCGGGTAGGTCGGCTCTCCGAGCCGATTCCCCGCCGGACGGGCGAGCCCGTATCGGCTCGGAGAGCTGACCTACCCGGGCCCGTATCGGCTCGGAGAGCCGACCTACCCGGGCACCTCCCGGAGCAGGGGGATCGACTCCTCCCCGATCAACCTCAGCCGGAGCATCGCCAGGGCGCTGGCGACGGACCAGGCGCGGATCGTGTCGCGGGTGCCGGCGAAGAGGAGCCGTCGCGAAACAGTCGCCGGCGCACCGCTGCGCGCCGAAGACGCCGCGAGCGGTGGCCCCCGGGAGCAGGCCGCGATCCAGACCGTGCCCACGGGCTTGTCGGGCGTGCCGCCATCCGGGCCCGCGATGCCGGTGATGGCGAGGCAGTGGTCCGCGCCAGAGCGTTCAAGCCCCCCCGCGGCCATGGCCCCCGCCACCTCGCCGCTGACCGCGCCGTGGGCCCGGAGGAGGGCGTCGGGGACGCCGACGAGGGCGGACTTGAGCTCGTTGGTATAGGTGACCCAGCCGCCGCGGTAGGTGGCGCTGCAGCCGGGGACTGTCGTGATCGCCCCGCCGAGCAGGCCGCCGGTGCAGGACTCGACGGTGGCCAGGGTCTCCTTCCGCTCGCCCAGGAGTCGGACGAGGACCGAGGCGAGCGTGTCGTCGGTGTCGCCGAAGAGGTAGGGGCCGAGGCGCTCGCGGATGGTGCGCTCGACGGCGGCGACCTCGGGCGGGGCGACGGGGTACACGAGGGGCGGGTTCGCACTGCTGCGCGGCGAAGACGCCGCGAGCAGGGTGCCGGATTGGCGTTCGTCAGCCGGTGTCTCGAAGCGGATACGGCAGGTGACGACGCCCCGGCGGACGGTGGTGCCGACGAGGGGGTTTCGGTCGCGGCCCATCAGGTCGGCCAGGAGCGTGGCCACGTCGCTCTCGCCGAGGCCGAAGGCGTGCAGGGCGCGGGTGACGATGCGGCGGGCGGGGCGGAGGAGGGGACGGATGTGGGCGTCGAAGAGGCCGCGCATCTCGGTCGGCGGGCCAGGGAGGCAGGCGATGTCGGCGGGGGGCGGGCGTGGGGGGGGGGGGGGGGGG
>JBBDXI010000007.1:37103-38507 GCA_040902425.1 Phycisphaerales bacterium
AGAGCCCCCCTACCCGGGGCACCCAGAGGCCGGGGGCGGTGCCGCGGGCGTTGGGGAGGCAGCGGGCGCTCGCCGGGCGGAGGGCCTGGACGGCGTTGATCTCGGGCATCGGGCGGGCGCGCCCGGCGAACCACGCCCGGATCTGGGCCAGGGCCTCCTCGTCGGTCACCAGGGGCTCGCCCAGGGCCTCGGCGAGGGCGGAGCGGGTCAGGTCATCCTCGGTGGGGCCGAGGCCGCCGGTGACGAGGACGAGGTCGGCGGCGGCGGCCAGGCGGGTGAGGGCGGCGGCGATGGCGTCGCGATCGTCGGGGACGGTGGCGTGCCCGACCGGCATGATGCCCGCGGCGGCGAGCTGCTCGGAGAGCCAGGCGGAGTTGGTGTCGAGGCCCTGGCCGAGGACCAGCTCATCGCCGACGGAGAGGATGGCCGCTGTCCGGTGGGGCATCGGGGAAGGGTAGAGCGGGGGGCGGCGTGGGCGGCGCCGGCGATATGCTCTGGGCGGAGGGCACCATGACGACCATGTTCCGATCGATGCTCATCGCGGCGGCGTCGCTGGCGGGCGCGGCGGCCTCGGCCCAGCCGGTGACGGTCTATTTCAACGGGAACATCATCACGGTGGGCAGCGAGCGGCCGCGGGCGACGGCGCTGGCGGTGCAGGGGGAGCGGATCGTGGCGGTGGGGACGGATGAGGAGGTCCGGCGGGCCGTGACGGAGCGGGGCGAGGAGCCCGGCGAGGTCGACCTGAAGGGGCGGACGGTGCTGCCGGGGCTGACGGACTGCCACGGGCACATCGGCAACCTGGGCGCGTTCGGGCTTGGGGTCCTGGAGCTGTCGTCGGCGAAGTCGTTCGACGAGGCTGTGGCGAAGGTCAAGGAGGCGGCCTCGAAGAAGCCCGCGGGCGAGTGGGTGCTCGGGGGGCGGTGGGACCACGAGTCGTGGGAGGTCAAGGCGCTGCCCTCGCACGCGGCCCTGTCTGAGGCGACGCCGGAGCACCCGGTGTGGCTGCGGCGGGTGGATGGGCACGCGGCCATCGCGAACCGCGGGGCGATGGAGTTGGCGGGGGTGACGCGGGAGACGAAGAGCCCGTCGGGTGGCGAGATAGTCCGCGATGAGAAGGGCGAGCCGACGGGCGTGTTCGTGGACAACGCGATGGCGCTCATACAGATGGTCATCCCCGCATCCGCCCGGGGCGAGCCGGAGGAGCTGATCCTCAAGGCGCAGGAGATGTGCCTGGCGTCGGGGCTGACGAGCGTGCACGACGCGGGGGTGTCGCCGGGGGAGATCGCGCTCTACCAGCGGCTGCAGCGGGAGGGGAGGCTGAAGCTGCGGGTGTACGCGATGGTGTCGGGGCCGTATGCGCTGAAGTGGTTCGACGCCAACGCGCCGATCATCGCGGGGCGAGGG
>JBBDXI010000007.1:38517-50329 GCA_040902425.1 Phycisphaerales bacterium
GGCTGACGGTGCGGGCGGCGAAGCTGTACATGGATGGGGCGATGGGCTCGCGCGGGGCGTGGCTGCTGGAGCCGTACGCGGACCGGCCCACGGGGAGCGACGGCCAGCCGTGGACGGGGCTGGCGGTGGCGGACCCGGCGTTCATCGAGGCGGTGGCGAGGCACGGGCTGGAGAAGGGGTACCAGGTGTGCACGCACGCGATCGGCGACCGGGCGAACCGGGAGGTGCTGGGGGCCTACGCGCGGGCGATCAGCGGGCGGTACGCGGGGACGGACGAGAACGAGGCGTCGCGGAACCACCGGTTCCGGATCGAGCACGCGCAGCTGGTGTCGCTCGATGATGTGCACCGGTTCGGGCAGTGGGCGATCATCGCCTCGATGCAGCCGACGCACTGCACCAGCGACATGCGGTGGGTCGAGGCGCGGGTGGGGGCCAAGCGGGCGGAGGGGGCGTACGCGTGGGTGAGCCTGCTGAGCGCGGGGGCGGTGGTGGCGGGGGGGAGCGACTTCCCGGTGGAGAGCCACAACCCGTTCCTGGGCATCTACGCCGCCGTGACGCGGCAGACGCCCGAGGGGCAGCCGGAGGGCGGGTGGAGGCCGACGCAGAAGATGCTGCGGATGGACGGGGTGTACGCGTTCACGCGGAGCGCCGCGTACGCGGCGTTCGAGGAGAAGGACCGGGGGACGCTGGAGGCGGGGAAGCTGGCCGATTTCGTGGTGATCGACCGGGACATCGAGAAGTGTGAGCCGAAGGAGATCCTGGGGACGCGGGTGCTGCGGACGGTGATCGGCGGGGAGACGGTGTACGAGGCCGGGGAGGAGTAACCACGGAGCCCACGGGGGGCGCGGAGGGCGGGCGCAGAGAGAGGTCCGGGACGAGTTGAGCGCGGTGCGAGGGGGGTTGATCGGGGCGAGGCCTCTTGTAGACTGGGCGTTGCCGAGCATCCGGCTCGCGCGTGCGTGATCGGACGGTCCTTGAGCTGCGCGGGCCGGGCTGTTGTGTCGCGCATCCCGCGCTTTCTTGCGGGAGCATGGGTGCGGAGCGACGTTCAGATAAGGAGCACGCCATGAAGTCGATGCCGAGGCCCGCAGCGCCGGGGTTGAAGAAGGCCGCCCGGGAGGCCGTGGGCCACCTGAAGTCGAGGCTCCCGCTTCCGGGGCGGCCGGGCGGGGACCCGTCGCCGGCGGAGCTGGCCGCGGCCCGTGTGGAGGTCAACGGGCTGCTCGGGCGCGTGAAGCAGTCGCGGATGGGTGGCCGGCGCGAGGTGGCGCTGCTGGAGGAGTGCCTGGTGGAGCGGATCGCGCGAGGCGGGAGCTTCGAGGACTTCGCGGCCGATCTGCGGCGGCGGGCGGAGGCGGAGGTGGCGCGGCATCGGGCGCTCATCGACCGCCTGGCGGGTCTGGCCGGGGCGCTGCGCCCGCCCGGGGTGCGGCAGCGGCTGCGGCACGAGGTGATCATGCCGGCGGGCGCCGGCCGGCTGACGGGCCAGGAGGCGTGGGACGCGGCGGACGCCGTGATGGGCCGGCGTGTGCTGCGCGAGGCCGAGCCGGCGGCGCCGGCGTGGAGCTTGGTGCTGGGCGTGAGCGCGGAGGCCGGGGCCGTGCTGGGGGTCGAGGGCTCGAGGGGATTGAGCGGCGCGCGGCACCGCAACGTGTGCGTCGTGGACTCGCTGACGGTGGCGGTGGGGCTGTACGCCGGCGTGGCCGCGGCGGCGAAGGTGTCGGCGTCGCCCTGCGCGCCTCAGGACCTGGACGGGTTCGCGGTGTGCTGCGGGCTGGGGGGGACGCTGTACGTGGGGCTCGGGGTCGGGGCGGGGTTTGTGCCGATGGGGATCATCAAGGACCCGATGGGGCTGCCGATGATCGACTGGCGGTTCGACGGCGTCTCGGTGGCGGTGAGCGGCGGGGGGGAGATCCAGGTCTCGATCGGGTTCGAGTATTCGATCGTGACGAACCTGCGGGGGCAGGTTGCGTGAGGGGAGCGGTCGAGGGTGGGCGAGCGGTCCCCTGCCTCACGCCTGGTGCGCTCGGTAGCCGCCCCGCGGGTCGCCGATGTAGAGAATGGCGAGTGAGTTGGTCGCCTTGACCTCGCCGAGCGGCTTGCCGGCGAGCAGCACGACCGGGTCGCTCTTCTTGACCCAGCCGCGCGCGAGCAGGTCGCGCTCCACGAGCTCGGTGAAGGCCCCCAGGCCGCGGGGGGCGGGGGCGTGGACGGGGGTGACGCCCTTGAGCAGGGTCATGCGGCGGGCGGCGATGGGGCTGCTGGTGTAGGCGATGATGGGGATGCGGAAATCGTTCTGGCTCAGGTAGCGGGCCGTGCCGCCGGCCTGGGACCAGCAGGCGATCAGCTTCGCGCCGATGTCGCCGGCGATGTCCCGGGCGCCGTGGGCGAGGGCCGCGGTCGGGTAGCGGCTCTCGACCAGTTTCGCCGGGGGCGCGGCCTCGCGGTGCAGCGCGGCGTCGCCGGCCTCGGCGGCGGCGATCGTCCGGCGCATGGTCTCGACGGCGAGCAGCGGGTACTTCCCCACGGCGGTCTCGGCGGAGAGCATGACGGCGTCGGCGCCGTCGAAGATGGCGTTGGCGATGTCGCTCACCTCGGCGCGGGTGGGGCTGGGGCGGTCGATCATCGTCTCGAGCATCTGCGTGGCGACGATGCAGGGCTTGCCGTGGTCCTGGCAGGCGGCCACGATCCGCTTCTGGGCGACGGGGACCTGGGCGAGGTCCATCTCGACGCCGAGGTCGCCGCGGGCGACCATGATCGCGTCGGCGGCCTCCACGATGCGGTGGAGGTCGGCGAGGGCCTGGGGCTTCTCGATCTTGGCGACGACGGGGATGGCGCAGCCGAGGGCGGCGGCCGCGGGGTCGTCGCGCCAGCGGCCGACGGGGCACATGCCGGCGAGGCGGGCCTTGAGTTCGAGCACCTCCTCGGCGCGCCGGACGAAGGAGAGGGCGAGGAAGTCCAGCCCGTGCTCGACGGCCCACTCGACCCAGCGCCAGTCGGCGTCGGTGATGGCGGGGACGGAGAGCGTGCTGTCGGGGATGTTGATGCCCTTGCCGGTGGTGATCCGGCCGCCGGTGGTGACGCGGGCGAGGAGGTCGTCGCCTTGCCCGCCCGCACGTTCCACGGCGAGCATGCGGACTGCGCCGTCGTCGATGAGGATGCGGTCGCCGGGGCGGACCTCATCGACAAGGGCGGGGTAGGTGAGGGGGAGGATGGCGACGCCGTGCTCGACGGAGGCGACCGAGGCGCCGGGGCGGAAGATGACATCCTGCCCGGCGTGGACTTCGATCCCCCCGGCCGGCGCCTGCCCGACGCGGATCTTGGGGCCGCAGAGGTCGCCGAGGACGGCGACGGGGCGGCCGGCCTCCGCCGAGGCGGAGCGGACGGTCATCAGCCGCCGCAGGTGGGAGGCGGCATCTCCGTGGGAGAAGTTGAGGCGGAAGACGGAGACGCCGGCCTCGATCAGGCGGGCGACGGTCTCGGGCGACTCGCTCGCGGGGCCGAGGGTGGCGACGATCTTGGCGAGTGTGGGGCGGGGGGAGTCGGGCATGTGGTGGTGGTGCATAGTGCCCGGAAGCGGCGCACGGGGCAACTGCACTGCTGCGCGGCGAGGACGCCGCGAGCAGTGGCACCCGGGGATGGGAGCGTCAGGGGACGGCCCAGCAGGCGACGTGCTGGCCCGGGGCGGCGGGGCGTGGTTCCAGCGGCGGCATCTCGACCCGGCACCGGTCCATCACGAGCGGGCAGCGGCCGGCGAAGGGGCAGCCGGGGGGCGGGGAGATGGGGCTGGGCACATCGCCACGCAGCACCGTCAGCGGGCGTCGCTCGTCGGGGTCGTCGATCGGGTTGGCGCCGAGCAGCGCCCGCGTGTAGGGGTGCTTCGCCCGCTCGTGCAGGTCCTGGCAGGGGAGCTCCTCGACGATGTGGCCGAGGTACATCACGATCACGCGGTCGCAGAAGTGCTCGATGACCTTCAGGTCGTGGCTGATGAAGAGCAGCGTGAGCCCGAGCTGGTCCTTCAGGTCCATCATGAGGTTGAGGACCTGGGCCTGGATGGAGACGTCGAGGGCCGAGACCGGCTCGTCGGCGACGATGAACTCCGGGAGCAGGGCGAGGGCGCGGGCGATGCCGATGCGCTGGCGCTGGCCGCCGCTGAACTCGTGGGGGAACTTGCCCTTGGCCTCGGGGCGGAGGCCGACCTGGGCGATGACCTGGTCGATGTAGGGTTCCACCTGCGCCTTCGGGACGACGCCGTGGAAGAGGACGGCCTCGCGGAGGATGCCGGCGACGGTCTGGCGCGGGTTCAGGGAGGAGTAGGGGTCCTGGAAGATGATCTGCATCCGCCGGCGGATAGGGACCATCGCGGCGTGGTCGAGCGTGGTGATGTCCCGGCCCCCGTAGAGGACCTGACCGCTGGTGCTCTCGATGAGGCGGATGATGAGCTTGCCGAGTGTGGACTTCCCGCACCCCGACTCGCCGACGACGCCGACGGTCTCGCCTTTGGCGATGGAGAAGGAGACGCCGTTGACGGCGTGGACCCTGGCCTGGACGGTGTTGAGGATGCCGCCGCGGACGGGGAAGTGCTTGACAAGGTTGCGGACCTCGACGAGGGGGGCGCCGGGGCGTTGCCGGGTGCCATTGCTCGCGGCGTCTTCGCCGCGCAGCAGTGCTGAGTGAGGTGGAGTTGCTGCGCTCACCGGACACCCCCCGGCGTCTCGGCGAGGGGCCGGATGTGGGCGCCCCCGACGGTCAGCGGGAAGTGGCATCGCACCTGGCGGCCATCGTCGCCCGTGAGCAGGTGCGGCTCCTCGCTCTCGCAGCGGGCCTGTTTCCACTTGCACCGGTCGGCGAAGCGGCAGCCCTTCGGCAGGTCGTAGAGGCTGGGGACGATGCCCTCGATGGTGGCCAGCCGCTTGCCGTGCTCGCGGCGCCCGCTCCTGGGGATGGAATCGAGCAGGGCCCGCGTGTAGGGGTGCTGGGGGCGGTGGAAGATGTCGCGGACGGTGCCGCTCTCGACGACCCGCCCCGCGTACATCACCATCACGCGGTCGCAGAACTGGGCGACGACGCCGAGGTTGTGCGTGATCAGAATGATGGCGGTGTTGAGCTTGCGCTTGAGCCCGGCCATCAGGTCCAGGATCTGGGCCTGGATGGTCACATCCAGGGCGGTCGTCGGTTCGTCGGCAATCAGGATGTCGGGCTCGCAGCAGAGGGCGATGGCGATCATGACCCGCTGGCGCATGCCGCCGGAGAGCTGGTGGGGGTACTCGTCGATCCGCCGCTCGGGGCTGGGTATCTCGACCAGCTTCAGCATCTCGATCGCCCGCGCCCGGCGCGCCCGTCGCCCGAGGTCGGTGTGGTATTTCAGGGCCTCCTCGATCTGCCAGCCGACGGTGAAGACGGGGTTCAGCGAGGTCATCGGCTCCTGGAAGATCATGCCGATGCGGGAGCCGCGGACGGCGCGGAGTGTCCTCTCGTCGGCGGAGGCGAGGTCCAGGGCTGAAGAGGTGAAAGGGGGAGGGGGTGAAGAGGTGAGGCGATCAGGGACCGGTGTCGCGGGGGCACCTGGGGGCGGGGCCTGGGGCGCCAGCAGGATGCGGCTGCCCTCCTTGATGAACCCCGTCCGCTCGGGGAGGAGCCGCATGATGGACTTGCTGGTGACGGTCTTGCCGCATCCGGACTCGCCGACGATCCCCAGGGTCTCGCCCGCGGCCAGGTCGAACGACACATCATCGACGGCCGTAACGGTGCCGGCGTCCGTGCGGAAGCACGTCGTCAGGTTGCGGACCGAGAGGATGGCGACCGATTGACTCAACGTCTCTCTTCTTTGATCTCGGTTGTCGGCCCCTCCCACTCGGCATCGAATCCCGACCGGATTCTGGCGAGCACCGCGGCACGACCGGTGTCGTCCTCCGAGAGTGCGTTGGCAACGTGGCGAGCCACGTCCACCAATAGCAGTCCCCATGCGGCCGGATCGCCCGAGGCGTCCGGCCGTAGCGAGAACGACTGCGGCCCGCCCGGCGTAGCCCAAATCCTGGCGATCTCGACCGCCTTTGGATCGTTCACGATCGGCCAGGGCATCTCCAACTCGCGGTCATCATGTGGCATGTGCCTCTCCGGCGGTCACTTTCCAACGTGCTTGGGATCGAACGCGTCCTGCAGGGCGTCCGTCAGGATGTTGAAGGCCAGGACGAGGAAGAACATCAGGACCGTCGCCACGCCGATCTGCCAGAGGAACCCGTTGATGACCTCCTGCCGCGACTGGCCGATCATGATGCCCCAGCTCGCGCCGTTCTTCACGCCGAGGCCGAGGAAGGTCAGGATCACCTCCGCCTTTACGGCCGCGATGAACAGGAGCGAGAAGGTGATGAGCATCAGGTGGGCCGTGTTGGGGAGCACGTGCCGCAGCATGATGTACCAACGGCGGAAGCCGATCGCCGTGGCCGCCTGGACGTACTCCAGCTCGCGGATCTTCATCACCTCGCCCCGGATGACGCGGCACGGCCCGATCCAGAACGTCAGCGAGAGCGCGGCGTAGACGGGGATCAGCTCGTCGACGAAGTTCCACCCCTGGAACACGTACGCGATGAGCGAGAGGAGCACGAGCTCGGGGATCGAGGAGAACGTGGAGTAGAGCCACGTCACGGCGTGGTCGACCCAGCCGCCGAAGAACGCCGCGGCCGCGCCGAGGAGGGCGCCGATGGTGAGCGAGACCAGGCCGACGACGAGGCCGACCTGGAGGGCGATGCGGACGGAGTAGAGGCCGCGCATGGAGATGGAGCGGCCCTGGCGGTCGGTGCCGAGGAACGTGCGGAAGTGGTACAGTGTCCCGCGCCAGCCGTCGGGGATGGGGAAGAGGCGGAGGGTGACCCGCTCAAGCTCGGTGAGGGCGGCGGCCGCGGCGGCCTGGGCCTTCTCGCGGGCGGCGGCCTGCTCGGCGATGGCGGCCGGGTCGGGCGTGGGCTGCTTCTGGAGCTCCTCGATCATCAGGCGGGCCTCGGTGGCCTCGTCGAAGTGGTCGGCGACGGCGTTGTAGAGGCCGTCGGCCTCCCTCACCAGCGTGGTGACCTCGGCGGGGGGCAGCGGGGCGAGGGCCCTCTCGAAGAAGGCGGCCTCGCGGATGGCGGCCTGGGGGTTCTCGCGGCGGAGGGCGCGCTCGGCGATCTCGCGCCAGAAGCGGGCATCGCGGAGGCGTTTCTCGGGGGTCTGGTCCTGGAAGAAGCCGGTGGTCGAATCCGGGCCGGCACGCTCGAGCGCATCGCCGATGCTGATGAGGCCGACGAAGCCGGCGAGCCCGATGAGCACATAGAGCCCGATGACGGCCATCGAGACCACCGCCATACGGTCCTTGCGGAACTTGCGGGAAGCGCGGGAGCGGAAGAAGCGTCCGAGGGTGATCACGAGAGCCTCACCCGCGGGTCCACCCACGCGTAGAGAACGTCGGTCAGGATGTTGCTGACGATGAAGAGCCCGGCGAGGACGGCGGTGAAGGCCTGGATGACGGGGAAATCCTTGTGGATGATCGCTTCGATCATCGTCTTGCCCATGCCGGGGATGTTGAAGTAGAACTCCAGCAGGATCGAGCCCTCGATCAGGAAGGGGACGCTGATCATGACCCGGGAGATGACCGGGATCATGGCGTTCTTGAGCATGTGGACGAACATGATCCTGGGCTTGGTGGCGCCCTTGGCGCGGGCGGTGGCGATGTAGTCGCGGGTGGTCTCCTCGACCATGACGGCGCGGTAGTAGCGGGTGTCGTAGCCGACGGCGACGACCACGCCGATGAGGACGGGGAGCAGGCAGTAATAGGGCCAGTTGGCGATGCCCGGCTCGTACCCCTGGATGGCGAAGAGCTCGACGCCGGCCCACTCCCTGAGCTTGTAGGCGGCGAAGTACTGGCCGAGGATGATGTAGACGACGTAGCTGATGCTCATGCCCAGGACGGCCAGGAGCATGAGCGTGCGGTCGGCCCAGCCGCCCCGGAAGTAGGACGCGACGAGGCCGATGCAGATGGAGATGACCGTGGTCAGCACCAGGCTCGGGACGGTGATCATGAGCGTGGGAATGATGGCGCGCCGGAGCATGGCGCCGACCGTCTCGGTGGGGCGGTCCCAGCTGCGGGCGTCGAAATCGAGGGTGGCGACCTGGCCCACGAACGCGGCGTACTGGGCGGCGAAGGGCCGGTCGAGCCCCATCTCCGTGCGCTTGGTCTCGTAGCGCTCCTGGGCCCCGGCCGTGCCGCGGGTCTTGCTGCCGAGGTGCGCCCAGACGGGGTCATTGACCCGCAGCGCCACCATGACGATCAGAAGGATCCCGAGGTAGACCGGGATGTTGTAGAGGAGTTTGCGGAGGACGTAGGGCCACATGGGAAGAGTGATCAGTAAGCAGGATCAGTGTTGGGTGCGGGGCGGACGGGGGGGGTGATTGTGCTCGCGGAGTTCTGGCACCCCTTCAGGGTGCGGGGCGTATGCACTAGGAGTTTCTGACGGCCAGCCCTTCGGGCTGAAGAGCGATCGTTCGTCACCGCTCACTGGTCACTGCTCATTGGTCGCTGCTCACTGTTGACTGCTCACTGGCCCCGCCGCGAGTCGTCCACGTCGAGGTACTTGTACCAGTTCCAGAAGTCCTCGGTGGGCTTGAGGTTCTTGAGCCAGGGGTTGATCAGGTAGAAGCGGGTGCGGGCGAGGGCGCCGGTGTAGGGGCAGTCCTCGATGACCATGTCGCGCATCTTCTCGTACAGCGCGGTCCGCTCCGGGCCGGGGGGCATGGTCTGCGCCTCGACGAAGAGGGCGTCGTAGTCCTGGCGCCTGTAGTTGTAGCTGTTGGAGCCGGGGGTCTCGAAGGGGCCGTAGAAGAGGGCCAGGTTGTTCTCGGCGTCGGGGTAGTCGGTGGCCCAGGAGAAGGAGAACATCGGGGCGCCCTTGCGGTTGACGCGCTCGATGAGCTCGGAAAAATCCACAAGGTTGACGTTGAGCTGGATGCCGATGGCCGCGAGTTGGCGCTTGCGCATCTCGCTCTGCTCCTGGCTGTTCCCGCCGCGGCTGGTGTAGTAGTCGATGGGCGGCAGCCCCTTGCCGTCCGGATATCCCGCCTTGGCGAGCAGGGCCTTGGCGCGGTCGAGGCTGGGGCCGCGGTAGGCCTTCTCGTGCCTGCCGTCCTTCGGGTGGCCGTCGAGGCCCGGGGGGATGGGGCCGTCGTAGACGATGCAGATGCCGTTGTAGAAGCTCTGGTTGATCTCCTCGTAATCGAGGGCGAGGGAGATGGCCTGGCGCAGGGCCTTCTTCTCGTCGGTGTAGCCGCCGAGGAGGGAGTCGTGCATGTTGAAGCCGTCGAAGATGAAGTCCAACAGCAGGTTGGCGTGGTCCTGGATGCCCCTGGCGCGGTACTCGGGGCGCAGGCGGCGGGTCCGCTTGTTGAACGCCTCCTCGAAGTATTCGGAGGGGACCTCGGTGTAGCCGATCTTGCCGGCGCGGAAGGAGAGCCACATGGGCTCATCCTGGACGAACATGGTGAACTCGAGGCGGTCGGGGATGGGGAGCCTCGTGCCGGCGGGGCGGGTCAAGCCGAGTTCCGTGTCGCGCCTGGCTTCGGCCTCATCCTTCGGCAGTTCAGAGGGGTAGACGGCCTGGTGGTAGCTCGGGTTGCGGTTCAGCGAGAGGCTCTTGCCGGGCTCCCAGCGGTCGAGGATGAAGGGGCCCGTGCCGACGGGGCGCTTGCCGAGGTCGATCCCGTACTTGTCCACCGCTTCGCGGGCGACCACCGAGGTCTGGAACATCGCGAGCTTGAAGAGGAACTGCTGGACGGGGCGGGTCAGCTCGACCTCGAACTCGGTGGGGCTGAGGATGCGCAGGCCGGGGACCGGGGCGTCGTAGTCGAACTTGCCCTCTCTCTTGGCCGCGGCGTTCTGGGCCTTGCGGTAGTCGTCAAAGCCGACGATCTGGTCCTCGAAGAGCCACCAGCCCTTGGGGTCGTTGCGGTCATCGGCGAGGCGTTTCCAGGAGTAGAAGACGTCGGCGGAGGTGATCTCGCGGCCCTTGCCGCCGGTGAAGCAGGGGTCATCCGCGAAGCGGACGGCGGGCTTGAGCTTGAAGCGCCAGGTCTTGCCGCCGTCGGGCGTCGCGGGCATCTCGGTCAGGAGGAGGGGCTGGAGCTCGAGGGGCCGGACCAGGTACTTGTACTCCAGGAGGGTCTCGTAGATCTGGGAGCAGGCGACGTTGTCGTAGACGGTGCTGCCGCGGACCGGGTCGAGGCTCTTGGGGCCGTCGGTGCGGATGGGGAGCTGGATGACCTTGGACCCCGTGCTGCGGTCCTGGGCGTGGGCGGGCGCGGCGGCGCCCGCAACGAGCGCGGCCGCGAGCAGGAGGGGGGCGATGAGAGTCCGCGGTGAGGGCATCGCCATGGGCGTGTGCTCCTGAGTGGGTGTATCGGCGGGCCGGAGCCCTCGCGGGTGAGCCGGTTCGCCTGAGAGAACGCTCCGGCTCCATCCGCGTTGCGGAGGCCGATCCTATGGCCCGGGCGGGGGCGTCTGGCCGGGGCTGCGGGGGGTGGGGGGTGCTGGTATCCTCGGATTCGGCACAACGGAACGGTGCCCGGCCGATGGGAAGGGCGGCTCAGCGCCTCGGTAGAGCCAGGGACCGGCGAGATGCAGGCGACTTCCTCAAGCTCGGCGTTCACCCCGCTCGACTGGGCGGTGCTGGCGGCGTATCTGCTGCTGCTGGTCGGGATCGGCGCGCTGGCGTCACGCCGGAAGGCCGGGGCGGGTGACTTCTTCCTGGGCGGGCGGCGGATGCCGGTGTGGGCGGTGGCGGCGTCGGTGCTGGCGACGGCGACGACGGCGGCGACGTTCATCGGGGGCCCGGCGGAGGCGTACGGGGGGAACCTGACGTACCTCTCGACAAACATCGGGACGGTGCTGGGGGTGGTGGTGGTGGCGCTGGTGTTCATCCCGGCGTTCTACCGGGCGAACGCGACGACGGTGTACGACCTGCTGGAGAAGCGGCTGGGGTACACGGGGAAGGCCGCGGCGAGCTGGGCGTTCATGGTGGGGCGGGTGTTCGCGAGCGGGTCGCGGCTGTTCATCGCGGCGCTGCCGGCGTCGATGATCCTCTTTGACGATGCGGAGCGGTGGCACATGGTCGCGGCGATCGGGGTGATCGTCGTGCTGGGGGTCCTGACGGCGATGGGCGGGGGCATCCGGTCGGTGATCTGGACGGATGTTCTGCAGGTATCGGTGATGATCCTGGCGGCGGGGGCGGCGCTGTTTGTGCTGGCGCGGGCCATCCCGCTGGGGCCCGGGGAGATCTACACAGCGCTGGCGGAGGCGCCGGGGAACAAGCTGGCGGTGATCAAGCCGGGGATCGACGTGAGGGAGTCGGCGCTGGGGATCGATTTCGGCGCCCCGTTCACGCTGCTGACGGCGGTGACCGGGTTCGCGCTGCTGAGCATCGCGGCGTACGGGACGGACCACGACCTGACGCAGCGGATGCTGACCTGCCGCAGCGCGCTGAAGGGCGGGAGCTCGGCGCTGCTGGCGATGGTGATCAACCTGCCGGTGATCGCGGCGTTCATGCTGATCGGGCTGCTGCTGTACATCTTCTATCAGCGGCCGGACCTGATGGGGGCCGCAGCGCCGGGCATTCCCGCGCCGGAGGGCCCGCGGGCGTTCCTGCGGTTCATCCTCGACGAGATGCCGCCGGGGCTGACGGGGCTGATGATGGCGGGGCTGTTCGCCGTGGGCGTGGGGAGCCTGAACTCGGTGCTGGCGGCGATGTCGGCGGCGTTCGTGAACGACGTCTACCGGCCGCGGCGGCCG
>JBBDXI010000008.1:0-3523 GCA_040902425.1 Phycisphaerales bacterium
CGCGCCGGCGCCCTCCGCCGGCCCCAGCTCCTGCTCCGGCAGCGACAGCTCGATCGTGCGCACCTTGCCCGTCAGGTGGTCGTACCGGCCCGAGGCCAGCGTGTGCCGCCGGAGCCACGCCATGTCCTCCGGCGTCCCCTCCGCCCACCGCCGCACCAGCTCGCTCCACTCCACCGGCAGCTGGAGCCCGTTCCACGCCGCCTCGGAGTTCCGCGACAGCCGCTCGAAGAGCGCCGGGTCCCCGTGCAGCGCCGCGATCCGGTCCGCCAGCGCCCCCGCATCCGTCGCCGGGAACACCAGCCCGCTCTCCCCGTGCACCACCCGCCGGTCGAACATCGGGTGATCCGAAGCCACCAGCGGCGTCCGCGAGCAGTACGCGTCGTAGATCGACAGCGGCAGGCCCTCCGGGTACCCGTGCCGGCTCGGCACCACCACCGTGTCGCACCCGTGCATCAGCTCCAGCACCCCCCGGTGCCGCAGCGGCCCGCGGAACACCACCCGCCCGTTGGCGCTCGGGGGGGCGGCGGCCGGCCCGAAGTCCGCGGCCTTCACGCCCCCGACGATGTGCAGCTCGGCCTCGACGCCGCGCTGCGCCAGCAGCTCAACCGCCGCGATGCAGTCCGGCAGCCCCTTGTCCGGCTCGATCCGCCCCACCACCGCGATCCGCCACGGGCGCCCCGCGCCCGGGTGCCGCTTCGCCGCGAACTCCCCCGGGCTCGCCATCATGAAGAAGTCCCACGGGATGATCTTCCCCGGCCGCACGCCGATCTGCGCCAGGTTCAGCGACGCGTTGACGTGGTGGTTCCCCACGAAGTCGATCGACCGGTGGTTCAGCAGCCGCGCCAGCCGCCAGTTCGCCGCCCGCCGGCGCAGCCCCCGCGTCGCGAAACTGTCCGCGAACGTCGGCAGCACCCGGACGCCCCGCGCCACGCAGTCCGCGAGCATCCCCGCGATCGGCGTCCGCAGCACCGCGTGCGTCGCCCCCCACCCCTTCAGGTAGTCCGTCCCCGCCCCGATCGAGTCCCGCCCGTACACCTCGAAGCCGACCGTCTCCACGCCGGTGTCCAGCGTCCGCGGCGCCGCGCGCCCGCCCACCCACATCACCAGCACCCGCGGGACCCGCCGCCGCAGCTCCGTCACGAAATCGACCGACTGCCGCTGCGCGTAGTACGTCTCCTCGCCGCCCCGGCTCAGCCGCTCGTACGCCTCTGCGTAGTCACCGAACTGGATGAACGCCAGCCCGCCCACCGGGCCCGGCACAGACGCAGCCATCGCAGAACTCCAATGACGCCCCCACCGCGGCCCCCACTGTACCTCACGCGGTGGCCCCCTTCCGCCTCCATCCTGCTTTCTTCTGCACCGCTCCGCCGCCTCGCCGCCTAAGCCCTGTTTTCGGGCCTTCCAAGGCCGGTCGGCGGCCCTTGGCCGTGGCCTACCCTCACCCCGGATGACCGCCACCGCCTGATAGGCCGCGCCCGCCGCTCACCTCATCAAGGTGACCTTCCGCCAGGGATGTCTCGGTCCCGCCCCCGGCGCTGCGCGGCCCTCCAGCCAACCCGAGCCTTCAACGCTGGACGACCCGCCCCGCCCCGGGGCCCACGGGCCACCGCATGTCATCCCAGGACCGCAACGGCGGTTTCACGTGCATCCATTGTCGCGCGCCCATCCCCGGCGCCGCCTGGGGAACGAAGCACCGCAACCACTGCCCGCGGTGCCTCTGGTCGCGCCATCTTGACGAGGAGCCGGGCGACCGGCTCTCGCCCTGCCGCGCGCCCATGGAGCCGATCGCCATCGAGGTCCGGCGCGACGGCGAGTGGGCCGTCATCCACCGCTGCACCGGGTGCGGGCGGCTCGCCGTCAACCGCATCGCCGGCGACGACCACGAGCTGGCGCTCCTCGCGCTCGCCCTGCGACCGATCGCCAACCCCGCGTTCCCGCTGGATTCACTCGTGAAGGGGCCGGCCCTGCTGTAGCCCGCCCGGCTCGCGCCCGGCCCGCGCCCACATCCGCCCCCCCGCCCGCTGGGCCGCGATCCGCTCCGGGCTCGGCACCCGCACCTCGCTCGCCAGCCGGCACAGCACCAGCAGCCGGATGATCCAGTAGCTGGCGTCGATCTCCCACCAGCGCAGCCCGTGCCGCGCCGAAGCCGGGAACGCGTGGTGGTTGTTGTGCCACCCCTCCCCCAGCCCCAGGACCCCCATGATCGCGTTGTTCCGGCTCTCGTCGTGCGAACGGAACGGGCGCGTCCCCCAGATGTGGCAGACGCTGTTGATGCTCCACGTCAGGTGGTGCACGATGAAAATCCGCGCCAGCCCGCCCCACAGGAACCCCAGCAGCGCACCCGTCCACGACAGCGTCAGCAGACCGCCCAGCACCGCCGGGATCAGGAGCCCCAGCAGCACCCACAGCGGGAACAGCCGGCTCACCGCCCGCAGCGCGCGGTCCGAGTGGAGGTCCGGGACGTACTTCCCCAGCCCGCCGTCGCCCCCCTTGAACAGCCACCCCACGTGCGCGTGCCAGAACCCGCGGAGCGTCCCCACCACCCCGTCCCCGTGCACGTGCGGCGAGTGCGGGTCCTCCTCGGTGTCGCTGTGCTGGTGGTGCTTGCGGTGCATCGCCGCCCACTGCAGCACCGGCCCCTCCACCGCCATCGACCCCATCACCGCCAACGCCACCCGCACCGGCGCCACCGCCTGGAACGAGCGGTGCGTGAACAGCCGGTGGTACCCCACCGTGATCCCCACCGCCGTCACCGCGTACATCCCCCCCAGCAGCGCCAGGTGCACCCAGTCCAGGGCCACGCCCCACAGCAGCACCACCGCGGCCAGGAAGCCGACGAACGGGATCACCACAGCGCACAGGGTCACGACCTGGATCTTCAGCCGGTGCCGCGCCGCCCGGCGCCGCGCCGATTTCTTCACGATCGCTTCGGACAAGGCAACCCTCCGTAGAAAAAGAGCCCCCACCATCGAAACCGCCATCCTATGGCGTACTCCGACCGGAGCGTCCAACCGCCAGCCTATACTCGCCCTGTTCCGGCCGGTCCCGATCCAATCGGGGTTGGCGGCCGGCGGATCAACCGACGCTCGACACTCGCCCGAGTTTAAGCACCGGTTTCTCCTCTTTCGGGCTTCGGACCGAGCAAAATGAAGATTTACGTCGGAAACCTCTCCTTCAACACGGGTGAATCCCAACTGCGCCAGCTGTTCGAGGCGCACGGCCAGGTCGATTCTGCGCAGCTGGTCACCGACCGCGACACCGGCCGGCCCCGCGGCTTCGGATTCGTCGAGATGACCGATTCCGGCCAGGCCCAGGCCGCCATCGCCGCCATCAACGGCACCGAGGTGGACGGCCGCCAGCTCACCGTCAACGAGGCCAAGCCCCGTCCCGCCGGCGGCGGCGGCGGCTTCGGCGGCGCACGTCGCAGTAGCGGCGGCGGCGGTGGTGGTGGCGGCGGGGGCGGCGGCGGCCGCGGCCGCTGGTAAACCCGGCCTCGCACCAGCAAAAAACCCGATCATCGTTG
>JBBDXI010000008.1:3533-8651 GCA_040902425.1 Phycisphaerales bacterium
CTGGGCGCGGGCCCCCCCCCCCACCCCCCGCCCCCCCGGGGCCCCGTTCGCCGCCCCCAGCAGCACCGCCACGCCCTTCAGCGCCCGGTGCACCCCCGCCGCCTTCAGCACGCTGTTCAGCCGGTCCACCACCCGGTACCTGATGTTCTCCTCGATGATCCGGCTCGCCCGCTCCTCCGCCCCCTCCCCCTGCGCCGCCCGCGACAGGTGCAGCCGCATCGTCCGGTCCGGGTGCAGCGGCAGGTCCGCGTGCCGCGCCAGCAGGCACGCCCGGATCGCATCCCGGCGCGCCCGCCCCTCCGTCCGCACCATCGAGTCCGGCCGGCACCGGTAGTGGATCAGGAACTCGGGGATCACCACCCCCGTCGCCCCGCCCTTCGCCAGCCGGCACCACAGGTCCCAGTCCTCATAGCTCGTCAGCCACGGGTCGTACGCCCCCGCGGCCAGCAGCGCCCCCCGCTCAATCAGCGCTGTGCACGTCGAGGCGCAGTTCGTGTAGGCCAGCAGGTCGCGCTCCACCCCCAGCGGCACCCACCCCTCCCCGCGGTCCCCCGGCGTCTGCGTGAAGTACTCCACCAGCGAGGTCACGAAGGTCAGCCCCGGCTCGCGCTCCGACGCCCCGACGCACCGCTCCAGGAACACCGGCTCCAGCGCATCGTCCGCATCCAGCGGCACGATCCACCGCCCCCGCGCTGCGCCGATCCCCGCGTTCCGCGCGCTGCTCAGGCCCGCGTTCGCCTGCCGCACCACCCGCACCGGCCCGTGCCTCCCCGCCTCCACCTCCCGCAGCACCACCGCCGACGCCGGGTCATCCGACCCGTCATCCACCAGCACCGTCTCGAAGTCCCGGTACGTCTGCCCCCGCACCGACTCCAGCGTCCGCGGCAGGAACGCCGCGAGGTGGTAGAACGGGATCACCACCGACACCGCCGGGGCCGCTCCCCCGCCCGACGCCACGCGAGCCGGCGCTGCCGCGGGCACCTGGGCGCGCCGCGTTTCCGCGATCAGCGCCTCGAACGCCCTCACCACGCCCGCCGGGTCGCACACCGACGCAACCCGCGCCGGCGCCCCCGCCGCGCACCGCGCCCGCAGCGCGCCATCCGCGATCGCCCGCCCGATCGCCCCCGCCAGCGACGCCGCATCCCCCGCGCAGAACAGCACCCCATCCTCCCCATCCCGGATGATCTCCGCCATCCCCCCCGCGTCGCTCCCCACCACCACCGCCGAGAGCGCCATCGCCTCCAGGCACGCGTTGGGGAAGTTCTCCCACAGCGAGGGGAAGCAGCACACCGCCGCTCCCCGGACCGCCGCCCCCAGCGCCGCCCGCGCCCGCGCCGACTCGAACACCACCCGCCCGCGCCACTCCGGCCTCACCCGCGACCGCACCCACTCGCGGTACGACCGCCCGTGCGGCCCCGTCTTCGTGTCCCCGCCGATGAAACGGAACTCCGCATCCACGCCGCCCGACAGCAGCAGGTGCGCCGCATCCACCAGGATGTGCAGCCCCTTGCGGTGCTCCATCCGCCCGTAGAACAGCACCACCGGACGCGCTGACCTCTCGGGCTCGCCCGACCCCAGCTCGGCCACCGACCCCAGGTCGAACGGGTAGGGAATCACCACCCCGTGCCACGGCTTCGCCACCGTCTTCGGCGGCAAGCCGTGCGCCCTTCCCGTGACCAGGCCCTCGTGCACCATCTCCAGCAGCGACCGCGTCGGCGAGACCACCACATCCGCGCCGCGGATGCCCTCCCCCTCCGCGTGCTCCAGCGTCGCGATCTCCTCATCCAGCCAGTCCTCGCGGTTCAGCGCCCGGCACACGCGCGTGGGCGTGTGCAGCCGCACGCCCTTCACCGCCCCGTCGTAGGCCCCGGTCGAACGGCGCGCCGCCAGCGCGAAATGCCCCTCCGCCCAGTACTCCGGGAACTCGATGTAGTCCAGCGGCGCCCGCGCGTGCAGCGCTGCCAGCGCCCCGTGCACCCCCATCGCGTGCCGCAGGAAATCGAACCGGTACGCATCCAGCGCTGTCCGGCCGGTGGGGCGCCCCGGGTCCACCGCGTGGAACGCCACCCCCGGGCACGACGCCGGCCCCCGCTCCGCCAGCCCCGCGTGCGCCCCCGTCACCACGTGCACCTCGTGCCCCGCGCGCGCCCACGCCCGCGCCATCTGCGCGGCGTACGTCCCGATCCCCGCTCCGAACAGCGGCGCAAACTCCCGCGAAACCAGGGCGATCCGCATGGGCGCTCCGCCCCCACGATACCCCTTCCCCTCCCCCGCCGCCTTGGGCGGGGGAGGTGGCCGAGCGCAGCGAGGCCGGAGGGGGCCCCACCGCCCCCCCCCGGGTGGGGGCCCCTCCGCGCGCCTCTTCTATCATCGCCACCGTGCCCCCCGCCGTCGCATCATCCGCTGATCCGGCCCCCGCACGCGGGCATCCCCCACGCGGCCGCGCGCGGCGCACGGCACGCCCCACGCTCCCCCGCTGGCTCCCCGCCGCCTTCCCCCTCGCCCTCCTCGTCTTCTCCACCTTCTTTCTCCTCGGCCGCACCGGCTTCTGGTCCGACGACTACTGGCACAACCTCCGCAACCCCGTCACCGGCGAACTCCCGCCCCTCACCTGGGAGGGCCTCACCGTCAACCGCGGCTTCTTCCTCCGCCCCCTCTTCTACATCGTCGTCCCTCCCATCACCACCCTCGCGTGGGAGGCCCAGGGGGGGTGGCCCGCCCACCTCGCCATGACCCTCGCCCACGGCCTCGTCGTGCTCCTCCTCTGGCGGCTCATGCTCGCGCTCCACCTCGAGCGACGCGCCGCCGCCGCCGCGGCCCTCCTCTACATGGTCTTCCCCGCCTCCTTCGAGGCCCTCTTCTGGGTCTCCGCCCTGCCCACGACGCTCGCCACCGCCCTCATGCTCGCGGTCTTCCTCGGCTTCGCGCGCCACGCCCGTGCCGACGGCCTCTTCCGCCCCGGGCGCTACCTGGCGTTCCTCGCCGTGCTCCCCGCGGCGGCCTTCGCCGTCTGCTGCCTCAACGAGCAGCCCGCGATGGGTGTGCTGTGCCTGCCGCTGGTCTACTGGGCCGCCCTGCCCCCGCGCCGCGCCGGCGAGCCGCGCGAGATGAGCAACACCGCCCACGTCCTGCGCGCCATCATCCCCACCATCCTCTGCGGCCTCGCCGTCCTCCTCTACGCCGCCCTCGTCCTCGCCCCCGACCCCGACAAGCCCGCCGGCTTCCGCGGCGGCCCCGGCCAGTTCGTCACCCTCGCCGGTCTCCCCGTGCGCATCGCGACCTTTTTCGACGTCCTCTGGCGCCGCCTGGTCCTGAAGAACTTCGCCCCCGGGGCGCTCGCGCTCGGCGTCGGCGAGCTCCGCGCTGCCGGCGCTGTCACCCTGATCTGGCTCAGCGCCCTGGCGATCACCGGGGCGCTCTGGCTGCGATGGTGGCTCTCGCCCCGCGCTGCGCACCCCCCACGCCCGCGCCCCGCCGCGCTCCACGAGGCCCGCCCCAACCTCCGCGTCTTCGCCCTCGCCCCCGCGCTCTTCCTGACCGGCTGGATCCCGATCCTCATGATGGCCGTCTACGACCCGGACTCACGCACGCGCTACTGGCCCGCCATCGGCCTCGCCCTCATGATCGCCTCCATCGGCACCGCCATCGGCAGCCTCACCCGCCGCTCCGAGGGCGCCTCGCGCGCCGTCAATCTCGCGGTCGGCGGCGCGCTCCTCGCGGCCCTCGCCCTCTTCTCCGTCATGCTCATCGGCGTCCAGTCCGCGTTCCGCTCCCGCTGGGAGCTCGACCGCCTCCAGGGCTCCCAGCTCCGCGCCCTCATGCCCGACCCACAGCCCCTGACCTTCTTCGTCCCCCTCGACATCCGCAGCACCGGCATCACCACCGGCGCCCCCGTCTTCGACTCGCACTTCCGCTCCGTCTGGGAGTTCCCCTGGACCGCGCCCCGCTTCATCATGGGCGCCTACGGACGCGACGATGTCCGCGCCGGCTACTGGCGAGGCTGGACCCCCGGCCGCCCCGTCATCGGCGCCGACGAGTCCGGCATCCACTTCGCCGACCGCCTCGGCCCCCGCTTCCCGCGCATCGAAGGGTCCGGCTCGCGCGTCCCCTGGGACCGCGCGCTGCCCTTCATCATCGGCCCCGACGCCGCCGTCCGCCTGGTTACCCACATCCAGATCGAGGGCGGCCCGCTCATCGAGGTCCCCCAGCTCCGCCGCCCCTTCGAGCGCGGCCAGGTGCCCCGGGTCGAGGCGCGCCTGCCCCGGGGTTAGAGAAGTTTCATTGCACGCGCCCCGCGCCGTGGTAGATTGCGCCCAACCCCCAGGAGATCCCCGATGCGTCACGCCTCGCCCGCCGTCTCCGGTCTCGCCGCCCTCACCCTCAGCGCCGGCGCTGCCGTGGCGCAGACGGCTTTTTACGAGCGCGCCACGCTCGGCACCACCGGCATCACCTCCGGCAGCGGAATCGCCGTCACCAACCTGTTCTACACCGGGTGGCGCTTCGAGGTCACCAACGGCCCCATTGAGACGGTGTCCATCGGCGGCCACTTCTTCCAGGGGTCCGGCAGCGTCTTCGGCGCTCTCGTGCAGCTCACCGACCCGAACGACCACCCCGACAACGTGGACCTCACCTCGCCCGACGTCATCGCCACCAACCTCGTTCCGCTGCCGCCCTCCGGGGGCTCGAACGAGGCGCAGGGGCCGATGACCGTCACCCTCCAGAACGGCTGGTACCTCGTCGTCTTCGGGTCCGGGAACTTCGGCGCCACCGCCACCAGCGGCGGCCTCGTCGCCCAGGACCCGGCCACCGCCGTCCCGGGCGTCCAGCTCAACATCACCTACCGCCAGGCCATCCACCCCAGCGGCCCCGGGATCTTCCTGCAGGGCTCCGTGGCCCGATGCTTCGTCGAGTACTCGACCGGCCCGGCCCCCTGCTACGCCAACTGCGACGAGTCCACCCAGGCCCCGGTCCTCAACGTCGCCGATTTCGGCTGCTTCCTCACCAGGTACGCCGCCGGCGAGGCCTACGCCAACTGCGACGAGTCCACCCAGGCCCCGGTCCTGAACGTCGCCGACTTCGGCTGCTTCCTCACCAAGTACGCCGCCGGCTGCCCGTAGC
>JBBDXI010000009.1:0-17714 GCA_040902425.1 Phycisphaerales bacterium
GCGAGGCCAGCGGCACCAACAACATGGTCAAGACCTCCGAACTGACCTTCGACGGAGGGAGCGCGGGCGGGAACAGCCACGTCACCACCCGCACTTCCTTCATCCAGGACAGCGCCACCGGCCAGCGGCAGACCACGTACACCCACGACTTCCGCGGGCGGGTGCTCCTGAGCACCAACGCCCAGGCCCCGCACACGCTGGTGAAGGTGGACAACCTCGGCCGGGTCACGGCCGCGGCCCAGTACACCTCCACGGGGAGCATCACGGTCGGGACCACCGACCCCGGGGCCACCGGCACCCAGAGCAACCGGGTGGCCCTGTCCAAGACCGCCTACGACGAGCTGGGGCGGGCCTGGAAGACGACGCGGTACAAGATCGACCAGGCGGACGGCTCCGATGACGACCTCATCGACAGCCTGACGTGGTACGACCCGGCGGGGCGGGTCATGAAGGTCAAGGGCGAGAGTGCGCACCAGAAGTATGCCTACGACCGCCTGGGGAGGCGGACGCGGAGCTTCGACCTCGCCACCGACGACGACACGCAGTACGGGCACGCCTCGGCGAGCACGGCGGTCTGGGACAGCGACGACAACCGCACCAACCTCGCCGGGGACATTGTCCTGGAGGAGCACCAGACCGCCTACGAGTCCGACGACTCGGACAACGTCCTCATGACCGTCTCGATCCGGCGGAACCACAACGATCTCGCGAATGGCACCACAGGCGAGCTCGACGACAATGCGGACGGAGGGACGCCGACGCTCCTGACGCTCACAGCGGCGGACGTGACAGGGCGTGTGGATATCACGGCCATGTGGTACGACACCCAGGACCGGATGACGGACACGGTCCGCTACGGGACCAACGCGGGCAGCACCTTCACCCGCGGCAGCCTGAGCGTGCCGACGCGCTCGGACACGGCCCTGCGGACGACGACCGTCTACAACGACAACGGGACCACGCTCGAGATCGAGGCGCCGGGGCTGCCCAGCGCCCCCACCGGGACCACGGGGGCCAAGACCCGCTTCGAGTACGACGCCCTCTTCCGCCAGACCAAGGTGATCAGCAACTACGTCAACGGCACCCCGGGCGACGGCACCGGCGACGACGATCAGACCGTGATCTACGGGTACAGCAAGGCGCTGAGGACCTCGATCACGGCCGACCTGCCAACGGGCAGCACCGACCAGGTGACGACGTACATCTACGGCTCGACCAAGGGGACGCCCAGCGCCATGAAGATCGCCACCGGGCACCTGCTGCGGGCGGTGAAGTACCCCGACAGCTCCAACGGCGGCACCACCGTCGCGAACATCGACTCGGACAGCTCGGATGTGGTCAGCCACGCCTACAACGCCCAGGGCCAGATGACCTACTCCAAGGACCAGGCCGGGAACGTCATCCAGACCAGCTACGACACCGCGGGGCGCGAGACCGCGCGGGATGCCACGGTCGTGGGCGGCTTCGACGACCACGTGTTCCAAATCGCCACCAGCTATCTCTCCCGCGGCCTGATCGACACGGTCACGCAGCACGGCGACGATGGCGGGACCCAGGTGGTGAGGGACCAGGTCCAGTACGCCTACGACGACTGGGGCAACCTGACCACCTTCACGCAGGACCCCGACTCGGCCATCTCGGGCGGCTCGGGCCGCGACCCGTTCCCGGTCACCTTCAGCTACGAGAAGGCCGCGCCGAGCGGCGCCCGGTCGGTGGTGCGTCGCACCGGCGTCACGCTCGCCGGTGACACGTCCTACCCCGCTTCCTACTCGTACCTTTCCTCCGGCAACCGTCTCGACGACGCGGCCTCCCGCGTGACGCGAGTGGTCAGCAACGCTGTCACGCTGGCCGAGTATGGGTACGCCGGCTCCGGGACGCTGATCTCGACCGACCTCGCCGAGTGCAACGCTCGGACGCAATCTTCGGACGCGGTCGCGTACGACCGATTGGACCGCTTCGACCGCGTGATCACCCAAGTCTGGGAAGGCTCGAGCAACCAGCAGTCCTACGACCGCGCCGGGAAGGAGAACATCTACAGCGTGGCGATCGCTTACGACCGCAACTCCAACATCGTCAGCGTCCTGGACAGTCTCCGCACATCCGGCGGGACGCGGGTGTTTGATGCGCTCTACGGCCTCGACAACTTGAACCGTCTCATCCAGACCGACGAGGGCGAGTTGACGAGCGGGATCACGACCCGCTCCCGCTACGAGCAGTGGACGCTCGACCAGGTGGGCAACTGGTCGAACCACAAGGTGGACCTCAACGGGGACAAGGACTACCTGGACAACGTGCCGCCGCAGGAGTTCCAGGAGGACCGGACGCACAACGTCGTCAACGAGCTGACTGACCGGGACCAGGACACCAACGCCACCGCCGGCTACGAGAACGCCTACAACCTGGCTTACGACGCCGTGGGCAACCTCGCCGACGACGGCGAGGGCTACACGTACATCTACGACGCCTTCGGCCGACTCCGCAAAGTCCTGGTTGACATCGGCGGGACCACGTACGACGTGGTCGAGCACCGCTACAACGGGCTGGGGTACCGGATCGGGTACCACTACGACGTGGACACCGACGTTGACGTCGACGATGACGACCCCTGGTACTGGCACGCCTACGACGAGCGGTGGCGGATCATCGGGACGTACTACCACGACCCGAACACGGCCGCGACCGACGACGATGCCCCCAAGGAGCGTTTTGTCTACCACGCGGCCGGCTTTGGCGGGTACGGGGGGAGCAGCTATATTGACAGCGTGATCCTCCGGGACAAGGACGCCAACACCAGCTGGGAGGCGGCCTCCGACGGGACGCTCGAAGAGCGGCGCTACTACTGCCAGAACTGGCGGGCGGATGTCTCGGCGGTTTTGACGGACGCGGGCAAGCTGGTCGAGTCGGTGAAGTACAGCAGCTACGGGGTGGCGTACGGGCTGCCGACGGGGGACACCGACAGCGACGGGGACTACGACGCGACCGACGCGGGCGCGATCGGGGGCGGGGGGTACAACGTCCTGGAGGACGCCGACCTCGACGGGGACAACGACGCGGCGGATGCGACCTTCGCTAGCGCGGTCGTGGGGGGCTACCAGACGCTCGGACGCGGCACGCTGTCGTCAACCGGCGTCCAGAACCGAAAGGGGTACGCCGGGTACGAGATGGACCCGGTCATGCTTGGGAGCAAGTATCACGCCCGGCATAGCGTGTACAGCGCGGTGGTGGGGAGGTGGATACGACGGGACCGTGCGGGGTATGGAGACGGACCTAACCTTCATCAGTACGTCAAGTCCGCTCCGATTGTCCTTCTTGACCCGCTGGGTTTAGCGAGTACGGTTGGTGGGGGACCGATCCCGCGTTTTCCGCGCTATTTGGGGTGCGCAATGAGCACGCTGACCCGTCAGGAGTGCGAGGCGTGCTGTCAACGGGTTTTCACAAAAGGCGATGCGCTTGAGAAGTGCCTCGAAGCTTGCAAATACCGACCCCCAGTCTACACGCCGCCTCTTCCCGGTACTCCCGGCACCCCAGAGGAGAGGCACTGTGAAGAGGTCTGTAAGAACCCAGACACTCACGGAGGAGTTACATGCGTAAATGGACAGCTAATCGTCTGCATCTGTGACCAGAACATTAGCATTCCTTCTGTAACGTGGAATACCCAATACCGGAAGTGCGTCCTGCGGCACGAGGGTATCAACTGGCGCGCGTCCCAGTGCAATCCGAACCCGAACCCTGGACAGTTTCCAGTCGTACCGAAGGACCCCTGGATTTGCGCTGCTACATGTAACGAAGCAGAAGCCTACGAGGATATGGTTCGGTGTGTTCAAGAAATTGACTGCGGCGGAGACGCGGTCTGCGAAGAGAAAAAGGCGGAGGTACTCAAGCGCATAAGCCCGAGGGCCCAAGATCTTAGGAACAGGTGCGAGGAGTGTCGCCAAAGATTCCCCCGATGACAGTCGCCCTTGTTACCGCAGCCAAATACACGCTGGTCGGTCTTGTGCTGAGCTTAGTAAGTTCTTGGTCGATTGCTATCATCAACCCAAGAGCCCACACGGCACGCATAGGTGTTACTTCCAGTGGATTGGGTTGGACGTTTTCCGTCGGCTGGGCGGTCGAGCGGTTGTATCTCTATAGCGATCCCTTTGGTTACACTCACTTTCCCCCGCTCGGGTCAGAGGCTCCTCTTCCCCCTCCGTTCTTCAACGTTGCGAGGCATCGAACACCAGTGCCCATCACGGGAATGACTTCGGTGCTTGAGCGGCTACACAGGAGCGGGGCCTCAGAGGTACGCGCAGAATCGTTTGGGTTTCCCTTCCGAGTTTTGGCGCGATACGAGGCGGTGGGGTGGCCCAAGCGCAGGCGCGCCGAGTGGGCGTTGCCGACCATAATAGGGGACGTGCCACTGTTTGTCTTGCCATCTGGTCTGGCCGCCAGTGTCGTCGTCTATGGAGGCGTCGCGTATGCAGTGATAATAGTCGCGAGGAGCCTTAGACGTAGTTATCTGCTAAGACGATGTAGGTGTGCGATTTGTGGTTATACAAATGCCGGCCTAAAGGTCTGTCCTGAGTGCGGGTCTCCCGAGTTTCGCGGCCCTCGACGATAATCCATCGCTTTTGGCCCGTTATCACGAATGGACAACCTTTCGCCGGAAGTTTCTCGAAGCTCAGCGGCGGGGTTGCCGGGTGGCAGGTCGGACGGTGGCCGGGAAATCGATTGCTGGCCACCGGAAGATTAGATCGTTGCAGTCGTTCGTACCGCTGGCAGGGCAGCGCGCGACGGGGCTGGGCCTCCTGACTAGCAGGCCGCTAAGCAAGCCCCTTTGACCGATGGTAGTGTGCCGGGATCGGCACGGAGGCCATCGGATGCGCGGACAGGTAGACGGATCGTCGGCGGTGTGGGTGGTGTTCGACGCGGAGGCGCGGGTGCCGGCGGATCATCCGCTGCGGGCGATCCGGGCCTGGTGCGACGCGCGGCTGCGGGAGATGAGCCGGGACTTCGACCGGGCGTACGGGACCACCGGGCGGCCGGGGGTCCCCCCCGAGCAGCTGCTCAAGGCGCTGCTGCTGCAGGCGCTGTACTCCATCCCCAGCGAGATCAAGCTGATGGAGGCGGTGGAGCACAACCTGCTCTACCGCTGGTTCCTGGGCCTGCCCCTGGACCGCCCGGCCTGGACGCCGGAGGTGTTCAGCATGAACCGGGACCGGTTCGCGTCCTTCGACCTGGTCCGCAAGTTCTTCGACCGCGTGGTGGCGGAGGCGATCGAGGGCGGGCTGGTGAGCCCCGACCACTTCTCTATCGACGGGTCGCTGATCCGATCCCTGGCCAGCCACAAGAGCCTCACGCCGATCGACGGGGAGGAGCCCCCCGATCAGGGCCACGGGGGCGAGAAGGGGCGCGACGCGGACGTGGACTGGAAGGGCCAGAAGCGCTCCAACGCCACCCACCGCAGCACGACCGACCCCGAGGCGCGGCTGGCGCGCAAGGGGCCGGGGCGCGAATCGCACTTGTGCCATAGCGCCCACGTGGTGATGGAGAACCGCAGCGGGCTGTGCCTGGCGGTGGCGGTGGACAGGGCCGACGGGCACGCCGAGCGTCGCAGCGCGCTGCGTCTGCTGCGCCGCATCCGGCGTCGCCACGGCCTGGTGCCCGGGACCGCCGGGCTGGACGCCGGGTACAAGGCCGGCGAGTTCCTCGCGGCCCTGGAGGCGCACGGCACGACGCCGCACGTGCCCGTCGCCGAGGCGCTGATCCGTGGCGGGAGCCCCGGGGCCCACGCCCGCCGGCGCGCCCGCCGCAGGATGGGGACCGTCGGGTACCGGCTCAGCCAGCGGGTGCGCAAGCGCGCCGAGCAGGTCTTCGGCTGGTGCAAGACCGTGGGCCGCCTGGCCCGAACGCGCTTCATCGGACAGGACCGCATCGAGGCCGAGGCCATGATCACCGCCGCCGCGTACAACCTCCTGCGGATCGCCAACCTGGGCAGGGCGTAGCCCCCGCCCGGGCGTGGCCCCGGCACCCCCGAGACACCGCCGGTCCCTCGAACCACCCCCGCGAAGGCACCCGATCCTCACGCCACGCGCGGTTGCTTAGCGGCCTGCTAGTGGCAGCGCAGTTTGAGGTGGATCGAAATGATCAGCGCTCGGGCCTCCCGCAGCCGCGCCTTCAGGTCATCGACATCATCGCTTGAGAAGGAAGCGTTTCCACCGGTCGGAGCACGGTCGACATCGATCTGACCCCTGCGCAACCACCGACGATTGATCACTAGCCCATCAATGTCCTGAAGTGGTCGTAGTCGTCCCCTGTCTCCTCGCGGATGAGCAAGTTGAGCCTCTTCTGTACTGTCTGGACGGCGGCGTTGAGGTCGGCGGCCGAGTCGAAGCCCAGTTCGATCGCCAATGCGGCCGGCGCTGGGGGTCGGCAGTTGTTCGCGGCGGGGAGGAACCGGCGCTCTTCGAACGCCCGCCATGTGTGCTCCCTGCCGATCCGAAGGTAATGCGACTGTGCTTTGTCCACGCAACGCTGAACGATGCCCATGGCCCAGGAGCGGTCGAACGCCTCGTCGGGGTTTCGGGATCTCTCGATCATCTCCAGCTGCTCCCGCGCCATACCGCCCGGCGAGACCGCCGCTTGCAGGCGCCGGCGTGCCCGCCCTCGGCGTGCATCGTCCTTCCGGTAGTTCGCCAGCGATTCGCAGAGCAGGGCCCGCAGCCTCCCTCTGCTCCGGTCCGCGCGCTCAAAGAGCTGGCGCCCCAGGACCACCTTCACGTAGAACGACTGCGCCAGTTCCTCGGCGGCTTCAGCGCCGACCCCCTTCTTGCGAAGGTATGCGAGCACGGGGCCCCGATAGGTCCGGTACAGCGCATCCTGGGCCTCCCGCCTGCGCGTGGCATCAGCATCCCTCAGCAGGTGGATCAGCGTCCAGCGAGTGGTGCGGAACGCCGCCGCCATTGTGCCCGAGAGCATGGCATGCCTCCACGCGGGGGCCCGACGGCCCGCCGCCTATTCCAGCCTACCGCGTGCGTAGCAGCGGGGGAAGGGGTTCGACAAACGGGGGTGCCTCAATCCGGTGGCGCCCATCACAGGCTTGCGGCCTCCCGCCCCGGTAATCTGGCGGCTCCTAATCGGAGAGCCTGTGGACGTATCGTCCGCCCAAAACCGGGGGTCGCCACGCCTGACCTGGGAGAGCACACAGGCGTTCATAGCGGCGATCTCGTCCCCCGGCGAGCACGAGGCGCCGGGGGATGAGGGGGCCGACCCCATGCCGCTCCTCCCGGGCTTCGTGCTTAGCCGCACTCTGGGTCGCGGCGGTAGCGGTCGTGTCTTTCTGGGTTACCGCGACCGCGAGGGCTCGCAGCGCCCCCTGGCGATCAAGGTCTTCCACCTGGCGCTGGGTGAAGGGTCCGGCGGCCCCCGGGCGCAGCGGGAGCTCGATCTGCTCATGCAGCTCCACCTGCCTGTGCTGCCGCGCGTGATCGACTACGGCATCTGGGAGGGGCGACTGTACATCGCCACCGAGTACATCGAAGGCCGGAGACTCGATGAGGCCGCGAGTTTGCTGGACTTTGACGAAGGGGACCGCCGTGCCACGACCCTCGGGGGTCTGAGCCAAGGCCGTGCCGAACCTGAGGAGCACGACCTTCCGACCAAGTCGCCTGGTGGCTCTGATGCGTGCGCCCCCGAGGTGCTACGCCGCAAGATCGAGCTTCTCGCGAAGGTCGCCGACGCGGTGCAGCTCCTCCACGAGCACGCCGTCATCCACCGCGACCTCAAGCCCGGCAACATCATGATCGACGGCCACGGCCAGCCGATCATCATCGACCTGGGCATCGCCTCGCTCTTGGCCGCTAGCCCCGCCGACACGCTCACTGCCGAAGGGTCGCCAGTCGGCAGCCCGGCCTTCATGGCCCCCGAGCAGGTCCGGGGCGAACGTTCTCGCATGTCCACCCGCACCGACGTCTACGGCCTCGGCGCGACAGCCTACGTCGTCCTCACCGGCCACCCGCCCCACGACGACTCCGGCGGGCTGGCGGACGCGCTCCGCCGGATCTCATGCGACTCACCACGCACGGTGCGTTCGCTCAACCCTGCCGTTCCGCGCCCCCTCGGGGCCGTCCTGGCAAAGGCCGTCAACCCGCGCCCTGAAGACCGCTACGAATCCGCCGGTTCCCTCGCCGCGGACCTGCGGCGGTGGCTCCGAAGCGAGCCCGTCCGCGCGCAGCCGCCGACGCTGTGGCAGCGAGCGGTCCGGTGGGCGGGGAGGCATCCCTGGCCGATCGCGGCGGCGCTGGGGCTGGTCATGGCTGTGCCCGTGGCCGTCGCCCTCACTCTGCTCTACGTGTTCTGGTATCAACGCGAACCCGCCGGCATTCACCCCATTCACAACGCAGAGCGTGTCGTCGTCGGCTTTCGCGTCGTGGACAGGCTCGGACTCGGGATCGCAGAGTTCGGCGGCGGGCTCGAATGCAGGGGTGTCATCGGCGAGTTCGCCCGTAGCGCCGGAGACGAGCGGCGCACCGTGCTGTGCGTGATAGGCCCCGCCTCGTTCCGCACTACCCAGGACCAGCTGTGGGTCTGTGATCCGTCGAACCTCGAGGTCCCGCTGTGGACCACAAGCCCCGAGATCAAGGTCCCTCCCTGGACGGACGCATACGCCTCCGAATACGGCAAGTTGGAGCGCGGCGCCGGCAAGGTCAACGTTGCCATTGTCGCTGACGTGTTCCCCGAGGAGATCAGCCCCGGACCCGAGGTCGTGACTGTGCACCAGGCGCCGCCCGACGGGTCGTCTCACGCCATCCGGGTCTACGGAATGGACGGTACGCTGCACTTCGAGTGCTGGCACTTCGGGCCGGTGCGAAACCTCGTGTGGTGGGGGGAGCAGAATCTGCTGGTGTGTGGCGGCGACCGCCACGGCCGCAAGACGCACTCGTGGAGCGCCATGGGATGGACGGAGACGGAGAGCCATTGGCCGCTCGTGCTCTTCGCCGTCGAGCCCCGGGCGGGTGCCAGGCTGCGGTGGATTACTGACTCCCAGGATGCAGAATCGACCTCGGCGGTGCGCTGGTACAACGCACTGTGGCCCATGCCGGAAGCTTCACGCCTGCGCCCGGTGCCGACGGCGGCGATTGGCACCGCCTCGATCGACGTCCGCGTCGAGTTCGGCGACAGACGCGGGGGCTTCCATTTGCGGGTCGACCCCCAGGGCCTCTCGACCTTCAAACCGGCTAGCACCGACGACTACTGGATCGAGCACTACGGCGGCAATGCCGAGACCGCGCGGGTCGAGGCCGAGCGGTACAGACTGGAGCCGTTCCCGGGCACGGCGTTTCGCCGGCTGGCCGATCCGAAGAACCCGTGAGTGGCGCCACCTATCCGCAGCGGCGGCGTGCGTTCCTTCCAATGCCATCCCAGGAGACCACACATGCTTCGCGCCTCCGCGCTGTGCCTGATCTGGATCCTTGCCGTCGCCGCCCCTTCACGCGTTTCAGCCCAAACGACCATTTTTTCTGATGGTTTCGAGGGAGCGTTTCCCGGGAGCTGGACAGTCGGTAACGACGGCGGGATCACCTCCGCTCGTTGGGGCGACAACTCCTTCACCGCGTACGTCGGAGGCTGGAGTGCTTTCTGCGCGGACAACGGATCAAACACCCGCACCGTGTACGACAACAATCTTCACACATTCATGGAGCGCCGTAATGTATCGCTGGCCGGCTACTCCAACGCTCTACTGTCGTTCCGGTACCGCCTCAACTCGGAGAGCGGTTTCGACCACTTTACCGTCAACATCCGGAGTCAATCGGGCGCTTGGAGCCAGGTATTCAGTGCCTCTGGGAACCAGTGGAGTCAGGGATGGCAGCACCGGCAACTTGACCTTAGTCAGTGGGCCGGTCAGTCCGGTCTGTACGTCCAGTTCCGCTTCGACAGCGACGGGGTAGTCGTCCCCGCATCTCCCAGCGGCGTCTGGCTTGACGAAGTGAGCCTGACCGCCAGCGTTTCCAGTTCCGTGAGTATTACCGTGCTGAACCAGAACGGAAACCCCCGCTCTGGAGCGATCGTTCAGCGATATAGCGCCGCGTACGCCTATTTGGACGAGCGGCCTACCAATGCCTCCGGTGTGGCAACCTGGTCCTCCATGGCCCCGGGGACCTACAACTTTGAGGTCTACTATGAGGGTCAGAATCCCTTCAACACGACCGGCGAGTTCTGGGTATCAACAACGCGGGCCATTGCGGCCGGGCCGAATACGTTCCCCCTGCAGCGAATCTGGCCCTACACAGCCGTGTACAAGATCGTCCGCGAACAGGACGGCTGGGAGGTACCAGCCGGCGCGGCGCTTGCGCCGGTGTCCCACAATAAACTCTTCCTCGTCGCAACCATCCGAAATGGAACTCAAGCGGCCCAGTCGGTGCGCGTGCAGACTCTGCTCGATCGGAATCACTCCGCGCCTTGGGATTACCTTTCAGCGTGGACCGGGTACCTGAGCGTGTCAGCGCTTAGCACACGCGACTTTACGGTCCCCTTCATTCCGAACACAGCCGTCACCGGCACGTTCTCGAAGGCCATTCAGACAGAGACGGTGCCGGTCGGAAAGACCGACGCTTGGAATTGGGGACCTGCGTTTCATCTGCTGCCGCTCCCGGGCGCCAGTACAGGCAATGGTGCGATCAACGCATTTGGACGCGTGTGGACCAAAATCGACTGGGCGTGGCAATCCTCGCTGGGACTAAGCGCCGCAAACGCCTCCTTTGACGGCACCGAAATGTCCCTGCGGGTCTCGGACGGGTCGGGAGTAGGCAGCCAGGTTGAGGCGCAAGGCGCGGGCTTCCACTACGGCGACTACACCGCCCGTATCAAGGCGGTGCCAGGCACGAACTGCCCGCGGGGCGTGACGCAAGGCTTCTTCTACTATCTCAGTGACCCGCCGAATGCGAGCGAGATCGACGTGGAGATACTGTCAACAGAACCGGGGTATGTGCGATATGTTGTTCATGGGGGCGCCACGTCGCAGCAGTTTCGGGTGGCGGTGCCGAATCAATCCAGTGCGTATCACGAATACGGCTTTCGGTGGCGCCCGGGCAGAGTGGAGTTTCTTCTCGACGGGGTGGTGCCACAGGGTGTGATTGTTGGGGGAGGTGGGGGGAACAACTGCAGCGGTTGGACGCCGGGCGCAACGGTACCGGCGGTGGCGACTGCAAATGTGCCGTCGCAACCTGGTCGGCTGATCGTGAATCACTGGTCTGGCAGCCCAGGTTGGTCTGGGGTGGCGCCCCTCGGGGCCGGGGACCTAGTGATGCGAGTGCAGGACGTCACATATCTGCCGTGGCAGTGCTACGCGGACTGTGACAGCAGCGGAGCCCTGAACGTAGCGGACTTCTCGTGCTTCCTGCAACGGTTCGCCGCTGGTTGTGCGTCGCCGATCAACTGCTACGCGAACTGCGACGGCAGCGGGGTCGCGCCGTTCCTGAATGTCGCAGATTTCGCGTGCTTCCTTCAGCGATTCGCCGCGGGTTGTCCATAGGGAGGGGTGAGCCGTCCTCGCCCCGCGGCGGCCGCCGCGCCATCAAGAGCCGTCGTGACCTTGCCCTTCCGGTGATGCTGGGTCAAGCCGCGGCTGATCGTTCGGGTCGCGTCGGGCCCAGCGGCGGTCCGGGCTCGGCACTACGACGGGTACGGAAGCCCAAGCTCCATGTTTTGGAGGAACTCGTCGTAGGTGACAACGTCGCCGTAGAACTCGGCGAAGGTGCCGAGGTCTCGCTCTCTGAAGGCATGCACGGCGTTGCGCCGCTGCTGCACGCGCTGTGCCCATGGCCCCCAGTTCGCCGCGGAGGTTGGCGACCAGACCTCGGCGCGGAGAAACGTCAGCAGACCGTCCAGGGTCGCCTCGTCGGGATCAATGACCTTTCCGTGTCGGCGGATCGGACGGGCGCTCCGCCTGTAGTCCTCGAGATACACGGCCAACAAGGTCTTGAACGATCCTTCCAGAAGAGCACCGAGGTTTGTCCACGCGAGGATGAGGCGGCCTTCCTCATCCGGGCCGGTGTCAAAGCGGACCCAGAGCTTGAGGGTCAGCGACAGCGCGACGTGGCGGTCCAAGCGAGACTTGGCCAGCATGTCCGCAGCTGTTCTTGGGGCCCAGCCGTGCGATGACGCCCAGAACGATCGGAGCCGTTCGTTGGTCTCGACGATGTGATTGAGTGCTTCGACAACGCGAACAGGAGCTCGCTTGGCCATGGCGGGTCCCAAGGGACTGAAAGGAGTAGCGGCAGCTCGGCTTCCTGAGAACACGCCACGGTCCGGGGACAGTGGACGTCCGGCGGACCGCGGGCACTGCATGTCGCGCTGCGCCTAGCCGGTAATGCCCCTTGTGTAGGCTCTCACCGGCCATGGGGTACGTTCATCCCCTTCATGGCATAGCCGGGGCCGTGCGGGCCGGCTCGGTTTCGGTAGCCCGCAACCCAGTTGGCGAACTCTCTCAGTGGCCCGTTTGCCTTGCTGGTGTGGGTGCCGTCGACGCACTCGACCACGATCCGGATGGCCGTGGACAGGTGACCCCACGGCGCGCTGTAGTAATCGGGTGGAAGAAGCTGCCCCGGTCCGTCGCTTCGCCGCACGGCAAAGTAGAGGCTGACGGTCTGCCCTGCTGGCAACGTAAACCCGCGACTCGGGTCAAATCCGGACGTCCCGAGACTCGCCCAACAGGGGCGCAGCGGGATGGCGTCCGAGGTCTCGATGAAGGCGTTCCGGACCTTCGCGTCCCTCGCTCCTGCCGTGACCTCGCCCACGATGAAGGACCGACTGTAATCGGTGGGCGCCTCAATCGGGAACTGGACCTTAGGGATGATGTCGAGCTCGCCACGGTCCGCCAACGCTGTGGCAATGTTGCCCAGACTCGCGTTCCGCTGCTGGCCCTGGCGCGCTCCCGCCGGCCGCGGACGACCCAACCGATCAATCCACCCGCTGCGCCGGCCGTTGCAACGCACGCGGACCACAGAGCGATCGCTTCCCCGGTGTTCATGGCGAGAATCCTACGCCTGTCTGCTCACACTGCCCGCAGGAAGCAGGGCGGGACGAGCCCGCAGAGGCGGTCGTCAGGGCGGAGGTCCGCAGCGCCCCGAGGCTCACGTAACTGTGATCGACACCAAGTCCTTGCCGATCGCCAGTTGGTATCTGCGCCGGGCTCCCCACAAGCCTAGGACCGCGGCGAGCGACGCTCCCACCAACGGAACGGCTGCAAACGCCATCTGTCCGACAAGCTTGATACCGAAAACCAGTGGAGCCTCCCTCGCAAATCCCAGATCCGCAGTCACCACCTTGAGTACAGCGACAGCGACGAATACGAGCGGGAACGATGACACGCAGGCCGTGATGAGATCGCTGCCCGCCGCCGGGTTGGCCATCGTTCCTGGAAGGTGTCGCTGCCCGGGAGGCGGAGCGACTTGTTCCGCCACGCGATAGGCGTGCATCGAGGCCACGCACACCAGAAGGACGGCGGCGATCACGAGCACGCCCTCCAGAAACTGAATGACGGCCACCCCCCAGAACCGAGCGTCCCCGGGGTCCCATCGTCCGATCGTCCATGCCACCGACTCGTGCATGCGGACACTCTTGGCGATATAGCCGAGGGTCCATAGCAGCGCGTATCCCCACAGAATGTAGAACCACGCGGTCGCCCCGCGGGACCGGCCCGCGGGAGCGGCGAGAGGACCCCCGAGAACGCTAAGTACGCGGCCACTCGCAATCACACACCCCAGTGCCATCCAGAACGAAGCGTCATCGAGCCTGCGGAGCACGCCGAGGCCTACGAATGCCGCGCCGCCGTGCGCCTTCAATGGCTCCCCAGCAATCTTTGCTTCCGCGGCTGATGTTCCTACCACCGGACCGAGTTGCTGAACGGCGGCCGCCTCCGCTGCGGAGAAAGGATCTGTCTCAAAGCATAGTTGCAGGGGTTTCAGCATCAGCAGCATGAGCGGGATCAGCAGCGCCCAGCGATTCATTGTGCTTCCTCTCGTGCCACGAGCCACTTGATGGCGAGTCCGCGCCGCGAGCCGTCTAGACCTCTTACTTCAACGGTTCCCGCAATCTGAACACGCCTCGGATACTGTCGACCGTATCGCCGGCGCCCTGGATCTTGAGGCCCACGAGCTCGTAGCCCGCGGGCGCCTCGTATTCCGGGGAGTACCTGTGTCCTCCCGGCCCCCCGATAAGGAGGCCGCCCCTGCCCTTGTCCCCCTTCGGAACCCCCTCGGACCGGCCGCTGTTCAGGATGAAGCGGATCGAGTCCGTCTTATTCCCGTAGCGGATCTGGTATCCCGTGATGTACTCGTTCGAGCGCAGCTTTATGACTGTCTGCTTCTGGTAGTCCTGGCCACCGATTTGATTGTTGAAACCCTTCCTGTGCTCGTCCTTCCCGAGCATCTCGTCGGGTGTCGCTGGCGCGTACGTCTCCTTCCCTCCCCTTGAGCGCACCACGAAAAGAAAGTTATCGCAGCACCTGCCGGTGAAAGGGACGATGCCCGTAATGGAGTCACCGAGATCAACCGCGGGCATGTAGAACTGCCGTGGTCCGGGACCAGCGCCTTGCCTCGTGTCTCCCCAGATGTACAGCGGCTTTGATGGCTGCTTGGCCCCCTCCGCCAGCGTTGCTCCTCCGGTGAACGAGGATCCTGCACGGAGTTCCACTTCCAGGTCTGTCTCAGCGGCTGCATAGTCGTTCGCGTTGAATCCGATCTTTCCCAAGCCTCCTCTGACCTCCTGCGGCAGCGACGCGTCCACCTCGCGCTGCGCATCAGCCGGCTTCGAACGCGGCCGCCGAACTACCCGCAGCTGGGCCACAAAGGGGGCGTTCTTGACCTCCTCTGGGAGAAGCGAGTCAAGCTGCTTCACGTGCTCATTCAACGTGTCAATGAAGGACGACTTCACCTGCTTCCGCAACTCCTCGAGGTGCGCTTGCTTCGCCTTCCCGCCCTTCTCAACTGCTTCGTGGATCACATCGGCTCTGCTCTCCGCGAAGGAGATGCGCCCCTCGTTCGCCGTCGGCACAAGGGACACGCGCACGAGCTGCCAAACACCGACCTCGGCCACCTTCGTGGTGAGCGGCCCACCGAGCGTGTCGACCTTCACCCTCGCCCGCAAAACGAAGTCAAGGGCGACGGCACCCCTGCCGTTCCCCGCGTCGATGCCAGTGGACCCACCGTACCCGAAGTAGGCCTCCGGTTTCTTCGTGCCCTCGACGATGCCTAGGTCGAGGACATCGAACGCTGTGCCACCGGCCTTTCCGATCTCCTTTCGGATCCGGTCCCGCGCTTCTTGCGCAATGCGCTCACCGAGCTCATCGAATAGCCCGCTCGGGACGTTGAGCACCGCGAAGGTGGGACGCTCCGCCGGTCCGATCCAATGCTCCCCGAACCTGCGGAGTCGCATCTTCGGGTTGAACATGGGGCTCACCGGCGAACCATGTCCCTGGGCGCCGGTGCCTCCCCATCGTCCCGGGAACGACATCACGAGTCGCGCATCGATGCTGGAATCATCGCGCACGTTCACGAGCAGGCTTTCGAGTCCGACTGAATAGCCCGCGTCGGCTGCGTCTCCGCGGTGCGACCGAATCGTGAGGAGAGCCCCGAGGCCGCCGTGCCCAAGGTCGCCGGTCCGGAACAGCCCCTTCACCGTTTCATGGCCGTCGCCGTCTCCCCCCGGTAGCGGCCACGGTTCATTCGTGCCGCCCTCAAGGAAAGCGATCGCGTGCATCCTCTTCTTGTCAGAGAATCGTGCGGCCTCCGGCATGACCTCGAGGACCTCGCCGTGATTGTGGTAGAACAGGCCGACTGGCGGTGAGTTCGAGGGACCCTTAGGAGCCACAACCTCGAGGCACAGCCAGTCACCTTCGTGGTGCCAGTGGTGCTCGCGGGCGTTGTTGAAGGCGAAGAGCACCCAGTACTGCAGCGACCAGTACTCCTTCCCGAGATCCTGGACCAAGCCGAATACGCACGCGATCCGCTTTGTGATGGCCTCGCGCGTTGATGCCTGCCTGTTGCCGGCGGCACCATCTCGTGTCGCGCCCCCGTTCTCGCCGGGAGAATCCAGCCAGGCACTCTTGAAGTCTGAGTGCCCGACATCGAGCAGCCACTTTGACCGACCGGTGGCAGGCACGGAACCGAAGTCCTTGACAGGCCCTGCTTCGGTCGACAGAGAGTTCGCCGTGCTCACGAAGAACGAGGGCGTGACGAGCGCCTCGATTCGGTCAGAGTTGTCCGACTTGTCCCAGACGAGGACCGGCGCGTACTCCCGCAGGAGCAGCGTTTCCTGCTTTACCGTCAGCCCGGTTGGGGCGAGGTTCTCCGGCGGCCGGATAGATCGGAGCTGCTCAGGAAGATCGGGTTTCTGTGATGGAGCGGCTTCTTTGGGCCCCGTCTGGCAGCACCAGACGACTGGGGCTACGGCGAGCCATGCAGCAACGAGAGCGGACCGAACGACCATCACGGCGTTCATGATGGGATCATAACGCAAGCGGGTTACGGTTCGCCTCCGACATCAGGCCGCCCTGCGGTAATAGTGCCGCACCAGCCCGCCCAGGCGGACGTCGCAGCGCAACTCCCGGTCGCTGGGCGGCGGCGCCGCCGGTGGCGCCCGGCCCGAGGGGGTACAGTGCGGCAGCCGCGAGTGGGGCCGCTGCCGGTTGTAGTAGTCGGCGTACTCGCGGACGAGGCGGTCCAGATGCCGCGTGCCCAGCACCACAAACCGGTCCAGGCACTCCAGCCGCAGGGTCTGGATGAACCGCTCGGCGCGGGAGTTGAGGTTCGGGCTCTTTTTCGGGAGGACGATGGTGCGGACGCTGGCGGCCCGCATCGCCGCGAAGAACCCCGCGCCGAACTTGCTGTCCCGGTCCCGCAGCATCAGGTCGGGCGTGTGCCCCGCGGCCCGTGCCGCGGCGATGACCCGCTCGGACTCCCGGGCCACCCAGGCGTCGCTCGGCGCCAGGGTGGCGGGGGTGATGTAGACCTGCCGGGTCCGCAGGTGCAGGAACACCATCACGAACGCGGTCACGAACCCCCGCCGGGTCAGCACCCGCTGGGCCACAAAGTCGCACCCCCAGAGGGTCTCGGCGTGGGCCCGCATGAACTGGTCCCAGGTGGTCTCGCCGCGCTGCGGCGCCCGCGGCATGCCGGCCTCCTTGAGGATGTTCGCGACCGTGCCGCGGGAGATGGTGATCCCCAGCTTCTTGAGCTCCCCCCAGATCCGGGTGTAGCCCCAGTCCGTCTCTTGCGCCAGCCGCAGGACCAGCTGCCGGATGGCCTCGGGCCGCCGGGGACGGCCCGGGCGCTTCCGGCGCCGGCGGGCGGGGGCCGGCCGGTCGAGACGGTTGACCCAGCGGACGAAGGTGGCCGGGGTGACGATCGAGATCAGGGAGTGGATGGCGCTCCCAAGGGGCTTGCCCAGGCGCACCAGCCGGATCCGCTCCTGGCGGGTGGTCCGGAGCCGGCACTTCAGCCTGCTCTTGAGGATCTCGTTCTCGGCACGGAGGAACTGCACTTGGCGGCGCAGGTCCGCTGCCCGCGCCGTGGCCAGGGTCTCCAGGAGGCGGTTGAAGAGGTTGGGCATGGGACCTCCCGAGAGTGGACGAGGGGGCCCGCCATGGCCGGTGACAACATATTTGACCCCCGTCCGCGGCCCGCGGGCGGGGGTCCGAGGCTTGCGTGCCCCGGCGGCTCCGGCAGCGGAGGACCGCT
>JBBDXI010000009.1:17724-50072 GCA_040902425.1 Phycisphaerales bacterium
GGGGCCCCCGCCGAAATCGCGCCGGTCGGGATCGTGTCACCACTCCCGTGGGGTGACACGATTCAACCCGTGTATCTACAGACACTTACGCCGGTTCTGAGCCATTCGAGGGGTGACAATTCGGCCATGACTTAGGCGGTTTTGGGCCACATCATGGCCGGCCTATCCCGTCGGGGTCACCTTCACTGCCTCGCCTCGTGGTCCTGTGGATGTCCGTGAGCGGTTCGATGCGCGGGCGCTTTCGCCGGGACTCCGCGGGCGGACCCGTGTCACGCGTCAGGCCGCGGTGCTGTCGGCATCGAGGCCGTACAGCTTGAGCTTCTTGTAGAGCGTGGTGCGGTTGATGCCGAGTTGCTCGCTGGTGCGCTGGCGGTTCCAGTTGTTGGCGCGCAGGGCCTTGAGGAGGATGCGCTTCTCCGGCTCGCGGAGGGCATCCTCGAGGGGCGTGGGGACCCAGGGCTCGTCGGGCGGGGCGTCGGTGCCGCGGGCGAGGCTCAGGGCCGTCGGGGCGCCGGCGGCGCTCCCGGGGCTGGCGACGTTCGGGGGCAGGTCCTCCACGCCGATGGTGGGGCGGCGGCAGAGGACGGCGGCCCGCTCGACGATGTTCTGCAGCTCGCGGACGTTGCCGGGGTAGGCGTACCGGCGGAGGGCATCGAGGGCCTCGGGGGAGAAGCCGGTGAGCTGCTTGCCCAGCTCGGCGGCGTTGCCCCGCAGGAAGTGGGCGGCGAGCGAGGGGATGTCGCCGATGCGCTCGCGGAGCGGGGGCAGCTCGATCTTGACGACGTTGATGCGATAGTAGAGGTCCTGGCGGAAGCGGCCCTCGGCGACGAGCGGCTCCAGCGGCTGGTTGGTGGCCAGGACGATCCGGACGTCGACCTCGATGGTCCTGGAGGCCCCGACGGGCTCGAAGCGGCGCTCCTGGATCACGCGCAGGAGCTTGAGCTGCATGGCGGGCGAGGCGGAGTTGATCTCGTCGAGGAAGATGGTGCCGCCGTCGGCGGCGAGGAAGCGCCCGGCCTTGTCGGCGTGGGCGCCGGTGAAGGCGCCCTTGACGTGCCCGAAGAGCTCGGACTCCAGGAGCGTCTCGGGGATGCTCCCGCAGGAGAGCTCGACGAACGCCCTGCTGCGGCGGGGGCTGGCGTGGTGGATGGCGTGGGCGATGAGGCTCTTGCCCGTGCCCGATTCGCCGGTCATGAGCACGGTGGTGCGGCTGGGGGCGACGGCCTCGATCAGCTCGTAGACCTTCTGCATCCGGGCGTCGCCGCCGACGATGTTGCCCAGGCCGAAGCGGGTGTCGAGCTGGCGCTTGAGTGACTGGTTCTCGGCGAGGAGCGTCTGCTGCCGCAGGGCCCGCTCGAGCGAGAGCCGCAGGTCGGTCTCGGTGACGGGCTTGGTCAGGTAGTCCGAGGCGCCGAGGCGCAGGGCCTGCACGGCCGACTCGACGGTGCCGTAGCCGGTCAGCATCAGGACGACCGTCCCGGGGTGCTGCTTGAGCGTGCGCTTCAGCAGCTCGATCCCGCCGGTGCCGGGGAGGGAGACGTCGGTGATGACGATGTTGATCGGGCGCGCCGGGCCGCCGCCGGTGGGCGGACGCTCCGCGTCGGCCAGGAGGGCCAGGGCCTCGGTCGCGTCCAGGGCGGTGGCGGACTGGTGGCCCTCGGCGCGGATGAACTCCGCCAGCGACTCGGCGACGATCGGGTCATCATCCACGACGAGCACCCGCGCGGGCGGGGCCGGGGGCTGGGGGGGGGCGGGGGCGGGGGCCGGGGTTGGCTTGCTGGTGGTCATGCGCGCTTGGGCTCGCGGGCGACGGGGTAGCAGAGGCGGAGGACCGCGCCGGGGCGCGGCGCGGGGAGCGCGGGGTCGCGGGGCACCAGCTCGATCGTGCCGCCGATCTCCGCGAGGACCTCGCGCGAGAGGGCCAGGCCCACGCCCAGGCCGGCGGCCTTGCTGGTGACGCCGAGGGCGAAGGCGTTATTCCCCTCATCCACGCTCCGCAGGCCGACGCCGTCGTCGTGCATCTCGACCTCGACGAGGTCGAAGGCGCCGCGCCGGGAGCCCAGCGGGCGGCGCCGCCCGATGACCTCGATCGTTCCGGAGTGCCGCGTCGCCTGTTTCGCGGGCGCGGGCGAGCGGGGCGCCCGCCCGGCCGGGGCCTGCCCATCCTGGGCCCGCGAGATCGACTCCATGGCGTTGCGCAGGCCGTTGAGGAGAACCGAGTACAGCGGCCCGGCGGGGAGCGAGGCGACGTTGGGCGCCAGGTCGAGCCTGAAGGCGATGCCGCGCTCCTGGGCCTCGGGCAGCAGCACCTCCGCGGCGTGGCCGAGGGCCTCGCCGAGCGTGATCATCCGCTTGGGCGAGAGGGTGGGGGAGCCGACGACGGCGGAGGTGCCGCGCATGGCGGCGCTCACCAGGTCGGCCATCCGCTCCAGCGCCCCCTGCACGGTCTCGACGTAGCGGCGGACGGCCTCGGCCTCGCCGTTGTGCGCGGGGAGCACCGACAGCGAGCGCTTGGCCAGGCCCAGGCACCGCATGGAGCCGTCGAGCAGGCTGGAGAGGTCGTGGGCCAGGGCCGCCATCCGCTCCAGGGCGAAGGGCGCATCGGCCGGGTCGGGGCGCTCGCCGCAGGGCCCGCGGCTGAGGCGGAGCGAGTTCCCGGACGGTGGCTGCGGCTGGGGCGGGGTGGGTGATGGGCGGTCGGCCATGGCGGGTCCATCGGCAGCGGGTGCGCCGGGCTGAAATGAGGGGGCCTCCCCCGCCCGCCCGGACGGCCCGGGCCGGCGTTGCGTCCGGTCCACGCCGCACGTCCGGCGTGGCTGCGCTCCGACAGAAGATGAGGTGTCCGGGGGCCGCGCGGGTGCGGGCGATGCGCGCGAACATCACGGCGCGTGCGGCCTGTGCGGGCTGGGGCGCGTGCGCGGGCGCGCGGGAGCGCGCCGGGGCGCCGTGGTCCGGGAACGGTGATGCGCGCGGGGCGGGGGTTACAGGCCCAGGGCCGCGGCGTCGCGGTCGCTCAACATCCCGCCGTCGGAGCGGCGCTTCACCGTGCCGTCGCGCTTCCAGGAGCGGTCGCAGCGGGGCTGGTCGCGCAGGTCCAGGATCGCCGGGGCCGCGGCCGCCGGGTCGGGGCGCGCCTGGCTCACGCCGAGGAGGTCGGCCAGGTCCACGGGGTCGAAGCGGGCGAGCGAGCCGTCGGTGTCGGGGAGCACCACGCCGGCATCCAGCGGGTTCTCGACGCCCAGGCCGCCCTGCTCGCGCGGGGGCTTGGCCTTCTCCAGGGCGGCCCGCGCGGCGGCGGCGACCTCGATCACGCGGGCCCAGGCGGGGTCGGCGGCGACGCCGCTGTCCGGGCGGGCGGGGTGCGTGTGGACGGTCAGCGGATCGCCGGGGGCGGCGCGCCACAGCGCGCGGAAGGCCTCGTCGGCCGTGTGCGGCATGATGGGGGCGAGGAGGCGGCAGAGGCCGTCGGTGATCGTGAGGAGCGCGGCCTGGGTGCGGCGGCGGCGCGGGGAGTCGGCGCGGTCGCAGTAGAGCCGGTCCTTGGCGGCGGCGAGGTAGGTGGCCGAGAGCGCGTCGTTGCAGAAGTCGTAGACGAGCTTGTGGGCGGCCTGGAACTCGTAGTGCTGGTAGGCGTGCTGCACGGCCTTGTTGAGGCGGTCGAACTCGGCGAGGGCCCAGGCGTCGAGGGAGGTGGGGGGGAACTGGCGTGCCACGGCTTCGCCGCCGGCTTCGGGGGCAAGCCGTGGCACGGCGGTCGGGTCAAGGTCGGAGAGGTTGCTGAGCATGAAGCGGAGCGTGTTGCGGACCTTGCGGTAGCTCTCGCCGGCGACGTCGAAGTAGGTCTTGTCGACCTTGATGTCGTTCTCGTAGGAGAGCGAGGCGATCCACCAGCGGCAGACGTCGGCGCCGTACTCCTTGAGCAGGTCCTCGACCTCCAGGGTGTTGCCGAGGGACTTGGACATTTTCTTGCCGTCCTTGTCCACCATGAAGCCGTGGGTGAGGAGCGTGCGGTAGGGGGGCGTGCCGGCCGCGCCGAGGGCGGTGGTGAGCGAGGACTGGAACCATCCGCGGTGCTGGTCGGAGCCCTCGAGGTAGAGGTCGGTGGGGATCGCGGAGACGCCGAGGCGCTCGCGCATGACGGCGTTCCAGGATGAGCCGGACTCGAACCAGACGTCGAGGATGTCGTGGCCCTTCGTAAGAGAAGCGACGGAGCGACGGAGCGACGGAGCGACGGAGGGCGGACAGTCGGGGTCGGAGGCGGCGTCGTAGCCCGCCAGCAGGTCCGCCGGTGTCCCGGTGAACCAGATGTCGGAGCCCTTCTCGCGGATGACCGTCGCCACGGCGCGCACCGAGGCCGGCGTCATCAGGACCGTCCCGTCCTCGGCGAAGAACGCGGGGATCGGCAGGCCCCAGGAGCGCTGGCGCGAGATGCACCAGTCGGGGCGCGACTCCAGCATGCCGCGCATGCGGTTGCGGCCCCACTCGGGGACGAACGCGACCCTGCCCGTGCCCGGCGAGACGGCGCCCACGGCGAGCGTGCGCAGCGAGGCCCCGTCGCGTTTCGTGGGCTGATCGACCGCGATGAACCACTGCTCCGTCGAGCGGAAGATCACCGGCGTCTTGCCGCGCCAGTCGTGGGGGTAGCTGTGCGTGAAACGGTGCTCGTGGAAGAGGTGGCCGCTCTCGCGGAGTCGGGCGAGGATCAGGTCGTTGGCCTTCCAGATGTCCTGGCCGCGGAGCCAGTCGGGCACCGTGTCGTCGTAGGTCCCATTGCCGCGGACCGGCGAGTAGACGGGGAGGCCGACGCGCTTGCCCGTGCCGAAGTCCTCGGTGCCGTGGCCGGGGGCGGTGTGCACGAGGCCGGTGCCGTCATCCAGGGTCACGTAGTCCGCGGCCACGACGGTGAAGACCGCGCGCGGGGCATCCTCGGCCCGCTCGACGAAGGGGTGGCGGTAGCCGAGGCCGACAAGGTCGAAGCCCTTGGCCTTCGCGAGCACACGGACATCCTGTGGCTTCGCGGCCATGGTGACCCGCTCGACCGCACCCTCGGCCATGACCGAGATGTTCCCATCCACGAAGACCAGCGCGTACATCTGGTCCGGGTGCACGGCGATCGCCAGGTTTGCCGGGAGCGTCCACGGCGTCGTCGTCCAGATCATGAAGCTGGGGCGGGTGTGGGGGCGCTCGCCGGCCTGCGGGATGCCGGGCTCGTGGGTGATGCCCCCCTCGGACTCCTCGGATTCGTGGGCGGCGTGGTCCGGATCGGCGGCGGCGTCCTCATCCCTCGGCAGCCCGAACGCGTCGTACACCGCATCCGCATCCTCGGCCTCGAAGTCCACGTAGATCGACGGGTCCTCGCGGTCGTAGTACTCCAGCTCGGCCTCCGCCAGCGCCGTCTCGTTGGCGATCGACCAGTGCACCGGCTTGAGGGCGCGGTAGACCAGCCCCTGCTCCAGCAGGGCCGCCAGCACCTCCAGTGTCGCCCCCTCGTACTCCCGGCTCATGGTGAGGTAGGGGTGGTCGTAGTCGGCGAGCGTCAGCAGCCGCTGCATCTGGCCCGCCTGGAGCTTGACGTATTTCTCGGCGTACTTCTGGCACTCGCGCCGGACCACCATCCGGGCCTGCTCGGGGGGCAGTGTCTTGAGCTTCTCGCCCTTGCCCCCGCCTTCCCCGAACAGCTCGGTCATCACCTTGTGCTCGATGGGCAGCCCGTGGCAGTCCCACCCCGGGATGTAGGGGCAGTCCATCCCCATCAGGGTCCGCGTCCGGACCACGAAGTCCTTCAGGACCTTGTTGAGCAGGTGCCCGAGGTGGATCGAGCCGTTGGCGTACGGCGGGCCGTCGTGGAAGACGAACCGCGGCGACCCTGCACGGGCGTCGCGGACCTTCTGGTAGAGGCCGAGTTCCTGCCAGCGCTTCTGGCTGGCGGGCTCGTTCTGGACCAGGTTGGCCTTCATCGGGAAGGCCGTCTTGGGGAGGTTGAGCGTCCCCCGGTACCCGCCCTTCTCGCCCCCGCCCTCGGCCTTGCCGGGGGGAGTCGGTGGGGGGGTGGCGGGCTGGCCGGGGCTCTGCGTCGGCGTGGACATGACGGACCCTTGGTGGCCCGCGGGGGGGGCCGAGAGGAGGTGCAGATGCTATCGGGGGGTGCGGCCGGCAGGGGAGGGCACCCGGGGAGGATGCAGGGGCAGGGGAACCCCGCTCCGGGGCCCAGCCGGTGTGCCGGTCGTTGTGTGGAGAGCGACCGCGCGGGCCCCGTCAGCGGGGCGTGGTAATTCGGCGGCTTGGCGCGGTCGGGAGGGTCATTGCAAAGACTCTAGGCCAAGGCACGGCTTGCGGCGAAGACGCCGCAAAGCCGTCGCACGGCTCGGGGTTTCCTTCGGCTCGCGGCGCCGGGGGCTTTACGCGTGCTCGAAGATCGTCTGGGTCCGCAGGACGATGCCTCCCTGGGCGATCAGGTGGTACGCCTGGGCGTGGATCTCGCGGTTGTACCGCTGGGCGTCGATCACGGTCAGGCACTCGCCCGCCTCATCCTGCCAGCGGTGGACCAGGGCGTCGTTCTCGCGGGCGTAGTCCATCATCTCGTCGTAGGTGGAGATGTAGAGGTTCTCCGAGAGGGTCTCGGTCTGGACGGTGGTCATGTAGACGACCTTGTCCTTCTCGAAGCGGTGCTCGAAGTCCCGCTCCCCCGCGCAGAGGAAAGCGGTGACGATCCCCGCCTGGGGCATCTTGCCGTCCTCGCCGATCACCAGCTCGCAGGCGCACAGGGCCGCCTTCTCGAACCGCAGCAGGTGGGCGCCCGCCATGGCCCAGATCTCGAACTCGTAGTTGCCGTGGCGGATGACCTTGCGGCCCTTCAGGGAGAACAGCTCGGGGTGGAGGGCCCGGTTGTACAGGATGACCTGGTAGGACTGGAGGCTGTTGGGCTTCAGAGGCAGGGACATGGCGCTTCCTTACGGTGAGGGGTGCGATCCCGGCATCCCTTCCTCGTCGGACCACGTGCGGACAGGCTCCGACGACCCGCCGGCTCGCATCCCTGCGACCGGTTCACGCAACTGGCCGAACGAACCGTTTTTCCCCCCGGGGCGCCCCCATCGGTCGGTGTGCGCAGCGCCCGCAACACAATTAGTTGGGCCCAAGGGGGTCAGGCGCTCGACAAGACTAGCAAGAATGTCACACAGCACAAGCCCACTTGGGGGCGAAAATGAGAAACTTCTCACTCGGCTCGCGCACGTTCGGCGCTTGAACTTCCGGGAGCGGGTGGCGACCCTTGCGGCCGCCGTCGGGATCGCCTCTGGGGAGGAGCTGGAGGCCTTTGCGCAACTGATGGCCGAGGCCTTGGTTGCACCGCCGCGCCGCTGGCCGGCGCGGCTCCTGGGCCCTGCAACGGACCCGCAGGTCCTTGACTCGGGCGCGGCGGCCCTCGCGCGCAACTGCGGACGGCTGTCGCAACCTTGCGTCGATCGGCTGGTGGCGACGGCGGGGCGCATCCTTCATGAGACGGCCCGCCGGAGGCTGGGTTCGCATGATCCGGTCGATCGGGTCGGCGCGGCCATCCTCGCGGCCGCGGCGCCGTGGCCGGACCTGGCCCGACCTGTCGCGGCCCTTCTTGATGACCGGGATTCCGGGATCGCCGAGGTTGGCGAGGGGTGCCTGCGGCTGATGGCGGGGCGGGTCCAGGAAACGGCCCTGTCCCGCGGGCGGCCCTTCCGCGATGCCCTGGCGGATGCGGCCGAGCGCTGGCCGGACCACCGGCGGTCGGGCGTGTTCGACGCGGCCATCGTCGTGCTCGATCCCGCGGCCCTTGTTTGGGGCGGCTCGGGGGAGCCGCTGGTGCGGTGGTTCCTGGATGGCACGAGCGAGAGCCACATGGGGCTTCGGTCGGCCCTGCGGCGGTCTTCATCGGCGGAGGCCCGGCGGCGGGCGTGGGAGTGGCTGGGCCGGGGGGTCATGGCCACGGCGTGCCTGGAGCGCGTGGCCAGGGGGGGCACGGCGGCGGAGCACGAGGATGTGCTGTCGCGCGGGCACCTGCTGGCGAACCCTGTCCGGGCGCGGCGGCTGGCGCTGCTGCGGCCGGGCGCATCCGCGCTGCGGGGGCTGTGGCCGGATGGGCCGGCGCTGGCGGGGCTCTCGCCCGGGGCGCGCCGGGCTTTCCCGCGGTTCGCAGGGGCGTGCGGCGCGCCGCCCGAGGCCGCCGCTGGGCGCGTTGCCGAACTGCTGAGCGACGCCGATCCAGTCGTCCGGCTCGCCGCGGCGCGGGAGTGCCCGGCGCCGGCACTGGCGTCGCTCCGGGGCGATCCCGAGGGGGCCATCGCCCGGTTCGCGGCGCTGCGGTGTCCGGCGGCCGAGGCGGGCGAGCGCGGGGCGCTCGACTACCGGCGTGAGGCGTCGCGCCTGAGCGCGAGGCGGGCGCTGGCCTCGGACCGCGGCCGCTTCCTCGCCGATCTCCGCACCGGCGTCTCGCACGGCGGGCCCCGGGCCCGCGTGGAGGCGATCATGCTGGCCCGCGCCCTGGGTCTGCAGCGGGGGGTGGAGCTGGAACTGCTCGCGGCGGTCGCCACGACGGACGGGGACGACCGGGTCAGCGCCACGGCGATCGCGGCCCTGGCCGACATCCCGACCGATTCCTCGCGCGAGGCGGTGCGGCGCTCGCTCTGGCACCGCGACGGGCGGGCCCGGGCGAACGCGGTCGATGCGCTGTGCCGCCGGCCCACGCTCGCCGCGGACCCCGGCGTCGCCGGGCGCCTGGTGGAACTGAAGCTCGACCCCGGCCACCGGGCCCGGGCCGCGGCGCTGCGGGCGCTGATCGCGCCCGGCGGCGCGGGCGTTCACGACGGCCTGCGCGACCTGGTGTTCATGCTCAACGACGAGCGTCCGCTGCACCGGCTGGCGGCGCTGTGGGCGGTGGAGCGGCTGGCCCTGGCGCCGTCGCCGCTCCCGGCCGAGGTCCTGGGCGGGCGCTGGCCGGAGATCGCCTCCATCGTCGCCCACATGGTGGGCAGCGAGCCCGAGGAGCCGGTGCGCCAGCGCGCCGAGCGCTGCGCGGCCCGCCTGCTGGCCCGGACCCGGCTGATCTGGCGCCAGCGGGCGCCGGATATCGCCGTCAAGGAGAACGCCGCATGATCGCCGCATCCATCGAGCCCATCCGCATCGCCCTGGGGGATGCGCCGGCCTCGGGCGCCGGGCTGGCCTGGATCGCGCTGGCGGTCGCGGGCGCCCTGGGCGGAGCGCTGTGTGTCGGCGTCGTCCTCATGCGGCGCCGGCGCCGGCGCGAGCCGATCGACGCGGCCTTCATGTCCCTGGCGCGGGCCCTGGCGATCGACCCGCGCCAGCGCGAGGAGGTGCTGAGCCTGGCCGGCGCTGCGGGCGTGCCGGGGGCGGTGCTGCTGATCAGCGTGACAGCGCGGGAGGAGGCGGAGCGGCGGCGGCGGGCGCGGCTGGCGCGCGTTGCGGGCGATCAGCGGTTGGCGTTGACCGCCTGATCGGCGGGGAGCGGCGGGCGGTACCCGGTCCCGACGATGTACATCTCCGGGGAGACCTCGCGGCTGGCCCTGGGCTTGAAGCCCTTCGCCTCGCGGAACAGCGCCTGCGATTCGCGCAGGAGGGCCGGGTATTCCTCGCCCTCGAAGACCTTCATGGCGAGGTGGCCGCCCGGGCGCAGCAGGCCGGGCAGCAGTTCCAGCACGCGCCGGCAGAGGCGGACGGAGAGGAAGTGGTCGCCGTGCCCGCTGGTGCTGGGGGCCATGTCGGAGAGGACCACGTCGAAGAGGCCGCCGGCGAGGCCGGTGAGCGTGGCGGCGTCGGTGGTGGTGATGTCGCCCAGGATCGTGCGCACCTGGGCGGGGAGGCCGCCCTCGACGGGCTGGAGGTCGATGCCGACGACGACGCCGCGGGGCCCGACCGCCTCGGCGGCGACCTGGAGCCAGGCGCCGGGGGCGCAGCCGAGGTCGAGGATGCGCGCGCCGGGGCGCAGCAGGCGCTTGCGCTCGTCGATCTCCTTGAGCTTGTAGGCCGAGCGCGCGCGGTACCCCTCCTCCTTGGCCCGTTTGAAGTACGCGTCGTGGAGTTGGCGTCTAGGCACGGGGGGGGCGGGCGGCGAAGAGCGAGCGGCGAGCACGGGGAGGGCCGGCGGCGGCGCCACGGCGCGGGGGGAGAGCGGCGTTCACTGGCCGTCCTCCTCATCCTTGTCGAGGTCCTGCTTCTCCTCGAGCCACTTGGCCTGGATCGTCTCGAGGATCCGCTCGTTGCAGGGGTGCCCGGGCTCCTCGGCGAAGCCCGGGAGTTCCTGGACCATCCGCTTGAGGTCCACGAAGTTCACGCGCAGCGGGTTGGACTGACGGTGCCGCTCCGCGAGTTCCTCGGCGATCCGGTCGACGTCGAGCCAGCCGTAGGTGTGGGGCATGACGGTCCGCTCGGGAAGGGCGCGCGCCCCGGTCAGTGCGGCACTTCCTTCACCGCGTTGCGGTTCCACGCCGGGACCCGCACCACCACCGGGCCCTTGCCCTCGATGGTGCACTGGCACGCGAGGCGGCTGTTGCGCTGCAGGCCCGGGGCCTCCTCGACGCGGTCATCCTCGGCCTCGGTGGGCTCGGAGAGGTTGTCCATCCCCTCCTCGATGTAGACGTGGCAGGTCGAGCAGGCGCAGACGCCGCCGCAGGCGTGCTCGATGTTGATCCCCTGGTCGAGGGCCACCTCCAGCAGGTGGGCCCCGCTGGGCGCGGAGACCTCGTGCTCCGGCTTCTCGGTGCCGGCGCCCTCGGGGTCCTCCAGGATGTACCGGACCTGCACGCAGGCCGGTCCGCTGGCGCCGGATCGCTTGATGCCCAATGCAGACTCCCTCGATCGGAACGGTTCCGCACGGGTTGCGGCCGAAGACGGCCGCGAACCCGTGGCACGGGCCGCGAACCGGTGGCACGGGCGGCGAACCTGTGGCACGGGGCCACGTGGCACGGCCAACGGCACTATAGGTCGTTGGGGTTCCGTTCCTGCGCCCGGGCCCGTCCGCTGCTATCTTCCCCGCGTGACTTCACCGCCCTCCCGGCCCGAGGTGCCGCCTCAGCCCGCGCCCGAGCTGTCCGTGGTCGCCCCGGCGCACAACGAGGAGGAGAACATCCCCGCCCTGGTGGATGAGGTGGAGCGGGCCCTGGGGCGGCTCGGGCAGCCGTTCGAGTTCATTATCGTGGATGACGGCTCCACCGACGGGACGCGCCAGGTCGCTGTGGGGCTGATGGGCTCGCGCCCGTGGCTGCGGTGCATCGCCATGCAGCGGACGCCGCCGGGGCGGGGGAACGGGCAGTCGGCGGCGTTCCACGCGGGGTTCCGGGCCGCGCGGGGCCGGTTGATCGCGGTCCTCGACGCCGACTGCCAGAACGACCCGGCGGACCTCGCGGCCATGTACGAAAAGCTGCGGGCGGAGGGGGCGGACATGGTGCAGGGGGACCGCTCGCACGCGCGGCAGGACAACACCATCCGCAAGTTCGGGTCGTGGGTCGGGCGGGTGTTCCGGCGCCGGGTGCTGGGGGACACGATCCGCGATACGGGGTGCTCGCTGCGGCTGATGAAGCGCGAGATCGCCCTCGGCCTGCCCCTGGAGTTCGCCAACATGCACCGGTTCATCCCGGTGACGGCGCGGCACCTGGGGTACCGGGTGGTCGAGATGCGGGTGCACCACCGGCCCCGGGCCGCGGGGGTGACGAAGTACGGGTTCGGCATCACCCAGCGGGCCCTGCCGGGGTTGGTGGACCTGCTCGCTGTCCGATACATGCGGAAGCGGCGGCGGCCCGTCGAGGCGGCCGAGGTTTTCGCGCCGGGTGCGGCGAGCGAGGGTGCACACCGTGAGACTCCCCAGCGGTAAGCGGCTGAAGTGGGAACCGGCGGCGCTGATGGTCCTGGTGCTGGGGCTGGGGCTGTGGCTGGCGGTGGGGCCGGCCTCGGGCCCCCGCTTGCCGTTGCGCGAGGGCGCACGCAAGGTCACAGTAAGACTCGCCGATTGGCGCGGTGTTGTGGAAATCCTGGAGCAGGGCGGTGAGCCGCGGTTTCGGGTTCTCTTCGCGGAGCACGCGTCGCCGGAGATGTCCGCCGAGGAGTTCCGCCGTCTCGTTGGCCCGGGGACGTACAACGACGTCCTCGCTGGAGGGAGGAACTGGATCTTCCCGGCGCTCAATATCACCTCGTGGGTCAACCTGGTCTGGGTCGGGATCGGGCTGGGCGGGCAACTGGCGTTCTCCGGGCGGATGCTCGTGCAGTGGCTGATGAGCGAGCGGCGGCGCAAGAGCGTCATCACCGAGTCGTTCTGGTGGTTCAGCATGGTGGGGGGGCTGTTCCTGTTCAGCTACTTCGTCTGGCGGCAGGACCCGGTCGGCATCCTCGGCCAGGCCACCGGGATCGTGATCTACGCGCGGAACCTGCGGCTGATCTACAAGCACAAGCGGCGGGCGGCGCGGGATGACGCCAACCCGCAGATGCCCGCGGGGCCATCGTGAACCGGCCCGGGCGGGGACGCCCCGGCCCATGGTTGCAGCGGGGGGCGAAACCGCGGACACTGTGGGCATGAACGCCTACCTCGACGGCAAGCCCCTGACCCTCCCCCAGCCCGGGACCATGGCCGGCGCGCTCCGCGCTGCGCTGGCCGACGCGGAGCGGCGCGGCCGGGTGATCGTCGAGGTCCAGATCGATGGCGCCAAGGCGCCGGACTCCTTGCTCGAGGAGCCCCCCGAGGAGGCCGTGGGCTCGGAGGTCCGCCTGCTCTCGGTCGAGCCGGTTGCCCTCGTGCGCACCACGCTCATGGATGCCGCCGACGCCCTCGAGAGCGCCCGCGAGCGGCAGGGCAGGAGCGCTGAGCTCATCCACGCCGGCAAGGTGGAGGATGCCCTCCGGCCGCTCTCCGAGGCCATCGAGACCTGGCAGACCGTCCGCGACGCGGTCGAGAAGTCCGCGGCCATGCTGAACCTCCGGCTCTCGGAGCTCAAGGCGGGCACGCCGGGGATGGAGGCCCTGGTGGAGTCGCTCTCCGGCCGCCTGTCGGAGGTCCGGCGCGCCCTCGCCGGGGAGGACTGGTCCGCCCTGGCGGATGTGCTCGCCTACGACATGGGCGACCAGGCGGACCGCTGGAAGTCGGCCCTGATCGCCGCCGCCGAGGGGCTCCGGCCCGCCCGGTAGTGGGGCCGGCGGGGCCGGACGGAGGGCGAGGACGTGGAGGGCAACGCGCCCGCAGAGCGGAGCGGCGGGCCGGCGCGGGGGAGCGCCCTGGATGCTCTCATGGAGCGGGCCAGCCTGGCGCTGGAGCGGACCGACTATTTCGAGGCCGAGCGGCTGGCGGCCGAGGCCCTGGAGCGGGCGCACCGCGCCGGGGAGTTCGAGGCGATGGCCCGGATCCTGCTGCCGCTGCAGGAGGCGCGCCGGCAGGTCCGCCAGCTCGCGGTGGACAGCGGGGTGCGGGTGCTGGTGACGGACCTGGGCGGCCTCGGTGGGCTGCGGCCCGGGTGCTACCTGGTCCAGCCGCCGCTGCTGGGGGTCGATGCGCGATCGATCCGCGAGACGGCCCGCGGCACGGGCATCCCCGTGCTCGTGCTGGCCCGCGAGCCCCTGACCCGCGACGGGCGGTGGCCCGTGGTGGCCGTGGGGGACGAGATGGCGCTACGGGCGAAGGTGGCCCCGCCGCGCCCGCTGGTGCGCCTGGAGGCCAGCCCCACCAAGGACGACTTCGGGCTCGCGGGCGCCGAGCCGCCGCCCCGCGAGTGGTTCGAGCAGGCCGAGGAGGCGCTGGGCGATGCCGCCATCGAGCGGCTCGACCCGGAGGAGCCGGCCCCCTGGCTCGTCGATGACCTGGTGCGGGCCCTGGGCGCGCACCCCACGCACGAGAAGCTGCACCAGCGGCTGGCGGAAGAGTGCCGGCGGGCAGCGCACGGAGAGATCCCCGACGCGGGCCCGCACCGGCCTGCCGGGGAGGATGCGTTCGATTAGGGGCCCGCGGGGGATGCGCGGGCGGCCTCCGGCGTGCCGGCGGCTCCGGGCGGGCTATCCGCGGGCGGTACACCGAGCCTCGGGGGCAACGGACGCAGGGGCGCCCTGAGGCGCTGGCCCTCGGCGGAGTCCCACGCTATGGCGGGCGAGGGCGGCGGGCCATCCTGGAAGCGGTCGCGGATCGCCTCCGCCGCGTTGATCCCCAGCGAGATCACCGCCGCGCCGGCGAGCACGACGCCGTAGAACGCGAGGACTTCCCACCCGCCCTCGATGCGGCCCCCGTGCCGCGGGCCGTCGCAGTGGCCCCAGTCGCCGTAGCCGGCGCGGTAGCTCCAGTCGTCCGCGCACCCGCCGGCCAGCGACGCCGCGGCGATCACCGCCAGCAGCGCCCCCCGGCGAGCCCGCATCCGGATGGCCATGCGCAGCGATCCCTACCAGTGGTGGTGGCCGCGGTGGTGGTGATGGTGGTAGTAGTACGTCCGTGTGTGGACGGGGTAGGCGGGGTACACGTGGTAAGTCCGCGTCTCGTAGGTGGTGGCGGTGGGGTAGCTGCTGTAGCCGCCGTAGGTCCCGCCGTAGGTGGCGCCGCCGTAGCCGGAGTAGGTGCTGCGGCGGGCGTTCTGGTCGCCCAGGACCGCGCCGCCGACGCCGCCGAGGATCGCGCCCGCGGCCGCGCCCTTGCCCATGTTCCCGCTCAGCGAGCCCAAGCCCATACCGGCCAGCGCGCCGAGGCCGGCGCCGGTGATGGCGCCCTCACCGGCGTTGTTGCACCCGCTCATGGTGGCGGCCGCGAAGACCGCGGCAGCGCCGAGAACCGCCGTCATGGAACGCTTCGCCGTTGTCTGAGGACGCATCGTCATGGCGTGCACTCCTGTGTGGTGGGCCGCTCCGTGGATGGGCCCGTTCTGCGTCAAGTATAGCAAACACTAGCTCTACATTCAAGACGGTCGCCGCCGGATTCTGGTGCCTGCGGGTCCACTTGAACGGTAAACGTACGGATCAGTCCGGTTTTGCGGTGGCCGCGGGGGTCAGTTCCAAGAGACGCCCTTGGGCCATTCCTCGGGCTTCTGGGCCTTGGCGAGCCTCATGAGGTGCTTGAGGCCCAGGAGTTCGTGCTCGATGAGGTCGGCCCGCTGGGCGGCGTCGCCCTCCTCCAGGAGCCGGTAGCGGGTCTCGGGGCGGGTGGGCATGGCGAAGGAGACCAGCTCCAACAGGACGGCGGTGGGGATCTGCTCTTTGTGAATCAGCTCGACCACGCGGTCGGCGAGCTGGAGCTCGCTCAGGGGTTTCTGCTCGAGCAGTTCGCTGAGGCGCTCGCGGACGCCGTAGAGCTTGGTCTCCTCGGCGAGGTCGATGCCGACGGGCTCGAGCATGGCCTGGCGGTAGAGCTTGCCCTCGCGGGCCTTGAGCTCCTCGGCGATCCTGGCCCGGCAGACGCCCTGCACGAGCAGCACGTAGGTGCCGTCCTCCTCGCGCTCGTGCTGGACGATCTGGCCGACGCAGACGGCGGGGCGCACGGGGGGGCGGCCGTGGTACTCCAGCTCCCAGCGCTTGCCCTTGAAGACGCCCAGGGCGAACTGGCCGGTGGTGTCGAGGACCTCCTGGACCATCTGCTTGTAGCGGGGCTCGAAGATGCGGAGGGGGATGACCTGCTGCGGGAGGAGGATGGTGGTGTCGAGGGGGAAGAGCGGCATCGCCCTGCCGAAGTTCACCTGGATGCCGGGGTCCTCAGACATCGGGCAATCCTAGAGGCGCGCCCCGCGGCCGGGCCGGGCGCCGTGGTCCTGTTCACACCCCGCCGGCCGGCGGTTACGCGCCCGAGCCGTCGGGGCGGACGTTACCCTCGCCGGCGATGGAGGAGCGCATGGCGGTGTCGGCCTGGACGTTGCGCATGCGGTAGTAGTCCATGATGCCCAGGGAGCCGTTGCGGAAGGCCTCGGCCATGGCCTTGGGGATCTCGGCCTCGGCCAAGACCACCAGGGCCCGATTCTTCTGGACCTCGGCCTTGTGCTCCTGCTCCTGGGCGACGGCAAGTGCCCGGCGCTTCTCGGCCTCGGCCTGGAAGCGGCGTTTGTCGGCCTCGGCCTGGTCGGCCTGGAGCTTGGCGCCGATGTTCTCGCCGACGTCCACGTCGGCGATGTCGATGGAGAGGATCTCGAAGGCGGTGCCCGCATCCAGGCCCTTGGCCATCACGGTCTTGGAGATGTTGTCGGGGTTGGCCAGAACGTCCTTGTGCGAGTTCGCGGAGCCGATGGTGGTGACGATGCCCTCGCCGACGCGGGCGATGATCGTCTCTTCCGTGGCCCCGCCGACGAGGCGGGCGATGTTGGTGCGGACGGTGACGCGGGCCTTGGCGCGGAGCTGGATGCCGTCCTGGGAGACGGCGTCGATGGTGGGGCGGGGGCCGGTGTTGGACGGGCAGTCGATGACCTTGGGGTTCACGCTGGTCTGGACGGCGTCGAAGATGTCGCGCCCGGCGAGGTCGATGGCGGTGGCGGTATTCCAGGGGAGGTCGATCTTGGCGCCGCGGGCGGCGATCATGGCGCTGATGACGTTGGGGACGCGCCCGCCGGCGAGGTAGTGCGTCTCCAGGGCGTTGGTGGGGATGTCCATGCCGGCCTTCACGGCGCGGATGCGGCTGAGGACGACGGTGCGGATGTCCACGTTCCGCAGGCGCATGCCGACCAGCTCCAGCAGGGCGACGTGGGCGTTGCTGAGCCAGGCCTGCACCCAGATCTTGAGGAACTGGCCGATCACGAAGGCCATGATCAGGAGGAACAGGGCGATGACGACGAAGATCACGATCCAGATGCTGCCCCAGGACCCGGCCTGGGCGAGCGTCACAGCGGTCGGGATGGGGGAGGGTGGGGGTGTCATGGGGCCAAGTATACGAGCCGGCGCGGCGGTCCGTGCGTGGTCACACCTGTCCCCTTCCTGATGGCCGAGGAGCAGGAGCGGCATATCGGCTCGGAGAGCCGACCCACCCCGGAGCGGCATGTCGGCTCGGAGAGCCGTCCCACCCCCCGCCTACCCCCCCGCGCGCACCTTGATCTGGCTGGGTTCGGCGAGCGTCACCCGCACCCGCGAGCCGGCGCGCACGAACCCGGCCTCGGACAGGGCGTCGTAGCGCTTCCCGCCGATCTGCACGGTGCCGATCGGTCGCAGGTCGCTCACGACGACCCCCTCCTGCCCGATCATGGCCAGGTACTTGTCGCGCTCGCGCTCCCCGGCCAGCCGCTCCGCCTCCACCTGCTCCGCCGGCTTCTCGCCGAGCATCTTCCGCCCGATGGGCGTGCTGGGCCAGACCTTCAGCGCGAAGGAGAACACCGCCGGGCCCAGCACCACGAGGATGGACAGCCCGATGATCCCCCACACCGTGTCGTGCCGGAAGAGGCAGTACGCCCCGCCGATGGCGCACCCCGTGGCCGCCAGGGAGATCAGCCCCCCCGACGGAACGAAGACCTCGACCACGATCAGCAGCAGCGACGCCGCGATCAGGCCGAGCCCCCAGAAGAGAAGTGCCTCATCGCCCAAGGGCAGTCTCCCGCGCGCCCGGCCGGCGGGCGCGCCTCGAAATCACTCATCGGCACAACGGTACGCCGTCAGGCGAGCTCGACGCCGACGCGGAAGTCCGAGACGCTGGCGATCTTCACGGATGCCCCGGCGGGGATGTACCCGACGTCCGATACCACGTCGATAATGCGGTCGCCCAGCTGCATGCGTCCGGCGGGGCGCAGGGGCGTGAGTGCGGTGCCGGCCATCCCCACCCGCACCGGCGCCTGGGCCATGGCGGCGAGCATCTCGTGCCCGGCCTGGTCGTCGGTGGGCACGGGGTCCTTGAGGATGAGCCGGTTGACGACGGGGAGGGAGGTCAGGTGCTTCCCGATGAAGTACATGATGACGCCGGAGGTGGCCACGGCCATGAGGAGGGTGGCCACGCCGAAGAGCAGGTCGTTGCGCTGGGCGGGGGTGTCGGGGAAGAAGGCGCCGGTCGGCACCAGCGTGCCCACGAGCCCGCCGAAGAGCATCAGGAGCCCGATGATCCCGGGCACGCCGAACCCCGGGATCACGAAGATCTCGATGGCGATCAGGGAGATGCCGCCGAGGATGGCGGCCACGGTCCACCAGGCGGACATGTCCACCAGCAGCGGGGGGGCGATGAGGCCGATCAGGGCGGCCATCGAGACGACGCCGGGGGCGACGAGGCCGGGGTGGGTCATCTCGACGAAGAGGCCGACGAGGAAGACGACGACGAGGAGGGCCCGGACGTACCAGAGGGTCATGAAGGCGACGAGGCCCTCGGACCAGGAGGGGGTGAGGCGGATGAGGTTCTTGGCGCCGAAGAAGGCCTTGAGCTGCTCGTCGTTGTTGATGGTTGCCGAGGCAAGGCCGTACTTCCGCATCTGGTCGGCCTTGAAGACAAAGGGACCGGTCCCGGAGCTTGCGTACTCCACGAGCGACCAACGACCGTGGTCGGCCCGGGTGAACTGCGGGCGGCTGATGGTCTCCTTCCCTTTCATCCATTTTGTCACTTCGCCGGACATGTTCTCCAGGCCCGGGGCGGCCGGCACAAAGCGGCTCTCGTCCGATGGGTCCGGGGGCGGGGCCATGGGATCGCTCAGTCGCCGCTGCTTGATGGCGTCCTTGAGGAGTTGCTGCAGCGTGTTGTCGGGGGGCAGCGATCCCTCCTGCTCCAGTTCCGCGGAAGCCAGAGACGGCGCGGCGGTCGGTGGTTCATCGCCGAAGAGGATCAGGTACTCGGTCCGGTTCACAAAGAAACGCTGCCCTGTTTCCCGGTTCTCCACCAGCCAGAGCTCGACGCCCCGGCTCGCCATTCCCTGAACGAGGAACTCGTCGTACCCGTTCTTGCGGGCGGAATCCACGAGCTCGGCGATGACCGGCGCTGTGAGCTTCTGCTGTTCGTGAACCGGCAGTTGGCTGAAGAGAATGGGGCCGCCGAGCACGGGGAGGGCGTCGCCCATCGTTCCCGGGTCCGAGGTGACCATCTCCCTGCAGGCCACCGCGATCACAGCGCCGCCGCTGAACGCGGTCCGGTTGACCCACCCCACGGTGTTGGTGATTCGGGATGCCTTGATCTCCGTGCAGATGGCGATCACCGCGCTGACATCTCCGCCGGGTGTGTCGAGCTCGACGACGATCGCCTCTGCGCCGGCGCGCTCGGCAATAGCCATCCGCCGGCCGAAGCTCTTCGCCGTGTTCGGGTCGATCGCGCCGGCGATGGTGATGACGGCGACGTTGCGCGCCTGGCGGGCCGCGGGGACAGCGGCGGCCGGGGGCGCGCCGGTCGGCGCGGCGGGGGCGTTCTGCCCGCCCTGGCCCAGGGCTGCGACGAGGCACACCAGCGCGGCGGCGCTCGCGACGATGCGGCTCAGCGTGGTTGACCGGTTCCGCAGCTTGTCCAGCAGTCCGTTGCCCACGCGCAACTATACGGGGCGCGGTGGGGCGCGGTGCGGCGCCATGAGGCCCGCGGCGCACCGGCCGCCGCGGCTACGGCTCGCTCTGCTCCAGGCGCCAGGCCAGATCGCCCCCGCCCGGCCCGGTGCAGTCGATGTGGACGGTGAAGAAGCCCGGGCGGCGCTCGGGGGACGGGGCCTCGTGCCGCCGGATGAGCGGCCAGATGATCCGGCGGTCGGTCTCGGGAAGCGGCAGGGCCTCGATCTCCTCCGGGGCGAACCACTCCAGCCGCCCCTCGCGGATGTCGTGGGCGGGGACCTCGACGGCCCCGAGCACCCGGTAGAAGAAGAGCAGCCAGTGCCCCTTGCCCTCGAAGTTCCGCTCGCTGATCAGGGCCATGAGGTGCAGGCGTTCGATCGGGACGTCGATCCCCGCCTCCTCGCGGATCTCCCGGATGGCGCACTGCGCTGGGGACTCGCCGCTGGCCATGTCCAGCTTGCCGCCGATGGGAGAGCACAGGCCCCTGTTCGGCTCTTTGAGGCGGCGGAGGAGGAGCACCCGGCCGCGGGCGTCGCGCAGGTCGCAGAGGCAGGCGAGGCGGTAGGGGAGGGTTGGGTCGGTCGGCGACGGCATGGGTTCGCAGGGTAGCGATTCACCGGCTTCACCGCGATTCATGGCGATTCCACGAGCTATTCAGCCTCCCGGCTGCCGGAACCCCGCGCGCGCTGCGGCTGAGCGCTACGCTTCGGCATGACCCGCTTGAGCCCTTCCTACGAGATCGCCCGGGCCACGGGCGTGTGCGCGGCCACCGGCAAGAAAATCAGCCCCGGCGACGAGTTCATCGCCGCCCTGGTGGAGCGGGACAGCGGCGAGGAGGGCGGGCTTGAACGCGTCGATTTTTCGGTGGCCGCGTGGGAGAGGGGCTCCCGCCCGAAGAAGCCGCTGCGCCTGTTCGGCCACTGGCGGACGAAGATGCACCCGCCGGGGGCGAGCAGGAAGGTCCTGATCGACGACGCGTCCCTGTACGACCTCTTCGAGCAGCTGGAGGAGGCGGAGGAGGCGTCGAGGATCTCGTTCCGCTTCATCCTCGCATTGATCCTGATCCGCAAGAAGGTGCTGAAGTACGAGGGCGCCCGGCGCGACTCGGCGGGCGGCGGCTCGGGCGGGGCGGTGCTCCTGGTGCGCCGGGCCACGCGATCCGGAGAGACCCCCGCGGAGGTCATCGAGGTATGCGACCCGCAGATGGACGACAGCGCGGTGGGGGAAGCGGTGGAGCAGCTCAGCGCGATCATGGCCGGCACGGCGAGTTGAGGCGGGCGGCGCTCGCGGGCCTTGGCGCGCTCCTCGGGTGCCTTGTCTTCGCGGGGTGCTGCCATCAGAAGACGCCGGAGCGATCGATCGCGCGGGGCGCGCCGCCGGCGTACGCCGAGGTCGCGACCCGGTTCAACGAGCGCGTCGGCCCGCTCGACCGGCTCTGGGCGCGCACGGTCGTCCGCGCTTCGTACCGCGACAAGGACGGGCGCCGGCAGCGCGACCAGTTCGAGGGGCACCTCCAGTATCTGCGGCCGGACCGGCTGCTGCTGACCTTCGACAAGGTGGGGAACACGTACGCCGCTCTCGGCGCCAACCAGCGGCAGTACTGGTGGCTGCAGCGCGAGCCGGAGCGCAAGGCGTTCCTCGGCGACCACGACCGGGCGGACCCGCGGAAGGTGGCGGAGCTCGGGCTCCCGGTGCACCCGCTGAGCTTCGTGGACCTGCTGGCGATCACGCCCCTGGACCCCGGCGCCCCGGGCGCCCGCGTCGAGTGGTCCGCGGATGGGCGGTTCCTCCTCGCCACAGCGCCGGGGCGGCTCAACCCGCGCCGGCTCTGGCTGAACCCGGACGACTACACGACGACGCGCGTGGAACTCCTCGGCACAGGCGGCGAGGTGGCCATCACCGCGGACCTCAGCAGGTACCAGCCGATCGCCGTGCGGGGCCCGGCCGCCGACCCCGGCTGGCGCCCGACCGTCGCCACCGCCCTGGAGGCCACGCGGCAGAGCGACGACCTGAGCATCCGGATGGACCTCTTCGAGCCCGAGGTCTCGGACCGCCGTCCGCTTGCCCGCATCTTCAACTTCGAGACCGTCCGCGGGTCGCTCCGGATCCCCGAGGGGGCGGTGGTTGATCTCAACAACGGCGCTCCCGGGGCGGCCGCGCCGGGCGCCGGCGACCCGGCCCCGCGGGCCCTCGCGCCCTGAGCACGACGCCGCCGGAAATCGGGGGCGTTCGGCCTTTCGCTATCATCGCCGCTTCATGCGACTCCGGCCCCTCATCGCGCTCGCCGCGCGGCTCCTCGCCGGCGCGGCCGTGCGCGCCCAGCCGCTCCCCGGCGCTGCCGGGCCCGGGCCTGCCGCCCCCGGGCACGCCTGGGCCACGCTCCCCACCCGCGCGGGCGACGGCAGCGTCGCCATTATCCACCTTCCGCCCCGCGGGCCGCGGGTCCCCGACGGCACGGTCCGGATGATCACCCAGCTGCCGCGCCCGCCGGAGCGCATGGCCGGCTGGGAGAACCGCCTCTACCTCGTCTTCGGGCCCGAGACGGCGGGGCGGCCGGGCGCCGGCTCGCAGCGCCGCGTCCACATCCTCACCATGCAGCCCGGGGCCATCGAGGGCTCGTGGGCCATGGCGGCGGAGGGGAGCCGGCTGCCGGCGCTCCCGTCGCTCCCCGGCGAGCCGGCCCTGCTGGGGCTGGGTGCATCGGAACTGGGCCCGCTGGCGCTGATCCGCAGGGCGGGGGAAGCGCCCGAGCTTCTGCTGCTCTCGGGCAGCGCGTGGGTGCCGCTCAACTTGCCCGGGGACTTGCCCGCGGAGGGCGGGCTGGAACTGGTGCCGTCGGCCGCGGGCTTCGACCTGCTCGCGCCCGCGGCCGGGCGGGCCTGGTCCGGGCGCGCCGCCCTGAGGGACGGGTCCGCACCGGCCACCTGGGAGGCCCGAGCGATCGCGTCACCCCCCGGGCCGGACCACACGCCGCTGGGGGGCATCGGCGGGGGGCAGGTCTTCTGGTCGCGCCCGTCCGACTCGGCGCCCCTGGCGATCCACTCGGCCACGGGGGCCGGGTTCTACCCGCTGGCCGCGCTGCGCGGGGTTGCTACGGACTTCACCATCGCCCCGCTGGTGCGCAACCAGCGCATCGCGGTGGTCTGGTCGGAGCCGATGCCCGGCGCGGAGGCGCCGCCCGCCGCCCCCGCCGCGGGGCGCGCCGGGGGCCCGCCCCCCAAGCCCCGCCCGCACCGCACCCGCATCGTCGAGGTTTCCGCCGCCACCGGGCGGGTTCTCTACGACGGCGGCGCCCAGGTCGCCGGGCCGGTCTCCTCGCAGGAACTGAAGCTCCTGGCGGGGTTGCTGGTGGCGGTGATGGCGGTGATCCTGCTCTTTGTGCTGCGGCCGGACCAGGGCGCGGCGGGCCTGATGCTCCCCGCCGGCTTCGCCCTGGCCGAGCCGACCCGCAGGCTGATCGCCTCGGCGATCGACCTGCTGCTGGTCGCGACGGTGGCCAGCCGCCTGACCGGGGCGCCGATCGTGGACCTGTTCTCGCCCACCGCCCTGCTCACCGGCGCTGCCCCGCTGCACGCGCTGTTCCTCATGCTGGGGGTGGGCATCGTGGTGGGCGCGCTGTGCGAGCGATTGTTGGGGCGGACGCTGGGGAAGGCCATCGCGGGGTGCGAGGTGATCCGGCCGGTGATCCGCATCGCCGACGGGGTTCCGGTCCCCGCGCCGACGCGGCCCTCCCTCCTCCGGTCGATGGTGCGCAACCTCCTCAAGTGGGTGCTGCCGCCGGTGGCGCTCGCCGGCGCGTTCTCCCCGGAGCGGCGGCACCGGGGGGATGTCGTCTCGGGGAGCGCGGTGGTCATACGGCTCGACCTCGCGGAGCCCAGCGCGGACGAACCGGACGTCGAGCCCCCCCGCGGGTGAAGCCCGGCGGCACGTCTTCCCGATAGACACCATCGCGCAGCCACTGCGCATCCGCCCGAAGGACTCGGGCGGGAGTCAGATCCGGGGAAGACGGGTGCCAAGGCCGGCCACTCCAGCGGCGATCACACAGCTTCACAGCGCAGGTCTTGCGCCCACGTCGGTCCTGCGGAACGCCTGGCAGCTGCCGGCGCTCCTCGGCGCCCTGGTGCTGCTCATCTCGGGCGTGGTCACCGCCGTCATCACGGCGCCCCGCCCGGACGCGGCACGGGTCTTCGCCCAGGCGGAGGCGCTCCTTGAGACGGGGGACTTCCCCTCCGTCCTGGAGGTGCTCAACTCCGGCCTCCGGCCGTATTACGAGCGGGACCTGCTGTTGCCCGAGCAGCAGCGCCGGTTCCACATCCTCCGGGCCCGGACGGTGTACCTCGGCGAGCGCAAGGCGGGGATCGAACTGGAGGAGAACGCCCGCGCCGTCAACGACGAGTACGCCGCGGCCCTCCGGCTGGACCCCGGACCGCTGGAGTCCCGGGACCTGTTCGCGTGGGCGGATGTCAACATCACCCTTGCGCGGCTCGACCGGGCGCTGGAGCTGGCTTCGCAGCTCCCGCCCGCGGAGCGGGCCGGGCGGGGGCGCCTCCTGAAGCGGATCGTCGAGCGGCAGCTCGCCGGGCCTCGCCCCGACGGGGAGCAGGTCCTGCGTCATATCGCCGAGTTCCTCCGCGACCCGCAGGTGACCCCGGCGGACCGCGCGTGGGCGCTGGGGCGGCAGGCCGAGTTCCTGATGAAGGAGGGCCGGGGCGGGGATGCCATCGCCAAGATCCTCCAGACTCTTCCCTCCCTCATTACCGAGGCCCCGCCGGATGAGCTGGGGGAGCTGTACCTCCTCCTTGGTGAGGCCTATGCCGAGACGGGGGCTTTCTCCGAGGCCGGCAAGCGGCTCGAACAGGCCCTCCAGCTCCTGCTCCCCGGCGACCCGCGCCGGGCCCGGGCGCTGATCCAGAGCGCCCGCGTCGACGAGCAGGTCCACCCCGCCCCGGCCGAGGGGCGGGCCGAGGCCAAGCAGAAGTACACGACCGTGATCGAGCAGTTCGCCGCTTCCGAGGCGCGGCTCCCCGCCCTGCTGGGGCTGGGGGAAGTCGAGGGCGCGCTGGGGGATGCCGGGGCCTCGCTCCGTGCCTACGACGAGCTGGTCACCGAGCTGGGGGCGGGCAAGCGCCACCCCGGTGTCACGATCGCGCTGGCCACGGCCAGCCTGCTGGACCGCGCCCGGGCGAGGCTGAGCGCCGGGGAGACCGGCCTGGCGATCCGCTACGGGGCGCTGGGCCAGCGCCTTCACGCGCCCGACCGGACACCCCCGGACCTGCTGCTCCTGCTCGCCCAGGCGCATCGCAAGGCCGCGGAGGAGGCCCTGGCCGCCGGCGGCCCCGGCGCGCCGGCCGCCCGGCGCCTCGTGGAGCTTTCGAGGGTGGACCCCGCGACGCGGGAGCAGGCGCGGGTCCACCTGATCGCGGCGGGCGACCACTACAAGCGGCACGCGGACGCCGTGGGCATCGAGAACAACGCCGGGTTCGGCGAGTCGCTCTGGCACGCGGCCGACTGCTTCGACCTTGCCGGCGATTCCGACCGGGCCATCCCGCTCTTTGCCGACTTTGCCCGCTACTTCCCCGGCGAGCCGCGACAGGCCGAGGCCCGCTACCGGCTCGGCCAGGCGCAGCAGTCGCGGGGCGACTACGGCACGGCGGCGGACATCTACCGCGCCCTGATCGAGGATTCCGCCCGCCAGGCGGCCAGCGCCGGGCCGTTCGCGGACGCCTGCTATGTCCCGCTGGCGCAGTGCCTGCTGATGAACGCCGAGGCGGAGGATGACGCGGAGGCCGAGCGGCTGCTGGAGCACGTGATCCAGGGCGGCGCGGGGGCGACGAGCACGCCGCAGTTCCTCGGCGCGCTTGTGGAACTGGGCGGCCAGAAGGTCCGGCGGGCCGACTACGCCGGGGCGATCCACCATCTCGAGGAGGCGGTGGCCCGCTCCGAGGGGGGGCCGCAGGCGGAGTCGCTGCGGTACAGCCTTGCGGATGCGTACCGGCTGGATGCCCGGGCGATCCGGGGCACGCTGACCCACGGCATGCCCGACCGCCAGCGCCAGCTGCTGGAGGAGACCCGGCTCGACCGCCTGCGCCGCGCGCAGTCGGGCTTCGAGGAGGTCCGGCGCGCCCTGGAGGCGCGCGATGCGCGCACGCTCAGCGCGCTGGAGTCGCTGCAGCTCCGCAACGCCGCCTTCTACCTCGGCGACTGCGCCTTTGACCTGCGCGACTTCGAGGCCGCGATCCACCACTACGACGGCGCCCGCGAGAAGTACCCGAGCGACCCCGCCTCGCTGGTGGCGATGGTCCAGATCGTCAACGCCTACATCGAGCAGGGGGACCTCAAGCGTGCGGAGACGGCCAACGAGCGGGCTATCCGCTTCTACAAGAGCCTCCCCCCGTCGGTCTGGGCCGACCCGGACCTCCCCATGACCAAGGACGAGTGGGGCGCGTGGCTCGACTCGATCGCCCGGCTGATGAAGGACCGTGCTTCGCCGGCCTCCGCCGGCGTCTCTGACCCCTGAACGCCCGTTGGCAACCCAAGGCCGCCCGCGCCGGAGCGCGTGCCACGAGGATCACGGATGATCGACCCCGCCAGCACGAGCCGCCACTCCCACGCCGATCTCGCGCAGCGCGTCGGTGCACTCCTCGGCCGCCAGCACGACCTGCTCGGGCGGCTGGAGGCCCTCAGCCGGCGGCAGATGGCCCACCTCGGGGCCGACCAGGCCGATCGCCTGCTGGAGGTCCTCGCCGAGCGGCAGCACATCACCGAGCGGCTCCAGGAGGCTTCGGACCTGCTCGGGCCGCTCCGCCCCGCCTGGCACGCGGCCGCGCCCGCGCTCCCCCGGGAGCAGCAGGAGTCGCTTACGCGGCAGGCCCGGTCGATCGGCGACCTGCTCGACGCCATCGGCACGCGGGATGCCGAGGCCCGGCGGCTGCTCGCCGAGCGCCGGGACCTGATCGCCGCCGACCTTCTGCACATCGGCAAGGGGCGCGACGCCGTCGCGGCCTACGCCGGCCCCGCCCCCTCCGCGCCCCCCTCCCTCCACGACGATGAGGCCTGAGTGTCCGCGCTGACCGAGCCCAAAGCCCTCGCCCCGCTGACCCCCGCCGACCTGGCGGAGCTGATCTCGTCGTTCAACGAGGTCACGGCGCGCCTGGAGCGCACCCACGAGAGCCTGCGGCAGGAGGTCGCGCGGCTCCAGGGCGAGCTGCGCGATGCCAACGACGCCCTGCAGCGGTCGCGGCGGCTTGCAGCGCTGGGCGAGATGGCCGCGGGCATTGCCCACGAGGTCCGCAACCCGCTCGGCTCGATCCGCCTGTATGCGCGGATGCTGGAGACGGACCTTGCGGACCGGCCGCCCGAGCGGGCGCTGGCGGGGAAGATCGCGGCGGCGGTGGGGGGGCTCGACGGGATCGTCGGCGATGTCCTTTCGTTCGCCCGCGAGACGCGGGCGGAGCCGGAGGCGGTCGACGCCGGCGACCTGCTGGAGCGGGCCCTGGCCGCCTGCGAGGCCGACGACCGTGCCCACCCGGGCGTGAGCATCGTGCTGCGGGCGAAGGGGCCGCTGGTGTGCGATCCGATTCTCATGCACCGGGCGCTGGTCAACATCATCCGCAACGCCCTGCAGTCCATGGCCGATTGCCCCGCGCCCGAGGGGGGGCACCAGCTCGTGCTGGAGGCGGGTGCCGCCGGCGCGGAGTGCTGGGCGCGGATCGCCGACACCGGCCCGGGCGTGCCGCCGGGCGTGATGGACCGGATGTTCAACCCGTTCTTCACGACCCGCAAGGCCGGGACGGGCCTGGGCCTGGCGATCGTCCACCGCATCATCGACGCGCACGGCGGCCGGATCACCGTGCGCAGCGGCCAGAACACCCCGGCGGGGCCGGGCGCCACGTTCGAGCTGACCTGGCCCCGGACCGCCCGAGCCCAACCCGCCATCCAACCCCCGGACCCCGGAGCACCGGATGCTCCCCCGGATTCCCCCAAGCGCAGGAGGCGCAGCACCCATGAACAGCGTCCTGATCGTTGACGACAAGGAAATGATGCGCGACAGCGTGGGCGCCACCCTCCAGCGGGCGGGGTTCGCGATCACCACGGTTGAGGGGGGCGAGGCGGCGCTCGCGGCCATCGCCGCGCGGCGGCCGGACGCGGTCGTCACCGACATGAAGATGCCGGGGATGACGGGCCTTGAGCTCCTCGAGCGGGTCCGTCGGATCGACGAGGACCTGCCGGTGGTCATCATGACCGCCTTCGCGGGGGTGGACTCGGCGGTCAGGGCGATCAAGCTGGGCGCCTTCGACTACATCACCAAGCCCTTCGAGGGCGATGAACTGGTGATCTCGGTCAAGCGGGCGATCAACCACGCCCGGCTGGTCCGCGAGAACGCGCTGCTGAGAGCGGTGAGCGGCGACCAGTCATCGGTGACCGGCGAGAGCGGGGGGTCATCGGCGGAGGGCCATGCGCCCCGCGGCCTCGACCGGATCTTCGGCGTCTCGCCCGCCATCCGGCGGGTGAAGGAGCAGGTGATGGCGGTGGCCGAGTCGGCGGGCACGGTCATGGTCTGCGGCGAGTCCGGGAGCGGCAAGGAGGTGATCGCGCGGGCGATCCACGACCTGAGCCCGCGCAAGGCGGCGCCCTACCTCGCCGTGAACTGCGCTGCCCTCTCCGAGGCGCTGCTGGAGAGCGAGCTGTTCGGGCACGAGCGGGGCGCGTTTACCGGGGCCGAGAAGCTGCGGAAGGGGCGCTTCGAGCTGGCGGACGGCGGCACGCTTTTGCTCGATGAGGTCAGCGAGATCGGGTCGCACATCCAGGCCAAGCTCCTGCGCGTGCTGCAGGAGCGGGCCTTTGAGCGGGTCGGCTCCAGCCTCACCATCGGCAGCGACGTCCGCGTGGTGGCGACCAGCAACCGCGACCTGCCGCAGGCGGTGGGGCGGGGCGAGTTCCGCCAGGACCTGTTCTTCCGGCTCAACGTGCTGCCGATCCACCTGCCGCCGCTGCGCGACCGGGCCGAGGATGTGCCGCTGCTGGCGGCGCACTTCATCCGGGAGATCGGGCGGCGGGAGGGGCGCGCGGGCCTGGAGTTCGACGCGGGGGCGCTCTCGCTGCTCCAGAGCTACGCGTGGCCGGGGAACGTCCGCGAGTTGCAGAATATCTGTGAGCGGGCGGTGGTGCTCTGCTCTGTCCGGGCGGGCCGCATCGGGCCGGCGGGGAACAAGGTCATCGGGCGCGAGGTCATCGAGCCCTGGCTCCTGAGCGCCGGCGCGGCGCGCCCGCAGGCGCAGGTCGAGGCCAAGCCGTTCCAGCCCGTGCCGGCGCCCGCCTACGCCAACGGGAACGGGGCGCACGCCCCGGGCCACAACGGCGTCAACGGGCACGGCGTCTCGCCGATCGAGCCGCCGGCGATCACGGTCAAGCCGCTGGAGGACCTGGAGCGCGAGGCGATCGTCTTCGCGCTGCGGCGCTTCAACGGGCACCGGCAGAAGACGGCCGCGGCCCTGGGGATCGGCGTCCGCACGCTGGGGCTGAAGCTCAAGAAGTGGAAGCAGGAGCGGCTGGTCTCCGAGACGCTCTGATCACACCCGCTGGCGGGCCCAGCCGCCGTGGACGAAGCGGGCGACGAAGAGCGCCGCGCGCACGACGATCTCGATGCACAGGCCCCACCAGAGGCCGGCGAGGCTCGGCTCGAAGCCGAAGGGGTTCTCCAGCACCTGCCCGCCGGGCAGCGGGATGCGCACGCCCGAGCAGATGTACACGGCCGGCAGGCGCACCGCGTAGGTCGTGAGCCAGGTGATCCACATGACCACGCGGACATCGCCGGCCCCGCGCATGGCCGAGCGCAGCACCAGCGAGATGCAGAACGGCACCTGGAAGAGCCCGGTGATGAAGAGCAGCTGCGGGGCCACCTCCAGGTGCGTCGGCTGGGACGAGAGCACGCCGACGATCGCCCGCGGCCAGAGCATGAACACGAGCCCGGCGGTGCCCATGATCGCGACGGCCACGCCCATGCACAGGAGGACCGCGCGGCGGGCCATCGCGGGGCTCCTGGCGCCGAGGTACTGGCCCGCCAGCGTGGCCGCGGCGATGCCCATGGCGAATCCGGGCTGGAAGCTGAAGCCCTCGACGCGGATGGCGAGGATGTGGGTGCCGACGTATCCCGCCCCGAGCCAGCCGACCATGAGGAGCACGAGGAAGTTCCCGGCCCACATCCCCAGGGTCTCGAAGAAGTTGGGCAGGCCGACCCGGACGATCCGGCGCAGCGTGTGGGCGTGGGGGCGGAGGCGCCGCTTCCGCAGGCGCAGGCCCGAACTGCCCCGGAGGAGCGCCCACAGGATGAGCCCCGCGCCGGCCGCGTGGGCCAGCAGCGTGCCCAGGGCGATCCCGGCGACGCCGAGCTCGAACGGGAACGGGTTGGCCAGGATGGTCCGCGTGACGGCCTCGCCGTTGACGACGGTCGTGGTCTTCAGGTCCACGCCCGCCAGGGCCCAGCTGGCGACGAGGTTCACGACGTTCACCACGATCATCGTGCGCATGGGCCGGAAGCTGTCGCCGCCACCGCGCAGGCAGGCGATCCCCGCGAAGAGGACGGCCATGCAGGGGACGCTGGCCGCGATGATCCAGAGGTAGACGCTGAAGCTGTCGCGGGCCTCGCCGGTGAAGCCCATGAGCGAGGCCATGGGGAGCGTCATCGCCGCCACCAGCAGGGCCACGCCCGCCCCCGCGAGGACCGCCAGGAGCATGGTCTGGCCGACGGCGGCGTTGGCCACCGCCAGCCGGCCGGCGCCGACGGCGCGGCTGATCAGGGCGGTGGCGCCCACGTCGAGGGCGATGAAGACCAGGCCGATGAACCAGAGGATGTAGGACGCGCCGCCGATGGCGTCGGTCGCCGCCTCGGAGATGTTCGCGGCCAGGACCGTGTCCGTCAGGCCCACCAGCGAGTTCAGGAACGAGTCCACCAGCACGGGCCAGCTGAGGGCGACGATGGCGGCGGGCATGGTCATTCCCGCGAGCCGGCCGGCACGGAGGCGGCCGTCGGCGGTGAGCCCGAGCCCGCGCTCGCGGCGGGGCGAGGCGGCGGCGGCGAGGGCCGCATCCTCGCCGGGGGCGATGGCCTCCGACACCGGCTCCACCACCGGGCGCTGCTCGCTGCGATCCTGGCGCACGCTCTGCCCCACTCGCTCCGGCGTACGCGGGACAGCCCCGGCGCCACGGGCGGGGATCATCTGCGCCTTGGCGCGCAGTGTCCACGCCCCGTGACGGGCCCCGGAGACATCGCCGCGGGAGCGGGCTCCTATGGCAGCCGCGCCCGGGTCAGCAGCTCCTTGACGGCCTCCTCCAGCTGCCGGTCCTTCCGCGCCACCTCATCCTCGGGCGTCTGGGGCACGGCGATGTCCGGCTCCGCCCCGTTGTTCTCCATGTCGCGCCCGTCGGGGAGGTACCAGCCGCGGAAGGGCGTTCGGATCGTGGTCCCGTCGATCAGCGCGTGCGACCCGGTGGAGATGACAGCGCCGAAGGTCGGCGCACCGACCAGCTTGCCGCGTCCGATCGTCTTCACCGCGTGGGCGAAGATCTCGGCGTTGCTGTAGCTGTTCTGGTTGATGAGCACCGTGATCGGCCGGTGGAACGAGTAGATCAGCCGCCGGTCGCGGGGGTAGGCATCCTTGGGGAGCGTCTCCAGGTCCACGCCCCGGGCGGCCGTGTAGGCGTGGCGGGGCGCGGTGAGCGACGACAGCAGGATGTCGGCGGTCGAGCCGCCGCCGTTGTCGCGGACGTCGATCAGCAGGCCCAGCTTGCCGTCGGCGGCGGCGAAGAGGTCGCGCTCGTAGTCGCGGACGGAGCCCATGTCCATGGCGCGGATGTGCAGGTATCCCAGCTTGCCGCCGGAGAGCTTCTCGACCAGGGCGGCGTTGCGCCGGACCTCGTCGCGGTAGCGCAGGGAGGAGTCGGCGCCGGAGGAGATGGGGGCGATCAGAACGTGCCGCGTCCCGGCGCCGCCGTTGGCGCCCTCGGTCCGCAGTTCCAGGAGGGTCTCCTGCCCGGCGGTCCCGGACATCGCGGCGTTCAGGTCGGCCGCGGGGGGCTTGTCGGCCGGTTCGGCGACGGGCCTGCCGTTCACGGCGACGATCACCTCGCCGACGTTGAGGCGCGTCGAGCGCGAGTCGGCGGGGGAGTGCGGCACGATCCGCGTGATGCGGTAGCCGCCGGGTACGCGCGTGGCATCCACTCCGAGGTACCCCGAGGGTTGGCCGGTGCCGCCCGTGTCGCGCCCGCCGGAGATGCCCATGTGCGAGCCTTCGAGCTCGCCCAGCATCTGCTGGAAGACTCGGTTGAACTCGCCGTCGGTCCGCGTCCGCACCGCCAGCGAGAGGTACCGGTCGGTCAGCGCACCCCAGTCGAGCCCCTTGAGCGTCGGGTGGTAGAAGCGGGCCCCCATCAGGCGCGAGGCCTCGAGGAACTTCTGCTTCTGCTGGGCCGCGATGTCGATCGTCACGGGGGCGTCGATCGCCAGGCGCTCGCTCTCGCCGCCGGTGGGGCGGCCGAGGTAGGCCTCGCCCCCGCCGCCGCGGCGCGGCCGGTCCTCGGGCGGCGTCCCCGCCTCGCGGGGCGCTGCGCCGCCGGAGGTGAACAGGACCCGCTCTCCGGTGAGCGAGGCCTGCACGTTGGAAGCGCCGCCGGCGAACACGGTCTTGCGCTCGCGCCCGGCGTAGTCGACCGACACCAGGGAGGAGGCGCCGTCGGTCGCCGCGCTGTACATCACCCGCTCGCCGCCCGGCGTGATCTCCAGGTTGCTCGTGTCCCCGGTCGTGCTCACGAGCTTCCGCACGCGCAGGTAGGCATCGTCGGAGTCGAACGTCAGCGGGTTCTCCGGCGAGGGCGCGGCCTCCTTCTTCGCCGGCTCCTCCGCGGGCTTGTCATCCGAGGCGGCGGCGTCGCGCGCCCCG
>JBBDXI010000010.1:0-8578 GCA_040902425.1 Phycisphaerales bacterium
GCCCTCCCCAACGTCGTCATCTTCGACCATCCCCTCATCCAGCACAAGCTCACCTACCTCCGCGACCGCGAGACCGGCATCCGCGACTTCCGCTCCCTGCTCTACCAGATCGCCGGCCTCATGGTCTACGAGGTCACCCGCGGCTTCCCCGCCGTCCACGTCGCCGTCCGAACCCCTATGGAGGAGACCGCCGGCGTCCGCCTCCACGGCAAGATCACCATTGTCCCCGTCCTCCGCGCGGGGCTCGGCATGGCCGAGGGCATCCTCGACCTCATCCCCCAGGCGCGCGTCGGCCACCTGGGCATCTACCGCGACGAGGACACGCTGGAGCCCGTCGCCTACCTCAAGCGCCTCCCGCGCGACCTCAACGCCGGGCCCGTCCTCCTGGTCGATCCCATGCTCGCCACCGGCGGCTCCGCCCTCGCCGCCATCAGCACCCTCCGCGACGCCGGCGCCTCGGACCTCCGCATGATCTGCCTCGTCGCCGCCCCCGAGGGCATCCGCAGGATCCACGACCGGCATCCCGATGTGCCCATCTACGCCGCCGCCGTCGACCGCGCGCTCAACGAGCGCGGCTACATCCTCCCCGGCCTCGGCGACGCCGGCGACCGCCTCTACGGCACGGGCTGAAAGCCCCCACCCCCCGGCTACCATGCCCCTCCAATGACCCCCGAGCCCCACAAGACCGTCATCATCGGCTCCGGCCCCGCCGGCTGGACCGCCGCCATCTACGCCGCACGCGCCCAGCTCCAGCCCGTCGTCTACGTCGGCGTCCCCAAGGCCAACCCCGGCCCCATCCTCCCCGGCGGCCAGCTCATGCTGACCACCGACGTCGAGAACTACCCCGGCTTCCCCGCGGGCATCCACGGGCCGGAGATGATGGCCCTCTTCCAGAAGCAGGCCGAACGCTTCGGGACCAAGGTCATCGGCGAGGACATCGTCCGCTGCGACTTTTCCGCCCGCCCTTTTACCCTCCACAGCTCCGGCGGCGCAGCCGTCCGCACCCGCTCCGTCATCATCGCCACCGGCGCCACCGCCAACTGGATGGGCCTCCCCAACGAGCTCCGCCTCGCCACCATCGGCGGCGGCGTCTCCGCCTGCGCTGTCTGCGACGGGGCCCTGCCGATCTTCCGCGGCCAGCCGCTGCTGGTCGTCGGCGGGGGCGACACCGCCATGGAAGAGGCCACCTACCTGACCAAGTTCGCCTCCGAAGTGGTGGTCATCCACCGGCGCGACAAGCTGCGGGCCAGCCGGATCATGCAGGACCGCTACCTCGCCCGCCCCAACGCCAGGGTCCTCTGGAACAAGGTCGTCTCCGACGTGCTGGGCGACCAGATGATCACCGGCGTCGCCGTCACCGACACGGTCACCGGGGAGAAGTCGCAGGTCGAGGCCAAGGGCCTCTTCATCGCCATCGGCCACACGCCGGCGACGGACTTCCTGAAGGGGTCGGGCGTCGCGCTGGATGACGAGGGGTACATCCTGCTCAAGTCCCGCTCCAGCGACACCAACATCCCCGGCGTCTTCGCCGCCGGCGACGTCGCCGACTCCCACTACCGCCAGGCCGTCACCGCCGCCGGCATGGGCTGCCAGGCCGCCCTCGACGCCGAGCGCTGGCTCGCCGCCCAGGGCGTGGACTGACCATCGCCGCCTGAGCGCCGCCCGTTATCGGGTCCGCCCACGGGCGCGGCCGCCCGCACGACCCGCGCCGCCCGCGTCTCCCCACCCGTCCGGGCGCGCTGATCCTCACCATCCCTCGACGCGCCGGCGCACGGTGGCACTCTTGGCTCGCCGGCGCCCCGGAGGGCCGGCGCGAGGTCGGACACACGCTCGAAGATGGCCGCGGCCGCCGCGGGTGCGCGATCGCTCCGCGCACGAGGGGGATGTTCCATGCGTTCTGTCCCGAAAGCCGTTCTGGCGGCCGCGACCCTCCTGGGTTGCGGGGCCGCCGCCCAGGCCGACCTCATCTACTCGAACACCTTCGAGAACGCCGGCGTCCCCGTGCCGGAGTGGTCGAGCAACGCGACCTTCACTAGCGCCGCCCCGTTCACGCGGTTCCTCGGCAGGTACGGCGGGATTGACAGCGTGACGCTCACGCTGAACATCCCCACCGACGACACCGGCGGGACCGGCGGCGGTGGAACCGGCGGCGGCACGGGGGGCGGGGGCGGCGGCACGCAGCGGCTGTACACCCTCCTCTTCGACCTCTACCCCATCGACACCTGGGACGGCCACGAGCCCAACTTCGGGCCCGACGCCTTCCAGGTCTACATCAACGGCTCGCTGCACTTCAACCATACCATCGCCAACCAGCACGGCCTCCAGAGCTTCCGTCCGCCTGACCTGGGCCCGGCGCCGATGGCCTTCGGCTCCGCCAACGACTCCATCTACCGCGACATCGCCATCAGCTTCACCCTCGACCCCGCCGCCACCGAGCTGAAGTTCAAGTTCCGCTCCCAGCTGACCCAGACCCTCGCGGATGAGAGCTGGGGCATCGACAACGTCCGCGTGAACTACACCGTGGTGCCCTCGGCGGGGACGTGCGTCCTGCTGGCCCTCGGCGGGCTGGTCGCGGCGCGCCGGAAGCGGTAGGCCCATCAGCCGGCGGCGTCGGCCCCCGCCAGCGCCGCGAACCGCCCCCTCAGGTCGCCGTAGAGCCGGCCGTAGACCCCCTGAACAACCCGCAGCGGATCCTCCATCGGGCGCGGCCCGATCACCGCCGTCTCCCTGATCGCCACCTCGCAGGCCTCCCGCACCCCCGGGAAGACGCCCGCGCCAACCCCGGCGAGCAGCGCAGCCCCCAGCGCCGGCCCTTCCTCGGTGTTCGTCGTCACCACCGGCACCCCGTACAGGTCCGCCTGCAGCTGCCGCCAGAACGGCGATCGTGCCCCGCCCCCGCCCAGCCTGATCCGCTCCACCGGCACACCGACCGACCGCACAAGGTCCAGCACCTGCGCCATCCCGAACGTCACCCCCTCCACCACCGCCCGCAGCAGGTGCCCCCGCGTGTGCCGGCTCGTCAGCCCGATCCACCCGCCCCGCGCCAGCGGGTCGGTGTGCGGCGACCGCTCCCCCGTCAGGTACGGCAGGAACACCAGCCCCCCCGCGCCCTCCGGCGCCGCCTGCGCCTCCGCCATCACCTGCTCGAACGTCGCCCCCGGCCACAGCGTGTCCCGCGCCCAGTCCAAAGACCCCCCCGCCGCCAGCATGCACCCGGTGATGCACCACTCCCCCGCGCGACCGGCCCCGCCCGTCGCGTCGCACTTGGTGTACAGCCCCGCCGGAAGCTCGCCCTCGCCCGCGGCGTCGGCCGATGTCCGCGCCCGGTCCGAGTGGGCGTAGATCACCCCGCTGGTCCCCATCGCCGCCAGGGCCACGCCCGGCGCGACCACCCCCGCCCCCACCGCGCCCGCCTGGCTGTCCCCCGATCCCGCCACCACCGGCGTCCCCTCGCGCAGGCCCGTCTGCTCCGCCGCCCAGCGAGTCACCCGCCCCGTGACCTCCGCCGACTCGTAGACCCGGGGCAGCAGGGCGGGGTCCAGGCCCATCCGCCGGAGCATCTCGCCGCTCCAGGCCCGCCGCGCCACATCCAGCAGGAGCATCCCCGAGGCATCCCCTACGTCCGTGGCCGCGTCGCCGCTCAGGCACAGGCGGATGTAGTCCTTCGGCACCAGCACCATCGCCGCGCGGGCGAACACCCCCGGCTCGTGCCGCCGCACCCACAGGATCTTGGGGAGCGTGAACCCGGTGAGCGCCGCGTTGGCGACCATCCGCACCAAGGCCCGCCGCCCCCCCGCCAGCCGCTCGATCTCCTCGCACTCCTCGCCCGTGCGCTGGTCGTTCCACAGGATCGCCGGCCGCAGCGGCTCCGGCGCCCCGCTCGCCCCGCCCAGGGCCTCGCGCCCCAGAAACACCGACCCGTGCATCTGCCCGCTCAGGCCGACGGCCCCGACCTCGCCGCCCGGGGCGCTCGCCAGCACCCGCCGCACCGCATCCACCGCCGCCCCCCACCACTCCCGCGGGTCCTGCTCGGACCACCCCGGGCGGGGCCGGCTGATCGTGTGCGGACTCGAGGCGGTCGCGACGGGGCGCCCGGCCTCATCGCACAGCAACGCCTTCGTGGACGAGGTGCCCGTGTCGATGCCCAGCAGGAGCGGCATGCGCGCAGTGTACGGGTGCCCACGCCCCGCGCCCGCGGGCGCACGCTCAGGGCATGCGCTGGTCGCGGGTGGTCGCCTCGATCCGCTCGGGCGGCCTGGCGGCGCGCCTGGTCGGCGCAACCGTGGGGAGGCCGAGGATCGTGTCGCCCGGGCGCAGCGCCCAGAGCGGCGAACCCCAACCCCGGTTCCAGGCGTTCGCCGGCGGGAGCGCCGTGAGCCGGAAGTCCGGGCCCACCCCGCCATAGAACAGCACGCCGCCCTCCGCCGGCCGGGCCAGCGGCGTCAGCGTGCGCGGCGCGGCCGACAGGGCGAACCGATCGCGCACCGGCGCCGGCTCGCGGGGCCCGCGAGCGACCGCCGCCGGCGGTGCCGCCACAGCCGCGGGCGATGCCGCGCTGCCGGACCCGCCGGAAGCGACCCGCACCGGCCGCTCGGGCGTCAGCTGGTGGATCGCGACCACCGCCGAGAGCCCCATGATGAGCCCCGCCGCCGCCGCCAGCCGTCCCCCGGTGAACCAGCGCCGGCGCGGCTGGGCGCGGAGCACGCCCGCCCGCTCAAGCCGCGACAGCACCGGGTCCGCAACGTCGGGCCCCTCGATCGGCTCGCGGAGCGCTGTCAGCACCTGCTGCGTCCGCACGTAGTCCTCCGCCGCGCGGACATCGGCCCGCAGGGCCCCGAACATCCGGCGCGCAGCGCCCTCATCCATCTCGCCGTCGAAGAAGGCGTCGAGCGGGTCGGCGGACACGGGCTGGTCGGGCGGTCGGCGATGGATCATGCCACGGCCTCCCCCACGCGGTTGGCCGTTCTCAGGCTGCTCTCCAGGATCACCCGCAGCCGGCGGCGCCCGCGGTGCAGGTGGCTCTTCACCGTCCCCTCGGGCATCCGCAGGTGCTGCGAGATCAGGCGGATGGGCCAGTCGAGCTGGTGGAACAGCACCACCACCTCGCGCTGCTCCTCGGGCAGCTCCAGCAGCGCGGCCCCCAGCGCATCGTGAATGTTGCCGCGGACCTCCTCGCGCTCGACGCCGTCCCCGGGCGCTGCCGCGCGCCCGCGCATCAGCACCACGACTTCGGTGTCGCCGGTGGGCCTGCGGCGCTGAGCAAGGTTCATCAGCAGCCGCCGCGCGATCGTGAACAGCCACGTCGAGAACCGGAACCGCGGGTCGAACCGGTCCAGGTGCGTCAGCGCCCGCACGAACGCCTCCTGCACTACATCCTCCGCCAGCTCCGGCCGGCCGGACATCCGCAGCAGGTACGCGTACAGCGACTGCTGGTGGGCCCGGATGAGCCCCTCGGCCGCGGCACGATCGCCCGCCACTGCACGCCGGATCAGGGCCTGTTCTTCGCCTCGGGTCACTGGGCCTCCGCTGGGACTATACCGGCGGGGGCCCGCGGGGTTGCAGGGTGCAGGTCCGCCCCGGAAAGACGAAAGGACCGGCCCGCGGGGGCCGGTCCCTGGATTCCGGATGTTCGGGTCCGCTTAGGCCGCTTCCCGCTTCAGCCGCCGCTTGCGGCCCACCGTCCGCTGCTCCGCCTCCGCCCGCCGCGCCGGCGCGCTCACCAGCAGGTTCACCATTTCCATCGGCGTCCGGGCCCACAGGTCCGCCCCGATCTCCTCCGCCAGCCCCTCCGCCCGGTTGAAGATGCCCCCGCCCACCGCGATCTGCAGGTTCGGGCACGCCCCGATCTCGTGGAGCGTGTCGATGAGCTGCCGCATCTCCGGCAGGTCGCTGGGGCCGCTGGCGAACATCAGCAGCACCCCCGGCTGGTGCTCGTGGATGTGCGCCAGCGTCTCGTCGCTGGGGATGCCGCCCCCCGCGAACGCCATTTCGTACCCCGCCTGCTCCAGCAGGTCCACCGCCATCTGCGCCCCCAGCTCGTCGGAGTCGCGCGGCCCGCACATCGCCAGGATGCTCCGGCCCCGCGCCGGCTGCCGCTTCAGCAAAGCCGCGTTCTGGTCCACCAGCACCCGCAGCAGCCGCGTCGCCAGGTGGTGGCTCAGCTTGGTCAGCTGGTCCCCGCGGAACAGCTTCTCCACGTTCTCGTACGCCGGCCAGAAGAGGTCCGTCAGCACCCGCGTTGACGAGGCGCCCGACTCCAGCGCCTCGCGCACGATCTCACGCGCCGCCGGTCGGTGCCCGCTGATCAGCGTCTCAAAGAAGCGTTCCACGAGGATTTCCTGGCTCATATGGTGGTCCATCGCTGCGGCCAGCCGCCGGCGCTCCGCCCGGGGCTTGCGTGCTCGTTCGCGTCCGGCTCCGCCGGCGCGGGGATTGACTCACGCGTGGACTATCGAGTTGCCGCCCCGGGCCCGCGGAAGTTTCGGGGTCTCCGAGGGGGGCGCAGAAAGGGGCGCGGGCCGTCCGGTAAGGGCTCGCGCAGGAGCGGCGGGCGCTCCCACGTTCTCGGACGCGCGGCCCTTGCGCTCAGGCGTCCGCCCGCCGCACGCCCCGGTAACAGACGCAGACCCCCAGCGTCAGCGCTTGCGCGGTCACCTGACCGAAGCCGCTCCGCTCCATCAGGGCGCACAGCGCCGCCCGCGGCATGAAGCTCCCCACCGACTTCGGGAGGTAGCGGTAGGCCCCCGAGCGGTCGCCGCTCAGAAATGTGGCGGTCCGCGGCATCAGCCACCCGCAGTAGAAGTCGTTGAACCAGCGCGCCGGGGGGAACGACGGCCGGTCGAACTCCAGCACCACCAGCCGCCCGCCCGGCCGCAGGATGCGCGCGAACTCGCGGACCGCCCCCTCCGGCGACGCGACGTTGCGGATGCCGAAGGCGATCGAGACCACATCCGCCGAGCCGTCCGGCAGGTCGAGCGCCTGCGCATCGCCCTCGCGGTACTCCAGCCGCGCCCGGCGGGCCTCGGGCAGCCGCCGCCGCTTCTCCCCGGCCACCCGGAGCATCTCCGGCGTGAAGTCGATCCCGATCACCCGGCCCGCCGGCGACAGCGTGAACGCCTCGCTCAGGTCCCCCGTGCCGCACGCCACATCCACCACCGTCTCACCCGGGCCCACGCCCGCGGCCCTCACCGCCCGCCGCCGCCACGCCTGGTCACGCCAGAACGAGTGGACCCGGTTGTTCAGGTCGTAGCTGCCGGCGATGGCGGCGAACATGCGCCGCACCTTGCCCGCTTTTTCGACGTTCCCGTGGGGGTCCGTGAGTTCGCGCTCAGACCACGCGGGTTCTGACGCGCTCGCGCCGTCCGGCGCGGGCCCGGTGATATTCTTCTCCAGCGCGTCGGGCACGGGGCATGGTAGACGCGCAGGAGGAAGCGATGAACGCAGTGATGACGCGGCTGGCGGGCGTGTGCGCGGCGGCGGTGGTGGCCCTCGGCCTTGCCGGGTGCAAAACCAACCCCGCGACGGGCGAGCGGTACTTCTCCATGACCTCCAGCGAGCAGATCGCCGCGATGGGGGTCCAGGCAGCGCCGGAGTTGACGCGCCAGTTCGGGGGAGAGGTCCCCAGCGCGCCGGCACGGGCCTACGTGAAGGAGATCGGCCTGCGCCTCGCGGCCCAGGTCGAGCCCGAGTTCAAGAACATCCCCTGGGAGTTCACCCTCCTGAACTCCCCCGTCGTCAACGCCTTCGCCCTCCCGGGCGGGAAGATCTTCATCTCCCGCGGCCTGGTCGAGCAGATGTCCGACGAGGCCCAGCTCGCCGGCGTCCTCGGCCACGAGGTCGGCCACGTCACCGCCGAGCACATCGCCCGCCGCATCGGCCAGCAGCAGCTCTTCCAGATCGGCATGCAGGCCTCCGGCCTCGCCGTCAACGCCGCCGGAGAGGCCGCGGCCGGCGTCGGGCAGGTGCTCCTCCCCGCGTTGAACGTGGGCGGCCAGTTGACGCTCCTCAAGTTCGGGCGCGAGGAGGAGTCCCAGGCCGATGAGCTCGGCATCCGCTACATGATCAAGGCCGGGTACGACCCCAAGGCGCAGCTTCAGGTGATGGAGATCCTCAAGGGCTCGGAGAACTCCAGCCGGCCGCCGGAGTTCCTCTCCACGCACCCGATGCCTGAGACCCGGATCCGGCAGGTGCAGGGCCTGCTCAACGGGCAGTTCCGCGAGGCGGCGAACAGCCCGAACCTGGTGCGCAACCAGCAGCAGTTCCAGAGCCGGCTCCTGAGCGTGCTGCGGTCGCTCCCCCCGGCCCCGGAGCCGCAGGCCTCCCCCGAGCCGGAGCAGCAGCCGCAGCAGCTGCGCGGGCAGCGCCAGCAGATCCGGGCGACGCCGGAGCGGCGGGCCCCGCCCCCGGACCAGGTCATCGGCCGCCCGCGCTGAAGCCCAAGCCCTCTTCAGGTGAAGCGCAAGCCCTCTTCAGGCCGAAGGCCTGGCCGTCAGTAGCCGGGGGTGAAACGAGGCGCAAGCCGAGCGCCACCCCCCGTCCCCGCCCCAAAGCGCACCCACCCCCAAGGGGTGCACGTGCC
>JBBDXI010000011.1:0-44905 GCA_040902425.1 Phycisphaerales bacterium
GCCAGGTGGGGGCATCGGGGGCGAAGGTGCAGGTGTTCTTTGACCAGCGGGACGGGGGGACGACGGAGGTCGAGCAGGGGGATCTGCTGCTGAGCGGCGGGGGGGTGCTGGGGCAGGGGCGATTTGTGGTCGGCGAGCTCAGCCCGTTCCTGGCCTTCGACGCCGGCGCCTACTCGGTGATGGGGGCTCACGTGATCGAGGGGGCCATCGGGAGCGAGATGCGCATCCGGGGGACGAGCATCGTCGAGGTGCAGGGGCAGGGTTCGCTGGCCCTGGACGGCGTGGACCTCCTTCTCCTGACCGACGGCGTGACCCTGGAGCAGGCAGCGCAGCTGGGCGGCGCGGGGCCGGTGTTCAACCGGTCGGCCTTCCATTGGCTCGGCACGATCGGGGTCGCGGGGCAGGCGGACTTCAGGAACGAGGCGGCGGGGCAGGTCATGATCCCGGCGGGCGCGGGCGCCCGCCTGCGGGGGTCGCTGAAAAACGAGGGGTCGCGGGTCTTCCAGGACGGGAGCCTGGACATGGCCAACAGCGCCGTGCTGAACACCGGCGAGTGGTTCCTCCGCCCCAAGGGGAGCGACAAGCAGATCTCCGGGATCAACGCGCTGTTCACCAACGAGGGGACGCTGGATGGGGGCAGCGCCGAGCCGACGCACCGCACGGTGACCATCTCCGCGAACTTCGACAACCGCGGCGAGGTGGTGGCGATCGGGCCGGTGACGCTGAACTTCACCGGGGCGGTGGCGCAGGTGCAGAACGGGGTCCTGGAGGGAGGGAGTTGGGTGGCGCACTCGGGCGGGCGGATCCTGCTGCCGGGGGTGCCGCCGATCTTCGCCATCCGCAACGCGCGGGTGTACGGGTCGCGGGCGAACATGCCGTGGCTCGCCGGGGTGGTCGAGGTCAGCCAGTCGTCGCGCCTGGATGCCGTGGACGACATCGTCTTCGAAGCGCCGCTGATCATTTCGTCGCGAGGCTTGGTGGTGAGCGGGCCGGGGGCGGATGTCACCGTGCCGCTGAACACGACGGTGGGAGAGCCGGGGCCGACCACCGTGCTCAGCTACATCGAGCAGGCGCCGGTGTTCTCCGACGGGCCCCAGCCGCGCCTGATCACACCGGTGCTGATCGTGCACGAGGGCCTGCGGCCGGGCGGCCCCGACACGCCGGGGCCGTTCAACCTCACGGGCACGCTGACGATGATGCCCACGGGCGTGATGGAGGTCGAGCTGGGGGGCCCGATCCCCGAGACCGAGCACGACCGGATGGCCATCACGGGGAGCGCCGCCCTGGCGGGGACGCTGGACCTGCGGCTGCTGCCCGGCTTCGTGCCGCTGCCGGGGCAGACGTTCACCGTCCTGACGGCGTCCGGCGGCCGGAGCGGGACGTTCGGGTCGGTCTCGCAGCCCGCGGGGATGCCGGCGGGGCTCGCGCTCCAGGCGTCGTACACGGCGAACGCGGTGGTGGTGTCCGTGGTCGGCGGGTGCTACCCCAACTGCGACGGCTCGACCACCGCGCCCATCCTCAACGTGCAGGACTTCGGGTGCTTCCTGAGCCGGTACGCGGCGGGGGACCCATACGCCAACTGCGACGGCAGCACGCAGCCGCCGGTGCTCAACGTTCAGGATTTTGGGTGCTTTCTGACGCGGTACGCCGCGGGGTGCCCGTAGAGGCCGGGGCCGCGGCGCGGTAGGCTGTGGATGGCGGCAATCCCCAGGGAGATCGGGGGCGCTGTGCCTGAAGCCGATGCGACACGCGGCGAGGTGACGCGGATCATCGAAGCGATGGGGCGCGGGGAGTCCGCGCGCGGGGCGGAGCTGCTGGAGCTGGTGTATGTGGAGCTGCGGCGGATGGCCGGGGCGGCGATGGCGCGGGAGCGGCACGGGGGGGCGGGGCACACGCTGCAGCCGACGGCGCTGGTGCACGAGGCGTACCTGCGGCTGATGGGAGATGAGGGGGCCGGGGCGCGGTTTGAGAACCGGGCGCACTTTTTCGGGGCCGCGGGGGAGGCGATGCGGCGGATCCTGGTGGACCAGGCGCGCCGGAGGAAGGCGCTGAAACGCGGGGGCGGGGCGGCGCGGCAGGAACTGCCCGAGGTGGCAGCGCCGGAGGCGGGGAGGAGGGGGGCGGGGGAATCCGTGGATGTGATGGCACTGAACGACGCGCTCCTGCGCCTGGAGGGGGAGGATGCGCGCATGGCGACGATCGTGAAGCTGCGGTTCTTCGCGGGGATGACGGTCGATGAGACGGCCGCGGCCCTGGACCTGTCGCGCCGGACGGTGCTGCGGGAGTGGATCAGCGCGAAGGCGTGGTTGCTGAGCGAACTGGGAGGAGCAGACGAGACTCCGCGGGGCCGGCCGGGGCGGGACGAGGACGACGGATGACGACCGGCACGCAGTGGGAGCGGATGTGGGAGGTCTTCCACGGAGCGCTGGAGGCGGGGGGGCCGGAGCGCGCGGCGTACGTGGAGCGTGCGTGCGCGGGGGATGAGGGGCTGCGGTCGCGGGTGGCCCGGCTGCTGGAGTCGCACGGGCGGGCGGGGGAGTTCATGGAGTCGGCGGCGGCGGGGCTCGAAGGCCCGCCTGCCGAGGCCGATGGCGACGGCGAGCGCGGATGGGACCTGCCGCGCACGCTCGGGCATTACGAGCTGCGCGCGCGGCTGGGGGAGGGCGGGTTCTCGGAGGTGTACCTGGCCATGCAGACCGAGCCGGTTCGCCGCGAGGTGGCGGTGAAGGTGCTGCGGGCGCGGCTGGGGGCGGGCGGCGGGCTCGACAGCCGGCGGGTGCTGGAGCGCTTCGAGGCGGAACGGCAGACGCTGGCGGTGCTGCAGCACCCGGGGATCGCGACGATCTTTGACGCGGGGATCGATGGGGGCGGCGACGGGGCCTCCGGCGACGGGAGCGGGGGGCGGCCGTATTTCGTGATGGAGCGGATCGCGGGGACGCCGATCACGCGGTACTGCCGGGAGCGCGGGCTGGGGCTTGGGGAGCGGCTGGACCTGGTGGTGCAGGTGTGCATGGCGGTGCAGCACGCGCATCAGAAGGGTGTCATCCACCGCGATCTCAAGCCCTCGAACATCCTGGTGATGGAGGTGGACGGTCTGCCCCGGGCGAAGGTGATCGACTTCGGGATCGCCACCGCGATCGACCGGGCCGCGCGGCTGGGAGAGGCGGGCGTGCGGGCCGTGCGCGGCACGACGCTCGTGGGGACGCCGGGGTACATGAGCCCGGAGCAGGCGTCCGCGGGGGATGTGGACACGCGGACGGATGTGTTCTCGCTCGGCGTGCTGATGTACGAGCTGCTCGCCGGGGCGGCGCCGTTCGAGAGCCGCGGGGCGCTCTTCAGCGAACTGCTGGAGCGGTCGCGGGCCGGGACGAACGGCGACCCTCCGGTCCCGAGCGAGAAGGCGGCGTCGGCGCCGGAGGGACCGGAGCGCTGCTGGGCGCGCCGGCTGCGCGGCGACCTGGACGCGATCGTGATGCGGGCGCTGGCCCGGGAGCGGGCGGACCGGTACGGGTCGCCGGCGGAGCTGGCGGCCGACATCGAGCGGCACCTGTCGCACGCCCCCGTGGCCGCGCGCCCGGCGACGCGCCGGTACCGGGCGAGAAAGTTCATCCGGAGACACCGTCTCGGCGCAGGCTTGGCGCTGGCCGGGTCACTCGTCGCCCTCGGCGGCGCGGCGCAGCTCGGCCTGACGGCCCGTACGGAGCACCGCCTCCGCCAGGCCGCGGACCGCGAGGCCCGCATCTCGGCGGGCGTCAACGAGTTCCTCACGAAGGACATCCTCGCCGGGGCGGACCCGCGCCGGGCCCCGAACCCCGGCATCACCATGCTGGAGGTGGTCGAGGCGGCCGAGGCGAAAGCGGGCGAGCGGTTCAAGGACGACCCGGTGGTCGAGGCGGCCGTGCGGCACACGCTGGGGGACACCTACCGGAGCCTGGGGAAGCTCGACCAGTCGATGGCGAACCTCGAGCGGTCCGTGGCCCTCTACACGGGCTCGCTGGGCGAGGACCACCAGCGGACGCTGGCGGCCATCGACGACCTGGCTCACGTGTACCAGCGGCTGGGGCGGATGACCGACGCGGCCCCCATGAAGGAGCGCAGCCTGGCGGTGCGGCGGCGGCTCTACGGCCCGGAGGACAAGGGGACCATCCATGCCCTCGTCAACCTCGGCGCCGTGTACGGCGACATGGGGGCGGAGAAACAGGCCGAGGGCGTGCGGGTGCTGAGCGAGGCGATCGAGCTGATGACGCGCGTGCTGGGACCGGATGATCCGGACACGGTGCTCGCCGGGCTGTACCTGGGGATTGCGTACCAGAAGATGAACAAGCACGCGGAGTCTGAGCCGCACTTGCGGGCAGCCTGGGAGAAGCAGACGGTCTTGCTGGGAGAGGACCACCCCTACACGATCACGGCACGCGGGAGCCTGGCCCTGGCGCTGACGAGCCTGGGAAGACTGGAGGAAGCCGAGCCGCTGCACCGGGCGACGCTGGAGGGGAGCATCCGGCGGCTGGGGGAGGAGCATGTCGAGACCGCGCAGGCGCGGGTGAATCTCGGCGTCCACTATGTCCGGATGAGGCGGGTGCAGGACGCCGAGCCCCTGATGCTGCGCGGCCTGGGGGTGATGCGGATCGCCCTGGGCGAGCGGCACGCCCAGACCATGAAGGTGCGGGTCCTCATCGGGGAGATGTACGACCATGAGGGCTGGGGCGCGGGAGGGGGCGCGGGGGCAGGGGCGGGAGGGCGGCCGGCGGACTCCGAGCCGTACCACCGGGAGGCGGCCGACTGGGCGCGCGAGAACCTGGGAGAGAAGGAGTGGGCGCGCGGCCTCTACCTCATGTACCACGGCTCGGCGCTGAACCGGATCGGCCGGCACGCCGAGGCCGAGCCGCGCCTGACCGAGGGCCTGGCGATCCTGGCGGCCGTCGCCGGGGACGAGAACCGGCACGCGAGGGCAGCGCTGCGGGACCTGGCGGAGGTGTGCGAGGCGCTGGGGCGGGGGGAGGAGGCCTCGATCTACCGGGCTCGGTTGGCGGAGGCTGAGAAGAAGTAGCGCCGGCGGACGCCCATGTTCGCGGCCGAATGTCACCGGCCGGTCGGGGAGTACGCATGTCTGGCTGACCGCCCCACATCCGCGGGCGGAAGGAGCCAGCCATGACACGCCGCAGCAACCGCCGCTTCGCCCGAACCACCCTTGGCCCCTTGACCCTCCGCGGGCGCGCGGCGGCCGCGGCGCTCGCCGCGTGCGCCGGGTCGAGCGCTGCGATGGCGCAGCAGGCCATTTTTTGGGGCCAGTGCGGGGGCGACTGGTACAGCTTCTGCGGGCCGGCCTCGGCCCCGACGGGGAACAGCTGGAGCATCTCCCCGGACTACCCGGGGATCGGCACCGACGTGGTCATCCCGGTGGGCGCAAGCGTGACGGTGTGCGGGACCGCGGGGTTGGCCCGGGCTCGTGCGCTGGACTGCCTGGGGGCGGTGCGCGTGTGCACCGGGCACCAACTGGACATGCAGCAGCCCTCGCACATCAGGAACCTGACGCTGGAGGCGGACGCGTACGTCGTCGGCAGTCAGGGGCTGCTCCTCGACGGCACCTGCGCGCTGGCGGGGGTGATGGCGGGCTACCCCCTCACGAGCGCCGGCGCGTGCACGCTGATCGGCCAGCCGAAGCTCACCGGCGAGTTGCGGAACACCGGGGCGATGTCGGTCGAGGTCCTGCAGCTGACGGAGTTCTTCCCGCACCCGCCGGGGACATTCGTGACCAACGCCCCCGGCGCGACGATGACGCTGCGGAACGTCAGCAACTTCGCCATCCCGCTCATCAACCAGGGGATGCTGGTCGCGGAGGGGAACGGGAACCTGTTCAACGGGCACCTGACGGTCGAGGGCGGGTCGGTGCAGGCGGTCTTGAACACGCTGTTCCTGGGCGGGGGCTCGCGCTGGACGGGCGGGACGCTGACGATCGGGGCGGGGGCGCAGGTGATGATGGTGCCGCCGGTGAACCCCACGGGGCACTCGCTGGACGGCGCCACGTCCATCAGCGGGGCGGGCATCCTGAATGTGCACAGCGCCCCCGAGCCGCGGCAGCTGTACGTGCACCAGAACATCACCGTGAACATGAACAGCGGCGGGATGGCGCGGGTCGGGGGCTTCCCCGGGCAGCCCGCGTGCATCCAGATCGGCAACGCCGACCTGACCAACGCAGGGACGATGATCTGGGCGCCCGTGGTGGTGAGCCGCTTCCCCGGGACGACGCAGGGGCGGGTCGTCAACGACCCGCTCGGCGAGCTGGAGTTCATGGACATGCCGGGATTCTCCGAGCTGTCGCTGGACCTGCGAAACGCCGCGGGGCACGTGCACCAGAACGCCGACATCAACCTGTCGGGCGGGGCGCGGATCATCAACCAGGACGGCTTCTGGCACCTGAAGAAGGGGATGATCACCGGCTCGCCCGGCGAGCGCTTCGTGAACAACGGGAAGCTGCTGCGCCCGCCGGACAGCACGAGCCCCACGGCGGAGATCCTCGTGCCGTTCGACATGACGGCCGGCACGATCGAGCTCCAGGCGGGCCCGGGCTCCTCCCCGGACCTGAAGCTGACCGGGGGTGGCGACTGGAAGGCGAGTTCCCGGGTCATCCTGGCCGATGGGTGCGACCTCGAGATGCACGGCGCGTGGACCGCCGACGGCATCACCACCGAGTTCACCGGCGAGGGGTGGGCCCAGGTCGGCGTGACCGGGCAGCCGGGCGCTCATTCCATCGCGGTCCGCCCCGCGAGCGCGCTGCGCCTGAACCTGGGGATCCCGCTGTACTACGAATGGCCCCCCATCCGCGGGTTCGCCGTTGACGGGGGAGCGCTGCGCGGCCCGGGGCGGACGACCAACGAGCGGTGGTTCACGGCCACCGCGGGCGCGCTCGGCGTCGGGGGTGATGGGAACTTCGTCAACGAGGGGGTGGCCACGCTGGAGAACGTGACGGCGTCGGGCACCGTGAGGAACGCCGAGAACGGCCTCGTCCGCTGCCAGGGCATGACGGTGCAGAGCGGGGAGACCCTGAACGACGGCGTCTGGGAGTGCCGGGGGCTGCTGACCGTGCAGCCCGGCGCCCTGTTCCGGAACGCGGGCCCGGGCCAGTTCACGGGCGACGATGCCTACGCCGCCGGCCCCTTCGACAACGCCGGGATGGTCGTGGTGCTCCCGGGCAAGACGCTCACGTTCGGCGGCCCCGTCACGCAGTTCGTCAACGGCTCGCTGGCCGGCGGCACCTGGGTGATCCAGGAGAACGCGACGCTCGTGCTGCCGGGCGCGATCACGGCGATCAAGGGCGGCACGAACCTGGTGGTCGATGGGGTGGGGGCGGTCGGGCTCGCGACGGTGCGGCGCGTGGACGGCGGAACGCTGGAGGTGGGCGGCGACCTGACGCTGACCGGCGCCGCCACCGACCTAGTGCTCGACAACGGCGCTGTGGTGAGGATCGGCGCGGGGGCCACCCTGACCTCGCCCGGGACGATCCGGGTAGAGCCGCCAACCGCCGTCCTGAGCCTGCTCAAGGGCGGGATGCCCATCGCGGACACCCCCGCCGAGTCGTTCATCGTGACGCCGCACCTGTGGAGCGATGGCGCCGTCATCCCCGGCGATGAGGGTGGGATCGGTCAGCTGCACGTGAGCGGGAACTACACCCAGGGCGCCGCGGGCGAGTTGCACGTGGAAATCCGCGGGCTGTCGCCGGGGACGGGGTACGACCAACTGCTGGTGAGCGGGGCGGCGACGCTGGGCGGCACCCTGAGGGTGCGGCTCCTCGACGAGTTCGAGCCCGCGCCCGGCCAGGAGTTCACGGTCCTGACGGGGGCCTCGATCACGGGCACCTTCGCCGCGCTGGACCTGCCGGCGCTCGGGGCGGGGGTGGCATGGGAGGTGGCGTACCTCGGGGGCGCCTCGCCCCGCGTGGCCTTGCGGGCCGTTGGGGCGTGCTACCCCAACTGCGACGCCAGCTCGCAGCCGCCGGTGCTGAACGTGGCCGACTTCGGGTGCTTCCTGACGCGGTACGCGGCGGGGGAGGCCTACGCCAACTGCGACGGGAGCACGCAGCCGCCTGTGCTGAACGTGGCGGACTTCGGGTGCTTCCTGACGCGGTACGCGGCGGGGTGCCCCTGAGGGGGCCCTCCGGGCCGTTCCCGTGGCGGGGAACGGGGAATTGTGCTTGTGCACGCCGGTTGGGGGGCCGTGCATGATCTGGCGCTGTGGCCCGGCGCGCCCATCCGGCGCGCGGGCGCGGCGCTGGAGACAGGTCATGAGGCGCACTGGGCAGAACATTGCGGCGGCACTGGTGGTGGCGTGCGGCGCGGCCGCGGCCGTGGCGGGCACGGTCACGCTCACGGCGGTCCGGGACAACACGGTCTTCCAGGAGAGCCTGAACAGCGCGGGGGCGGACGACAACGTGTTCGCGGGGATGACGTCACAGGGGGACATCCGGCGGGCGCTCGTGCGCTTCGACCTGTCGGGGGTCCCGGCGGGGTCCATGGTGACGGCGGCGGAGCTGCGGCTCTACTGCACGCGGACGAACTCCAGCTCCGGGGCGCGCTCGGTATCGCTCCACCGGCTGCTGGCGGACTGGGGCGAGGGGACCTCGGGCGGCGGCGGCCAGGGGGGCGAGGGGGCCCCGCCGACGGCGGGCTGCTCGACGTGGGTGCACCGGTTCTACACGGGGCAGCTGTGGGCAGCGCCGGGCGGGGACTTCGCGCCGGGCGCGAGCGCCACGGCGCTGGTGAACGCGGAGGGGAGCTACGAGTGGGAGGCGGCCGGGATGGTGCCGGATGTCCAGGCGTGGGTCGATTCGCCCGCGGGGAACTTCGGGTGGATGGTCCGCGGCGATGAGGCGGCCTCGGGCGTGGCGAAGCGGTTCGCCAGCCGCGAGGCGAGCCAGGCGGCGCGCCGCCCGACGCTGACGGTGACGTTCACGCCGCCGGCGACGACGGGGGCGTGCTGCCTGGCGGGGGGTGTGTGCGCGCTGCTGACGGCGGGCGAGTGCACGGGGCAGGGCGGGGCGTTCCAGGGCGTGGGGACGGCGTGCGCGCCGAGCCCGTGCCCCAGCCCCGTGGGGGCGTGCTGCCACCCGGAGGGGACGTGCTTCGCGGCGAGCTCCACGGAGTGCTCGCCGGCCGGGGGCGTCTGGCAGGGTGCGGGGACGCTGTGCTCGCCGAACCCGTGCCCGGCGCTGACGGGGGCATGCTGCTACGCGAACGCGACGTGCCAGACGCTGACGGGGGTGCAGTGCGCCGCCCAGGGCGGGACGTTCGCAGGGGCGGGGACCACCTGCGCGACGGTGGAGTGCCCGTGGGTGCTGGTGCCGTTCGTCGATTCGCTGCCGCGCCCGGGCGTGGCGCAGCCGGACACGGGCCTTCCCGGCGGCGCGGCCGCGTACACCATGCGGATCACGGAGCAGAGCCAGCGGCTGCACCGCGATCTGCCTCTGACGCGGGTGTGGGGGTTCAACGGCGGGTACCCGGGGCCGACGATCGAGGCCTGGCGCGGGGCGCCGGTGGAGGTGACCTGGGTGAACGACCTTCGGGATGAGCAGGGCGCGCTGCGGCAGCACCACGTGCTGCCGGTGGACCCCTGCGTGCACGGCGCCGGGACCGATGCGCCGCGGACGGTGGTGCACCTGCACGGCGGGCACGTGCCGATGAGCAGCGACGGGTACCCGGAGTGGACGTTCCTGCCCGGGCAGCAGTCGCCGCCGTACACCTACCCGAACACGCAGCCGCCGGGGACGGTGTGGTACCACGACCACGCGATCGGGATCACGCGGCTGAACGTGTACATGGGGATGGCCGGGTTCTACCTGATCCGCGACGCGGCGGAGCAGGCCCTGGGCCTGCCGTCCGGCGCGTACGAGGTGCCGCTGGCGATCCAGGACCGCTCGTTCAACGCCGACGGCTCGCTGAAGTACCCGGCGATGTGGATGGAGCACTTCTTCGGCGACTTCGTCGTGGTGAACGGGAAGGTGTGGCCGTACATGGAGGTGCGGCGCGGGAAGTACCGCCTGCGGATGCTCAACGGCTCGACGAGCCGGACGTACACCCTGGGCCTGTCCAACGGCGCGCCGTTCCACCAGATCGGGACGGACCTGGGCCTGCTGGGGGCCCCGGTGCAGGTGCAGGGGGTGACGATCCAGCCCGGGGAGCGGGCGGATGTGGTGATCGACTTCGGGGGGTACACGGTGGGGACGGAGATCATCCTGACCAACAGCGCGCCGGCGCCGTACCCGGGGGCGCCCGGGGTGGGGGTGGTGCCGGACGTGATGAAGTTCATCGTGCAGGAGGAGACGGGCGGGCCGTCCACGCTCCCCGCGACGCTCACGCCCGTGCCGCGCCTGGAGGAGGCGGACGCGGCCGTGCACCGCGAGTTCATGCTGCACAAGATGTCCGACCCGTGCACCGGGTCGGTGTGGATGATCAACGGGCTGATGTGGGGCGACATCACCGAGCGGCCGCGCCTGGACACGACCGAGGTGTGGTCGTTCGTCAACGCCTCGGGGGTGAGCCACCCGATGCACATGCACCTGGTGCAGTTCCAGGTGCTGGACCGGCAGGACTTCCAGATGGTGGGCGGGGTGCCGACGCCGTCGGGGCCGCGGGTGCCGCCGCCGCCTGAGGAGGCGGGGTGGAAGGACACGGTGCGGTGCGACCCGCAGGAGATCACGCGGGTGATCGCGCGGTTCGAGGGTTACCTCGGAAAGTACGCGTACCACTGCCACATCCTGGAGCACGAGGAGCACGCGATGATGCGGCAGTTCGAGACGACGTGCTACGCGAACTGCGATGCGAGCGTGACGCCCCCGGCGCTGAACGTGGCGGACTTCGGGTGCTTCCTGACGGAGTACGCGGCGGGGAACCCGTACGCGAACTGCGACGGCTCGACGGCGCCCCCGGCGCTGAACGTGGCGGATTTCGGGTGCTTCCTGACGAAGTACGCGGCCGGGTGCCCGTAGAGGGACCGGCCAATGGCCGGCCCGGCGGTGCAACGCCTGCAAGGCCCGGGCGGGCCCGCGACATGGGACGATGGCCGCGACGTGGCGGGGTGGGTCGCCGCGCGCCATGGAGGGTCCTCATGCCGTACGCACACCGTCCCGTGTTGCTCCCCCGTGTGTCCCTGGCCGGCGCGCTGCTGGCGGCCCCGGTGCTCGTCGCGCCGGCGGCGCTGGCGCAGACGGACAGCTTCCACTGGATGCAGATCGAGCAGGTGGTGGGGGGCGTGGGGGGCGACACCACGAAGCAGGCGGTGCAGCTCCGCCAGCGGTTCTTCGGGCAGAACTTCATCGCGGGGACGCAACTGGTCGCGTTCGACGCCGCGGGCCAGAACCCGGTGGTGCTGATCACGTTCCCGACCAACGTCCCCAACGGCGATGACGGGGACCGGATCCTGGTCACGACGGCGGGCTTCCCCGCGCCGGTGGCGCCGGACTTTGTGATGACGAGCCCGATCCCCGCGTCGTACCTCGCGGCGGGCAGGATCACGTTCCAGTTCTTCGGGCTGAACTACTGGTCGCTGGCGTGGGGCGGGGCCGCCTACACCGGGCCGAATACGGGGACGCTCGACAACGACGCGGATGGGAACTTCGGGCCGCCGTTTGCGGGGCCGTGCCCCTCTGCCGGTGTGCAGGGGCTGCTCTTCCAGGGTCCGGCGAGCGCGCCGAGCACGAACAACGCCGCCGACTATGCCCTGACGACCGGCGCGGCGGAGCTGACGAACAACGCCCGCGCCAGCGGCACCGTGACCGGCCCGCCGCCGTCCTGCTACGCCAACTGCGACAACAGCACGCAGGCGCCGGTTCTGAACGTCGCGGATTTCGGGTGCTTCCTCACGCGCTACGCGGCGGGGGAGGCCTACGCGAACTGCGATGAGAGCACGCAGGCGCCGGTGCTGAACGTGGCGGACTTCGGGTGCTTCCTGACAAGGTACGCGGCGGGGTGCCCGTGATCGGGGCGGACGGGGCAGCATCGGAACGGCACGAATTCGGCGAAATTAGGCTAGGGGGCGCCGGATCGGCGCGGTAATCTGATCCGGCTCGCGGGAGCACGCAGCCGGGATTCTCCGCGCCTGCGTTCTGGCACGAAAGGGAGCATCCCATGGTTCGTCCGACCCGTCTTGTCGTAATGGTGGCCGCGTGCGGCGGCGCGTTTGCACCGGCAGCGCTCGCCCAGGTCTTTACCAACGCCGACTTCGAGACCGGCGACCTGAGCGGGTGGGCGGTCACGCCGACGTTCTTCGGAACCACGGTGGTCCAGAATGTCGAGTCAGTGGATATCGACGGCCCGGGCCCACTTGAGGCGAGTTTCGGGGCCCGGTTCCGCGTGGGCACCGCGGGCATCCTCTCGACGTTCCAGGCCGGGATCGAGCTGTCGCAGGAGGTGACGCTCACGGCGGGGAACGGGTACGTGTTCGCGTGCGACTGGGCGGCCTTGAACACGAGCACGGGCGCCAACTCGGAGGGCGGGGTGTTCACGGTGTTCGTGGATGACCGGCTGCTGGCGGGGACCCAGGCCGCCGGGAGCACGAGCGCCACCGCGCCGCACTACGGGCACATCGAGGGGGCGTTCGGCCCGCCGACCACGGGGACGTACCGGGTCGGAATCCGGATCACCCGGCCGTTCACGACCGGGACCAGCACGCTCAACCAGTTCGTGGACAACTTCACGATCACGCCGGCCACGGTCGGGGCGTGCTGCCTGGCCGACGGGTCGTGCTTCCAGACGCGGGCCGCCGACTGCGGGGTCTCCGGCGGGACGTACGCCGGCGACAGTGTGACGTGCGCCGCCGCGGCGTGCGTCCAGCCGGGTGCGTGCTGCGTTCCCGATGCGTCGTGCTTCATCCGGAGTGAGGCGCAGTGCCTGGCCCTGGGCGGCACGTACAGCGGGAACGGGACGACCTGCGCCGCGGCCGGCTGCCCCGACCCGGCGTTCGGCTTCGCGCCGATCGCCAACCGCGCCCTGGACGGCGGCACCAGCTTCAACGGGCCGATGCTGGGCGGCACGACGCCCGCGCCGCGGACCATCCAGTTCTCGGTGGCCGCGTCGGAGCTGGCGGGCATCCCTGCGGGGAGCAGCATCACCGGGCTGACGTGGCGGCAGGACAACGCCGCGGGGAACACGACCTGGCCGGACGCGGACGCCCTGTTCACGCAGTACGACATCGAGCTGAGCAGCCAGGGCGCCGCGTCCCCCGGCGGCATGCTCCCGACCCTGGCGAGCAACGTGGGCCCGGACGCGACAGTGGTCCGCAGCGGCCCGCTCACGATCCCCGCCCAGGGCTTCCCCGGGGGCGCCGGCGCGGGCCAGGTCAACCCGTTCGGGCACGAGATCGCGTTCTCGACGCCGTTCGTGTACAGCGGCGGGCCGCTGGTCGTCACGATCCGCCACAGCGGGCACGACCAGCCGACCAACCGAAACCTCGACGGAATCGCCACGAACAACGCGACCTACTTCAGAACGGTGCAGTCTCTCGTGGCCACCGGCGCGGCCGCCACGACCGGCAACTCGGCGGTGTTCAACATCGTTCGGTTCACCGTCGAGGCGCCCGGCTCCGCCTGCTACGCCAACTGCGACGAGAGCACGCAGGCGCCGGTGCTGAACGTCGCGGATTTCGGGTGCTTCCTCACTCGCTACGCGGCGGGGGAGGCGTACGCAAACTGCGACGAGAGCACGCAGGCGCCGGTGCTGAACGTGGCGGACTTCGGGTGCTTCCTGACGAAGTACGCGGCCGGGTGCCCGTGAGCCCGTGAGGGAAGTGGTCCGCATCGTGGTAGATTGGTGGCGGGCGGCGGGCCATTGCTCGCGACAGCACCGCGCCGTGCTGGCAAGCCCGCGCCCTTGCGTACCTCCCGTTGACACTGCGAGGTGCGGGCCCGGGCTGCTTGCTTGGCGCGAGCCGCCGCGGGGGTGCGCCACCCGTCAGCGAGGGAGTCTGCCATGAGGTCCACGCGGTTCCGGGGCGTTCCTGCGGTTCGGGCGGCGGGTTGGGGCGGCGCGCTGGCGGCGGCCGTCCTGCCGGGGGCAGCGCTGGGACAGGCGATGAGGGGGGGCTCGGGGGAGGGCTCCCAGCCTCGGCCCGCCGGCCCGGTGCAGCGCGAGTTGCAGCCCGCCGGTGAGCGCGTGCTCGCCGACATGCCCCGGGGCGGACCCGGGAGGTCGGTGCGCCCCCTGGCCCGCCCCCCGATCCCGCTCCCGCCCCCGATCGACGGGGACCCGCGCCCGGACCCGGTGCCGACGAGCGGGGAGGGAACGCCCCGCGGGCCGGGGTGCACAGGCGTCCTGAGCTCCATGCTGGCGCCGGCGGCGTCGTTCGAGGCGCTGCCCGACACCAACTCCGGCATCCCCCCGGACTCGATGGGCGCGGTGGGCCCCGCGCACGTGGTGACGCACATCAACTACCGGGTGAACGTGCAGTCGCGCACCGGGACGGGCGGGGTGACGGTGAACCTGGGCACGTTCTGGTCCGCGGTGTCCGGGAACGCGTTCGACCCGCGGGTCGTGTACGACGCACTGACCGACCGCTGGATCGCCGTCGCCGGCACGGACCCGCAGAACGTCAACTCCGCGGTCGGGCTGGCGGTGAGCACGACCGGGAACCCGGGCGGGTCGTGGCGGTTCTTCCGTCTCGACGCCGACGCGGGCAACGCCTTCTGGGCGGACTTCCCCTGCGTGGGATTCAACGATTCGTGGATCGTGGTGACGGCGAACATGTACGGGGTGGGTACCAACGCCTGGGGCGGGTCGAAGATGTGGGTGGTTAACAAGGCGAGCGCCCTGGGGACGGGGACGATGACCCTGGCCGAGTTCCCGCGAGGGTTCGACATGGCCCCCAACGGGGGGGTGGGCAACTCGCTCCAGCCCTCCCAGTGCGTGGAGCCGGGGGGCGGCCTCTTCCTGGTGGAGAACTCGGGGTGGAGCAGCGGCGGGACGATCTACCTGCGGCTCTCGCGGATCACCGGGACGGCGGGCGCCCCGGCCTGGTCGGTGGTGCCCAACTCGCCGTTCCCGGGGTACGGCCTGTTCCCGATCCCCGCGCCCCAGCAGTTCAACTACACGCAGATCGAGGCGTCGCAGCTGGGCGACCCGCGCCGGATCGCGACGGGCGACCCGCGGATCAGCGGATCGGTGCCGCTGCGGGGCGGGATGCTGTACTGCGCGCACAGCGGGGGCCTGCCCGCAACCGGGACGCCCAACCGCACGGCGGCCTTCTGGCATCAGCTCAATCCGGCGAGTGCCGCCCCGTTCGTCCAGTCCGGGCGGTACGAGGAGGGGCCCGACACGCACTTCACGTACCCGAGCATCGCGGCCAACTGCGCCGGCGATGTGTGCATCGGGTTCACCCGGAGCGACCCCACGCGGTACGCGACGGCCGCCTACGCGATGCACCTGGCGGGGAGCCCGGCGGGCTCGACGGGGTTCCTGCAGACGCTGCGGGCGGGGCTCTCGACCTACTACAAGACCTTCGGCGGGGCCAGCAACCGCTGGGGCGACTACAGCGCGACGGTGGTGGACCCGGCCGACGACCGCAGCTTCTGGACGATCCAGGAGTACGCGGCGATGCGCGTCGGCCCCGGCGACAACGACTCACGCTGGGGGACGTGGTGGGGGAAGATCGAGGCCCCGAGCGCCTGCTACGCCAACTGCGACGGGAGCACGCAGACGCCGGTGCTGAACGTCGCCGATTTCGGGTGCTTCCTCACACGCTACGCGGCGGGCGAGGCGTACGCGAACTGCGATGGGAGCACGCAGGCGCCGGTGCTGAACGTGGCCGACTTCGGGTGCTTCCTCACCAGGTACGCCGCGGGGTGCCCGTGAGCCCGTGACCGGTTGACCGCGCATGGGTGGTCGGTCATCCGCGGAAGCCGGCGAAGAGCCGGCCTCAGGCGCCCAGGAAGCGCCTGAGGCTGGCGATCTCGTCGTCGGCCGCGGCCGCGTCGGCGGTGGTCTCTTCCACCACCTGCCGGAGCGTGCGGCGGAACTTGCGCCGCACCGTCTGGATCATGGAGGAGACCTTCGTCGGCGAGTCCACGCCGAGACGCTCGGCCAGCGCCTCCATCGCCGGGGCGCGGTCGTGGCCGAGGGCCGGGTCGATGACCGCGGCCCGGAAGGCGTCCCAGTGCGGGGCCTGCCCCGCGGCGGCGCACTCCGAGGCGAGGCGCTCGAGCGTGATCGAGAGGAGCGTGGTCGCCCACTGGCGGTCGAAGGCGTCGCCCGGGTCGCCATCCTCGGCGGGCTCCAGGCGGTCCAGCGCTGCGCTCCCCCCGACCGGGAGCGACGGGGAACGGCCCTTGGCCACCGACCGGCGGTGCTGGTCCACGAGGAAGTTCCGCAGGGCGGCCTTGAGGAAGGTGCGGAAGCGGCCGCGCTCCGGGCAGGCCTTCTCCAGCAGCCCGCGCTCCAGGACGACCTCGGCGACGAACTGCTGGGCGAGGTCCGCGGCCTGCTCTCGGGACCGCCCCGAGCGGCGGATGAAGGCGTAGATCGGCCCCCAATACGAGGCCAGCAGAGGCTCCAAGAGCCGGGCATCGCCCGCGGCGGCCACGACGACCGACCACTGGGTGGTCTGGAACCCCGCCGTGGTGTGCTGCTGGCTCATGGGGCTCCGCTGGCGGGGGCGGGCGCCCCGCGGCCGACTGTTCACGAGGCTTCTCTTATAGTCGTCAGATACACTCCCCGTTCGACCGTTCCCGGGAACTGGCGCCGGGTTCGCCCTGGAGGGGCCATGGACAGCGGATTGGTGGACAACTTCATTGCGGGGCGGCGGCGGGCGCCGGGGGCGGGCGGGGCCGAGCGGAGGCCGGTCGTCAACCCCGCCACGGGGGAGACGCTGGCGCAGGTGGAGATGGACTCGCTCCGGGCCGCGGAGGAGGCGGTGGAGGCGGCGGTCCAGGCGTTCCCGGCGTGGGCGGCCCGCCCGGTGGGCGAGCGGGTGCAGGTGCTCTTCCGGTACAAACAGGTGCTGGAGGGCCACTTCGAGGAGCTGGCGGGGATGATCGTGCGCGAGCACGGCAAGACCATGGCCGAGGCCCGGGGCGATGTGCGCCGGGGGATTGACTGCGTGGAGCACGCCTGCTGCGCCCCGGTGCTGATGATGGGGCGGACGCTCCCGCAGATCGCGGTCAGCAGCAGCTTCTGCCGGACGGAGGATGAGGGGGGCGTGGGGATCGACAGCGTGGTGGACCGGGTGCCGCTGGGGGTGTGCGTGGGGGTGACGCCCTTCAACTTCCCGGTGATGGTGCCGCTGTGGATGTGGCCGATGGCGGCGGCGTGCGGGAACACGTTCGTGCTGAAGCCGAGCGAGAAGGTGCCGATGTCGGCGGTGCGCGAGGTGGAGCTGGCGAGCGAGGCGGGGATGCCGCCGGGGGTGCTGAACCTGGTGACGGGGGGCCCGAAGGTGGTGGACCACCTGATCACGCACGAGGATGTGCGGGCGGTGAGCTTTGTGGGTTCGACCACGGTGGGCCGGCACATCTACACGACGGCGACCGCGGCCGGGAAGCGGGCCCAGTGCATGTGCGGGGCGAAGAACTACATGGTGATCATGCCCGACGCGAACCGCGAGGCGGCGATCGAGGGCGTGGTGGGCTCGGCGTTCGGGAACTCCGGGCAGCGGTGCCTCGCCGGGAGCGTGGCGATCGCGGTGGGGGAGGCGGCGGAGTGGTTCATCCCGCGGGTCATCGAGGCCGCGAAGAAGCTGAAGGTGTGCGCCGGCGATGAGGCGGGCGTGGGGATGGGGCCGGTGATCGACGGGGCCAGCCGCGAGCGGATCCTGGGGTTCATCGGTGGGGGCGACGCGGACGGCGCGAAGCTGGCGCTCGACGGGCGGACGGCGGCGCTGCCGGGGCGCGGCTGCTTCGTGGGGCCGACGGTCTTCGACCACGTGCGGCCGGGGATGCGGATCGCCGATGAGGAGATCTTCGGCCCGGTGCTGAGCGTGATGCGGGAGGAGACGCTGGACGCGGCCCTGGCGACGCTCAACCGCTCGCGCTACGGCAACATGGCGGTGATCTTCACCGGCAGCGGGCACGCCGCCCGGCGCTTCAAGACGCACGCGCAGGTGGGGATGGTGGGGATCAACGTCGGCGTCCCGGCGCCGATGGCCGCGTTCCCCTTCGCGGGGTGGAAGCAGAGCTTCTTCGGCGACCTGCACGCCAACGGCGAGGACGCGGTGAAGTTCTACACCGAGAGCAAGGTGGTGGTGAGCCGGTGGCTGTAGGGGGCAGCGCCCTGCTGGAGGCCGTGGGATGATCACAGCCGTTCACGCGCTGATCTACGCGAAGAACGCCGACGCGACGCGGGCGTTCTTCCGCGATGTGCTGGGGCTGGCGTTCGTCGAGGCGCACCCCGGCTGGCTGATCTTCGCCCTGCCGCCGGCGGAGCTGGGCATCCATCCCGCGGAGAACGAGGAGGGCTCGATGCCCAGCGGGACGCACTCGCTCTACCTCATGTGCGACGACATCGAGAAGACCGTCGCGGAGCTGCGCTCCAAGGGCGTGGAGTTCACCAGCACGGTGAGCGACCAGGGGTGGGGGCTGCTGACGACGCTGCGGGTGCCCGGCGGGGGCGAGATCGGGCTGTACCAGCCGCGGCACCCTGTCGCGGCGAAGCTCGCCCGATAAGGGCGGGGCGAGCGGGGCGCGCCGGTCGTAGAATGGTGCATGTCCTCAGTCGTGCGCCCAACCCAGCAGGATATCGATGCCTACGGCTACCTCGGCCTGAGGATGGGCGCGGACGACTTCCTGGGCCTCGGGCAGACGCGCGAACGGTACGAGCTGGTGCACGGAGTGGTATGCATGTCGCCCAGGCCGAACACGCTGCACCAGACGCTGCTGCTCCTCATCGCGGAGCAGTTGAGGGCCTATTGCCGGTCTCAAGCCGGGGCCCGCGTGTTCCCCGACGTGGACGTGGTTGTGGCCGGCGATACGGTGTACGCGCCTGACCTGGTCTGCTACCTCCCCGGGCGGGTGAAGGGCTACCCGGTGCGGCTCGATACGGCCCCGGACCTCGTCGTGGAGATTCTCTCGCACGGGACCAAGGCGTTCGACCTGACCACCAAGCTCGACGACTATCAGAAGTTCGGCGTGCCGGAATACTGGACGTACGACCCGTCCGACGGACAACTGCGCTGCTTCCGGCGCAACGGTGCGGAGCTGGTGCGCGTGCCGGTGAGTGGCGAGAGGGTCGAGAGCACGGCCCTGCCCGGGTTCGTCCTTGACCTCCGCCCTTTGCGAGAGGCCGCGAGCATCTGAGCGTCGTCGCTCAGTCGTCCAGCGCCAGGCGGCACATCATCTCGATCCCCGCCGGTAGCGCCTCGTCGTTGAAGTCGAAATCGGGCTGGTGGAGCGCGGGGTAGCTCGCGGCGCCGGGCGGCCGCAGGCCCAGGAAGAAGAAGCAGGACGGGGCGTGCTTCCCGTAGTAGGCGAAGTCCTCGCCGCCCATGGTCGCGTGCTCGACCTCGTGCGAGCGCTCGGGCCCGAGGGCCTCCGCGGCGATCGTCAGAACCCGCCGGGCCTCGGCGGGGTCGTTCTCCGTCATGGGGTACCCCTCACGCCAGTCGATCTCGGCGCGGCAGCCGTGCGAGGCCGCGGCCTGCTCGACCAGCTCGTAGAAGCGGCGCTTCGCCATGGCCCGCGTCTCGGCCCGCAGCGTGCGGATAGTCCCCCAGAACCGCGCCACCACGGGGATGATGTTGCTGGCGCTCCCCCCCTCGATCTTCCCGACGGTGCAGACGAGGCTGTCGTGCGGCGCGGTGGCCCGCGAGGCGAGGGCCTGGAGCGACTGGATGACGGCGGCGAGCGCGACGATCGGGTCGCGGCAGAGGTGGGGGTACGCCGCGTGCCCGCCGGAGCCGACGACCCGGACCTCGAAGTCGTCGGTTGCGGCGAGCAGCGGCCCGGCGCGGGTGGCGATGTGCCCGAGTTCCACCTGGGGCCAGCCGTGCAGGCCGTAGACGCGGGCGACGGGCTCGCCGAGGCCGCCCGCCTTCTCGCCGCCCAGGGCCCCCTGCTCGCACATCACGCCCGCGCCGCCGAGGTGCTCCTCGGCGGGCTGAAAGAGGAAGGTCACCGGGCGGGAGCGCCGGAGGGGGGGCGGGAGCGAGGCGAGGATGCGGGCCGCGCCGAGGAGGATGGTGGTGTGGCCGTCGTGCCCGCAGGCGTGCATGACGCCGGGCGTGCCGGAGACGTAGTCGCGCCCGGTGCGCTCGTCGATGGGCAGGGCATCCATGTCGGCGCGCAGCGCGGTGGCGCCGCCGCCGTTCGCGGGCCCCGTCGCGGGCAGGTAGCCGACGACCCCCGTGCCGGCCCGCCCGAAGCCGCCCTTGGCCGCGATCCCCAGGCGGCGGAGCTCATCGAGCACCAGGGCGCTGGTGCGGCGCTCCTGGTCGGAAAGCTCGGGGTGGCGGTGGAGGTCGCGCCGGAGGCGGACGAGCTCCGGCAGGTGTCGGGCGATGCTCTCGCGCAGGGGGGGCGTGGTCATCAGGGACAAAGGGTAGGCGGAGGGGCGGGCGCGCCCGGAGTGCTGCCGTGGCCCGCGCCCGCGGCCGGCGCAAGAAAGGGGCGCGGGACCCACGAGTTCCCGCGCCCCCGTTTCGTGCGCGACCGGATTCGCACCACTCTACCAGAAGCCCGCCCGTTCCCAAAGCCTCTTTGGGACGCCCGCGGGAGAGAACGAGAACGGGGGCGCTTGCCTGCGGCGCCCCGCCCCAGCATCGTCCGCACGTTCGGTCCGGCCCGCCTCAGGGGGCGGTGCAGCCCGCGGCGTACTTCTGCAGGTAACAGCTGAAGTCGGCGATGTTGACGACCGGCTGGACGGTGCTCCCGTCGCAGTTGGCGTAGCTGTGGCCGGCGGCGTAGCGGCTCATGAAGCAGCTGAAGTCGGCGACGTTGAGCACGGGCGCCTGGGTGCTGGCGTCGCAGTTGGCGTAGCACGCGCCGCCGGTTCCCACGGTCAGGCGGAAGCCGCTGATCGTCCCGGTGTCCATCCCAGCGCAATCGCGGACGCGCAGGCGCCACGTGCCGGAGGCGTTGATGCCGGCGAAGGCCGAGAGCGCCTGGTGCGGCTTGTAGGGGCCGGTGGCCCCCGAAACCCCGGGGGCGGCAACGCCCGGCTCGTCGTACAGCGTGGCGGCGCTGTCGGACAGCGTGAAGAAGGCCGATGTGGTCCCGTAGTTCGCAGCGCCGAAGCCAACCAGCGTGCCGGGGTGGCCCGGCCGGTCCACCAGCACCACCGTGCGCCCCGAGTTCACGTGCGTCAGCGAGACCGTCAGGTCCCCCTGGAAGGGGTGGGGGATGTAGAAGGACACGGTCACCGTGCCGACGGTGAGGGATGGCCCGACGTTGATCGCCGCCACCGCCTCCGGGCCGCAGGTGCCATCCGGGCTGTCCGGGATTGGCACCGGCGCGCCGGTGTAGCTGAAGGTGGACTGGGCAGGGGCCGCGGCGCAGGCAGCGCCGAGGACAAGCAGGAACGCGGTGGTCTTCATGCAATCTCCGGGAGGCGCCGCCCGTCTCCCGGACGTGCGGCTGGTCTTGCGGGGCTCCCCTCTCCGGCCCTATGAGCGCTCGCTCATGAGGGCCGCCTCATCCCTGAGGTAGGGGGCAGAGTACCGGCTGGTTCCGATCGGTCCAGCCGGAAGCCCCTTGCTTTGTGCCCGCAAACGTGTGAAACGCGGCTCCCGCCCGCGCCGCCCCGGCTGAACGCCTTCATCTCAGCGACAAACTTCGTCGCACACCCGCATCGCCCCGGGGATTGAGTCGGCGATCGCACCGAGGTCCAGCGGCGTGCCGGGCGCCCGCGTCAGGCCGAGTTCCACTACCAGCTTCAGGCGGATGGGCGTGTTGCGGGACTCGCTCTCTGCCAGCATCCGCTCCACGCGCTCGCTCAGCAGGAAGTCCAGCAGGCGGGCAGCGCCCTCGGCGTTGCGGCCCCCTCGCACCCGCGCCGCCGTGTTGGGCACGGCCAGGGTCACCCGGTCGGAGGGGGCCTCCGTCAGGCTCTGGCCGATGAGGGCCATGGCGATGGGCCACCCCTCGCGCAGGCCGGCGTGCACATCGTCGCTGTCGGTCAGGGCCAGGTCGATCTCGCCGTACGCCACCGCCCGGACGACCGTCGCGTTGCCGTCGTAGAGCCGGACGCCCGAGGCCTTCAGGCTCTCCAGCCACGCCCGGAAGGCGGGCTCCCCCGAGTCGTGCAGCAGGGCCCCCATGTGGCCGCGGGTGGTCCCGAACTGCGGGCGGGCGATGCCGACGCGCCCCTTGAAGCGCTCGGCGGCGAGGTCGCGGAGCGTCCGCGGGAGCTCGCGGGGGGCGAGCTTGCGCGAGTTGTAGACGAGCACGCGGTCGCGGGTGGCGAAGGCGTGCCACGAGCGGTCCGGCGCGCGGAGCGGCAGGGGCCACCCGTCCTCGAAGTCGCGGTCGCCGGCCGGCGTGAACGGCTCGAGGATGCCCTCGCGGGCGAGACGGATGGTCCCGAACGGCTCGCTGGACCACCAGACATCCGCCCGCGGCCGCGCCTTCTCGGCGATCAGCCGCTCGACCAGCCCGGTGGTCTTGGTCGCCTCGGTGTCGCCGACGATGCGGACGGAAAGGCCCGACTCCTTCTCGAAAACGCCGACGACCTCGCGGAGGAACTGGTCATCCACGCTGCTGTAGAGGACGACATCGCCGTCGCGCCGCGAGCACGCGGACGGCCAGAGCAGCAGGGCCGCCAGGCAGCCGATCAGGAGAGAGATTCGGGCGGCAGGCCTGGTCATGGGGCGCTCCGGTTGGACGAACGGGGCGGCACGCCCCGGCTCACTCAGCGGACACCCGCCAGCCGCCGCACGGTCATGTCGAAGTTCTTCACCATGCTGGCGTGGATGGCGTAGACGATCCCCGCGTAGACCGCGGCCGCGATCCCGCCGCCCATCAGCAGCGCGACGCGGGCCCCGCCGAGGGTCGCGCTCTCGACCGTGCTGGTCATCGCCTCCACGGGGTAGAGCAGGGCGTAGACGGCCGACGCGGGGCTGAGGGCCGAAAGCACAGGGCCGACCATGGGCACGCTCTGCCCCACCTGCCACCCGCATAGGCCGATCACGCCGGAGATCGCCCCGGCGACGCCCACGGTGCCGACGACCGACGAGAGCGTCCCCCGGCTCTTGAGCGACCACTGCAGGCCGATGATGGCGCAGAAGGCCATGAACGGCACGGCCACCAGCGCCGCCACCAGCCCCGCCTCGGGCACGACGATCGGCGCCGGCGTCGGGGGCGTGGTGATGGTGGACACGACCATGACCGCCGGGTTCTCGCCGACCTGCCCGAAGAAGACGTAGAGCCCCGCCGCGCCCAGGGTGCCCACCGGCACCGCCAGCAGCGGCAGCAGGTACGCGATCAGCCCGCGCAGCTTCCCGCTGAGGTACTGCCCCGGCGTGATCGGCGTGGTGAGCAGCAGGTCGAGCGTGCCGTCCTCGCGCTCGCGGCTGATGGCCGTCGCTGCCATGTTGATCGCCACCAGCGCCGTCACCGCCAGCTCGGCCATGACGGTGGTCATCAGGGCGACCTGGAACTCCACGGGGGCCATGCTCCCGCCGTGGAACAGCGCGATCAGCCCCAGGCCCCACAGGCCGCCCAGGCCGATGAACGACCAGCGCGAGACCATGCGCCCGAGCGTGGCGTTGCGGGCCGCGGCCTCGCGCCAGGCGATGGGGTTGGACCAGACGGAACGTGGGGGCCGGTGCTCGGCGCCCTTGGCGCCGAGGCCGAACATGCGGCGGTACCAGGGGATGGCGGCCTGGCTCTCGCGCCCGACGAGGCTGCCCAGCCCGCCGGCGCGGACGGTGAAGGCCGAGCCGACGACCAGCAGCACGCTCAGGATGCCGCAGATCAGGCACCAGGCGGCCACCGGGCTCTGGAAGAACCACGCCCGGAAGAAGCCGGTGTTCCCCGGCCCGGGCTCGGCGGTGGGGTACCCCGAGGGGTTGAGCAGCGAGTAGAGGGAGAGGAAGGGGTTGATCGCGGTCATCCACGTCACGCCGTTGCGAGCCGGCCCCGCTCCCGCCAGGGCGAACGTCCGCAGCCAGTAGTCGATGCCGATGGTGACGGCGAGGTAGCTGACGACCGCGACGTAGAACGCAAAGACGGCCCGCTTGCCGACGAGGCGGCTGACGGAGAGGGCGATCGCGATGCTGCCCACGAGCAGGGCGGCGCACCCCGCGATGGCGTAGCTCAGGAAGATCGACCGCCCCGGGACGCCCCCGAAGTACTGCGTGAGGGCGAACAGCGGCAGGCTGGAGACCAGCAGCGCGAGGATGAAGAAGAGCCGCCCGAAGAGGTTGCCCAGGACGATCTCGAGCGCCGAGAGCGGCGTCGTCAGCAGCACCTCCCACGTCCGCGGGCTGGCCTCCTGGGCGATGGCCCCGGCCATGAACACCGGGGCGAGGATGCAGATGAGGGCGATCTGGAGGTAGGCGACGTAGGCGAAGCTCTGGGCCCCCTTCTGGGCCAGGTCGCGGTAGCTCATCACCCCGCCCCCCTGCCCGGCGGTGAGGAGCAGCCAGAGCAGCACCAGGATCAGGATCGCCAGGTACGCCGAGCGGATGTAGAGGTGCCGCGTCCGGCGGGAACCGTTCTGGATCAGCCGCACGGCGATCGGGTTGGCGGGCGCCAGTCTCAGCAACCAGCGCAGGAGTGGGGGCATGGCGGCGATTCTACAGGTGTCGCGGGCGGCCGGTTCCCAGGCTGCGCCTGGCGGAGGTTCCTGCCGGCTGATACGCGGAGAGCCGCACGATGTGGCCGCCAGCAAGCGCTCGGGTGTGGCGGTCCGCGGAGGATCGCTCGATGACCCCGGCGTGCCCGACAGCGGGTAACAACTCATGAACGGGCTTGGGGGGGCAATAACACGTTCCGGGGGGGCGCCAACGGGGTCGCGGCGGCGGCCGGGACGGGGTTCAGGACGCCGTACGAAAAAAGGGGTTGCCGCCCCTGCATTCCCGGTTATCTTGGAGCGATCTGGTGCGCCGCTGTGGCGGACGGCGCAGCACGTGTATTTCGATGCGTCGCTCGATCGCTCGGTCGTTGTTTGATCGCCGCCCACCGAGGTGGCTGAGAAAGGGAAATCGATGAAGAAGTCTTGTGGTTCGCGCATGGAGAGGCAGTTGAAGGTCATGATGGCCGTGGCCGCCGGCTCCGCCTTCGGGATGACCTCCCTGGCCCAGGCGCAGAGCCTGTCCACCGCGCTCTCGAACAACGGAACGGGCGGGGTGTTCCTCGACCTCACGCCCACGAGTCCCCTGCACTTCAACTCGTTCGACACCTACTGGTCGGGGACCTCGACGATCGAGGTCTACACGAGGCCCGGGACGTACGTCGGGTTTGACGACAGCAGCGCGGGGTGGACGCTGACGCAGACCGTGGTCGCGACGGGGGCGGGCACCACCACGCTCGCGCCGGTCACGCTGACGTCGCCGATCCTCCTCCCGTCGGGTGCGACCACCGGGGTGTACCTGCAGCCCGTCTCCGGCGGCGGGTTCCGGTATTCGGGGCCGACGCCGGCGCCGCAAACGACGTGGTCCAACGCGGACCTGACGCTGTTCAGCGACGTGGCGCGCACGGGCCTGGTGGCCTTCGGCGGCACGCGGAACACACCCCGGGTGTTCGCGGGGACGATCCACTATTCGCTGGCCGACCCGCTGACGCCGGGCGCCTGCTGCAAGACCGACGGCACCTGCTCCGACGGCACGCTGGGCGACTGCCAGACGGCGGGCGGCGTGTTCCAGGGGCCCAGCTCCGTGTGCGCTTCGGTGACCTGCCCGCAGCCGGGCGCCTGCTGCGCGACGGACGGGACCTGCGCGTTCGGGCTTCCGGCGGCCTGCGCCGCCAGCGGCGGGACGTTCATGGGCGCGGCGGTGACCTGCGCCGCGACGAACTGCGACGGCGCCTGCTGCAACCCGGACGGGACGTGCACGAGCGGCTCGCAGGTCGCGTGCACCGGCGTGGGCGGCATCTTCCAGGGCCTGGGCGTGGCGTGCGCCAGTGTGACGTGCTCGCCGTTCTTTGTTGAGGTGGAGCCCAACGAGACGAAGGCCAACGCCACGGCGATCACCTTCGCGACGCCGGGCCAGACCATCTCGGGCAACACGACGGGCTCGGTCTCCACCGCCGGCGCGGCGAACAGCCTCGACCAGTTCCTCATCACCACCCCGGCCATGGCCGTGGGGGTCTACCGCAACCGGCTCACCATCACGTCGGCGACCGAGGGCCACACGGGCACGCTGCGCGGGCTCGGGCAGACCGGGGCCGCCGCCGGGACGTGGCCCGGCCCCGTCGGCACCCCGACGGCCACCGACACGACCGTCCAGACGAGCTCGACGGTGACGAACCCGCCGCGGATGAACCAGTGGTACGGGTTCGGCAAGCAGGAGCAGATCTACTACCGCGTCACCGGCGTGGCCGCGACGACCGGCAACTACTTCTCGACCTGGACGGTGGACCCGGTGGCGGTGACCGACCTGGGCGCGCCGTTCAACGCCGGCCTGATTAGCATCTCGGCGATGAACCAGGCCCACACGACCGACACCGACCTCTGGGTCTACGACGCGGACTTCAACGCCATCGACGGCTACGGCAACGACGACGAGTCGGCCAACGGCGGCTCCGGCGGCACGGGCCTCCTGGGCGCGTCGTTCCTGCGCCGCGAGTTCGCCGCGGGGACCTACTACATCGCGATGACCAGCTTCAACCTGGCGAACAACAAGGGCTCGCCCTGCGACGACGACTTCCGCACCGGGGCGCTGCTCGACTTCCCCAACGCCGTTCTGAACAGCGTCACGACGCTGAACCAGGATGTGACCTTCGCCATCACCGACAGCGCCGGCACGTCGCCCGTCTCGGCCACCCGGCCCGACGCGTACGACATCGTGTGGTTCAAGATGACGGTGACCGGAACGATCCCGACCGGCGCGTGCTGCCACAGCGACGGCACCTGCACCGAGGTGACCCACGCGACCTGTCTCGCATCCCCGGGCGGGGTCTACAACGGCAACGGCACCCTCTGTGCGGCGGCCAACTGCAACGGCGCCTGCTGCAACCAGGACGGGACCTGCACCAGCGGCTCACCGGATGCGTGCAGCACGGCGGGCGGCCTGTTCCAGGGCCTGGGCTCCACCTGCGGCGGTGTGACCTGCACGCCCTTCATTGTCGAGGTTGAGCCCAACGAGACCAAGGCCACGGCCACCCCGGTCAACTTCACGACTCCCGGCCAGATCCTCATGGGGACCTCAACGGGTTCGTCGACCGTTGCCGGGCCCGCCAGTCTCGACCAGTTCCTGATCTCCACGCCCGCGGCGGCCCCGGGCATCTACCGCAACCAGCTGACGATCACCACCTCCGGCACCGCCGGTCACACCGGCAGCATCCGCGGCACGGGTCAGGTGGCCGCGACCGCCGGCGCCTGGCCGGGCCCGGTCGGCACGCCCAATACCACCGACACCGCGGTGCAGACCAGCTCGACGGTCACGACGCCGGCCCGTATGAACCAGTGGTACGGCTTCGGCAAGGAAGAGCAGATCTACTACCGCGTGACGGGTCTGGTGGGCACGACAGCGCCCTACATCGCCCAGTGGACCCGGGACCCCGTCGCGGCGACGGACATCGGGACGTTTCTGCCCGGAGTGATCGACATCACGACGTTCGCCCAGGGCCACTCGACCGACACTGACATGTGGGTCTACGACGCCAACTTCAACGCCATCCCCGGCTACGGCAACGACGACGAGTCGGTGGTCGGCGGCTCCCCGGGGACCGGGGCGACGCTCCAGAGCTTCCTCCGGCGCGAGTACGCGGCGGGCACGTACTACATCGTCATGAGCAACTTCCAGATGGCGAACAACATGGGCTCGCCGTGCGACGACGACTTCCGCACCGGCTCGCTCCTGGACTTCCCCGACGCCATCGCCAACAGCAGCACCAGCACGAACGTCAACGTGACCTTCTCGGTGGTGGACGCCTCGGGCGCAACGCAGATCGCCGCGACCCGCCCGGCCGCGTACGACGTGCTGTTCTTCAAGATGACGGTCGCGGGGGCCTGCTACGCCAACTGCGACGAGAGCACGCAGCCCCCGGTCCTTAACGTCGCCGACTTCGGCTGCTTCCTCACCCGCTACGCCGCGGGCGAGGCCTACGCCAACTGCGACGACAGCACCCAGCCCCCGGTCCTCAACGTCGCCGACTTCGGCTGCTTCCTGACCAAGTACGCCGCCGGCTGCCCGTAAGAGCCACAGCCCCAGTGGCACAGGCGTCCCGCCTGCGGCCTTTGGGTCCCTGCCACACCAAGCCCCGCCCCCCGGTGGGGCTTTTTCCTGCGCCCCCGCTCCCCCCCACCCCCCCCGCCAGCCCTTGCAAATCGGCCACTTTCCCGCTTGTCTGCGCCCACTTTTGTGGTACAAAGAACGCTTCCTGGGGGTTCCGACCGCGCACCCCCCCCGCAGCCGAGAGGGCGGGATGCGCGGCGGACCACGCCGCCGGCCACGTTCGGATCGCCGCGTGCTCCGTGTCACGCACAGCGGCACGCACGCCGCGGCGCGCCTGCACCCCTCGATAGGAGCCAACCCATGACCGACCGAACCCTCCTGCGGGCGATGATCGTCCTCTGCGGCCTGCCCGCCCCTCTTCTGCCCCCCCTCCTTGCCCAGACCACCTACAGCGAGACCGAGCCCAACGACTCCAAGATCTTCGCCAGCGGCCCGTTCGTCCTCGCCGCCGGCGACGCCATCCAGGGCACATCCATTTCCAGCTCCGGCGCCGGCATCGACACCTTCCTGCTCCGCACGGGCGCGGCCCCCGCGGGCATCTACCGCCACCGGCTCGTCATCACCTCCGGCACCGCCCACGCCATGAGCATCCGCGGGCGCGACCAGACCGCCGGGATCGTCACGCCGTCGAGCGACGGCATCATCCAGACCGGCGCCACCACGCCCCAGCGCGCCGTCGCCTGGTACGGCTTCGGCCGGAGCGAGCGGCTGTACGTGGCGGTCACGGGCACCTCCTCGACCACCGCCCCGTACACCGCCGCGCTCGAGACCGCGCCCGTCCTCCCCACGCCCCTGGGCACGCTCCCCGGCGGCCACGTCACCATCAGCACCGTCGGCCAGGGGCACACCACCGATACCAAGCTCTGGGTCTACGACGCGAACCTCACCGCGATCCCGGAGTTCGGCAACGACAACGAGCCGGCCCCGGGGACGACCACCCAGTCGCGCCTCGCGCGCGACTTCGCGCCCGGCACTTATTACCTCGCGGTCTCGATCTCCAACACCGCCAACCAGTTCGGCCAGGTCTTCGACGACCGCGACCAGTCCGACAACGTCATGGACTTCCCGGATGTCCTGGTGAACTCCGTCTCCACCGTCACCACGGGCAACTCCAACGTCTCCTTCGTGATCACCGACGGCGCCGGCCTCGACCACCCGACCCCCGCCGCCCGGACCGAGCAGTTCGGGATCAACTGGTACACCTTCACCCTCACCGCGCCCGTCGCCCCCACCGGCTCCTGCTGCCGGCCGGACTCGATCTGCTACATTGCCACCGGCCCCGGATGCGCCGCCAACGGCCACGTCTACCAGGGCGACGGGACTGTCTGCGCCAACACCGACTGCCCGCCCCCCGGCGGGTGCTGCTTCCCCGACTACTCCTGCCGCATCCTCAGCGTCGCCCAGTGCACCGCCGCCGGCGGGGTCTCCCTCGGCATCGGCTCCGCCTGCACCTGCACGCCCCCGCCCGTCGGCTCGGTCGCTATCGTGGCCGCGGCCAACACCAACCCCGCCCACGCTCAGTTCCTCGACGTGCAGTCAAAGCTCCAGTTCACCGGCGCCTTCCCGGAGGTGGTCATCTTCAACGCCGCCCGTGGAACGCCCACCCTCCAGTACCTCCAGCAGTTCAAGGCCGTGATCACCTGGAGCAACGTCAACTACTTCGAGGCCGACCTCCTCGGCGATGCCCTGGCCGACTACGTGGATGCGGGCGGCGGCGTCGTCGTCACGCCCTTCGCCAACAGCAGCAACACGCCCTACCGCTGGCTCCTCGGCCGCTGGACCCCCTACGAGATCATCCCCTCCCAGGGCGGCTCCACCGGCACCAGTACCGCCCTCGGCGGGATCCTCATCCCCGGCCACCCCGTGATCGACGGCGTCTCAACCCTCTCCGGCACCAACATGAACCGCCCGACCACCACGGCCGTCAACGCCCACGGCCAGAAGGTGGCCCTGTGGCAGGACGGGCGCACGCTCGCGGCCGTCAGCACCGAGCACCCCCGGCGCGTGGACCTGGGCCTCTACCCGCCCTCTGCTGATACGAGCGCGGGCTTCTGGACCGGCGACGGCGCCCGCCTCATGGCCAACGCCCTCCTCTACGCCGGCCGCCCGCTGGGCACGCCGTGCTACGCGAACTGCGACAACAGCACCCAGCCGCCGATCCTGAACGTGTCGGACTTCGGCTGCTTCCTGACCAAGTACGCCGCGGGCGACCCCTACGCGAACTGCGACGCCAGCACCCAGGCGCCCGTCCTGAACGTCTCGGACTTCGGCTGCTTCCTGACGCAGTACGCGGCGGGATGCCGGTGAGCCCGGGCGCCTGAGCCCGTCCACGCGTGCCACGGGCGGCTTGAGCCGTGCCACGGGCGGTTTGAGCGGCGAAGCCGCGCCCGCCCGGGTCTTCGTGCCACCGATCCCGTCATTGGTGAGGTTGCCCCCAGCGTTCGGACGTCACTCCCCCTCATTTCCCACGACCTCGCGTTGGGGCTCGCCCGCCGCCGCGGCACGCCCCACCAGCGCGAGCACAGCGCCCGCGTACGCCATCAGCAGCCCGGCCGCGATCACGGTCCCGCACGGCTGGGTCGCGCAGCCCCCGGCCGCGCTGAGCACCAGCAGCAGCGGGGCGACGCGGCAGGCCGTCGCGAGGCGCGCGCTGTGGAGGTCCGAGGTGGCGACGCGTGACAGCCACACGAACCCCGCGGCCCAGATCGCGGCGAACGCTCCCACCGTTCCCAACCCCATGACCAGGATGCCGAGCACGGCGCCGGCAGTCGCGTCCCAGCCGCCGCCGCTGTTCCCGGAGAACATGACGCTCGCCAGTCCCGCCACCGGCAGTGGCGCGACCGCGGCCAGGACCCGGATGAGCGGCCGCAACGGGCCCTGCGCCTGAGGGCCGGGGTCCGCCGGGCGCTCTGTCGCGACCCACCAGCCCGCCGGCCAGAGCAGGAAGTACGCGAACGCCGGGCCCGTGACCTCCCACGCCGGCCCGGCGCGCTGCGAGCCCAACCTCACGAGCAGCAGGACGGCGGCGGCGATGAAGCACGCGCACCCCGCCGCAGCGAGTCCGGCGCCCAGGGCCAGGCGCGTCAGGGGGCTGCGCGCCACGAGGGAATGGGGTGGCGAGGCGGGCGGCTCGGCGCACCACGGGCAGCGCTCGCGGTCAAGCCCGGCCAGTTCGTAGCCGCAGCACGTGCAGCGGGCCGGGGGCTTGACGTGGCGGGTCGGGGGCACTCCCCTGAAGGTACCAGAAGCCTCGCGGAGAGCGGGCGAAGGTCACTCCCCCTCATCCCCCACCGCCTCCCGCCGCAACGTCAGCATCTCCCGCAGCTGGTCGGTGCTGAGCTCGGTGAGCCACGCCTCACCGCTCCCGATGATGTGCTCGGCCAGCTCCGTCTTCTGCTCGATCATCTCGTCGATGCGTTCTTCGAGCGTGCCGCGGACGACGAACTTGTGCACCTGCACCGTCCGGTACTGCCCGATCCGGTGGGCCCGGTCCGTGGCCTGGTTCTCCACCGCCGGGTTCCACCAGCGGTCGAAGTGGAAGACGTGCGTGGCCGCGGTGAGGTTCAGGCCGACGCCGCCCGCCTTCAGCGACACGATGAAGATCGGCACGCTCCCGTCCGCCCGCTGGAAGCGCTCCACCATCTCCACCCGCTTGCCCTGCGGCGTGCCCCCGTGCAGGAACTGCACCTCGCGGTCAAGGTCGTGCCGCAGCATCGCCGCCAGCAGCATCCCCATCTCCCGGAACTGCGTGAACACCAGGGCCTGCTCGCCCGACTGCATCACCTCGTCCAGCATCTCGATGATGCGGACGCACTTGCCAGAACGGTTGGCCGCCGGGGGCTGGGCGGCGCGCCCCTGCGGGGTGGCCCGACGCTCCGCGGCGGGTGCTTCGGCGTCGCCCGTATCGTCGTCGTCGGCAGGGTCCGGGAGTAAAGACCCGGCGCGAGGCGTCGGGCCCGCCCGCGGGCCGGCCCGCCCAGTCCTTCAAGTACTGCGACGGGTGGTTGCAGATCTGCTTCAGCTTCACCAGCGTCGAGAGCACCAGCCCGCGCCGCTGGATCCCCTCCGCCGCCTCCACCTCCGCCAGCATCCGCTTCACCACCGACTCGTACAGCTCCGCCTGCTCCGCCGTCAGGTGGCAGTACTCCCGCGTCTCCACCTTCTCCGGCAGGTCCGCGGCCACCGCGGGGTCGGTCTTCAGCCGCCGCAGGATGAAGGGGCGCACCAGCGACCGCAGCTGCCGGGCCCGGCCCCCGTCGTGGTACCGCTCGATCGGCACGCTGAACCGCTTGCGGAACCCCGCCGCCGTCCCCAGGTACTCCGGGTTCAGGAAGTCCAGGATCGACCACAGCTCCGACAGCCGGTTCTCGACCGGTGTCCCCGTCAGGGCCACCCTCGTCCCCGCCGGGATCGACCGCACCGCCGCCGACTGCTTCGTCAGCGGGTTCTTGATGTACTGCGCCTCATCCAGCACCACCCGCTGCCACGTGATCCGCTGCAGCGCCTCCCGGTCGCGGTGCGCCAGCGCATAGGTCGTAATCACCGCGTCCGCCTCGTCCACCGCCGCCAGCAGGGCATCGCCCTGCGGCCGCTCCGGCCCGTGGTGGATGATGAACTTCAACTGCGGGCAGAACCGCTTGGCCTCGTGCAGCCAGTTGCCGACGACGGACATGGGGACGACCAGCAGCGTCGGCGGAACGCGGGTGGAGGCGGCCATGGCCGCGGCGTCGGCCTGTGATTCGGGGGTCGGGGGCTCCCCGGCACTGCTGCGCGGCGGGGACGCCGCGAGCAGTGGCACCCCGCCGGGGCCCGTCACCTGTTCACCTGTTCCCCTCTTCACCTCTTCAGGCGCCCCCTGCTCCCGCTCGTGCGCCAGGAGCGCCAGCAACTGGATCGTCTTGCCCAGCCCCATGTCATCCGCCAGGCACGGCCCGAAGCCGAAGCGCTCGAGGAACGACAGCCACGACACGCCCCGCACCTGGTACGGGCGCAGCTGCCCGTGGAACCCCACCGGCGGCGTGATGATCGGGATCTGCTGGTTCTCCGCCCCCTCGCCGAAGAACGCCCCGATCCACCCCGTGGTCTCGACGCCGACCACCGGGATCCCGCTGGTCCGCGCGTCGGTCGTGTACGCCAGCCGGATCGCCTCGGCGACCGCCATCCGCCCCCCCGGGTTCTCCTGGATGAACCGGATCGCCGCCTTCACATCCTCCGGGCGCACCTCCACCCACTGCCCGTTGATCCGCACCAGCGGCGTCCGGCGCGAGGCCAGCTTCTCGAACTCCGCCAGCGAGAGCGTCGCCCCGCCGATCGAGATGTCCCAGGAGTACGCCACCAGCGCCCCCATCCCCAGGCGCGTCCGCGTCGGCGTCGCCCCCGCCGAGGGCCCCAGCAGCGCCTCCAGCGGGTCGCTCGCCAGCTTCAGGCGCGCCCCGATCCGCGCCGACGGCTGGTCCCACCAGTCCGGCACCTGCACCCCGAACCCCTGCTCGGTCAGGATCGGGCGGTGCTCGCGCAGGAAGGCGTACGCCAGGCGCGTCGGCAGCTCCAGCGAGGTCGGCTCCGGGTCCCCCAGCGCCTTCTCCATGTGCGGGTACAGCCGCGCCGCCCGCGCCAGCTCCTTCAGCAGCAGCTCCTGCGGCCCGTCGATCCGCCGCCCCTCCAGCGTCACCGAGTCCGTCGGCAGCAGCCAGATGTCCTCCGCCGCCAGCACGATCGCCGGGTGCTCCTGCGACTGGATGTGGAAGGTCAGCGGCCAGGTGATGTCGTCCCCCGGCTCCTGCATGTCCCCCAGCATGCTGGCCTCGGGCGGCTCCTCCAGCCGCAGCAGCAGCCGCCACTGCGCGCTCACGCCCCGGTCCTCCAGCCCCGAGACCCACCGGCGGACCGTCCGGATCATCTCCGTCCGCGCTGAGCCCCGCGCCGGGATCGCGTCCCCCGCCCCCAGCAGCCCCGACAGCCACGCCACCTGCGGGTCGGCCTCCGCGTCCCGCCCCTCGATCGCCTCGTGCATGCTCTCACGGGCCAGCGTCCGCCGGCACTCCGCATCCACCGCCGCCGAGAGAAACGACTCCAGCACCGGCCACGCCTGGTGCTGGAACGAGTCGGCTACCGCCCTCGCCGAGGGCGGCATCGACGCCAGCAGCAGCGCCACGCGCTCGGCCGTGCGGGCATCGGCCAGCCACGGCTGCCACTGCCCCTGAAGCTCCCCCGCCTGGTCCTGCCGGAGGCCCGGGATGAACCGCTGCTGCGCCAGCAGGAACCGCGCCAGCCGCAGCGCACCCAGGAAGAACAAAATCGACGGCCCCAGGATCACGCCCTCGGCCGGCGCCGGCTCGTGCTCCGGGCGGGAGTGCAGCTCCTCGAGGTGGTCCAACAAGGCGGCCGCCGCCACGCCCGCGACGCTCACCGCCGGCACCCGGGCGCTGGCGATCACCGGCGCCTCCAGCACCGCCGCCCCAGCCCCGGCCGCGTGCGCCACGTGCGGGCTGGGCACCGGGTGCCCCTCCGACGCCGGCAGCGCCAGCGTCAGCTCCCCCGCCGTCACCCCCAGCCCCGCCGGCCCCGGGTCGATCGCCCCCAGCAGTTCCTCCGGCGAGGACGCGAAGGGGTGCGCCGCGGCCGCCGCGATCCCCGCCTCGCCCCCCGCATCCGCATCCGGCGTGGCCGCCGCCCAGCGCGCGGCCGACTCGCCCCACACCCACAGACGATCGCCCGACCAGTTCGCGTGGAGGATGTGCATGCGCTTTCAGGCCCCCCGTCAATCCCCGTGGGGCAGGCGTCCCGCCTGCCGTGCCGTCCCCGTGGGGCCTGCCATGCCCCGCGGCGTACCAATGAGGGCGCGGGGACTCGAACCCCGGACCTACGGCTTAAAAGGCCGCTGCTCTACCAACTGAGCTACACCCTCGCCGGCGTCAGGGCCGGACCTGAATGGTAGGTGGTCGCGGCGGGGCGGAAGGGGCCGGCGCAGCGCTCGCTCCGGAGGAGCACCGCCCGCCCGGGGCCATCGGCGGCGCGGCGATGCCCAGCAGCTCGAGCAGCATGCCCGCGTGGCGGCGCGAGGCGCCCTGGTGCTCGCGGATGACATCCCGCCCCCGCGCCGCGAGCCGCTCGCGCTCCGCGCCGTCGGCCAGGAGCCGCGCGAGCGTCGGCCCGAGGGTCTCGCGCGTGACCCGCACCAGGCCCCCGCCCCGCTCGAACGTCCCGATGATGGCCGCGAAGTTGGCCGCCGCCGGCCCCACCACCGTCGCCTTGCCCAGCCCGATCGGCTCGATCGGGTCCGAGCCCCCCTCGCCCCCGGGGCCGCCGAAGGTCCGCCCGATCACCGCGATGTCCGCCAGCGCGTACGCCCTCCGCAGCTCCCCGATGGTGTCGAGCAGGAAGCGCGCTGGCGCAGCCGCCCCCACTGTTCCCGGTGGCACAGGCGTCCCGCCTGTGGGTGAGCTCCGCCGCACACACCCCGGCAGCGCCGCCGCGGCCTCGTCAAACCGCTCCGGCTTCCGCGGCGCGCACAGCAGCTGCACCCCCGGCGGGCACGCCGCGTGCAGGAGCGCCTCCTCCCCCTCCGCCGTGCTCCCCGCCACGACCAGCGGCGGCGCCCCCGGCCCCCGCGCGATCCCCATCTCCCGCGCCAGCCCATCCGCCCCGGGGACCTCATCCTCGATCCGCGCTGTGTCCCACTTCATCGACCCCGTCACGCGGCACTGCTCCGGCGCGACCCCCATCTGCCGGAACCGCCCCGCGTACGCCTCATCCTGCGCCCCGACGAACGCCAGCGACCCGAACATCCGGCGCAGGAACGGGCGCAGCCGCCGGTACCCGCGGAACGAGCGCTCGCTCAGCCGCCCGTTGATGATGCACGCGGGGATGCCGCGCCGCCGGCACGCCGCGAGAAAGTTCGGCCACACCTCCAGCTCCACCAGCGCCACCGCATCCGGGCGCGTCGCATCCAGGAATCGCCGCACCGCCCACGACGCATCCAGCGGGTAGCGCACGACGTCGCATGAGGCCCCGTACAGCTCCCGCGCCCGCTTCAGGCCCGTGTCCGTCGTCGCCGAGACGATCACCTGCGCGTGCGGCGTCAGCAGCGGCACCAGTTCCCGCACCGCCGCCGTCTCCCCCACCGACACCGTGTGGATCAGCAGCCGCCGCATCCGCCCGCCGTCCGCGCCGGCCCGATCCCCCACCGCCCCGATCCGCCCGAACCGCTCCGCCCAACCCCCCCGCGCCTTGCGCGCCCACCACGGGGCGGTGGCCAGGGCGAGGGCGGCGTAGAGCGGGTCGAGCAGGTTCATGCGGGTCCGCGGCTCACAGCTCGCGCTCGCGGGCCAGCTCCTCCGCCAGCGCCGCCGCGAGGTACTCGTACTGCCCCGGCGCGTTGTACAGCTGCGCGCTCAGCCGCACCAGCCGCCTCGCATCCCCCGGGATCGACCACACCGGCACCTGGATGCGCCACCGGTCCAGCAGCGCATCCTGCAGCGCATCGTGGTACCGCGTCGGCCGCGCCACCACCCGCGCCTGCCGGACCCCCTCGTGCGGCGGCAGGAAGACCGCGGCCATCGAGCCCAGCATCCCCTCCGGCGCCGGCGCCTCGACCCCCAGCGCCCGGCACACGACCGCCCGCGCCGCCACCGCCAGGTCGTGGTTGCGCTGCATCACCCCCGCCCATCCCCCGGGCGCCAGCGAGGCCATCGTCGAAATGGCCGCGGGGACCGAGAGCCACCCCGTGTAGTCCGATGTCCCCGCGTAGTCGAACTCCGTCAGCAGGTGCTTCCGCCCCGGGCGCGGCTTCTCCGCGCTGTTCGAGAGCACCAGCGGGCGGAACCCCGCCTGCCGGTCCGGCCGGATGTGCAGGAACGCCGTCCCCTTCGGCGTGCACAGCCACTTGTGGCAGTTGGCGGTGTAGAACGAGGCCCCCAGCGCCCCCAGGTCCAGCGGCACCTGCCCCGCCGCGTGCGCCCCATCCACGATCGTGACCACCCCGCGCGCTTCCAGCGCCGGCACGATCCGCTCCACCGGCAGCACCATCGCGCTCGGCGCGGTGATGTGGCTCACCAGGGCCAGCCGGGTCCGGGCCGTCACCTTCGAGAGGACCGCCTCCACCGCCTCCGACGACGACGACGCCGGGAACGGCGGCGCCGCCGGCACCACCACCGCCCCCCCCCCCCCCGCGACCCGCCGCAGGTTGGTCATGCACCCCGGGTACTCGTGCGTCGTCGCCAGCACCTCATCCCCCGGCCGCAGCCCCGCCGCCAGGTTCTCCAGCGCGGTCGCCACACCCGTCGTCGCGTTGGGAACGAAGACGAGGTCCTCCGCCCGCGCCCCGACCAGCGCCGCCAGCGCCCCCCGCGCCGCGTCGATCAGCGCCTCGTACTCCTCCACGAAGAACCGGACCGCCTCCGCCTCCATCCGCGCCCGCAGCCGCGACTGCTCCGCCAGCACCGCCCGCGGGCACGCCCCGAACGACCCGTGGTTCAGGAAGCACACCGAGGGGTCCAGGTCCCAGTGCCGGGCCAGCTCCGACGCCGCCGGGAACGGGCGCCGTGCCCCAGAGGGCGCTGCCGGAGCCACGGGACCGGCGGGAACAGGCGACACGGGCGCAGCGCGGGTCTCCATCCCGCTAGAGTAGCGGCCCATGGCGGCGGCCAGCGACACCGGCGGCGGACCTGCGAGCGCCGGAGCGTGGCGTCGGGGCCTCGGGCTCTGGCTCATCCTCCTCGTCGGCCTCGCCGTCGGCATCCCCTGGCCCCTGCTCTGGCCCGGCGGCGCCCGCTACCAGATCGAGGCCGCCCTGGCCCTGGGCATCCTCCTCGCCCTCGCCGGCCTCATCCACGCCGGGCCTATCGCCCGCCGGCTCTCGCGCCTCCTCATCCAGGCCTGCGTCGTCCTCCTGGGCCTGCGCATGGACCTGCACGAGGTCTGGCGCGCCGGCATCGTCGGCATCGCCTTCGCCGTCGCCACCATCGCCGCCACCTTCACCCTCGGCTGGCTCCTCGGGCGCGCCCTGCGCACCGACGGCAAGGTCACGACGCTGCTCTCCTCGGGCACCGCCATCTGCGGCGGCTCCGCCATCGCCGCCGTCTCGACCGTGATCGGCGCCAGCGCCGCCCAGGTCGGCGTGGCCACCGCCACCGTCTTCACGCTCAACGGGGTCGCCCTCTTCCTCTTCCCCTGGCTGGGCGGCCTGCTGGGACTCAGCCCCGAGGAGTTCGGCGCCTGGGCCGGCGTCGCCATCCATGACGTCTCCTCCGTCGTCGGCGCCGCCCAGAGCTTCGACGCCGCGCACCCCGCCGGCCCCTCCTCCCCCGCCGTCGCCACCGACACCGCGACCGTCGTCAAGCTCTCGCGGGTGATCTGGATCGCTCCGATCTGCATCGCCGCGGCGTGGTGGGCGCAGAAGAAGGGACGAAGGCACGAAGGCACGGAGGCACGAAGTGACAGAACCTGGCGCGTGCCTGTGCCGTGTTTCGTCCTCCTGTTCCTCCTCGCCTCCGCCGTGCGCACCGCGTGGCCCGCCCCCATCCAGCCCGCCGACGACGGCCTGCGCATCGCCGCGCGCTGCGGCATGGCCCTCGCCCTCTTCCTCATCGGCGCCGGCCTCTCCCGCCGCGCCATCGCCGAGGTCGGCTGGCGCGCCATGGCCCTGGGCGTCGCCCTCTGGGTCTTCATCGCCGCCGCCGCGCTCGCCGCCATCCGCGCGGGCGCCGCCTGAGCGGTCCGGCGCGGCCCCCGCCGGGTGCTGGTAGTCTGCTGCGCGTGAGGATGGACCCCCCGGATGCTGAACCTGGCCGCCAGACTCCTGCCCGCCTCGCTCCGCCGGGCCCGCGGCCCCACCGTGCTGTTCCTGCACATCCCCAAGACCGGCGGCATCTCCCTCCAGCGCTGGCTCCGCCAGCACCTCAGGGGCCGCCCCCGCCACCGCATCAACCACCCCATCGACGACCTCCGGACGCTCGAGGGCATGCCCGCCGCGGAGCGGGCCCGCCTCGCGCTCGTCGAGGGCCACATGTACTACGGCGTGCACGAGCGCCTGCCCCGCCCCTGCGCCTACATCACCATCCTCCGCGACCCCGTGGAGCGGGTCCTCTCCCTCTACTCCTTCATGCGCGAGTGGGAGCCCCACCACCTGCGGGACCGCATCCTTCGGGGGAACATGTCGCTGGCGGACTGCCTGGCCGCCGGCCTCTCCGTCGAGTTCGACAACTGCATGGTGCGCCTGCTCACCTCGCAGGCGAGCGTCGATCTCCCCTTCGGCGGGGTCACGCGATCGATGCTGGATGAGGCCAGGGAGCACCTCGATTCCTTCGCCGCCGTCGGCCTCACCGAGGACCTGGACGGCTCCGCCCGCGTGATGGAGCGCGCCCTGGGGTGGCGGGCCCGGCCGGTCCCCCGCGAGAACATCACCGCCGCCCGCCTCCGGCGCGCCGACGTGGACGGGCCCACGCTCCGCCGCATCCGCGAGTGCAACGCCCTCGACGCCGAGCTCTGCGACCACGCCCGCGCGATCTTCGAGCGCCTGAAGCGCCGCGCCGGCCTCCCGCGGCCCTGACCCGCCTACGGGCACCCCGCGGCGTACTTCGTCAGATAGCAGCCGAAGTCGGCGACGTTGAGGATCGGCGGCTGCGTGCTCTGGTCGCAGTTGGCGTACGGGTCGCCCGCCGCGTAGCGGGTGAGGAAGCAGCCGAAATCGGCGACGTTGAGGACCGGGGCCTGGGTGCTGCCGTCGCAGTTGGCGTAGCAGGCGCCGTCGCACTCATCGGGGATGCCGTTCTGGTCGGCGTCGAAGCTGTAGCCCAGGGCGATGTCGCAGGAGTCGGGCCGGAGGTTGCGGTTGCAGTCGGTGGTGTCGCCGGGCATGAAGTCGAAGCCGGCGGGCTGGGTGAGGCCGGAGTCCAGGGCCTGCGTGTGGGCCCGCATGAAGTTGCCGAGGCGCGGCTCGAAGATGAAGATGCGGGCGCGGGTAACGTGCGTATCGGTGAAGTCGTTGTGGCGGGAGACGTAGACGAAGCCGTCGGGGCCCATCCGGATGCCCCAGGGGCCATCGACCGGGAGGCCGGTGACCAACAGGGAGCGGATGAAGGCGCCGGTGGCGGCGTCGTACTCCAGCACCTGGTCGGTGCCGAAACTGGTGACCAGGAGCCGCCCCTGGGCGTTGATCGCCATGCCGCGGGGCGACGAGAGGCCGCCGTTGCCGGCGACATCCACCAGGATGCGGATGAAGACGCCACCCGCGGTGTATTCCCGGACACGGTTGTCATCGCCGGCGACCAGGAGGGTGCCCGCCGGCGAGCGGATGATCGCGGTGGGGCTGGCGAGGCCGCCGGAGCCGGCGGGCACGGCCGCGCCCTGGAAGAGCCCGTTGGCGGCGCTGTAGCGCACGACGCTGTGGGTGTTGCGGGAGCAGACCAGCAGCTCGCCGGCGGGGGTGACAATCAGGCCGGTGGGGTAGGAGAGGCCGCCGCTGCCGGTGGCGACGAGCGTGCGCACGAACTGGCCGAGGCGGTCGAACTCGACGACCGAGTTGGTGCCGGCGCTCGAGACCAGGATGCGGCGGTCGGGCGTGATGATGAGGTCCTGCGGGTCGGTCAGGAACCCCGCCTGCCCGGCGCGGATGAGGACGCCGACCACCGAGTGGTACTGGCGGATGACCCCCTCGCCCCGGGCGATGGTCCAGATATCGAAGGCCCCCTGGAGTTCCTCGAGGTCCGGGATCGTGTCGCCGTCGCAGTCCTGCGTGGCATCCAGGATCACATCCCGGTCCTTGTCGAGGGTCATGTTGGCCGAGATCTCGTTGTAGTCGGAGATGCCGTTGCTGTTCCGGTCCGCGTCGCACTCGTCCGGCTTGTTGTCCCCGTGCAGGTCCTGGCTGGTCCCCAGGGTGATGTCGCGGTCGTCCGGGATGCCGTTGCCGTTGCAGTCCGGCTCGCACTCGTCGGGGATGCCGTTGGCGTTCAGGTCGAGGCTGGTGCCGAGGGCGATGTCGATCGAGTCTAGGACCAGGTTGCCGTTGCAGTCCTCGCACTCGTCGGGGATGCCATTGGCGTTCAGGTCGAGGCTGGTGCTGGTGGAGATGTCGATGGCATCGGAGACGCCGTTCTGGTTGCAGTCGAAGACGACGCACGCCCGGCCGGCGAGATAGGTGCGCATGGGGGCCTGGGTGCCCTTGTGGAAGCGCATGTCGACCACGGCCAGGCCGCCGGAGACGACCTGGTTGCAGTAGCTCATGATCGTGCCCCGGCGCGGGGTGGCGGTGACGAGGTTGCAGTTGTCGATGCCGTAGACGTCGGTGTGCTGGGACCCGAAGTTGTGCCCGAACTCGTGGGCCGCGACCATGGGGTCGTAGGTGTAGACGCCGGAGGTCTCGGCATCGGCGAAGAACCCCAGGGCGTTGCCGCAGAAGGAGTAGGCGCTGGTGTTGCAGACCGAGTTGAGGTAGGCCACGCCCCCGGGCAGGTCTCCCCGGCCGCTGTAGAGAGTCGCGCAGTCGCGCTGGACGGCCTGCATGTTGGCGTTCCAGTAGCTGCGGAAGGCGACGAGCTCGGTGTTGAAGGGCTCGTTCGGCTGGGGCCAGATGCGCATGTAGGTGATGTCGAGACGGACCTTGATTTCTCGGATGAAGACGTCGCTGGTGGCGCCGTACATCTGGATCAGGTAGGCGGTGGTGGCCGCGGGGTCGCCGAAGAGCTGGAAGAACTCGTGGTCGGTCTCGACGGCGATCTGAACCTGGCGGAGGCCGCGGATGGGGTCGTTGGGCCCGTCGGGGCTGTCGCCCCCGCCAGCGCCCGGTTCGTCCGTGTCGTGGGCGGTGCACCACGGGACGGGGTTGCGGCCGCGCCCGGCGACATCGCGGAACACGGCGAGCTCGCCGGAGGGGAGGTGGCGGCCGGCGCCGAGGCGGGAGGAGACGCCGTAGCGCCCGTTCCCGGGGCCGAGGTCGATGATGCCGTTGCTGACCCAGGGGGAGAGGCCGAGGTAGACGGTGGAGTGGGGGTGGTTGCGGACCCGCCCGCGGAGGAGGATCACCGAGTCCGGGTCGAAGGCGAAGGCGGTGTCGCCGGCGGCGCCGGATGGGGCCGCAGGGCCATCGCCAGCGGACTGGCCCGCGCCGGGCGCGGCCGGACCGGGATCGCGGGCGCTGGCGGCACGGGGAGCGGCGGGGGAAGGGGGGGCAGCGCCGCCGAGGACGAACCTGGCATCGGGGGAGGTGACCCAGAAGCGCTCGACCTCCAGGTCCACGGTCTCGGTGGGCGTGAGCGGGAAGCCGGGGATGAGGGCGGCGCCGGACTGGCCGATCTCGGCGCGGAGGCGGTCGAGCTCGACGCGGATGAAGAAGAGCCCGTCGCGCGGGCCCGCGGCCTGGAAGAGTGGCTCCAGCGTGAGTTCCGGCGGACGCTGGGCCGGGGCCCCGGCGGGGTTAAAGGCGGGGGGCCTGGGGCTTCGCTGGGGGGCGGCGGCATCCTGGGCGGAAAGGGGCGCGGTGATGGCGACCAGAGCGAGCGCCGCGAGAATACGGCTCAGCATGGGATGGACTCCGCTGGGGGGGGCGATACGCCCCGCGGACAGCGTACCACACGGCCGGCCGAAAGCCACAGAGTTCCAAGGGAACGGGCTCTGACCGGGGGGCCGGCCGCTCACTTCCGCCACAGCGTCCGCTTGACGAGGGGGCTGAGGACGACCTCGCCCCGGGAGACGCGCTCGAGGTTGTTGAGCAGTTCGCCGACCTCGTCGTCCTTGTGGAGGTAGCCGAAGGCCCCCGCGTCGATGGCGGCCTCGGCGTAGTCCTCGCGGACGTGGCCGCTGAACATGACGACGCGGGACTTGGGGCACTCCGCGGCGAGGAGCTTCACCAGGTCGAAGGTCTCGACGCCGGGCATGTCCACATCCATGAGGACGACGCCGGGGGCCTTGGCGCGGACGGTCTCGACGAGGTTGGCGGGGTCCTCGATCCAGCCGGCCCACTCGAAGCGGGCGTCCCGCGCCAGCAGGCGGGGCATCGCCTCCGCGAGCATCTCGTTGTCGTCCACCAGCAGCACGGAGATCGGCATGGAACGCATACTCCGGGCGGGGGACGACAGGGGGCGGTGGGGCGCGGCTCAGGCCATCGAGGCGGCGGGGGCGGGGTGCGGCGGCGGCGGGGGGCCCTCCTCGGGTTTCTCCAGCGCGGCCATGAGGGAGCGGCGGAGGGCCGAGGTGGTGGGGCGGCGCCCAAGGTAGCAGACGCGGGGCGCTGCGCCGGCGTCGGCGTCGGGGGGCGGGGGCTGGCCGTGGCTCTCGGCGAGGGCGACCACCCGGCGGGCGGGGTCCTGGGCGAGGAAGGCGGCGATCCGCTCCGGCCGCGCGGCAGCGCCGCCGACCACCCAGAGCTCGGCATCCGGGACGCCGTCGCCCTCCCACGCGGCAGCGCGGGCGGAGGCGGCCTCGATCATGGCGCCCAGGAAGCCGACGGTGCGGCGGTCGTCGACGGTGATGGCGGCGCGGAGGGGGGCGGGGGTGCGGGCGGAGGGGGCGGCGGCGGGGACGCCGACGGCGACGGGGAAGCGGAGGGTGAACTCGGTCCCCTGGCCGGGGTTGGTGCGGAGGTGGATGCTGCCGCCGACGGCCTCGACCCAGCCGCGGACAAGGGCGAGGCCCATGCCGGTGGAGACCGAGCGGACCTTGGTGCTGAAGTAGGGCTCGAAGCAGCGGGCGGCGACCGTGGGGGCCATGCCGGGCCCGTCGTCGGCGATGCGGAGGATGACCGCGGGGGGCCGGGGTGCGGGGCGCTGCGCCTCCTCGCCGTCGTCCTCCGGCCGGGCGAGCGAGGCGTCGATCGTGACGGTGCCGCGCTGGCCGCCCGCCCCGGCGAGGGCCTCGGCGGAGTTCTGGACCAGGTTGAAGACGGCCTGGGTGAGCCGGGAGGCGGTAACGGCGACCGGGGGGAGGCCCGCCGGGCAGGACCCCTCCAGCCGCACGCCCCTGGGGAGCGCTGCCCGGAAGACGCCGGCCACATCCCGCCACCAGGCGGCCAGGTCGGTGTGGCCCTCGCGCTCCGCGGCGCGCTCGGGGTCGACCGCGAGCAGGCGCAGGCCGGAGGCGAGGCGCTGGAGGTACCCCGCGGCCTCGCCGATGGCGGCGACGTCGGCGGCGGCGGCGACGGAGAGCCGGGACTCGGCGAGGCTGTGGAGGCGGGCGCGGATGGGGAGGATGAGGTTGGAGAGGTCGTGGCCGAGGCCGGCGGCCAGGGTGCCGACGGTGGCGAGCCGCTCGGCCTGGCGGAGGCGCTCGTGGGAGCGCTCCAGGGCGCGGGTGCGCTCGCGGACCAGCTCCTCCAGCCGCTCGCGGTGGGCCCGCAGTTCGGCCTCGGCCCGGGTGCGGCGGACGAAGGCGCCGATCTCGCGCCCGACAGCGCCCATCATGGCCAGGAGCATGTCGTCCGGGCCGGCGGGCTCGGCGGAGTAGAGGCAGACCACCCCCTCGCAGACGCCGTGGTCGAGGATGGGGAAGGCCCAGACGCTGCGGGCGCCGACGGGGTGGTCGCCGGCGCCGGCCAGGTCCGTCAGCCAGGCGGGCTCGCCGCCGGCGAAGGCCCGCGCGGGGAGCGCCGCGGCCGCGTCGCGCGCCACCC
>JBBDXI010000011.1:44915-49847 GCA_040902425.1 Phycisphaerales bacterium
CTGACCTCGCGGGCGATGGCTGCATGCACTCTCGCCGCGTCGCGCGCCTCGCCCCGGGCCCACGACTCGCGGGCGGCGGCCTCGGGGTAGGCGGCGGCGCGGGAGAGCGGGCCGCCGTTCTCGCCGGGGACCCAGAGCTCGGCGGTGCGGGCCTCGAGGGTCTCGCAGAGGCGGGCGAGGATCCGGGGGGCGGCGTCGGGCAGGCCGGGGGCGCCGGCGAGGATGCGGGTGACGGCGTGCTCGGCCGCGAGGCGGCGCTGCCAGCGGAGCCGGACGGTGAGGTCGCGGAAGACGACGACCTCGCCGGTGACCTCGCCCTCCTCGCTGCGGACGGGGGTGCGCATGACCTCGACGGGGAAAGTGGTGCCGTTCTTGCGGCGCAGGGCGCTGACGCGAGCGGCTCCGAGACCGGCGGTGGCGGCGTCGTCGGGGGCGGCGGCGCTCTCGCCGCCGACCACGGCGAGCAGGTCGTCGACGGGGACTCCGATGAGCTCCTCGGCGCGGTAGCCGAGCTGGGCGGCGGCGGCGGGGTTGGCGAAGGTGGCCCGGCCGCGGGCGTCGAGGCCGACGATCCCCTCGCCGACGGAGTCGAGGAGGAGGCGGATGCGCTGCTCGCTCTCGCGGAGGGCCTGGTTGGCGAGGGAGAGGTCGATGGTGCGCTCGCGGACGCGCCCCTCCAGGGCGTCGTTGGCGGCGCGGAGGGCCTCCTGGGCGCGCTGCCGCTCGGCGACCTCGTCCTGGAGGCGCGCGTTGGCGGCGCCCAGGGCGCGGGTCTTGCGGAAGAGGTCCACGAAGACGGCGATCTTGCTGCGGAGGATGTCGGGGTTGAAGGGCTTGCTGAGGTAGTCCACGGCGCCGGCGCCGGAGCCGCGGAGAATGTCCTTCTCGTCCAGCAGGTGGGCGGTGAGGAAGAGGATGGGGATGTGGCGGGTGCGCTTGCGTTTCTTGATGAGGGCGGCGAGCTCCAGCCCGCTGACGCCGGGCATGCGGATGTCCAGGACGATGGCGGCGACGTCGCGCTGGAGGAGCGCGAGCATGGCCTGCTCGGCGGACTGGGCCCGGATGAGCTCGTGGTCGGGGGACTCCAGCACCGCCTCGAGCGCGTCGAGGTTCAGGGGCTGGTCGTCCACCAGGAGGATGGGGGCCTTGTCTTCCAGGACGGTCTCCGGGGTCAACGGTAGAGCCAGACGCGCAGGAGGGAGAGGAGCTGGTCGGTGTTCACGGGCTTGGCGATGTAATCCGAGGCGCCGGCCTGGAGGCACTTCTCACGGTCGCCTTTCATGGCCTTGGCCGTCAGCGCGAGGATGGGCAGGGTGCGGAAGCGGGGGACCTTGCGGATCTCCCGCATGGTCTGGTACCCGTCCATCTCGGGCATCATGATGTCCATGAGCACGACCGAGACGTCCGGTGTCTCCCCCAGGATCTCGATGGCCTGGCGCCCGTTGGTGGCGCTGACGGCCTCCATGTCGTAGTTCTCCAGCACGGTGGTCAGGGCGAAGATGTTGCGGGCGTCGTCGTCGACGACCAGGACCTTGCGGCCGCGGAGGACGTCGGGGGAGCCGTGGAGGCGCTCGATCATCCTGCGCTTGCCCTCGGGGAGCTCCTCGACGACGCGGTGGAGGAAGAGGGCGGTCTCGTCGAGGAGGCGCTCGGGGGACTGGACATCCTTGAGGACGATGCACTTGGCCATGGTCTGGAGGCGGGACTCCTCCTCGGGGTCGAGCTCCTTGCCGGTGTAGACGACGATGGGGACATCGCGGAGGGTGGCCTCGGCCTGGACCTTCTCCAGCAGCTCGAAGCCGGACATGTCGGGGAGGCGCAGGTCCACCACGCAGCAGTCGAAGACGCGGTCGAGGAGGGTCCGGATGGCCTCGGCGCCGCTGCCGACGGCGGAGACCTCGATGTCCTCGGCGCCGAGCAGCTCGACGATGCTGGCCCGCTCCACGTCGTTGTCCTCGACGATCAGGAGCCGCTTGGTGTGCCGGGTGGTGTAGGACTTGATGCGGTCCAGGGCGTGCTCGAGGTCCTCGGTGGTGGCGGGCTTGACGAGGTAGGAGAAGGCCCCGTGGGAGAGGCCGTGCTGGCGCTCCTCCTCCACCGAGAGCATCTGCACGGGGATGTGGCGGGTGGCCGGGTCGAGCTTGAGGCTGTTGAGGACGGTCCAGCCGAGCATGTCGGGGAGGAAGACATCCAGCGTGATCGCCGTGGGGCGGTAGTCGCGGGCGAGGGAGAGGGCGGTCTGGCCGCGGGTGGCCACGATGCCCTTGAAGCCCTTCTCGCGGGCGAGGCCCAGGAGGATGCGGGCGTAGTGGGGGTCGTCATCCACGATGAGCAGGGTGCTGTCGCCCTCCTCGATCGAGTCGCGGTCGTCGGGGATGGTCTCCTCGGAGACGGGCAGCACGGGCAGCGAGGGCAGGGCCATGGCGGCGGTCTGGCGGGCCGGTCCGGTCATGGCCCGGGCGGGGCCGGTGTAGTGGAGCGGGAGGAAGAGGGTGAAGGTGCTCCCCTGGCCGGGGGTGCTGGTGAGCCTGATCTCGCCGCCCAGGAGCACGGCGAGCTCGCGGCTGATGGCCAGGCCCAGGCCGGTGCCGCCGTACTTGCGGCTGGTGCCGGCGTCGGCCTGCTGGAAGGCCTCGAAGATGAGCCGCTGCTTCTCGGGGGCGATGCCGATGCCGGTGTCGCTGACGGAGTAGGCGACCACGCTCTGGGCGAAGCGCAGGACGGGGTGGTCGGTGGACCACCCCTCGGCGGCCTCGCGGACGGCCATCCGCACGTGCCCCTGGGCGGTGAACTTGAAGGCGTTGGAGAGCAGGTTCTTGAGGATCTGCTGGAGGCGCTTGGGGTCGCTGGTGAAGGTGCGGGGCAGGGCGGGGTCGAAGTCCAGGTCGAAGCGGAGGCTCTTCTGCTCGGCGACGTGGTGGAAGGTCCGCTCGACGCTGTCGCGCAGGGCGCCGAAGGTCATCTCCTCGGCCTCGACGGTAACGGTGCCGGACTCGATCTTGGAGAGGTCGAGGATGTCGTTGATGAGGGTGAGCAGGTCGGTGCCGGCGGAGTGGATGTTGCGGGCGAAGTCCACCTGCTTGGTGGAGAGGTTGCCGGCGGCGTTCTCGGCCAGCTGCTGGCCGAGGATGAGGATCGAGTTGAGCGGCGTCCGCAGCTCGTGGCTCATGTTGGCCAGGAACTCGGACTTGTATTTGGAGGTGAGGGCGAGCTCGGCGGCCTTCTCCTCCAGGGCGCGGCGGGCCTGCTCGACCTCCTTGTTCTTGCGCTCCACCTCGACGTTCTGCTCGGCGAGCTGGCGGGCCTTGGTGGCCAGCTCCTCGTTGGTCTGCTGGAGCTCGCTCTGGCGGGTCTGCAGCTCGGTGGTGAGCTGCTGGCTCTGGACGAGCAGGTTCTCGGTGCGCATCGTGGCCTCGATGGTGTTGAGCACGACGCCGATCGACTGGGTGAGCTGCTCGAGGAAGGCCAGGTGGGTGGCGGTGAAGGGGCGGAGCGAGGCGAGCTCGATGACGGCGCGGGTCTCGCCCTCGAAGAGCACGGGGAGCACGACGACGTTGGCGGGCGCGGCCTCGCCGAGGCTGGAGCCGATCCGAATGTAGTCCGGTGGCACCTCGGTAAGCAGGATGCGCTGCTTCTCCATGGCGCACTGGCCCACCAGGCCGCGCCCCAGCTCGATCCGCTCGGGCTGGTCGTCGCGCTGGGCGTACCCGGCGAGCAGCCGCAGGACCGGGCGCTCGTCGCCGTCGGGCGTGGCCTCGGGGTTGATCTGGTAGACGGTGCCCTGCTGGGCGTTCACCAGGGGGGTGAGCTCGCTGAGCATGATCTGGCCGACCGTCACCAGGTCGCGCTGGCCCTGGAGCATGCGGGTGAACTTGGCGAGGTTGGTCTTCAGCCAGTCCTGCTCCTGGTTGCGCTCCGTGGTGGCGCGGAGGTTGTCGATCATCGTGTTGATGTTGTCCTTCAGGTCGGCCACCTCGCCCCGGGTCTCGACCTGGATGGAGCGGGTCAGGTCGCCCTTGGTCACGGCGGTGGCCACCTCGGCGATGGCGCGGACCTGGTTGGTCAGGTTGGCGGCGAGCAGGTTGACGTTGCCGGTCAGGTCCTTCCACGTGCCGGCAGCGCCGGGGACGTTGGCCTGGCCGCCCAGGCGCCCCTCCACGCCCACCTCGCGGGCGACGTTGGTCACCTGCTCGGCGAAGGTGGCGAGGGTGTCGGTCATGCTGTTGATGGTCTCGGCGAGGGCCGCGATCTCGCCCTTGGCCTCCACCGTGAGGCGCTGACGGAGGTTGCCCTCGGCGACGGCCGTCACGACCTTCACAATGCCTCGCACCTGGTTGGTGAGGTTGGCGGCCATGAAGTTCACCGAGTCGGTAAGGTCCTTCCAGGTGCCGGCGACGCCGGGGACCGCGGCCTGGCCTCCGAGCTTGCCCTCGGTGCCCACCTCTCGGGCCACGCGGGTCACTTCCGCGGCGAAGGAGCGGAGCTGGTCCACCATCGTGTTGATGGTGTTCTTCAGCTCCAGGATCTCGCCCTTCACGTCCACGGTGATCTTGCGGGAGAGGTCGCCCCGGGCCACGGCGGTGGTCACCTCGGCGATGTTGCGGACCTGGGCGGTGAGGTTGGCGGCCATGAAGTTCACCGAGTCGGTGAGGTCCTTCCAGGTGCCGGCGACGCCGGGGACGACGGCCTGGCCGCCGAGCTTGCCCTCGGTGCCCACCTCGCGGGCGACGCGGGTCACTTCCGCGGCGAAGGAGCGGAGCTGCTCCACCATCGTGTTCACGGCCTCCTTCAGCTGGAGAATCTCGCCGCGCACGTCGACGGTGATCTTCTTGGAGAGGTCGCCGTTGGCGACGGCCACGGTCACTTCGGCGATGTTGCGGACCTGGCCGGTGAGGTTGGAGGCCATGGAGTTGACGTTGTCGGTGAGGTCCT
>JBBDXI010000012.1:0-8374 GCA_040902425.1 Phycisphaerales bacterium
GGTCAGGCCCGCAGCGCCCGGTCCAGGTCCGCTATCAGGTCGTCGGCATCCTCGATGCCGACGCTCAGGCGGACCAGGCCGTCGGAGATGCCGATCTGCCGGCGCGCCTCGGGCGGGATGCTCGCGTGCGTCATGATCGCCGGGTGCTCGATGAGCGACTCCACGCCCCCCAGCGACTCGGCCAGCGCAAACAGCTCGACGCGCTCCAGGAACCTCCTGGCCTCCTCCAGCCCGCCCTTGAGCGTGGCGGTCACCATCCCGCCGAAGCCGCGCCCGCCCATCTGCTTCCGGGCGAGGGCGTGCTGCGGGTGGCTCTCCAGCCCCGGGTAGATCACCCGCTCGACCTTCGGGTGCGACTCCAGCCACCGGGCCACCTTCATCGCGTTCTCGCAGTGCCGCTCCACGCGGATGTGCAGCGTCTTCGTCGAGCGCAGCAGGTAGAAGCAGTCCGCCGGCGACGGCACCCCTCCCACCGCGTTCTGCAGGAACTTCAGCCGCGCCGCCAGGGGCTCGTTGCTCGTCACCAGCACGCCCCCGACCACATCCGAGTGCCCGCCGATGTACTTGGTCGAAGAGTGGTGCACCACATCCGCCCCGAGCGCCAGCGGGTTCTGCAGGTACGGCGTCGCGAACGTCGAATCCACGACCACCAGCGGCGACGGCCACCCGCCGGGATGGGCCTTGCCGCCCACCGCCTTCCGCGCCAGCGCCGCCACCGCCGCGATGTCGATCACCTTCAGCATCGGGTTCGTCGGCGACTCGATCCACACCAGCCGCGTGGAGGGCCGCATGGCCGCCTCGGTCGCCCGCAGGTCCGTCATGTCCACCCGTGTCGTCTCGACCCCCAGTTGCTTGTACACCTTGTCCAGGATCCGGAACGACCCCCCGTACACATCGTCGCAGAGCACCACGTGATCCCCCGCCGATAGCGTGTGCAGCACGCAGTCCATCGCCGCGAGCCCCGAGGCGAAGCACAGCCCGAACCGGCCCCCCTCCAGGGCCGCGAGGTTCGCCTCGAGCGCTGTCCGCGTCGGGTTCGCCGAGCGCGAGTAGTCGTAGTTCCCCTTCACCACCCCCGGCGAGGCCTGGGCGTAGGTGGACGTCTGGTAGATCGGCGTCATCACCGCCCCGGTGGTTGGGTCCGGCGACTGCCCGGCGTGGATGGCGAGCGTGGCGAAGCGGTGGGGCGTATCAGGCATTGCTTTCTCCGGGTCTCGCGACAGGATAGGAGAATCAGGCGGCCCTGAGGGTCTATCGCGTATGCCCGTCGCCCTTGTCTTGATAAGCCGGTGGCGAGATCGCATGCGATTTCGATGGCCCGATCGGGTAAACTGCGTCCATGGCATGGACCTACGAGAATGCCCAAGTCGCTCGCGTGAAGGATGGCCTCGAACGGCTATGCACGCACCACGCCACCGACGATGACTGGCGATCGGTTCTGTTCGATCTGGTCAAAGCTCTCAACGAAGTGGAGAGGATCGAGGCGAGGGTCGAGACACTCGTCCGCGAGAGGGGCGAGGCCGCTTTAGCGCTGGATGCGATCGAAGGCCATCTTGTGCTTCCTCAGTCCTGGTCGATGGCGTTGCTGGCTGAGGTCTATGAGGCCGGAGGCCCGAGAGAGCTTCTTGAGGGACGGCGAGAGCGCGTCCGCGCGCTGATTCGCGAGAAGATCTCGCGCCTCAGGGAGGCTATCCAAACAACCTGCGCTGAAGGGGTGGAGCCGTATCGAAGGCTAATGCTGCTGTACGAGGCGGCATGGGCGAGGGAGGACGAGGGCCGCCTCCAAGGCACGCCCACAGCGGCCTAACTCCTCCTTGGTAACCCCTCGCGTCGCCGTCTGGAGCTCCCCGTGCGCATCAAGAACACCATCCTCGACGCCGTCGGCAACACGCCGCTGGTCAAGCTGAACAAGATCGTCCCCCCCGGCTCCGCCACCGTCCTGGTCAAGTGCGAGTACATGAACCCAACGGGGTCCATCAAGGACCGCATGGCCATGTACATCCTGGACGAGGCCGAGAAGCGCGGCGAGATCAGGCCCGGCGGCACCATCGTCGAGAACACCTCCGGCAACACCGGCCTGGGCGTCGCCATGTGGGCCGCGGTGAAGGGCTACCGCTGCGTCTTCACCATGCCCGACAAGATGAGCCTGGAAAAGGTCAACATGCTCAAGAGCTTCGGGGCCGAGGTGGTCATCACGCCCACCGACGTCCCCGGCGACTCCCCCCAGCACTACGTCGAGACCGCCAAGCGCATCGCCCGCGAGACCAAGAACAGCTTCTACGTCAACCAGTACCACTGCCAGGACAACATCAACGCCCACGAGCAGCTCACCGCCCCCGAAATCTGGGACGACACGGACGGCGGCAAGTTCGACGCCTTCGTCGCCGGCACCGGAACCGGCGGCACGGTCTCCGGCGTCGGCCGCTTCATCAAGAAGCGGAGCAAGACCATCAAGGTCGTCGGCGTCGATCCCATCGGCAGCGTCCACTACCACTACTTCTACACCAAAACCATGCCCACGCCCCACGTCTACAAGGTCGAGGGGATCGGGGAGGACATCCTCTGCGACGCGATGGACTACTCCGTCGTGGACCAGATGATCCAGGTCAACGACAAGGAGTCGTTCACCGTCGCTCGCCGCCTGGTCCGCGAAGAGGGGCTTTTCTGCGGCGGATCCTCGGGGTCCAACGTCCACGCGGCCCTGCTGGTGGCCGCGGAGCTGGGGGCCGGCAAGACCGTCATCACCGTCCTGCCCGACTCCGGCACCCGCTACATCACCAAGTTCCTCTCCGACGCCTGGATGCGCGACCACGGCTTCCTCGAGGCCGGCCCCGACCTCGGCCTCGTCGAGGACCTCCTCCGCGGCCGGTCCGACCACATCATCACCGCCGGCGAGGCCGAGCCGGTTTCGGCCATCGTCGAGAAGCTCAAGGCCAACGGTGTCTCCCAGGTCCCCATCGTGGACACCTCCGGCAAGCCCACCAGCATCATCCACGAGGTCGACGTCCTCCGCGGCCTGCACACCGGCTCCGTCTCAACCCAGTCCCCCGCCAAGGCCATCGCCCAGCCCATCGGCGGCCTGATCTACCCCAAGGCCCGCATCGAGGAGCTCTTCAGGATCTTCGAGACCGACCAGGTCGCGGTGGTGGTCGACGCCGGCAGGATCGTCGGGATCATCTCCCAGATCGACCTCATCGAGCACCTGTCCGGCCCCAACCGCGCCGGCAGCGCACGAGACGGCGGCAACCCCCGAGCCCGCCGAGGCGCTGCGCACAAATAACCGTGCCACGGCTTCGACGCCGTCCTCGGCGGCAAGCCGTGCCCGCCCGGCGCCGCGCTCGCGGCGGAACACCGGCTGGGGCGCGGCACACCCCGACCGCGAAGCCGACCCACCGGCCCGCCGATTGCCGCCCACCCCCCCGGGCGCTACATTTGTTCCCCTTCCAAGGGTGTCCAGCATCACGGGCGTGTGCCGGAGTGGCCAAACGGGCCAGACTGTAAATCTGGTGGCTTAACTGCCTACGGTGGTTCGAATCCACCCGCGCCCACTTCCTGTTTCCACTTCACGCCCGCCCGGTACACTGCAGCGCCATGCATCCGGCGCCCGGCGGAGATACCCAGACCCCGCCCCCCGCGGGCGACCGCCCCTCCGCCATCACCCAGGTCCTCATCGAGGCCGCCGCCGGCGGCCCCGCCGCTCAGGACCGGCTCCTCGCCCTCGTCTACGACGAGCTCCGCCAGATCGCCGGGAGCGCCATGGCCGGCGAGCGCCGCGCGCACACCCTCCAGCCCACCGCCCTCGTCCACGAGGCCTACGTCCGCCTCTTCGGCCACGAGGGCGCCCGCTTCGAGAGCCGGGGCCACTTCTTCAAGGCCGCCGCCGACGCCATGCGACGAATCCTCATCGACCACGCCCGCGCCCGCGGCGCCCAGAAGCGCGGCGGGGGGCGGGCCGCCCTCCAGATCGAGGATGTCGCCGCCCTCATCGAGGACCCCAACCCCGACGGATTCCTGGCCCTCGACAGCGCCATCTCACGCCTGGAAGGGGTAGACGCCGGCGCCGCCGCCGTCGTCCGCCTGCGGTTCTTCGCCGGCCTCAGCGAGACGGCCGCGGCCGCGGCGCTGGGGATTTCCGAGCGGACCGCGCGCCGCGACTGGGCCTACGCGCGGGCGTGGCTCCGCGAGACCCTCGAGCGCGAGGAGCGGGAGACTGGGGGGGGAAGCGGGGGCCCGGGCGGCGGCGAAAGCGGGGGGGGGTAGGAGCGGCGATGCCGGAGGCGACCGACACCAGGGAAAAGCAGATCTTCGGCGAGGCCCTGGAACTGAAAGGCCCGCAGCGCGAGGCGCTCCTCGACGCCGCCTGCGGCGCCGACGCCGCCCTGCGCACGCGCATCCTCCGCCTCCTCGCCGCCGCGGAGACCCAGGACGGCTTCCTCCGACAGTCCGTCGCCAACGGCGATGTCCCCCGTCCCGCCGGCGAGGGCCCCGGCTCGCGCATCGGGCCCTACAGGCTTGTCGAACAGATCGGCGAGGGCGGCTTCGGCGTCGTCTACCTCGCCGAGCAGGAGCACCCCGTCCGCCGCAGGGTCGCTTTCAAGGTCATCAAGCTGGGGATGGACACCCGCTCGGTGATCGCCCGCTTCGAGCAGGAGCGCCAGGCCCTCGCCCTCATGGATCACCCCGGCATCGCCCGCGTCCTCGACGCCGGCGCCACCACCTCCGGCCGCCCCTTCTTCGTCATGGACCTGGTCAAGGGCGAGCCCATCACCGCCTACGCCGACCGGCGGGGGCTCACCATCCCCGAGCGGCTCGAGCTCTTCCGCGAGGTCTGCGGCGCTGTCCAGCACGCCCACATGAAGGGCATCATCCACCGCGACCTCAAGCCCTCCAACATCCTCGTCAGCGAGCAGGACGGGCGCTCCCACGCCCGCGTCATCGATTTCGGCATCGCCAAGGCCACCAGCCAGCGCCTCACCGACAGCACCGTCCACACCGGCTTCCACCAGCTCATCGGCACCCCCGCCTACATGAGCCCCGAGCAGGCCACCGGCAGCCTCGACATCGACACCCGGGCCGACGTCTACTCCCTCGGCGTCGTCCTCTACGAGCTGCTCACCGGCGCCACCCCCCACGACGAGGACACGCTCCGCTTCGCCAGCGTCGCCGAGATGCAGCGCATCCTCCGCGAGGTGGACCCGCCCACCCCCAGCAGCCGCATCTCGCGGGCCGCGGCCTCCCTCCACGACCTGGCCCGCAAGCGCGGCCTCCACGACGCGCGCCTCGGCTCCGCCCTGCGCGGCGACCTCGACTGGATCGCCATGCGCGCCCTGGAGAAGGACCGCGCCCGCCGCTACGACAGCCCCGGCAGCCTCTCCGCCGACCTCGCCCGCTTCCTCGGCGGCCGCCCCGTCGAGGCCGCCCCACCCGGGGCCCTCTACCGCCTCCGCAAGACCGTCGCCCGCCACCGCGGCGCGTTCATCGCCGCGGCCCTCGTGCTCGCGACCCTCCTGCTCGGCATCGCCGGCACCACGGCCGGCCTCATCGAGGCCCGCAGCGCCCGCTTCGACGCCGAGAACGAGGCCCGGGAGTCCGACCGCAGTGCCCGGAGTGCCGAGTCCGTCAACACGCTCATGACCACCATGGTCCAGCGCGCCGGCCGCGCCAGGGAGCAGGGCCGCGCCGACATCACTGTCCGCGAGGTCATGGACGCCGCCGCCGCCGAGCTCCTCGCCGGCAAGGGCGGCCACGAGCCCGAGGTCGAGTACGCCCTCGCCCGCGCCATCACCAACACCTACCAGCAGCTCTCCCTCTACGAGCCGGCCGAGACCATGGCCCGCCTCGCGGTGGACCGCGCCGAATCCGTCTTCGGCACCCGCTCCCTCGAGGCCGCCGAGTCCCGCCAGCGCCTCGGCAACGTGCTCAAGTCCCGAGCCCAGGAGCAGGCCGCCGGCGAGCAGTACGCCCTGGCACGCGACATCTTCACCGCCGCCGGACCCGAGGCCGGCCTCCACGTCGCCCGCCTGAAGCTCGAAACCGCCGCCCTCCTCGCCGAGGACCAGCGCCTCGACGATGCCGAGCGCGAGCTGCGCGAGAGCATCGCCTGGTTCGAGGGGCACAGCGCCACCGACGACGACATGTACCTCAAGGCCCTGAACAACCTCGCCGTCGTGCTCACGCTCAAGAACGAGCACGCCAGGGCCGGCCCCATCCTCACCCGCCTCCTCGACCTCCAGGTCGAGCGCTTCGGCGAGGACGACCCGGAGACCATCGAGACGCTGCACGGCCTCGCCGTCGTCCAGGCTACCACCGGCGACCCCGCCGCCGAGGCCACCTTCCGGCGCGTCGTCGCCCTCGCCCGCCGCCTGCACGGCGATGACCACGCCTCCGTCGCCAACCTGGTCAACTCCCTGGGCACCCTCCTGATCCGCAAGGATGACCTGCCCGGGGCCGAGGCCGCCTACCGCGAGTCCGTCGAGATCAGCCGGCGCGTGCTCGGCCCCGACCACCAGGAGACCGCGGAGCGCCTCTACTCCCTCGGCGCTGTCCTCATCGACCTCGGCCGCTTCGAGGAGGCCGAGGCGCTCCTCCGCGAAGCCTCCGCCGCCTTCCACGGCCCCGCCGCCGAGGCCGCCCCCGGCGTCGCCGGCCGACCCGACGCCCTGATGACCGGCTACTGCCTCGGCCTCCTCCTCCACCGCCGCAGCGCCCTCGAAGAGGCCGAGCCCATCCTCCGGCAGGCCCTCGCCCGCGCTGAGGCCGCCCACGGCGATGGCGCCCGCTACGAGTGGATCCGCTGGGCCCTCGGCAGCGTGCTGGGGGCTGTGCTCACCGAGCGTGGGGCCTCAGAGACCCTCGCTAAGGAAGACCGCCAGGCCCACCTCCGCGAGGCCGAGGGGCTCATCACCGCGGCCGCGGAGAGGCTCCCGGCCCTCGGGTCCAAGATGGGCGCCCGCCAACGCCGCAAGATGATTCCCGCCTCGTTCGACCGGGCTGTCCGCCTCTACACCGTCTGGAACCAGCTGGACCCCTCCCCCCTGCGCGCCGGCGCCCTCGCCGACTGGACCCGCCGCCGCGACGACGCGGCCTCCCCCGCGCCCGCCCCCCCTCCCTGACGCCTGCCTACACTTGCCGCCCCGCAGAAACCAGAGGCCACACATGCCCTACGAGTGCGCATTCACAGGTAAGAAGACCAAGTTCGGCAAGAAGCGTGCGTGGCACGGCCAGGCGATCACCAAGGGCGGCTTCGGCCTCAAGCCCACGGGGATCACCCGCCGCACCTTCCGGCCGAATCTGCAGGAGGTCACCGCCGTCATCGACGGCGCCCCCACCCGCGTCAAGGCCTCCACCCGCGCCATCCGCAGCGGCATGGTCATCAAGCCCCTCAAGCGCAAGTACGGCTACACCCGCAAGCAGAAAGAGGCCGCGGCCGCCCGCTGACCCTTGACCGTGCCACGGGTTCGCCCGTCCTCGGGGCAACCCGTGCTCCCCATTGCAGAAACTCCCGCCCAAGGTCACCCTGTCCCGGTGAACCCGACGCTGTCCATCCGCCCCGCCCGCGCCGGCGATGCCCCCACCCTCGCCCGCATCATGGGCGAGACCTTCCTCGCCGACCAGGCCCGCTACATTCCCGAGCCCCTCGACCCCGCCTCCATCCGCGACTACTCGCGCGCCCTCACCGCCCGCCGCTGGCAGGCCATAGCCCTCGCCGAGCTCGACGGCACCCCCGCCGGCATGATCTACGCCGAGGCCCCCAGATCGACGCCCTCAACATCCTCCCCGCCTTCCAACGCCGCGGCCTCGGCACCGCCCTGATGAACTGGATCGAGTCCTCCCTCATCGCCCGCGCCCACGCCGTCGCCACTCTCGACACCCAGGAAGCCAACGCACCTGCGCGGGTGTTCTATGAAGCCCGCGGCTACCGGGTGATCCGCCGCTGGCAGCAGACCGCTTTCACGAAGCGCCCCGTCCCCCATGGTCGCCCTCGCCAAGCACCTGATCCCGCCCGAGGACATTGGCCCCTAACATCCGTCGAGGGACCACGGCCCATGAAGTGCGACCAGTGCGATCAGGAGGCGACGGTCCACGAGCTGCGCGTCGTCGGCGGCAAGAAGGTCGAGCGACACCTCTGCGAGCGCTGCGCCCGCAAGCAGGGCATCGCCACCCAGCCCCAGATCGCACCCGTCACCCCCGAGATGGTCCAGAAGTACATGCAGGCCGTCCAGCAGGGCGCCCCGCCCACCGCCAAGCCCGGCGCCCCCGGCCCCCTCGTCAAGGCCGACACCTGCCCCACCTGCGGCCTGGGGTACCTCGAGTTCCGCCAGAGCGGCCTCCTCGGCTGCGCCGATTGTTACAAGGCCTTCGAAGGCCAGCTCGG
>JBBDXI010000013.1:0-8341 GCA_040902425.1 Phycisphaerales bacterium
CCTCCCACGCCACCGACCTCCCCCCCGACCTCCACCTCGCCCGCCGCATCGCCGCCGAGATCCAGCGCAAACTCCCGCCGACCCCAGCTCCAACGCCGCGCTGACCCCCGGCGCCCTGACGCTCTTCGGCCGCGAGCCCGCCCGCCACCGCCTCCTCGCCGAGCACCTCACCAGCGAGTACCGCGTGCGGACCGAGGGCCGCGGCCGGAGCGTGGACGAGTGGAAGCTGCGGGCCGAGAAGGCGGAGAACCACTGGCTGGACTGCCTCGTCGGCGCCGCCGTCGCGGCCTCGATGGAGGGGTGCGCGCCGCCGGGGATCGAGCCGCTGCGCGAGCGGCCGCGGGAGCGGGTGTCGTTTGCGGCGATGCAGGCCCGGGCGCGGGCACGGACCTACGCCGGGGGCCACCTGTGAGTGAGCGCCGGCAAACCGGCTGCGGCGGGCTCACCGCGCCGCTCCGCCGACGGCTGGACGAGACCCACAACGGGAAGCCGATCGCGACTCCAGGCCGCTCCGGCCCTACTTTGCCGCGTGAATGATCGGTCGCCCGCACTCTGGACACTGGGACACCGCGCGCGGGAGTCCTTCACGCCCATAGCCACAGCACTCGCATCGATTCGATCGCCTTCTCAGACGCTGGATAGCCAAAAGTACCGCCATGCGCACGGCCCATGCTGCCCCCCCCCATGATGCGATGTCCGCCGCCATACCAAGTGGGAGGCTATGAACCGGCAGCGTGATATCGCTACCCCCAATTGAACGTCCTGCCGTCAAGCCGCCAACCAATTCCAAGGACTGTCTTGGATACTGACCCGCGGGGCGCGGTGCAACCAGTACATACCAGCGCATCGCCCTTATTGGAAAGCCGATACGGGTTTCGAGTAATGCGTAACCAAACGGGTCACCATCATCGAACCGACACTCCGTCCAAGCTATGAAATCCCGACAGCTGCTTCTCGTGGGCGCGCTTGGCCAGCCTTCTGGAAGTTGAACAGGCCACACCAAATCCGGATGCCGCACGATGGTGGCTCGAAGTCGTGCGCGGTGGTCGAGTGGGAATAGACATCGTGTTAGCACGCAGCTCAGCGTTAAGATCACGCCGATCGCGGAATATGCAAGGACAGTAGCCAAGGTGCGACGACACCGTCCCCCCCACCACGATGAATAGCGCGTCATGGACATGCTGCTGGAAACACTGAGAACCATGGCTTCTTAGGCGGTACTGGAATGTTGGGGAGTTTGTCGGAGGCCTTGGCGGAGGGTTGTAGACTCCACCACCGGCGGGCGTGGCACCACCCGGGGAGTGGACGGCCCGCCGTGCACCGACCGCCGCTCTGGGCGGTCGGTGCTCCGGCGGGACCACGGCGCCTGCTCACACATAGCCCTTCCACTGCTCCCACCCCGCCCCGGGAGGGTAGTCGCATCCCAGTTCCCCGTCGCGCCGGCCCATCCACCAACGCACGCTCGACCAGCGCCACTCCTCGGGCAGTGTCACCAGCCCCGCTTCACCGGGCTGCGGTGGGGGCTTGCCCGGGGCCTCGGCACTGACGCCCGCCCCGCCCGGACCTATGCTCCCGACCCGCCCCGCGCGGGCACCCGCCGGTCCTGCCAGCAGCGCCCGGCGCGAGACGAAGGGCCCCCATGCCGACCAGCGTCCGCCGCCCCCGCGCTCCCGCCGCAACCGCGCCCCACGCCCCCGCCGCGCCCCGCTCCGACGCCGCCTCACCCCAGCCCCGAATCCTCATCCTCGGCGCTGGCCCCACCGGCCTCGGCGCCGGCTACCGCCTCAACGAACTCAACCACCTCAACTTCGCCCTCTTCGAGCGCCACCCCCACATCGGCGGCCTCGCCTCCAGCTTCACCAACAAGGCCGGCTTCACCTGGGACATCGGCGGCCACGTCATGTTCTCCCACTACGACTACTACGACCGCGTCTTCGACCGCCTCATGGGCGATGAGTTCACCCTCAACCAGCGCGAGTCCTGGGTCCGCATCCTCGGCCGCTGGGTCCCGTACCCCTTCCAGAACAACATCCGCTACCTCCCCCGCGAGGCCGCCCTCGAATGCCTCGCCGGCCTCGTCCGCGCCCAGTCCTCTCAATCCGCCGTCGGCGGCCCCCAGGCCGCCATCGCCCGCGCCGCCAACTTCGGCGAGCTCATCGACACCGTCTTCGGCGACGGCATCGCCCGCCTCTTCATGCGCCCCTACAACGACAAAGTCTGGGCCTTCCCCCCCGAGACCCTCAGCAAATCCTGGATCGGCGAGCGCGTCGCCGTCATCGACATCCACCGCGCCCTCCGCAACGTCATCCTCGAGCAGGACGACTTCGGCTGGGGCCCCAACAACAGGTTCAAGTTCCCCCTGCGCGGCGGCACCGGCGAGTTCTACCGCCGCTTCGGCCCCATTCTCCGCGGCCACATCCACCTCCAGAAAACCGCCGTCGAAATCGATCCCGCCCTCCGCACCGTCCGCTTCGAAGACGGCTCCGTCGAGCCCTACGACCACCTCCTCTCCACCCTCCCCCTCGACCTCCTCTGCACCAGGCTCATCCCCTCCGCCCCGCCCCACATCCGCGCCGCCGCGGCCCGCCTCAAGCACTCCTCCGGCTACTTCGTCGGCGTCGGCATCCGCCGCCCCTCCCCCAGCTCCAAGTGCTGGATGTACTTCCCCGAAGCCAACTGCCCCTTCTACCGCGTCACCTACCTCTCCAACTACTCCCCCTTCATGACCCCCGACAAGGACACCCACTACTCCCTCCTCTGCGAAACGAGCCACTCGGGCCACAAGCCCGTCAACCCCGCCACCATCGTCGAAGAAACCATCGCCGGCCTCGAAGCCGCCGGCCTGCTGCAACCGGGCGAGCGCGCCGACATCGTCTCCACTTGGCTCCACCACGCCGACTACAGCTACCCAACCCCCACCACCGACCGCGACGACATCCTCTCCATCCTCATCCCCTGGCTCGAATCCCACCACATCCACAGCCGCGGCCGCTTCGGCCTCTGGAAGTACGAAGTCTCCAACACCGACCACTCCCTCATGCAGGGCGTCGAGCTTGTGGACAAGCTGTTGCTTGGCAAGCCCGAGACCACCATCGGCATGTCCTACGCCGTCACCGACGACGGCCGCCCCACCCTCACCCACGGCCGCCCCACCCACGCCGGCTCCGGCGAGAAGCGGACTACCGGTAGTGCTGCCACTGGCACAGACCGTGGCGCAGGCATCCCGCCCGCGGTCCTCGTCCCCCCCCTCCCCCAAGTGGTGGTGGTCCCGGGCGCCGGCAGTGGCACAGGCGTCCCGCCTGTGTCCCTCCCCAGTGGCACAGGCGTCGCCGGCAGTGGCACAGGCGTCCCGCCTGTGTCCGCACCCGCACGCTGACCGCACGAGAAAACCTCGCCCCATTGCGGGTTATTGATTTTTAACGCCCCATAATGTACCTTCGCCACTGCCCCATTCCAGACCTCCACCTCCTGTGGACTTGGGGCCAACGGTTCGGCCTCGGCTGGGGTCCCCATGTCCGCCATAACACCCGACTGCGCAAGATTTTCCGGCTCTACCGGCAACGGTTTGTGGTCGCGCCACGTTCCTGAGGCACACTCTCTCCGCCGCGACCGGGGCCCCTCCGCACTCGCCCCCCCGGCCGCGGCCGGGCGGGGGTCGCGCCCGCACCTCTCGTCGAGGCCGCCGGCGCTGCCCTCCCCGCTCCGATCGTCCGCCCAGGGAGCCCGCGCGGCCACATGAGCGCCCTCACTCGCCAGCTCGATTCCCCCTTCGCCGCCACCAACTGGCAGCCCGATGTCGTCCAGCTCCTCGACGAGCACCACCTCATCGCCACCAGCGACTCCCCCCGCAAGCGCACCCACTTCGGCGTCCTCCTCGCCCAGTTCCTCCAGGGCCTCCGCGAGGCCGAGGTCTGCACCCTCTACGGCCAGTACATCACCGACCTCGACTCCTTCTGCCACCAGCTCGAACGCGCCATCCCCGGCCCCCCCCTCGACCGCCGCATCGACGGCCGCCGCGGCGTCACCGCCCTCCTCCGCTCAAGAGAGGTCTTCCGCGGCCGCCCCAACACCAAGTTCCGCTTCTACATCTGGAACGACGCCGACACCCTCCTCCGCCACGATGAGCCCCTCCTCTGGCGCCTCCACGACGCCATCGCCGGCGTCGCCGCCGAGTCCGAGTACGTCAGCGACGACCTCCTCCTGATCCACCGAGCCGTCTACATCGGCTGCCCCATCCTCGGCGACGCCGCCGACAAGGATGCCGGCCCCTTCCGAGCCTGGCACGACGACGGCTCGGATGAGCCCTTCTGGCAACTCGTCACCGGCATCGAGCAGCCCCCCGTCATGCGCTACAAGATCGATTCGCTCGGCCAATGAGCGCTCCCGGGTAGGTCGGCTCTCCGAGCCGACACTCTCAACACACGCCCGGGTAGGTCGGCTCTCCGAGCCGATCCTCTCGACACGCCCGGGTAGGTCGGCTCTCCGAGCCGATCCTGTCGACACACGCCCGGGTAGGTCGGCTCTCCGAGCCGACACTCTCGACACACGCGTTCGCCCCATCCCTCAAATCTGCCACCGGCCCGAGTTGTGCCACTGGAGTTGTGCCCCCGGCGGCCCGAGTTGTGCCACCCGAGTTGTGCCACTGGCGGCTTGAGCGGCGCAGCCGCGCCCGCCAGTGCTCCCCCAGTTCCGAGTGAACCCGGGCGTCCCCGCCCCGGGTTACTCGCGTCAGCCGACCAGAACCTCCGACTCTTCTCGTCCCGACCGAGCCGCGCCACCAAGCGGCGCGCTGGGCCGCCTCTCCTCAGCCCGAAGGGCTCGAAAGAAAGTAGCCGGGGGTGAAGCAAGGCCGCCGCGGCCGAGCGCCACCCCCGGAATGCTCCCGCCCTATCCCTCTGCACCCCGAAGGGGTGCCAGAACCTCCCCCCACGCCCCCCCGCGTCCCGCCGCATCGCCGACTCCTTCCACCGCCAGACCCCCCTCTCCACCTTGGGGCGCCATCGCCGCCATCGCCAACTCCGCCTGCGGCTACGCCTGCCTCACCCGCATGCCCGAGGGCAGCGCTGTCCTCACCGTCGAGTTCAAGATCAACCTCCTCGCCCCCGCCCGCGGCCACCGCTTCACCGCCAAAGCCCGCGCCCTCCGAGTCGGCCGCACCCTCGCAGTCGCCACCGCCGAAGTCCTCGCCCACACCGACTCCCAGCCCGACGTGTGCATTGCGCTCATGCAGGCGACCATGATGCGCGTCGAGCCGAAGAACGGTGCCGGCGGCTGACCCTGCCTGAGTGAGCCGGGGCGTCCCCGCCCCGGGTTCCTCGTCGTCAGCCGACTTTGAACCTCCGACCGGCTCGTCCCGAACGAGACGATCGGTGGCCCGCGCGACAACCCCCGCGCACGCACGGCATCTGTTCTGTATACTCCCCCCGTGGCGAAGAAGCCTGCCCCCACCGCACGGAAGCCGCCCCGCCCAGCCATCCCCGCGGCCACCGCCGCGCCGGGCGCTGCCCGCCCCTCCTCCCTCCTCGACACCCGCGTCATCTACTGCGGCGACTGCCTCGAGCAGCTCCAGAAGCTTCCACCAGCCTGCATCGACCTCATCTACATCGACCCACCCTTCAACTCCAACCGCAACTACGAGGTCTTCTGGGGCGAGACCAAGGAGAAGCGGGCCTTTGAGGACCGCCACGAAAGCACTCAGGCGTACATCGACTACATGCGGCCCCGCTGCGTGCAGCTCGCCCGCGTCCTGAAGAAGACCGGCAGCTTCTACTACCACTGCGACTGGCACGCCAGCCACTACGTCAAGGTTATGCTCGACCAGATCATGGGCGAGAACAACTTCCAGAGCGAGGTGATCTGGAAGCGCACGGGAACACACTCCTCGGCTCGCAAGTGGGGCCCGATACACGACAGCATCTTTTTCTACGCTCAGGCAGAGGGCGAGCACACTTGGAATCGACCGTACGCAGCGCACGATGAAAAGCACCTCTCCCGCCACTACCGATTAGTTGACGATGATGGGCGTCGCTATGAACACGGCGAGCTCACCGCACCTGGAACTCGCAACGGCCGCAGCGGCATGCCGTGGCGGGGATTCGACGTCACGAAGCTCGGGAGGCATTGGACGACCACGATCGACAACCTGGAGAAGATGTTCGAGGAAGGCCAGATCTACTTGCCAGACGATGGGAGCTGGCCGCGGGTGATCAGGTACATGGACGAGAGCAAGGGAAGGGCCATAGGCGATGTGTGGACGGACATTCCGCCCCTGAACATGGTGGCGAAGGAGCGCCTTGGCTATCCCACACAAAAGCCGCTGGCGCTCCTGGATCGCATCATCAACGCCAGCAGCAACCCCAATGAAATCGTCCTCGACGCTTTCTGCGGCTGCGGCACCGCCCTCGTCGCCGCGCAGAACCTCAACCGCCAGTGGATCGGCCTCGACATCTCGCCCACCGCCTGCCGCGTCATGGCCAAGCGGCTCAAGGACGTCTGCCACATGCGCGAGAGCGAGCCCGGCCACCGCGCCCGCGACCCCAAGAGTTTCATCGTCCGCGACCTGCCGTGGACCATCGCCAAACTGAGGGCCATCCCCCCCTTCGAGTTCGAGAACTGGGCCGTTATCGCCCTGGGGGGCATCCCGAACAAGGTGCAGGTGGGCGACATGGGCATCGACGGCCGCATCTTCCCCGTCGGCACCAAGCCCGCCGATGACCACAGCATGTTCGCGGGCGACTGGTTCCCCATCCAGGTGAAGCAGCACGACAAGGTCGGGCGGCCCGACATCGACTCGTTCGAGGCCGTCATGGAGCGCGAGGACCGCCAGCGCGGCTTCATCGTCGCCTTCGGCTTCAGCGGCGACGCCGAGGCCGAGTGCCGCGGCTTCCACCGCCGCACCGGCCGCATCATCAAGCTCATCACCGTCCAAGAGATTCTGGACGAGCAGCACGTGGAGAAGATGTAGCTAGTTGGCCCTGACGCCAGGAGGAGCACTGTGTACACGCTGACAGATAGACGACTCCAGCTCATAAAGCACGTCTTGGACCGTTATCGAGTGGAGCTTTCGGCGCACGGCCGATTCCATGCGGGCTCGCTGGAAAGGGACCTGCGCGCGGCTCTTGATACTGGATACCATGAAATCAAAGACCTTGTGTGCCAGCTCATCCTGAGACGGGAATACCGCGAGGTTGCGGCGTACTACATGCAGCACATCGGCGGTGACATGGTCGTTGCCGAATTCCAAGCGCCGCTAGCTTCGTTCTACGGCGTTTCCGCGTACAACTCGCCAGAGTTCAAGCAGCGAAGCGCGACCTACTGGGTGTCCCGTGAGACTCTGGACGAGCAACACGTTCAGAGGATGTAGGAGGGAACATGCCAATCCTTGAACAGGTTTTCCTTCCGGCGGGAGTCGCGAGCGTCTTTCACTGGCGGCGATGCTCATTCAGGCGCGCGTCGCGAAACACGAGGACCGTCGTTTAGAGGTCTGGCGCATCGAGGTGGCGCGAATCGTGGACTTGGAAGAGCGTGCGGGGCAGCTCGTCGAGATCATCGGGGGATACGGCGGCTTGGAAGAAATCAGGACTGCGGCTGCCGACGGTCTCCCACGACTTCAGCGCGATGCTGGCCGATTCCGACGGCACCGCGCCATAATGCAGGCGGTACGAGACTTGCACAACGGCCTTGGGCGTCTGTACTATGACAAGGCCCACCATGCGGATTGCCGCGATACCTCTGCGGAGGTTTGCTCCCTTTACGATCGGCTGCTTGTCGAGTGCGACAAAGTAACAGGCAAACGGAAAGCCTGATCCCGCTACTGGAGCGGCGGAAACCCTCTTCCATCCCGCCGGCCCGCACCTCCGCGGGCGGGGCGGGTGGCTGCCGCGGTTATCGTGGGCTCGGGGCCGCCCGCTCCGGCACGGCCCGGCGGATGGGCGAATTGTATAGGTGGCTGATGGTCGGGCGCCCGTCCGGATTGCCGGTGGCCTTGCACCGCGGCGCGGCCGGCTTGCGGGGGGGCGAGGCACCCCCGGAGCGGCGGGCGTGACACCAGTCCTGTGCCGGTTTGGACATCCTCGGCCAACCAGCACCGATTCCCCCCGGCCCCGCCGCCCTTCCCGCGCAGTAACCCCGATAGCGCGCACACCGCGGGCTCGCGCCCGTGCTTTTCTCGCATTTTCCGGCCCATCATCGACACCACAAAACAAGCCTAAAACGCGCACCCCCGCGCGCAGTGACACCCTGCGCGCGCACCAACGTGGCCCTCCCCGCTTGGGTAGAGGCCCGCTGCTTTCGCCGGCCCCGCCCATCCCCGGACCCCCAGGAGGCTCCGATGCTCGCCTCT
>JBBDXI010000014.1:0-48281 GCA_040902425.1 Phycisphaerales bacterium
GTGGCACGGGGGCGGCCGTTGGCTTGCCGGCGCCCTCCTCGATCTGCCCCACCACCGCTCCGATCTCGACCTGATCGCCCTCCTTGGCCTTCTGCTTGAGCACGCCGGCCGCGAGCGCCCGGACCTCCATGGTGATCTTGTCGGTCTCGAGGTCGAGGAGGACGTCGTCGCGCTCGACCCACTCGCCGTCCTTCTTACGCCAGGCGGAGATCACCCCGCTGGTGACGCTCTCGCCGACGGCCGGGATCACGATGTCGGTGGGCATGGGTCCTGGGGCTCCGGCGGCGTGCTGAGGGGCGGCCGCGGCGAAACGGGCTATCTGGCGGGCGCGGGCTGCTTCGCGGGCGCGGGGGGCTTGGCCTTGCCACCCTCCTTGCCCTCGGGGAGGGCGCCGAGCGCGGTGGTGAGGATGTGCTCCTGCTGGGCCTTGTGGGCGTGCTTGGAGCCGGTGGCGGGGGTGGCGCTGCCCTCGCGCCCGATGTAGTCGGCCTCGAGGCCCAGCTGCGTGCGGAGCAGGTCGCTGATGAACAGGAACGCGCCGGCGTTGCGGGGCTCTTCCTGCACCCAGGTTGCCTTGGCGGCCTTGGGGTAGGCGGCGAGGATGCCGGCGAGCAACGCCTTGTTGAAGGGGTAGAGCTGCTCGATACGGATGATGGCGGTGTCCTTGCGGCCGAGCTTCTCGCGGCGCTCGGCGAGCTCGAAGTAGATCTTGCCGGAGCAGAGGAGGAGCCGCTTGACGCCGGCGCGGTCCCACCCCTTCTCCTTGCTGAACGCGTGGTCGTCGAGCATCTCCTGGAATCGGCCGGTCACCAGCTCGTCGATGGTGCCGGTGGGCGTGCGGAGCAGGCTCTTGGGCGTCATGAGGATGAGCGGCTTGCGGAAGTTGCGGCGGACCTGGCGCCGCAGCAGGTGGAACATCTGCGGGGCGGTCGTGGGGTGGACCACCTGCATGTTGTCGTTGCCGCAGAGGGTGAGGAACCGCTCCAGGCGGGCCGAGGAGTGCTCCGGCCCGGCGCCCTCGTACCCGTGCGGGAGGAGCATGACCAGGCCGCTCCACCGCTCCCACTTGGCCTCGGCGGAGGCGAGGTACTGGTCGATGATGATCTGGGCGCCGTTGTTGAAGTCGCCGAACTGGGCCTCCCAGCAGACGAGCATGTTGGGATCGGCGAGGGAGTAGCCGTACTCGAATCCGAGGACCGCGTACTCCGAGAGCGGGCTGTCGTGGATGCAGAACTGGGCCTGGCGCTGGCGCCCGTCGGGGCCGGTGGAGCCGGGCGGGGCGTCGGTGCCGGGGCGGCCGAGCTCGCGCATGTGGTTGAGCGGTATGTAGGGCTCGCCGGTCTCGGTGTCGCGCAGGACGGCGTGGCGGTGGCTGAAGGTGCCGCGCCGGACATCCTGGCCGCTGACGCGCACGGCCGTGCCCTCGAGCAGCAGGGTGCCGTAGGCGAGCGACTCGGCGTCGGCGTAGCTGATGAGCTTCGTCTGCGGCAGGTTGGCGCGGGCCTCCAGCAGGTTCTTGAGTTTGGGGTTCAGCCGGAAGCCCTCGGGCGTGCGGCCAAGGGCGGCGCAGACCTCCTGGAGCATCTGCACCGGGACGGCGGTGTTCGCCGGATCGTGCGTGTAGCGCCCGCCCATGCCCTGCCAGCGGGCGCTGCCGGGGTCGATGGTGGGGTCGTAGGGCGTCTGCTTGGCCGCGGCCTGGGCGGCCTCCAGGGCCTCATCGAGCCGGCGGCGGATCTCGACCATGTCGGCCTCGTTGATGACGCCCTCGGCGAGCAGCCGCTCGGCGTAGACCTTGAGCACGCTGCTCTTCTTGCGGATGAGGCTGTAGAGGATCGGCTGGGTGTAGCTCGCCTCGTCCTGCTCGTTGTGGCCGTACTTGCGGTAGCAGTAGAGGTCGATGAAGATGTCGCGCTTGAACTGCTGGCGGAAGTCGATGGCGAGCTGCGCCGTCCAGATCACCGCCTCCGGGTCCTCGCCGTTCACGTGGAAGACGGGGGCCAGGATCATCTTGGCGATGTCGGTGCAGTAGGTGGTCGAGCGGCCATCCTCGGGCGAAGTCGTGAAGCCGACGAGGTTGTTGATGACGGCGTGGACGGTGCCGCCGGTGGTGTAGCCGTCGAGGTAGGCGAGGTTGAGCGTCTCGGCGACGACGCCCTGGGCGGGGAGGGCCGCGTCGCCGTGGATCAGCAGGGGGACGACGCGGGTGCGCTGAAGATCCCCCCGGAGCCGCTGCTTGGCCCGGGTGCGGCCCTCGACCACCCCGTCCACCGATTCGAGGTGGCTGGGGTTGCTGGCCATCGAGACATGGAGCGTCTTGCCGCTGGGGAAGCGGCGCTGGCCGGAGTAGCCCCGGTGGTACTTCACATCGCCGCCGTCGTTGGCCCAGGCCTCGGGCGAGTTGTCCTCGAACTCGGTGAAGATCTGCTCGTAGCTCTTCCCCATGATGTTGTTGAGGACGTTGAGCCGGCCGCGGTGGGCCATGCCGACAACCATCTCCTCGACGCCGAGCTCAGTGGCCCGCTCCATGAGGCGGTTGAGGAGGGGGATGGTCGACTCGGAGCCCTCGAGGCTGAACCGCTTGTCGCTGGGGTAGCGCTTGCCGAGGAACTTCTCGAACTCCTCCGCCTGGAGGAGCTGGTGCAGGACGCGGATGCGGGCGTCGTGCGAGAGGGGCGGCTGGCCGCGGGCGCTCTCGATGCGGTCGAGGAGCCAGGTCCGCTCCTCGCTCGTCTGGGCGTGCATGATCTCGTAGCCGATGGAGCGGCAGTAGGTGTCGTCGAGGAGGCGGATGACCTCGCGGAGCGTTGCGTTGTCGGGGAGCTTCAGCGTGCCCGTGTGGACGACGCGGTCGAGGTCGGATTCCTTGAGCCCGTGGTGGGCGAGGCCGAGCTCGGGGGGGCGGGTTCGCTCGCGCCCGAAGGGGTCGATCTTCGCGGCCAGGTGGCCGAACTCGCGGTAGGCGAAGATCAGGTCATCGACCGCGGCCTGGAAGCTGGAGCCGCCGTCGGCGCCGGCGCCGGGTGGCAGGGCGCCGGCCCCACCGGCCGCTGGGATCGTGTTCAGGCCCAGCTCGAAGCCGCGGAAGAAGGCCTGGAGGTCCGGGGAGACCGACTGGGGGTCGGCCTGGAACTGCTGGTACGCGGCCTCGAGGTACTCGGCGTTCCACGCGTTGACCGCTGGGGTCATCGCTCTGGGGGCGGTCGTCACTGGGTGCCTCGTGAGAACCCTGCCAGCGACCTGACAGGGATGGTGCCATGGTCGGATCGTCGCGGGTCAGGATGATAGAACCGCTATCGGCGTCCCGGGCGCGGGGGTTGCCAAAAGGCCGGTTCAGCCGGGGCGGCGGAGGTCGGCGAGGAGGGCGGCCACGCGGGCCCGGATTTCGTCGCGGACGGCGCGGAACTCCTCCGGCGGGAGGGACTTGGGGTCGCGGATGGACCAGTCGATGCGGCGGGCGGCGTTGATGGTTGGGCAGGCGTCGCCGCAGCCCATGGTGACGGCGGCGTCGAAGCGGGCGGGAGGGAGGTCGAGGACGGACTTGGAGCTGTGCGACGCGATGTCGATGGCGGCCTCACGCATGACCTCGATCGCGGTCGCGTTGACCTTGCCCGAGGGGCGGGAGCCGGCGCTGTAGACCTCGACGCCCTCGGGGGCGAGGGCGCGGGCGAAGCCCTCGGCCATCTGCGAGCGGCAGGAGTTCTCGACGCAGAGGAAGACGATGCGGAGCGGCTCGCGGCCGGACGGGGCGGTCATGACCCGGGCTCTCGCGGACGGGAGAGCTGCAAGGCAGCTCCGATGGCGACACCGACCAAGGCGCCGAGGGGCGGACCGGCGAGGTAGAGCCAGAGGTGCTGGAAGTTGAGGTTGACCACGGCCGGGGCGAGCGATCGAGCGGGGTTCATCGAAGCTCCGGTGATCGGACCGGCGAAAAGGGCCTCGAGGGCGATAGTCCCGCCAACAGCGACGCCAGCCATGATGCCCTTCTCCTTTGCGCCGGTTGCGACGCCGAGGATGACGACCATGAGGATCATGGTGAGGATGGCCTCGAGGAAGAACGACTGGAGGGGCGGGCCGGCGGGCATCGTCTCGCCCAGGCTGTGGCGCTCGGGGAAGAGGGCCGTGAGCGTGAGGCTGGCGAGCAGGGCGCCGGCGGCCTGGGCGAGCATGTACATCGCGGCGAGCGGGGCGCTGATCCGCCGGGCGGCGAGGAAGCCGAGCGTGACCGCGGGGTTGATGTGGGCACCGGAGACATCCCCCACGGCGTAGATCATGGTGAGGACGACGAGCCCGAAGGTGAGGGCGATGCCCACGTGGGTGATGGCGCCGTTGCTGATCTGGTCGATGACGATGGCGCCGGTGCCGGCGAGGACCAGGCAGTAGGTTCCGAAGGCCTCAGCGCCGAGGCGGCGCGCGGTGGGCGTGGTCACCCGAACCTCCCCGTGACGTACTGCTCGGTCTCGGGGACCCTCGGGCGCTGGAAGATCTCGGCGGTCTCGCCGAACTCGACCAGCTTGCCGAGGTACATGAAGGCCGTGTAGTCGCTGACCCGGGCGGCCTGCTGCATGTTGTGGGTGACGATGATGATGGTGACGCGGGAGCGCAGTTCGCCGATCAGCTCCTCGATCCGCAGGGTGGCGGTGGGGTCGAGGGCGGACGTCGGCTCGTCGAAGAGGACGATCTCGGGCTCGGTGGCCAGGGCGCGGGCGATGCAGAGCCGCTGCTGCTGGCCGCCGGAGAGGGCGTAGGCGGGCTTCTTGAGGCGGTCCTTGACCTCCTCCCAGAGGGCCGCGGAGCGCAGGGCCCACTCGACGCGCCCGTCGAGCTCCGCGCGGTTGCGGACGCCGCGGAGCCGGAGGCCGAAGGCCACGTTCTCGAAGATCGACTTGGGGAAGGGGTTGGGCTTCTGGAAGACCATGCCGAAGCGCATCCGCATCTCGACGGGGCTGACGCGGGGGTCGACGATGTTGATCTCGCTGGGGTGCAGGACGATCTCGCCCTCGTAGCGGTTGCCGGGGTAGAGGTCGTGCATGCGGTTGAAGCAGCGGAGCAGGGTGCTCTTGCCGCACCCCGAGGGGCCGATGATGGCGGTGACGGCGTTCTGGCGGAAGCCCAGGTTGATCTGGTGGAGCGCCCGGAAGGCGCCGTAGTAGAAGCTCAGGTTGCGCGACTCGGCCTTGAGGGGTATGGGCTCCGCGGGCGGGTGCGCGGGGCCCGGGCTGGGCGCCGGGGCCGGAGCGGCGACGGGCGCGGGTGTGGGTCCGCCTCGCGGGGCGGGCGGGCGTTGGCGTGGATCGTGCATGGGGAGCGTTCCGGTCACCATCTGATCTTCTTCCGGATACGGTAGCGGATCACGATCGCGACGCCGTTCATCAGCAGCGTGACACCGATCAGGACCAGACCGGCGGCCGCCGCGTTGTGGAGGAAGTCCTCGCCGGGGCGGGAGACCCAGTTGAACATCTGGATGGGCAGGACGGTGAAGGGGGACCAGAGCCACTTGGTGGGCTGGAGCTGGAGCTCCGGCTCCAGGACGATCGGGGGCTCGGGGAGGAAGGCGATGAAGGTCAGGGCGCCGATGGTGATCAGGGGCGCCGTCTCGCCGATGGCGCGGCTGAGGGCGACGATGACGCCGGTCGCCATGCCCGGGCTGCTGTAGGGCAGCAGGTGGTGGCGGACCACCTGCCAGCGCGTGGCCCCCAGGGCGTAGGCGGCCTCCTTGATGCCGCCGGGGATCGAGCGCAGCGCCTCGCGCGTCGCCACGATGATGATGGGGAGGATCAGGAAGGCCAGCGTGAGCCCGGCGGTGAGGATGCTCTCGCCGAGCTGGAGGTGGTAGACGAGCAGGCCGATCGCCAGCAGGCCGTAGATGATCGAGGGGACGCCGGCCAGGTTGGCGATGTTGATCTCGATGATCGAGGTCAGCCAGTTCTTGCGGGCGTACTCCTCGAGGTACACCGCGGCCGCGGCGCCCAGGGGGATGGCGGCGCACGCGGTTACCAGCATCACCAGCAGCGACCCGACCCAGGAGGACAGGATGCCCGCCTTGGCGGGGAAGCGTGAGGGGAACGAGGTGAGGAACTGCCAGTCGATCCGCGGGAGGCCATCTCGGAGGAGGTCGGCCATGAGCACGCCCAGGACGCCCAGGGCCAGGATCGTCGCCCCGGCGCCGACGAGGTTGAACACGCGGTCGGCGCGAGTCCCGCGCCGGATGATCGCGGCCTGGTCGCCGGAGAGGGGTTTGGGGGCGGAGAGGGTCATTTCAGTACACCTGCCGGTAGCGCTTGCGGAGGATGTACCCCGCGATATTGAACACGAGCGTCATGCAGAACAGGGTGATGCCGGCGGCGAAGATCGACTGGTACCCGATGCTCCCGTGGGGCAGGTCGCCCATGCTGACCTGGACGATGTAGGCGGTGATGGTGAAGGCGGGCTCGCGCGGGTCGATGGTGAGGTTGGGGACCTGTCCCGCGGCGATGGCCACGATCATGGTCTCGCCGATGGCCCGCGAGATGGCCAGGATGTAGGCGGCGCCGATCCCCGAGAGGGCCGCGGGAAAGACCACGCGCAGCGAGGTGGTCAGCCGGTTGGCCCCCATGGCGAACGACCCCTCGCGCAGGATCATGGGGACCGCCCGCATGGCGTCCTCGGAAAGGGAGCTGACGTAGGGGATGATCATGATCCCCATCACGAGGCCCGCGGAGAGCATGTTGAACTGGGGCAGGCCGGGGATGACCTTCTGCAGGAGGGGGGTGACCAACTGGATCGCGAAGTAGCCGTAGACGACGGTCGGCACCGCGGCCAGCAGCTCCAGGAGCGGCTTGAGGCCCTCGCGGAGCCGGACCGGGGCGTACTCGCTCAGCCAGATGGCGATGACGGTGCCCATGGGCATGGCCACCATCAAGGCCACCAGCGTGGTGATGACCGTCCCGCAGACCAGGGGGAGGATCCCGTAGCGCGGCTCGGCGAAGAGCGGCGTCCACTGGGTCCCGGTCAGGAACTCGACGATCGAGGCGTGCTGGAAGAAGGGGATCGACTCGGAGATCAGGATGAAGACGATCCCGGCGGTGATCAGGACTGAGGCGGCCGCTGCCAGGAACAGCAGGCTCCCGATCGCCCGCTCGCGCACCACAGCGGAAAGGGGGACGGAGGTGCGCAGGGGGGCGCGGCCGGCTGGGCGGACTCTCGCGGGGACGGGGGGCGACACGCTGGTCATCTCCCTCCCTTGTACCCGAACTGACGGCCGGAGATCAAACGCGGGCCGCCGCCTTCCGGCGACGGGCCGCGGGCTGTCGGTCGCGTCGCTCAGTTTTTGAGCGGCCGGTTGACGATCTCGGCGATGGGGACGCCGATGGTGGGCTCGCCGCCGAAGGCGGTGCCGGTCTGGAGCTTCTTGAGCCGCTCGCTCACGGGCTTGTACGCCTCCGGGGGGAGGGGCATGTACTTGACCTGGGAGGCCAGCTCCGGGACGTACTTGATGTAGAACTCGACGAACAGCCGGACCTCGGGCTTGGTCTCGACGGACCGCTTGTTGACGTAGATGAACAGCGGGCGCGAGAGGGGGTTGTAGGTCCCGTTCAGCACCGTCTGGGCGCTGGGGGCGACGGGGCCGATCGTGTCCTTGTCCCAGTCGATGGGGACGGCCTTGAGCTTCTCCTTGTGGGGCTCGTAGTAGGCGTAGCCGAAGTAGCCCAGGGCGTACCGGTTCCCCTCGACGCCGCGGACGAGGATGTTGTCGTCCTCGCTGGCGGTGTAGTCGCCGCGGCTGCTCTTGGCCTTGCCGACGATGGCCTCGGTGAAGTAGTCGAAGGTGCCGGAGTCGGCGCCGGGGCCGTAGAGGTCGATTTTCTCGGCCGGCCAGCCGGCGCGGATGTCGCTCCAGAGGATGGACTTGCCCTGGGCCCCCGGCTCCCACATCTTCTTGAGCTCGGCGGTCGTCAGGTGATCGACCCAGGTGTTCTGCGGGTGGACGACCACGGTGAGGGCGTCGAAGCAGATCGGCAGCTCAATGTACTGGACGCCGTTCTTGGCGGCCTCCGACATCTCCTCCTTCATGATGGGGCGGGAGGCGTTGGAGATGTCGGTCTCGCCGCGGGCGAACTTCTTGAAGCCGCCGCCCGTGCCCGAGACGCCGACGGTGACCTTCAGGCCCCGATTGGCGTTCTGGAACTCCTCGGCGACGGCCTCGGTGACGGGGTAGACCGTGCTGGAGCCGTCGACCTTGATGATCTTGTTCTGGGCCGGGGCCTGGGGGGCGGCGGCGAGGCCGCCGGCGAGGGCGAGGGCGGCCGCGAACCGGCGGGCCCCTGAGATCAGCGTCATCATCCGTGTTCTCCTTGGTGAGGGGTCGATCTGTGTTCGCGCGTGATTATGGCGGCGGACCCTTCGGGGCCGGCTGGGGGGGCGCTAAGTCTCGGTTAAGAGGCGGGGCTAGCGCAGGGCCGTGGGCGCGAGGGCGCCGATCAGGAGCGGGGCCGTGGGCCGGGCGCTGATGGGGCTGCCGTGGGACGGCGTGAAGAGGACCGAGAGCTGGCCCTCGGAATCCGCCACACGGTCGCCGCCCGAGCCGGGGGCGAGGAGGCTGAGCTCGAAGACAAACCCGGGCCCGGGAGCGAGTTGCCGCATGGCCGCGCGGGTCTGCTCGCGGTCGAACACCCACGCGGCCACCCGCTCGCCGGCGGGGTTCTCGATGCGGAACTCGAAGGCCCCGTCGGCGGCCACGGGGATGGGGTAGCGGCCGGAGTCGGCGTAGACGTAGACGACGACGCGGGTGGTGTCGCGGAAGCGGTTCTGGTCGGTGTCGACGAAGTCCGACGCGATGGGGACCAGCGTGTCGGGCGCTGCCGAGGCCGGCGTCCGCGGGGCCCGGGGGCCGTAGTCGGACACGCACCCGGCGAGCAGGAGCCCGCCGGCGAGGGCGGCCGCGGGGAGGCAGAGCGGACTGGAGCGGGAGTGCGTGGTCATTGCGGAAGACTAGCGGCGGCGGATGTGGTGGGATGTGCGGGAGGCTGAGGCCGGCTCGGCGGGCTCGGGGAGCGGGGGGGCGAGCCCCGGGGTGGGGGCGGCCGCGCCGGATTCGTGGGCGGGGGCCGGGGCTTCAGGGCTCGCGGGGGCCTCGGGAGCAGCCGGCGGGGGGTAGGCCACGCTGTCTTCCATGTTGTCGCGCTTCAGGGCGTCGCGGACGGCGCGGGGGTTCTCAAGGGCGTCGATCTTCCGCTCGCTGATCCGGCGGAAGCGGTCCACGCCCTCGGGCGAGTCGTTGTAGATGACCTTGGGGGTCACGATCATCAGGAGCTCGGTCTTGACATCGGAGTCCTGGTGAGAGCGAAAGATGCCGCCGACCAGGGGGAGGTCGCCCAGGAGGGGCATCTTGGTCCGGCGCTCCTGCTGCGTGGTCTGGATGAGGCCGCCGATGACGACCGTCTGGCCGTCCTTGACGGTGATGACGGTCTGGACCTTGCGCTGGGTGATGACGGGGGCGGCGAAGTCGGCGGAGATCTGGGTGGTGCGGCTGGAGAGGGAGGAGATCTCGGGCTTGAGGTCCATCCGCACGAAGCCGTCGGGGCTGATGGAGGGGGTGACATTGAGGATGATGCCGATGTCGCGGCGCTCGACGTTGGCCTGCTGGGAGCCGCCGGTGAAGAAGGTGCTGACGTTGGTGACGATGGCGATGTTGTCGCCGACCTGGATGGTCGCCGGCTCGTTGTTGCGGGCGGTGACGGAGGGGCGGCTGAGGACCTGGAGCTTGCCTTGGGCCTCAAGAGACCGCAGGAGCAGCTCGAAGTCGTTGGAGGCGAAGGTGAGGTTGGGGATGCCCAGGGCGGAGGCGACGCCGGCGCCCGCGGCCAGGGAGGCGATGTTGAGGCCGTCGCCGCCGATGTTCTTCAGCCTGACGTCGGCGCCCCAGGTGTCGGCGTTGTCGAGCGTGACCTCCGCCAGCAGGACCTGGATGACGACCTGGGGTGGGGCGGCGTCGAGCTCCTGGACCATGTCCAGGACCATGTCCATGTAGCGGGGCGAGGTGGAGATGACCAGCTTGTTGGACTTCTCGTCGCCGACGACGGTGACCTCCTGCTCGAGGCGGCGCATGGCGGCGCCGGCCTGGTCGGCGCTGAGGGTGGCCCGCTCCAGGCCGGACTCGCCCCGGAAGTAGGCGGCGAGGGTGGCCTCGATGTCCTTGGCCTTGGCGTTCTTGACGGCGTAGACCTCCTGGCGTCGCTCGAGGGCCTCGATGGCGTCGAGGTCCTGGACGACCTGCTTCACGCGGATGAGGTACTCGTCGGTGCCGGAGACGATCAGGGTGTTGGTGCGGGCGTCGATGGCGATCGAGAGCTCCTGGCGCTCGTCGGGGACGGGGGTGAGCGTCGGGGCGGTGCCGCCGGGCATGGGCCCGTCGGGGCCCATGATCTCCGTGGGGGCCATGGTGGGCACCAGCACGTACTTGTTGCCCTGCTGGCGGAGGGTGAAGATGTCGCGGAGCAGGTCCGCCATGGCGCGGACGTCGGCGTTCTTGAGGGTGAACTGCTCGATGCGGCGGGCGCCGGCGGTGGTGGTGTCGAGGTCCTCGATGATCGCCTGGATCACGGCCATGACCTGGGAGGGGGCCTTCACCATGACCGAGTTGGTCCGCAGGTCGGGGGTGAGCGTGACCTGCTCGCGGATGGCCCCGTCTACCTGGGCCTCGGTGGGCGGCCCGCCGATGCGATCCACGAGGTTCTGGGCCAGCTTCTCCCGGAAGAACCGGATGTTGGTGGCCTGGCGGGCGGCGATGTCGTTGCTGCCGCTGACCGTGCGGCCGGCGAGGATGTTCTGGAGCAGCCCCACCACTTCCAGCGCGTTGGCGGAGCGCAGGCCGATGCGGCGGATGTCCTGGGCGGTGCCGATGTCGGCGTTCTCGAGGCGGTCGATGAGCCGGCGGATCTCGGCGATGTCGGCCTCGGTGCCCATGGCGACCAGGGCGTTGAGCCGCTCGTTGGGGATGATCGAGACCGCTTCGCGCCCCCGGCGCGCGTTCTCCTTCTCGACGTAGAGCTCGCGGACGGTCAGGGCCGCCTCGGAGGCGCGACCCGATTTCAGCGTGATCAACTCGGTCCGCATCCCCTCGAACAGGGCGGGGTTGCCCTTGGAGAGGGACGTGATGAGCTCCTTGACGACCTGCAGGTTCTCGTCGCTGCTGGCGACGATGAGCAGGTTCGACGCGGCGTCGGCCTCGATGCTGAAGGCGTCGAGCGGGCTGCGGATCTCGCCGGTGCGCTGGGCGGCGGCGATGCGCTCGCGCATGAGGTTGGCGATGCGCGGGGCGATGGAGGCGGCATCCACGCCGGTGATGGGGATGACGTGCAGGCCGACGGTGGCGTTGGCCTGGTCGCTGTCGAGGGCGCCGAGCATGGCCTCGAGGATGGAGAAGTTGGTCTGGCTGGTGGAGACCACCAGGGCGTTGGTCCTCATGTCCGGAACGATGACGAGGCGGTCCTCGGGGCGGGCGGAGGGGAGCGTCTGGCGCTGGCGGAAGATCTCGCCGACGATGGCCGCGACACGGTCGGCGGCGGCCCGCTGGAGGGGGAACATGCGGACGGTGTTGCTGGCGGCGGCGGCCTCGACGTCGAGCATGCCGACCAGCTCGCGGACGATCTCGTTGTTGGCGGGGGAGCCGACGACGATCAGGGCGTTGAGCTGGGGCTCGGGGGTGATGACGAGGCCGGTGAGGGGCGCGAAGAGGTCGGCCTGAATGCGGGAGGCGGGGTCGTCGAGCTTGCCGCCGGTCTTCAGGAGGCGCAGGCGGCCGATCTGGCGCTGGAGGCCGAGGGCCTCGGGCGTCACGGTCATGCCCTGGACGAGGACCTGGCGGAGGGTGGTGGCGAGCGTGGCGGCGTCGGCGTGCTTGAGGGGGATGAGCGTGGGCTCGACCCACTTGGCGGCCTGGTCGCTGTCGAGGTCGCGGATGAGGACTTCGACGAGAGCCACGGCCTCGTCGCGCCCGGCGGCGATCAGCGTGTTGGTGCGCTCATCGACGGTGACGGCGATCTCGCCGGCGAGGGCCTTGCCGGTGGCGGTCGTCGGCAGGCCCTGGCGGCGCGTGCCGGGGAGGCGGCGGAGGCCATCCCCCTGGCGGAAGAGGTCGTCGATCACGCCCTTGACGCGGGTGGCGGACGCGTTGGAGAGCGGGAAGACGCGGACGAGCACCGCCTCGCCGAGCGGGAGCGTGTCGAGGACCTTGATGACCTCGGTCAGGCTGGCGACGTTCTCCGGCGTGCTGCCGATGATGACCGAGTTAGTCTGGTCGTCCGCGATGAGGCGGATGGGCTTGGCGAGGTCCACCGTCGGGTCGGTCTTCTCCAGGCCGTTGCGGGCGACGCTGAGGCGGCGGACCTGCTCGGCGAGGGCCGCGGCCGGGCCGGTCTTGGCGGCCTGGTCGGCGGGGTTGAGCATGCCGCGGAGGGTGGTGACCAGGGCGCTGGCGGTGGCGAGCTTGAGGCCGACGATGGCGATCTTCTGGTCGCCCTCGGCGGGGGCGGCATCCAGGGCTCGGACGAGGCTGACGAGGGCCTCGCCATCCTGGGGGCTGGCGACGACGACCAGGGCGCGGCGCGAGAGCAGGGGGACGATGGTCACCGGCTCGCTGACGATGCCGGGGCGGTCCTCGGGCTGGGGGCGGGTGACGCCGAGCTGCTCGAGCTGGCGGCGGACCTCCTCGGGGGAGTTGTTCTGGACGTCGATGATGAACACCGACTGGGCCATGCCGGGGACGCCGGCCCTGGGCGGCTGGCCATCCGGGCCGGGGAGCGTGCCGTCGAGCTCGCGGACGGTCTTCTCGATCTCCTCGAACATGGGGCCGCTGCTGGCGATGACCAGGGAGTTGCTGGAGCGGTCCACCTCGACGGCGAGGACCTCGTTGCGCTGGCGGGCGGTCTGGGTGAACGTGGTCGCCAGGGTGCGCTGGAGGCGGGCGGCGGGGATGTTCTTGAGGGTGAGGACGCGGACGGCGGCGCGGGCGCGGTCGCCCTGCTGCTGGAGGACCTCGGCGAGGGCCTTGATCTGGGCGAAGTCCTCCTCCTCGGCGCGGATGATGAGGGAGTTGCTGGTGTCGTCGCCGACGATGACGACGGCGCGCGGGCCGCCGGCGCCGGCGCCCGTGCGGGGCTGGTTGGCGAAGAGCTCGCGGACGGCCCCGGCGATCTGCGAGGCCTTGCCGGTGGCGAGGGGGAGGACGTGGGCCTGGGGGAACTTCTGGAAATCGGGGACATCGATCTGCGTGACCAAGGCGCGGATGCGCTGCATGTCCTGGCGCCCGGCGAACACAACAAGCGAGTTGGTCTGGGGCTCGGCGGAGACGGTGGGCGTGGGCTCGTTGTCCACGAGGACCAGGGGCTGGAACGTCTCTTCCTGCGGGCGCTGGCCGCGCCCCTGGTTCTGCTGGCGGGCCTGCTCGCGGCGGAAGCGGGACTCGACGGGTGCGCGGAAGCCCTCGTTGAGGGCGCGGGAGACGCTGCTGGCGTCGGCGTGCTTGAGGGGGATGACGGCGAGCTGGCGGGAGGTGTCGTACTCCTCGGTGTCGAGCTTCTTGAGCAGCTCGCGGAGGCCGGGCCACTGGCTCTCCTCAGCGCTGACGACCAGGGAGTTGGAGGCGGGGTCGGGGACGATGGTGACGTTGCGGGCGGCGGGGGTGGCGTCGGGGGCGAAGCGCCCGTAGAAGACCTCCAGGGCCTTGGCGGTGTTCTCGGCCTTGGCGAACTCGAGCTTGACGAACTCGGTCTTGCGGACGACCTGGGTGGCGACGTCGAGGGTCTCGATCATCCTGTCGATGTCGCGGACCTGGTCGGCGGTGCCGGAGTAGGTGACGGTGTTGTCGGAGCGGGTGTAGTCGATGGTGGCCTCGGGCTCGCCGGGGACGGTGGGCCGGGCGCGGATCATCTGATCCACAGTCCAGGCGACCTCGAAGGCCAGGGCGTGCTGGAGCTTGATCCGCTTGACCTCGACGAGGGGCCGGTCGAGCTGGACGTCGATCTGCGCGACCTGGGCGAGCACGAGCTTCACGTTCTCATCAGAGCCGGTGACGAGCAGCGTGTTGTTGCGGCGGATGGGCGTGATCTTGACCTTCAGCCCCTGCGGGAGGGCGGAGCGGAGGCCCTGGGCGACCTCGTCGGCCCGGGCGCTCTTGAGGGAGATGGTCACGACCTTGGTGCTCTCGGCGGTGGGCGGGGAGTCCAGCGTCTCGATGAGCTGCTTCAGATGCGGGACGTCGTCCCCCAGGGCCGAGACGATGACGGAGTTGGTGCTGGGCTGGGGGGTGACGATGACCTGCGACTCGGGGCGGCCGCCGCGGGGGAACTGGGCGCGGACGAGGGAGGCGATCTCGTCGGCCTCGCGGTTGCGGACGACGAAGACCTCGATCTGGCGGTCCTTGCCGAGCTCGGGCTGGTCGATCATCGCCAGCAGGTCCCTGGCGGCGCTGATGGCGGGGGGCTCGGCGGTGATCACCAGCAGGTTGCCGTCGGCGGAGCCGATGACGGAGATCCCCTCGGGGCCCTGCCCGGCGGCCTGGGCCCGCTCGGTGAGGACGCGGCGGATGGTGTCGGCGGCGCGCCCGGCGGGGGCGTGCTTGAGGGTGATCGTCTCCATGACCGTGTCGGGCTTGCCGGCGGCGGTCTTGAGGTCTTCGAGGTACGCGGCGGCCTGGTCCACCCGCTCCTTCTTCCCGATGAGCAGGAGCATGCGGCGGGGGGCATCGACCTGGACGAAGACGGCGTCGGGGTCCGGGCCGCGCCAGAAGCGCCAGCCGGGGGTGGCGGTGACCTGGCGGATCATCTCGGCGAGGGCGCGGAGGTCCCCCCGCTCGACCTGGACGGCGCGGGCGAGGAGCTTGGCGCTCTCGCCGGCGGGGCGGTCGAGCTCGGCGATCATCTTCGTCATGGTCTCCAGGGCGTCGCCCTGACCCATGAGGATGACGCTGTTGACCTGCTCGCTGGCGTGGACGAAGACCTTATCGTCGCCGGCCTCGTTGCCGCGCCCGCTCCAGATGGCGCCCATGCGCTCCCAGCGGAGTTCCTCGGCGATGTTCTCGAGCGTCTCGCGGATGTCGGCGACCCGGGCGTGCTGGAGGGGAACGACCTTGTAGCTCAGCTCCCGGGCCTTGGCCGGGGCGTCGAAGGTGGAGACGAGGGTCTGGATCTCGGCGAAGTCCTCGTCGGTGCAGGCGACGATGAGCGTGCCGCTGCGCTTGTCGCCGGCGATGGCCAGCTTGGCGCTCGCGCGCCGGGGGGCCCGGGGCGATGCGGCTGCGCGGTCGGTGAAGAACTTCTGGAGGGCGGTGGCGACGGTGGTGGCGTCGGCGCGCTCGAGCTTGAGGTAGCGGACGGGGAGGTTGGCGCCGGCGCTGTTGCCGATCTGCGAGACCCCGCGGATCAGGTCGGTGACGCCCTGAAAGTCGGTCTCGTTGGCCCAGATGATGAGGGCGCCGCCGGCGGGGTCGGAGGAGCAGACCACCGGGCCGGTGAAGCCGCCGTTGTTCCCGGGGGCGGCCCGGCCGATCTGCTGGACGGTCTGGCGGATCAGGTTGGCGATGGGCTCGGCCTCGGTGCCGGCGGGGAGTTCGACGATGCGGCAGCGCGTGGGCTCGGGGGGCATCTGCCGCTCGAGCTGCGCGGCGAGGGCGGCGGCGCGGTCGGCGGCGCGCTGCGGGCCGACGACGATGAGGCTGTTCGAGGCCGGATCGACGGCGATGGTCACGCTGGTCTTCGGGGGATCGTCGATGATGCGCAGCGCGGAGGCGCCGAACATCGCCGCGGCCGCGCTGAGGGGCATGCCTCCGCCGGCCGAGGGGGTAGCGTCGCCGTGCGTCGTGGGCTTCTCGGGCTCGCCCGGGGGCGGCTGGGCGGGGACGGCGGTCTTCTTCTCCGGCCGGCCGAGGAGCTCATCGACGGTGATGATGTCCACCTTGACGCCGTTCTGCTGCTCGAGGAGCCGCTTCAGGGTCTCGGCCATCAGGGCGGCGTCGGCGCGGGAGCGGTCCACGGTGACCATGCGCATCTGACGGGCGCCGTCGGTGGTGGCGGCGTCGAGCTTTCGGGCCATCTCCTCGATGCCCGTCATCTGCTCGGGCGTGGCGCGGACGAGCAGGGCGTTGCTGGGGCGATCGACGCGCAGGACGGGCGCGATCTCGCCCGGGCGGAGCGGGGCCATCAGGGCCTGGATGGTGGCGGCGAGCTCGCCCGCGTCGGCGTTGGCCAGGGGGATGATGCGGACCTGGTCGATGACGAGGCTCGACTCGGTGCTGCGGAGCAGCTCGGAAAACCTGTCCACGCCGACGCGCGACCCGACGAGCGTGATCGTGCGGGACTCGGCGTCGAGCGTCGCGGCGACGGGCTCGGCCTTCGACTGGTCGGTCGCCGTCCACAGCGTGTTGACCTTGCCGAGGATGGCCGCGGGCTCGCCCTGGGCGATGCGGACCTGGCGGATCTCGCGGGAGGGCTCGGTGGCGCTGTCGATGCCGGTGACGATCTGCTCGAAGGCGGCGACATCCGCATCCGGGCCGGTCACGATCAGGCTCTTGCCGTCGGAGCCGGGGCCGTACTTCAGGATGGCGGCCTGGCGGGACGTGAGGAGGCGGCCGGCGAACTGCTCGACGGCGGCCGGGGAGAGGTTCTTCAGGCGGATGACGGCGGCGCGGCGCTCCGGCTGGGCGCTGCCGGCGCCCTGGCGGCTGCCCGGGTCGATCTCGGCGATGAGGGCCGCGGCCTGGGCGAGGAGCGCGGCGGGGCCGACGACCGTCACCTTGCCGTTCTCGGGGATGGGCAGGACAGTGGGCTTCTGCGCGCCCTCCACCTTGGCGAAGAGGGCGTTGAGCTGCTGGGCGGCCTGCTGGGGCGCGACGGCCTCGAGGGCGAAGGTCATCATCTGGTGCGTGCCGGCGGGGCCGCCCTCGGGGACGTCGATGAGGGCGATCAGCTCCTCGACGACGCGGATGCGGGCCTCGGGGCCCACGGCGATGATGGCGTTGATCCGCGGGTCGGGCTGGAGGTTGAGCCCGGCGATGTCGATCTCTTCCAGCGTGCGGGGCTTGTTGTCCTTGTCGTAGATGACGGTCGTCTTCCGCTGGCCCACGAGGCCCTTAAGCGCGTTGAAGACGGCGTCGGCCTTGGCGTGCTTGATGGGGAAGAGGCGGTAGGCCGAGTCGATGGGCTTGATGCCGTCGATCGAGCTGACGATCGAGAGGATGCGGCGGCACTGGGCCGCGGTCTCGACGACGATCAGCATGTTCTGGGGCGGGACGGCGGTGACCGACCCGTACTCGGCGATGAGGGGCTTGATCTGCTCGGCGACGGTCTCGGCGCGGGAGTTGGCCAGGGGGATGGTGAGGTTGATGATCTGCTCGGGGCGCGCGTCGTCGGGCACCTCGCCCCTGGCCACGAGGGTGGCCTTGCGGGAGGAGTCCTTGAGCGTGCCGAGGTAGAGGTAGTCCTTCTCGCGGCGGAGCTGGAGGCCCTTGGGCTGGAGGTTCAGGTTGAGGATGGTGAGGGCGTTCTCGAAGGTGAACGTCTCGCCGCTGATGAAGGTCATGGTCTCCTGGGGGGCCGGGGCCTCGTAGATGATCGGGACGCCGGCCTCGCGGGAGAAAAAGTCGAGCACCTGGTGGAAGGGGGCATCCTTGAAGTTGAAGCGGATGCCGGCGGGCGGCTGGGCCTCGGCGGGAGCCGCGGCCGGCGCGGCGTCGCCCGGCGCGGGCGCTGGGGCTGGGGCAGGGACGGGGGCGGCGGCCTCGGGGGCGGGCGTGGCGGGGGCTGGGCTCTGGGCCTGCCCGGGCGGCTCCTGGGCGGCGCCGGCGGCGGCGACGAGGTACGCGGCGCAGAGGGCCATGGCCAGCCGCGGGTGAGTCTTGTGGTTCATCGTCGCTACTCCGTGAAACGCACGCGAATCTACCGGCCGGCCGGGCTGCGCTGCTCCAGCGTCTGCCCGATCAGCACTTCGAACCGTTCTCCGCCGATCTCGAAGATGCCGCGCCCGCGCGAGCCGCCCGTGAAGGTCGCCCCGGTGATGGCCGAGCCGACGTTGAGGACGACCGACTCGCTGGTGCGGGTGTTGACCATGAGCGCCTCGACGGGCCGTCGCGGGCTCTCGGCGACGCCGGTGAGCTTCCACTCGCCCCAGGGGGGCGGGGGCGGCGCTGCCGGGCCGGCGGGCGCGGGCGGGGGCGTGTCGGCGCGGGCCACCTCCATGGCGGGCTCGCGGAAGGGGTTCTTCCTGACGATCCCGGCCCAGCGCGTCACGGCGAGGGGGTCCAGGGGGACGATCCGTGGCTCGGGGGCGTTCCTGGGCGCGAACTCGGGGATCAACATGGTCGTCACGTCGAGCGTGAGCAGGAACCGCTGACGTTCCTTGTCCTGGGGCTTGAGCGTGAAGCCCTCGACACGGTGGACCCACGGCTGCGCCTGGACTGTGGCCATCGTCCGGAGCGCCTGGTCCAGGGTCCCCGTGCCCGAAAGCTGCCCCCGGATAATGCGGAAGTCGGTCTGTTTCTTCAGCTCGCCCGCCAGGCTGTCCTTCACCTTCGCGGCCGCGGGGCTGACCATGCGCTCCGGGTCGTGACTGTTGACCGATGTGACCGCCAGACCGCACGATTTGCCGATCTCGCCGAGGCCCGTGCGGAAACGCGAAGTGGCGGTCTCGGATTCGGTCCCGATGGTGTCGGCGGCCAGCTTCCGGAGCGACTCGTTCAAGCGTCCCGCGCGAGCGAGATGGGCCTCGTAGCCGGCGTTGTTCACCCGCTGCTTCTGGATGCTCTCGACGAGCGCCGACCTCGGCCAGTGATAGAGCTTCAGGTACGCGACCGTCGCGACCGTGAGCATCGCCAGGCCCACCGCCGCCGGCTTGAGGAGCGCCCGGGTCTTCATGAGCCCTCCCCCTGCTTCTCCGGGGCGCCCACGGCGGGCGCCCTGGAACTCTCCTGCGGGGACCTGAGGGCCGTGCTCAGGTCGAGGCCGAAGCTGTCGGGAACATCCGGGCCCTTGCTCTCCACCGTGTACACCTGCGAGGCGACGAGCCGAGCGCGCAGGTCGTTCGCCACTTCGCGGCGCTTCACGCGCCCCGTCATCGTGAAGGAGGCGCCCGGCAAGAGCTTCCATCCCTCGGTGTGGTACCGGGTGCCGCTGGGCACGAACTGGATCGTCGATTCGAGCTTCCCGCTGAGCTGGTCAACGTGCGCCTGCCGCGGGTCCGGCATCTGGTCGCTCAGCCACTGGACGTGCGCGATCCAATCCACGTTGGCGCGGGTCCAGTGCTCGATGTGCCTGAGCCGGGCATCGTCCAGCATCACGGCGTTGTAGTCCTTACGGACCTGCTCACCCCGTCGCTGGACGGTCTTCAACTCGGCGTCGAGCGAGTTCAGCGAGGCGCTCCCGAGGACCCAGGAAGCCCCGCCGACCACGATCACCCCAAGGGCCGCGGCCAGGACCGCCCGGCGGCGGGCGGCGTGCGGGTCGGCGCCCTTGCGGGGGTGGGCGAAATCCAGGCCGGCCCGGGGCGACTCGGCCTCGAGGAGCAGCCCGACCAGGGCGGCCGCGGCCAGGCGCTCGAGTTCCGGAATGGCGGAGGGCAGCTCGACCGAACGGCCGGGCTCGGCGACCTGGCAGGCCATCTCCAGGGACTCGCCGCAGCGCTCGGCGATCTCGCGCGCCAGCGGCCCGGACCCGACCACGACCACCGCATCGACCACGGTGGACTGGTCGCTGACGCGGTAGCTCATCCAGGTGCGCTTGGCCTCGACGGCGATCCGCTGGACCAGGGGCGTCTCGGGGTCGCGCCCGGGGGCGGGGCCGAAGTCGGCGCTCCGGGCGAAGAGCAGGCTGCCGCTCTCCACGACCACGAACTCGACGGAGTTCCACCCCACGCCGATCCCCAGCACCGGGCCGTTGTGCCGGTGCGAGACGTCGGCCAGCATGGCCGCCAGCCCGGCCGAGCGCAGGCCGATCCGCTCGATGCGGCACCCGGCGGCCCTGGCCACATCCTGGTACCACTTCAGGCGGTCGCCCGGCAGGGCCGCGGCCAGGACGCTGGCGGTGGGCGTGGCCTTCTCGCCGGGCTTGGCGGGGTGGGCCTCGCCGGCGTCGATGCGGACGTAGTCGATGGCGGTCTCTTCGAGGGGGACGGTCATCTGCCGGGCCATCTGGAGGCGGACCATCCCGGCGAGCTCGCGCTCGGCGATGCCGGCCGGGGCGGGGAGGCGCAGGCGCTTGATGACCACCTCGGACCGGGAGGCGGCGAAGACCAGGCGCGACCGGGCCAGGCCGGCCTTCTTCAGTTCCTCGCCCAGCCAGGCGCCGACGGCGGCGCCGTCGCGGATGTCCATGTCCCTGGGGACCGGCGACGAGACCCAGGCGCGGACCTTGACCGCGCCCGGCTCGACCGAGGCCCCGGCGGCCAGGAGCCGCTCTGGGTCCAGACCGACAACGACCACCTCGCGGGCGGCGCTCATGGGGATCCTCCTTGAGCGCCGGCCGTCCAACGGCCGACGCGACGGTCTACAGGTTCAAGTTTCGGCGGAGGGGGGGGCGGGGCATCCGGTTTTTGCGCGGCGGGGGGCGCGGGGGTTGCGCTGCGGGGCGAGACCGGGGAGGCCGGCAGCGCGGGCGGAGTGGGCGGGGGTGGCGGCTCGACGACCTCTTCCTCCTCAGGGAGCGAGGCCTCCACCTGTAGGGCGGACTCCAGCAGCGTGATATCCCGGAGGTAGGCGATCCGCGGGCGCTGCGAGGCGATGTCGAGCACCGCCTCCAGGACCGTCCGCGAGCGCAACTCCAGGTCCGGCAAGGGGCGGCTGCGCTCCTCGTCCGTCCCGCCCGCGATACCCGCCTCGATGATCACGCGCCACTGGAACGAGCGCGTCGTCAGGTGGGGCAGGGCCTGCCGGAACTGCTGGGGCGTCAGGATGCCCTGGATGAGCGGCCAGGAGACGCCCGCGAGGAGCTCGGCGGAGAGGCCGGCCCGGGCCTCGACGATCTTCGCGGCCCGCTCGGCGTCGATCCCGGGGATGCAGGCGAGGACCTCCGCGGGGGCGCGGTTCAGGTCGATCCGGCCGGGCTGGTAGGGGTCGGGGCCGGCCTCGAACTGGTCGAGCACGACCGACCAGTCCTCGGGCGTCAGCCCGGCGGGGGCCGCGGCCTCCGCGAGCGCCTCGCGGTTCTTGAGCTGCCGGTCGGCCTTGAACAGCTTCGCGAAGCGCTCCGCCTGCTCCTTGCCGAAGCGGCGCTCGAGCTCCTGCGAGAGCGACTCCCCGGGGCCGATGTTCACATCCACCCGTCGCGTCCCGCGCCGGTCGGTGCCCCGTGGGCCGACGCCGTACTGGATGCTGGGCTCGAAGGAGATGGCGGTCAGCAGGCGTGAGATTGTCGTTCGCTCGGCAGCCGCCCCGCTCTCGGCGCCCTCGTCGGCGGGGGCGCCGCGGACCAGCGCCTCCATCCCGGCGACCCGCGAGAGGTCCGCGATGCTCAGGTAGGGGCGCGACGCGCGGGCGGCCACGACGGCCGCGGCCAGCTCGGCGGTCATCCCCGGGACCTTCGCCAGCATGGCCTCGCTCGCGGTGTTCACGTTGAGCTTTCCGCCCTCGGTCTCGGTGCGCTCGCCGGCGGGGCCGATCGCGACGAGGCGCACGACCATGCGCGAGGCGCCCTGGCCCTTGAAGAGCTCCCACTCGCCGGTGAGGACGGGCTCGCGCCCGGCGATGAGGTCGGCCCGCTGCTCGGCGAGCTCCGCCATCGCCGCCTGCACGCCGGACCAGGCAAGGGACCGCGACTGGGCCGCGCCGACGGAGACGCCGGCGCCCTCGACGGTCGTCTCGGCCGCGTTCGTGCCCATGATCGCGATGAGCGTGGCGAGGGCGATCACCACGAACACGGCGTAGAGGATCATGCCGCGCTGGCGGGCCGGGGATGCGGTCGGGCGCCGGCGGCTCACAGGACCTCCTTCACCGCGGTGGCCGGGCCGTCGGGAATGACGATGAGACGCACGCGGTCCGGCGAGGGGGGCTCGGCGGCCTCGGCGGGGGCGGCGTTCTCATCCGGCGGGGCCGGCTGGCCGTACCACACGGCAATCTCAATTGCGGCGGGCAGGCTGTTACGGGCGGCGCTGTCGAAGGACTCCTGCCACGCTAGTCCATCGTGGTACCGGAAGCGGGCTTCGCGGATGCCGCCGGTGACCTGCTCGAGCTCCCCCTGGGCCTCCCCCTCGGCCGCGCGCCGGGCCCGGAGCCGGCCGCCCGCCGCATCGACGCGGTACTCGCCGAACTGGATATCGCGGGCGGGGGTGGCGCCGCCCTTGCCCAGGCGCAGGGCCACGCCGCGGGTCATGATCTTCACGCCCGACGGGTCGCCCTGGACCCCCGCGCCAAGGCCCGGCCCGCCGGCCAGCCCGCAGAGCACGTCGGACTCGAGGCGGTCGAGGAAGAGGGAGACGCCGTCCTCGCGCGCGGCGGCGCGGCGCACCTCCCGCGTGCGGTCCGAGAGCGTCCACACGAACGACAGGAGGCTCCCGCCCAGCATGGCGACGAGCGCGAGGGCCAGCAGCGCTTCCAGCAGCGTGAACGCGCGGCGCGGGATCATGGGCGCCCCCCGGCCGCGTCGGCCAGGCCGCCGCCGGAACTGCGGGCCCGCGCGGCCGCGCCGCCCCCGAGCGAGGCCATCGGGTCGTCATCGCCGGGAGTGTCCTCCGGGCGGGCGCCGAGCCGGACGAGCTGGCGGAGCGTGCAAGAGGCGACGACGGCCTCGCTGCGGCCGTCGCTGAGGCGGCTGGCGGTGACGGCGACGCTGGTCAGGCCGCGGATGGCGGACGGCTCGGTCTCGACCCGGACCTCCCAGCGGCCGGGGGGCGCAAGGGAGCCATCCACGAAGCGGAGCGGGCCGTTGAGCGTCATGGGCGTGTCGAGGCCGGCCTCGAGGCGCGACATCCCCGCGCGGGCGAGCTCGCACGCCTGCTGGTGGAGGCGCGACCGCTGGAGGCTGTCCACCGCCTGGCCGGAGAGCATCAGGATGGCGCCGCCGGCGACCACGAACAGGGCGATCGCGAGCACCGCATCCAGGAGCACGATGCCGGGCATGGCCGTGCGGCGGGGCGGGGTCATGGCGCGGCCCCCGTGGCGGGCGGCGCTGCCGACGCTGGCTCGGCGGGCGCGGGCGCTTCGGGGGGGGCCTCGTCCTCCGGGAGCGCATCCTCGCCGTCCTCGGCGGGTGAGGCGACCACCTCGCCCGACCAGCGCGACACCGTCAGTTCCAGTTCGACCTCGCCCCGGCGCACCCGGACCCCGCTCCGGCCCTCGACCAGCCCATCGGGAAGGCACAGGGCGATGACCGTCCCCTCGGCCGCCCGGTCGGCACCGGGATCATCGTGGGGGGATGTGGATGTTTCCGCCGCGCCGATCGTGAACCCGTCGCGAAGCATGGCAATGTGCCGGACCGGCGTGTTGCGGGCGGCGCGGTCGTCCGCCCGCGCATCGGGGTCGCCACCCAGCGGCCGGAGGACGATCTCCGTCGCGTCTCCCAGAGGGCGCGCGGCGACCTCGATCGCCCGGCCGGTCCGGCGCGCCTCGGCCCGCCCCGCCCCCACGGCCGCGGCGATCTGCGCCAGGGCGGCATCCTGGCGCGCGGGGGCCAGCCACGCGCTGAGCGCAGGGAACGCCAGCGCCGCGACGGCGGCGAGGATCGCGACCGTCGCGAGGGTCTCGATCATGGTCAGGGCGCGACGTCCCTCCATGCACGCTCCGAAGTGTGGACTTCCGTTTCGACACCGGCGCGGGGCGCCGGGGAACTGACGCATTAGCCGCCGGAGGCGGGCGGGAGGGGCGGCGCCTCCTCCATCATGCCTGTGGCGCCCGTCGCGCCGGCGGATGAGCCGGAGCCGGAACGCACGTCATCCTCGGTCCCTTCCTGCCGGTCGGGGCCGGCGGAGAAGAGCGTGTACTCGCCCGCGCTCTCCTCCGCGTCGAGCTTGTAGATCCACGGCGTGTCCCAGCGGTCCTTGTCCAGGGGCTCATCCATGTACTTCTTCCACCTGTTCTGGTCCGCCTCGCTGGAGAGGGCGGTCTTGTCCCAGAGGACCTTCAGCCCTTCCTCCTCGGTGGGGTAGCGGTCGAAGTCGAGCCTGAACATCTTCAGGCCGCCGCGGATCATGTTCATGTCGACCTTCGCCAGGTTCAGCTTCGCTTCGTCGCGCCGGCTGAGCACGGCGTAACCGACCAGGCCGGTGAGGGCCAGGACGATCGCGATCACGATCATGACCTCGATCAGGGTGAAGGCGCGCCGGAGGGCCGACCGCTCACGCCTCGTCTGTGCGTCTCCGCTCATGGCTTCATCTCCCGTCAGAGTCGAACCCGATTCCGTCCAGCCGATGCTGCCCCCGAGAACCCCCGTCCGCTCGCGGTTATCGCGGTGCAGAACGCACCGGGATTGACCTTATGGCGACCCCGGGGGCGGGTGGCCATTAGTCTACACTAGCATCCCCGCGGCCGCGGTGCAAGCCTTGGTCGCCCCGGTTGCCCGGCTCAAAACCCGGCCTTCAGGCGCGTCATCGGCAGGATAAGCCCCGCGGCGACAAAGCCGATCACCAGGGCGATGGCGACGAGCATCAGCGGCTCCAGGAGCCTGACGGCGGTCGTGAGCAGGCGGTCCACCCGCGTCTCGATGGTCCCGGCGATCGTCGTCAGCACCTCATCCAGGTTGTTGGCCGACTCCCCCACCACGATCATCTCCAGTACATCCTCGTCGAAGAGGCCGCTCTCGCCGAGCGGGCCCGCCAGGGGCTGGCCCGCGCGGACGGCCTCGGTCGCGCCGTCGATCGCCTCCTCCATGAGGGTGTTGCCGGCCGCCTCGCGGGCGATCTGCATCGCCGTGAGCATCGGCACGCCGTTGGCCAGCATGGTCCCGAGCATGCGGCAGAACCTGGCGGCGGCCAGGAGCCGCACGATCGGCCCCAGCACGGGCATGCGGGTCCGCAGCTCGTCGAGCTTGCGACGGGCGTCGGGGCGGCGCGAGAGCCTCCACAGGATCGCCAGGGCGACCAGGGTGGCGGCGAGCGTGTAGAGGCCGTAGCTCGCGACGAGGTCGCCCGCGCCGAAGACGATGTGGCTGATCAGCGGGACGTCGACCACCTTGCCCGATTCGGGGGGCGGGAAGAACACCGGCTTGAAGCGTGGCACGAAGATCCCGAAGATCAGCGTCAGCACGACCAGGCCGAAGGCCACGAGCATGAACGGGTAGACGAGGTTGCCGACGACCTTGGAGCGCAGCTCGGCCTGGCCCATCACGAACTGGCCGAGGCGGGCCATGACCTGCTCGAGGAAGCCGCCGCGCTCGCCGGCGCGGACCATGGCGATGTGGACGCGGGGGAAGACGCCGGTGTGGCGGGCCATCGCCTCGGAGAGCTCGGTCCCCTGCGAGACGGCCTCGGTCATGTCGCGCAGCACCTCGCCGAGGCGGGCGGAGGACCGGCGGTTCGCCAGCAGACGCATCGAGCGCAGGAGCGGGACGCCGGCGCGGAGGAGGTCGGAGAGCTGGAGATAGGTGGTGCCGAGGCGGCGCGCCGAGACGCGGCCCCGGCCGCCGAGCCCGCCGCGTGCCCGCTCCGCCCTCGCCCGGATCGAGACCGGGACCAGGCGGCGCGACTCCAGCTCCGCCAGGACGGCCTGCTCGGTGCTGCCGTTGAGAACGCCGGTGGTGCGTTCGCCGCCGGGGTTCAGGGCTGTGTATTCGAAGACCGGCATTCGTCGCGGGAAGCCTACCGCGCACGGGCGTCCCGCGGCGCGAAAAACGAAAGGGCCCTCCCGGGGGGGAGGGCCGGTCCGGCGTTGAGGCGTCGTGAGGGGTCTCAGTCGATCCCGGCCGGCCGGGAGGGCGCTGCCGGCCTGGCCGCCGCATCCTCTCCGAGCAGTTCCTCGATCTTCGTCAGCAGGTCGGGCTCGAGCCCCTGCTTGCTCTTGGCGTCGAACCGGGCCACGACCTTGCCCGAGCGGTCCACCACGAACTTGGTGAAGTTCCACTTCGGGTCCCCGCCGACGGGCGCGGGCTGCGAGGCGAGCTTCTTGTAGAGCGGGTGCTGGTCCTCGCCCTTGACGCTGATCTTCTCGAACATGGGGAAGGTGACGCCGAACTTGCTGGAGCAGAACTCGGCGATCTGCGCGTTCGTGCCCGGCTCCTGCTTGCCGAAGTTGTTGGCGGGGAAGCCCAGGACGACGAGGCCCCGGTCTTTCTTCTCGGTGTAGAGCTTCTGCAGGGCCTCGTACTGGGGCGTGTAGCCGCAGCGGCTGGCGACGTTCACGATGACCACGACCTTGCCCTTGTAGTCGGCGAGGTTCTGGTCGGCGCCGTCGAGGCGCTTCATCGTGAAGCCCAGCACGTAGGCCGGGTCAACGCCCGGGGCCCCGGGGGCGGGGTCCTTCCCGCCCGGGTCGCGGGAGGGCGGCTGCAAGCGGACAGCGCCGAGCGCCAGAGCGCCCGTCAATGCGACAGCGATCAGGATGTTTACGAGCATGGCGTCCTCCGTGAGTGCTCGTCGGGTCGATCAACCGGGCGTGGGAGCGCCGGTCGGAGCGCCGGTCGGAGCGGGCGGGGCCGTGGGCGCGCCGGTCGGGGCCGGCGTCGGGGGAACCGTCGGCTTCTTCTCCTCGCAGGCGGTCGCGAAGAGGCCGGCTGCGGCGATCACACCCGCGGTGGCAAACTTGAAGCTCATAGCATCGTCTCCTGGGGCCCGGCTTTCGCTGTCCGGGCGGGAAGGGAGTATACGGGGCGCTGCGCCGCCGCTCCTAATGTTGAGGCGATGCTCACCCTCACGCGCACCGTGCGCTTCGCTGTGAACCCGCCGCGGCTCGGCCCCGCCGCAACCCGCGAGGGGCCAAACGGTTACGCGGGTTCGCCGCCCGTTCGTGGCCTGGGGCGTCATTATGAAATCGACGTGGTGTGCGGCGGCGGGGTGGACCCGGTCACCGGGTACCTCGTCAACATCAAGGACATCGACCGCGCGGTGCACGCCACGGCGGTCCCGCTGATCGCGCGGGCGTGCGCCGAGCGCCCGGATGCCGACCCGGCGGACCTGCTGCCGGAGATCCGCGAGGGACTGGCCTCGACGGCGCTCGGGGCGCGCATCAGGAGCGTGCGGTGGCGCCTCAGCCCGTACTATTCGGTCGAGATGGCAAGCCAAGAGCCGGGCACCGTGCTCCTCCGCCAGCGGTTCGATTTCTCGGCCAGCCACCGGCTGCACTCCCCCGCGCTGAGCGAGGAGGAGAACCGGCGGCTCTACGGGAAGTGCAACAACCCCAGCGGGCACGGGCACAACTACCAGTTCGAGCCGTGCGTGGCGATGCCGGGCGCGGGCGGGGAGCGGCGGTTCGCGCTCGACGACCTGGAGCGTCTCGCCGAGGAGACGATCATCCGGCGCTTCGACCACAAGAACCTGTGCGCTGACACGCGGGAGTTCGCCGCTGCGGGGGGCCTGAACCCCTCGGTCGAGAACATCGCGCGCGTCTTCTACGACCTCCTGGCCCCCGCCGTCCGGGAGGCGGGCGCGGGGGCGCAGTTGCGGTCGATCACGGTCTGGGAAACCGACCGGACCAGCGCCACGTACCCCGGGTAGTCCGGCCCCCGCCGCCCCCGACGTTCTGGCGGCGGAATCGGCCCGAAGGAGCGGAGAATGAACAGCGGCCCTTCCCCGGTGCCCCGGTCCTGTGCCCTTGGCGCGGCCCTGCTGGCGTGCCTCGCGGGCAACGCCCTTGCCCAGGTTGACGCCGCCCGCGCCACCGAGCCCCCCACCCGCTTCGACGGGCACCGAGTGGTCCGGGCCGAGCTGCGCACCGCCCGCGACTTCCTGGTCGTCTCGGCCCTCACCGACGACATCTGGACCGAGTCGATCAGGCGTGCCGGCCCGATCGACTTCCGCGTCACCCCCGAGCAGTTCGCGGCGCTCGGTCAGACCCGCCTGCGGTTCGAGGTGCTTATCGAGGATGTGCAGCGGGCGATCGACGACGAGACGGCCGAGATCCGCGCCCTGGCCGCGGCCGACGGCCCCGGCTGGTACGACAGCTACCACAACTACACGGACAACAAGGCCTACTGCCAGGGCCTGGCGGCGGCGTATCCGGGGCTGGCCCAGTACTTCGTCGCGGGCCTGTCGGTCCAGGGGCGGGAGATCTTCGGCCTGCGGATCACCGGGCCGGGCCCGACGGCCTCGCGCCCGGCGACGCTGTGGTGGGGCGGCCAGCACGCCCGGGAGTGGGTCAACGTCCCGGTGACGGAGTACTGCGCCGAGCGGCTGCTGACGGATTACGCGACCGATGCCCGGGTGCGCTACCTCGTGGACAACATGGAGTTCCTGTTCATCCCGATCATGAACCCCGACGGCTACGACTACACGTGGACGAACAACCGCCTCTGGCGGAAGAACCGGCGGCAGATCACCTCGAGCTGCTTCGGCGTGGACCTCAACCGCAACTGGGGACACCAGTGGGGCGGGCAGGGCGCCAGCACGCAGTGCAGCAACGACACGTACCGCGGCCCCTCCGCGTTCTCCGAGGCCGAGACGCAGGTGATGCGCGACCTCATCATCGCCAACCCGCGCATCGTCACCACGATGGACCTGCACAGCTACGGGCAGCTCATCATGTCGCCCTGGGGGTACACCGCCGCCCTGCCCGAGCCGCCGGCCATGGCCGCCGAGTTCCAGGCCCGCGACGACGCGATGGCCGCGGCCATTTTCGCGGTGCACGGGAGGGTCTACGAGGCGGGCCCGGTCCACACCACGATCTACCCCGCCAGCGGGGTTTCGGTGGACTGGGCCTGGGGGGCCCGGGGCATCAAGGGCTTCACGATCGAGCTGCGGGCCGGGGACCCCAACGGGTTCATCCTGGCGCCGGAGCAGATCATCCCGACATCCGAAGAGAACTTTGCCGCGTTCCTGGCGCTGAGCGAGGCGTACACCCCCTGCTACGCCAACTGCGACGGCAGCACCGCCGCGCCGGTCCTGAACGTCTCGGATTTCGGCTGCTTCCTCGGGCGGTACGCCGCGGGCGAGGCGTACGCCAACTGCGACGGGAGCACGGTGGCCCCGGTGCTGAACGTGCAGGATTTCGGGTGCTTCCTCCAGCGGTACGCCGCCGGGTGCCCGTGACAGGGCCGTGACACGCGTTCTGCAACCGCCACGGGGGTCGGGCGTTAACCTGGGTGGGTCGGAAAGATCGAGTCTCGGGCCCGGACGGCCGATCTAGAATCGCACCCCATGGGCGTAGGCACCCTCCTACTCGAACGCGGCCTCATCTCCAGAGCCCAACTGGAGATCGCGATCGCCGAGCAGCGGACGACCGGCGAGCGGCTGGACCGTGTCCTGGTGCGGCTGGGGTTCGTAACCCGCGAGACGGTGCTCTCGGTCATCGGCGAGCAGTTCCAGATGCCCGTCGTAGACATGGCCACGATGGTGGTCGAGGCCAAGGTGCTCGAGGCCCTCCCCGCCCGCCTGGTCTACAAGCAGAACTGCGTCCCCATCAGCCGCGACAACGGCGCGCTCACGGTCGCCACCAGCGACCCGTTTGAGCTCTCGGTCCTCGACGAGCTGCGGCTGCTCACCGGGTGCAACATCGAGCTGGTCCTCGCGGATGAGGACGACCTGCACAAGTTCATCCGCGCCAACTACGGCGTCGGCGGCGACACCCTCGGCGAGATGGCCCAGGCCGACGGCGAGAAGCCGGCCAACCTGGAGGGGGCGGACCCCGGCGAGATCGAGCAGGCGCAGGAAGCCTCGGTCATCAAGCTCGTCAACGACCTGCTCATCGAGGCGATCAAGGAGCGGGCCACCGACGTCCACATCGAGCCCTACGAGCGCGAGCTGGTCGTCCGCTACCGCATCGACGGCATCCTCCAGCGGGCCAATGTCCCCTCGAGCATCCACCGCTTCGGCGCGGCCATCATCAGCCGGCTGAAGATCATGTCCAACCTGAACATCGCCGAGAAGCGCAAGCCGCAGGACGGCCGGATCACGTTCCGCCAGCGGCTGGACCAGAACAGCCCGGTGGGCGAGTACGACCTGCGGGTGAGCGTCATCCCCATGCTCTACGGCGAGGGCGTGGTCCTGCGCATCCTCAGCAAGACGGCCGTGCTGCTCACGCTCAACGACCTGGGCATGCCGACGGAGATCCTGCGGGCGTGGGACCGGCTCATCTCGAAGCCCCACGGCATCCTGCTGGTCACCGGGCCCACGGGCTCGGGCAAATCGACGACGCTTTACGCGTCCCTCCAGCGGATCATCTCCGACGAGATCAAGGCGATCACCGTCGAGGACCCGGTCGAGTACCACGTCACGGGCGTCAACCAGATCCAAGTCAACCACAAAGTGGGCCTGGATTTCTCCACGGGCCTGCGCTCCATCCTCCGCCACGACCCCGACGTGATCATGATCGGCGAGATCCGCGACAAGGAGACGGCCGAGACCGCCATCCAGGCCTCTCTCACCGGCCACCTGGTCTTCAGCACCCTGCACACCAACGACGCGGCGGGCGCCCCGACGCGCCTGCTCGACATGGGCGTCGAGCCGTTCCTGGTCAGCAGCTCGCTCGAGGGCGTGCTCGCCCAGCGGCTGGTGCGGCGCCTCTGCGAGCAGTGCACCGAGGAGTACACGCCCGAGGCGGGCGAACTCCCCCAGATGGCCGCCCTACCCGCCCTCGCCCGCGGCGCCACCTTCCGCCGCCCCACACCGCGCGCGGCGGGCGCGGCCTGCCGCCACTGCCGCGGCACCGGGTTCCGCGGCCGGATCGGCGTCTACGAGCTGTTCGAGCTGAGCGACCCCACCCGTGAGCTGATCATGCGGCGGGCTAGCAGCAACGAGCTCGCCGCGGCCGCGACGGCCGACGGCTCGCTGAGGCCCCTCCGCGAGGATGGCCTGACCAAGGCCGCGGCGGGGATCACCAGCCTGGATGAGATGCTGGCCGCGCTCAGCGGCTGACGGGTGGCATGGGCAAGCCGTCTTCGGCTTGCCCGTCAAGCCATGGGCAAGCCCAGAGCGGCTTGCCCATGCCACCCCAGTCAACGAGGTCGCCCAACGAGGTCGCCGCGAATCCCCGCTCTCGTCGGGTACTATTCGGCAACCAGAGCCGGAGTACCCGCCGATGACCACCGTCACCTCGCATGCCGCCGCCAAGCCCAGCAAGCCCGCCTCGGGCGGGGGGGAGCGGGTCTTCAACTTCTCCGCCGGCCCCGGCACTCTCCCCGAGGAGGTGCTGCGCCAGGTCCAGCAGGACGTCTGGAACATCGGGGGGTCCGGCATCGGCATCCTCGAGCACTCCCACCGCGGCAAGGTCGTGGACAAGGTCTTCGCCGAGTGCGAGGCCGACCTGCGCTCGCTGGCCAACATCCCCGCCAACTACAAGGTGCTGTTCCTGACCGGCGGGGCCAGCGGCCAGAACCACATGATCCCCATGAACTTCATGGGCCCCGGGAAGACCGGCGACTACCTCATCACCGGCTACTGGGCCCAGAAGACCGCGGAGCAGGCCAAGAAGTTTTCCGGCAAGCCCGGCTTCGGCACCGCCCACATCGCCCACGACACCAAGGACAAGAACCACACGTACATCCCCGCCGACGCCGAGATCCGCTACTCGGAGAAGCCCGCGTTCATCCACTACTGCTCGAACAACACGCTCGAGGGCACCGAGTGGTTCCGCATCCCGGCCCCCCCTCCCGCCCTCGCCGGCGTCCCGCTCATCTGCGACACCTCCAGCCACATGTACAGCCGCCCGCTGGACATCAGCAAGTACGCGATGGTCTACGCCGGCGCCCAGAAGAACCTCGGCCCCGCCGGCGTCACCCTCTGCATCATCCGCGACGACCTGATCGACGCCGGCAGCAAGGAGATCGGCGACCTCCTCCAGTACCGCACCTTCGTCCCCGAGCTCTCCCGCCCCAACACCCCCCCCGTCTTCGCCGTCTACGTCATGGGCCTGATCGCCAGGTGGATCAAGGCCAGCGGCGGCCTCGCGGCCATGCAGAAGCACAACGAGGCCAAGGCCAAGCTGATCTACGACGTGCTGGACTCGACCAAGTTCTACCAGCCCCACGCCAGGCCCGACGCCCGCTCCCTGATGAACATCACGTTCCGGCTCCCCAGCTCTCCAGGGGGGGGCGATGAGCTGACCGACAAGTTCGTGAAGGAAGCCCAGGCCCAGGGCCTCGACGGCCTCAAGGGCCACCGCAACGTCGGCGGCATCCGCGCCAGCACGTACAACGCGATGCCGCGGGCCGGGTGCGAGGCGCTGGCCCAGTTCATGCGGGAGTTTGAGCGGAAGAACGGGTGAGCGCGGGTGGTCGCAAGGCACTGAACTGAAAGATGGTACTTGCGGCGTTCCGCCGCCGGTTCTCTCTTCGCCCGGAGGGCGCACGAGCGTTGCCAGGGGCGCAGCGAGGCCGCTTTGGGCCGAGCCAGCCCCTGGTAGCCGGCTCTCTTCGTTCTTTCTTATCCTCCTCTTCCCGCCCCCGGGCGGGAAGAGGAGGCCGAACATGCCCGGCGCCTGGACCCAGAATTTCTACCACATGGTCTTCAGCACCAAGGACCGCCTGGAACTGATCTCGCCCGACCTCGAAGCCCGCCTCTACCCCTTCCTCGGCGGCATCCTGCGCGACCTCCGCTGCACGCCGATCGCCATCAACGGCATGCCCGACCACGTCCACATCCTCGCCCGCTACCCCTCCGACCTCTCGCACTCCCGCATGCTCCAGCATGTGAAGGGCCGCTCCTCCAAGTGGGTTCACGAGACCTTCCCGCACCTCCGCAGTTTCAACTGGCAGGAGGGCTACGGCGGCTTCACCGTGAGCAAGTCGATGGTGGAGACCGTCGCCGCCTACATCGCCCGCCAGAAAGAGCATCACCGAACCCAGGACTTCCGCTCCGAGTTCCTCGAGCTCCTCCGCAAGCACGAGATCGAGTTCGACGAGGCGGAGGTGTTCAAGTAGGGCTTGCTGACGATCGCCCAACCCCGGACTCGCCGGCGAGGGCCGAGGCACAGGGTGGCACCTCCGACTAAATCGATGCCCACTCTCGCGGCTCTTCGCCCGGAGGGCGCACGACCGTTGCCAGGGGCGCAGCGAGGCCGTCCCGGCCGAGCCAGCCCCTGGAAGAGGCTCCTTCTTCAATACCCGGCCCGGAGGGCCGACGAGACCGCGTCCGCCCTCCGGGCGGAGGAAGAGAAGAAAGGAAAAGGGGCCGGCTACCAGGGGCTTGCTCGGCCCAGAGCGGCCTCGCCGCGCCCCTGGCAACGATCGTGCGCCCTCCGGGCGAAGAGCCCCCCGCCGATCGGCAGCACCCGGCCGGGGCCATCGTCGTGGCGGGCGAGCTCACTTCGTTTGCTTGACGTTGTCTCGAGAACCTTCAGCGCAACGGCGGACTTCGTCGCCGATGCCCGCCAGGCCAAACAAGAGAAATCCGCCGACGAGGAACATCGCCCCGACGGTGCACCCAATCTCTCTGTCGCTCATTAGCCCCAGGTTCAGCACTGTCTCTCGCTGGTAGTAGTCCTGACCTCGACGTAGAGAGGTTTCGTACGCGAACGCGAAGAAGAACAGCAGGCCAGCGCCGGCTACCAGCATGAACGCGCCAATGATCCTGGTGCCAAACATCGCTTCCCCTTTCGGCCGCGCAGCCTATCTGGAACAGTTCCGGTCCGCAGAGCCGGCGGATTCCGCCGCGGCGATCACTTTCTCAGCCCCAATCCTCTCCATCATCTCCCGCCCCCCCCGCTCGTCCTTGTGGTCCATCCGGTCGCCCTCGCGCAGGTGCTGGATCACCGCGGTCCGGGCCGAAGGCGGCGGCGCGTGCCCCGTGTACGGCCCCACCAGCTCCACCCGCGTCGGGCCGAAGAGGCCCACGCTCGGGCGGTCGAAGCCCACCGCCATGTGCAGCGCGGCCGAGTCGTTGGCGATCACCACGGCCGCGGACTTCACCACCGCCATCAGCTCCCCCACGCTCGTCGCACCGACGAGGTCGAGGATGCGGTGCTGCGTGCTGAGTGCTGCGTGCTGCGTGGCCTCGCCCCCTCGCGAGGCCAGTTCCAGGAGCGGGCCGCACTGGTCGCGCTCGTTCTTCCCCCCCACCACGGCCACCGCCTCGACCGTGCCGCGCTCCAGCAGCGCCTCGGCCACCGCCGCGAAGCGGTCGGCCGGCCAGCGCTTGCCCGGCCAGCGGCTGGTGGGGGCGATCACGGCGTAGCGCCGCCCGTCCAGCCGCTTCTGCACGAACGCCCGCTCCTTCGGCCCCGTGTACAGCCGCATGTCCCGCACCGGCTCCACTCCCGCGGCCCTGACCAGCTCGAGCATCCGGTCAACCGCGTGCAGCGGCGACGGCCCATCCGACGGCGGCACCCTCACCCGCCGGTTCACCCCCAGCCACGACAGTTCCCGCCCCTCCGGCCGCGCGTAGCCGATCCGCACCCGTGCCCCCGTCCAGCGGGCAAACAGCCCGCTCCGCCCCAGCCCCTGGCAATCGAGCACCAAGTCGTACCCCGGCCCGCGGAGCGTCCGGTTCATCCACCCCAGCACCCGGTCGATCCGACCCCGGCGCAGGTCGGCCGCCAGCCCGTTCCGGGGGAAGGGCACTACGTTGGTCAGCCCCGGGTGGTACCACACCGCATCCACGAAGGTGTCCTGCACCAGCCAGTCGATCCGGGCCTCCGGGTACGCCCGCCGCAGGCTCGCCAGCACCGGCACCGACCGGCAGACATCCCCCAGGGCGCTCGGGCGGATGATGAGGATCTTGCTCGGATCGGGCACGCGCTCACCTGAGACCACTCGCCGCACAGACGTCCAGACGCCGGCCGGAAACGAAAGCGGATGCGGGGCACTACCAAGGAAGCTGAGGAGGCATTTAGCCGGCCCGTTAGGATACTGACGGACCCGCCGCCCGTGCCCGTCCCGCGATGCTCACCCCGCCCACTCGCCCCTCAAGCCCCCGCGCCCCCACCGCCCGCCCGCACGCCCGACAGGAGAGGACCGAACATGACCACCCGCCCCGCCGAACCCAAGCGCCCGCTCTTCCCCCGCCTGGCCGCGCTCGCCTGCACGACCATCGCCCTCGCCGGCGCTCCCCTCGCAGCCCAGGAGGCGAAGCCGGCGGCCGATGAGGGCTTCCGCGGCGGCACGGTCTTCGTGATCGAGCGCGGCTCCCTCGACACGCTGGCGGTCGATCCGAAGGACAAGGCCCTCGCGGCCGCGATCGCCATGATCCCGCAGCGGCTCGGCGAGCTGCCCCGCGAGATCCCGGACATGCCCCCCGAGGCGGCCGCGATGCTCTCGACGCTGGTCAAGACGATCGCCCGCCCGATGCGGGTCACGGTCGCCTACGACGAGACGCCCAGCGGCGGGGCCTTCGGCTATGGCGTGGCGTTCAGCGTGCTGACCGCCGGCAAGCCCGAGGCCGACGCGCTGCACACGCAACTGAACGACGCGCTGGACCAGGCCCAGGGCGCCCCCTCCGCCAAGCCCAGCACCCGCATCGAGGGCATGCTCGACATGCAGACGCCCATCGGCCTGCTCTCCTTCGGCCCGCGCGAGGGCTCGGACGGCTGGCGCTACGAGATCATCTTCGGGACCATGGCCGACCCCGACGCGGGCGCCGCCGCGCTCCCCGCGCCGGCCGGCGGGCTGAAGCCCTTCCTCCGCGGCCGCCTCGACTTCGCGGGCCTGACCCCCGCGCTCAACATGGCCCAGATGCTCGCGGGCGCGACACCCGAGTTCCAGGAAGGGCGCAAGCAGATGGAGAGTCTGGGCGTGGTCGGGCGCAACGCCATGAAGATGGGTTTCCAGGCCGGGTACAGCGAGACCGCCCTCGTGGTCCACGCCGCGCTCCAGGGCGCCGGGACCTTCGCCGACACGCTGGGCCTCCCTCGCCAGCCGCTGAACCGGGCCGACCTCGCGGCCATCCCGTCCGACGCGATCTACGCCTCCCTCAGCCGCTCCGGCGGGTCGTGGCTCGCCAAGGCGATCGAGAACGGCAAGGCCCAGAGCGAGGAGTTCGCCGAGGGCCTCGCCCAGTTTGTGGAGATGACGGGCGTGGACCCCGAGGCGGACATCCTCGGGGCGCTGGGGGATGTCAGCGGGTTCTACATGTCCGACTCCACCGGCGGCGGGGGGCTGGGCTCGTCGGTGCTGATGTTCGCCGTCAAGGACCGGGCGAAGCTGCTGGGATCGTTCACGAAGCTGGCGGGCCTCGTCAACGAGCAGGCGGAGATGCACGCCAACGGCTACATCCGCATCGCCGTCGTCCCCTCGAGGGGCGCGGCCGACATGATCACGCTCCAGTTCCCCGGCATCCCCGTGCCGCTCGAACTGACCATGGCCCTGACCGACTCGTGGCTGCTCCTCTCGCCCACGCCTCAGGGGGCGATGGTCGCGGCCAACCAGGCCCGCGGCCAGGGGGACGGGGGGCTCCCCAGCAACCCGGCCTTCGCGTCGGCCATGCCGAAGGACGCCGCGGCGACCAGCATCTCGTTCTCCGACACGGCCCGGCACCTGCCCCTCGGCTACACGCTGGTCAGCATGGCCGGCTCCGCGATCGCCAACGGCGTGCGCTCGCCTTCGGATGAGAGCCGCTCGCCCGGCCTGCTGGTGCCGACCTACCCGGACCTGAAGCGCGGGGCGCGGGCCAGCGTCCTGTTCTCGTACTGGAAGGGGGACGACTACATCTTCGAGTCGCACGGCGACCGCTCGCTGCTGGTCAACGCCACCTCGGCGGTGGGCTCGCTCTCGCGGTTCGTCTCGATGTTCACGATCCCCGCCGCCATCGGCGCGATCCAGGGCGCGCAGGAGGCGGCGCGCGGACGCGCCGAGGCGGCCCCGCGGGTGCTCCCGGGCGATCCGGCTCCCGCCGGGATGGCGCTGCTCGACCTCTACCGCCACTCGCTCCCGGGTGCGGCGGCGGACCGGATCGTGCTTGAGGCGATGAGCGCAGCCCCGCGCCTCTGGCGGGCCGAGGCCGCGGAGCCGGCCCTCCCGTGATCCGCGCTGCGGCGATCGTGTGCCTGGTGCTCGCGTGGGTGTCGCCGCGCGCGGGAGCGCAGCAGGCGGCCGAGTTCTGGCAGTTCCCGCCGGGGACGGTCGCGTTCTGGGCCGTGGACCCGACGACGCTTCCGCCCGGCGCCGCCGCGGCCGACCGCAACCGCCAGGCGATCGAGGCCGCCCTCGCGTGGGCGGTGCCGAGAGTGGTGGGGAGTGAGAGCGGCCTGCTGAGTGAGTTGCTCGCGCCGGAAGTGCTGGGCGCCTCGCGGTACCGCCTCGCGCTGCTGGAGTTCAGGGCCTCGCACTCGCCGCCGCAGGGGGCGCGCCGGGGGACGCCCCGAGTTGAGCGCTTCGCGGCCGCTCTCGAGGTGCACAGCGAGGGGGCGTACGAGCGGATCGACGCCGCCCTTCGTGCGCAGGCAAAGGGGGAGGTGACAGCGCGAGAACTCGCCGGCGGGCACCGGGCCCACTCCACCGCCCGCGCCGGCGCGCCGCAGCCAGGGACGCTGGAATGGGCGCGGCTCCCGGGGCGCACCGTCGTCGCCTTCGGCGATGGCGCTCTCGACCGGTGGCTGGGCCCGGCCGCTGCCGGTCCCGGCGCCTGGGCCGCGCCCCGCGAGCGCGCCCGCCCGATGCCCCGAACCCTCATCGAGGCCTGGGTGGACCTGGATGCCCTCCGCACCGACGCGCCGGAGCTCTTCGCGTACGGGCGCCTCGGCCCGCTCGTGCACGCGTGGGGCATGCAGAACGCCCGCTACCTGTTCGTCTCGTGCAGCGCCCAGGCCCCCGGGGCCCCCGGGACGCCTCGCCTGGATGTGACCGCGGCGTGGTCCTCGCGCTCGTCGGTCCCGGGCACCATCCGGACCCGCATCCTCAGCGAGGTCCCCGCCGACCACCCCGAGCGCCCGCTCACCTCGACCTACGCGTACTTCGCCGACATCCGCACGCCGCTGGAGAGCCTCATCACGTGCCTGGTCGAGACCCACCGCGCCCTGTCGCGCGACCCCTCGCGCCCGACGGCCGCGGAGGGCTGGGTCCGGTCCAACGCCTCGCTCATCCGGCGTGCCCACGAGCGCGACGCGGCCATGACCGTCATCTTCGGCCCGCCCAGCGACGGCTCGCCGCATCGCCTGGGGGCGAGCACGCTCCTGAAGCCCGGCCGCGAGGCCGAGCGCGACCCCGCCCTCTTCTCAAGCCTCTTCGCGTCCCTCGGCCGGGGCGTGCAGCCGACAGGCCCGGCCGCGTGGCGCTACCGCGAGCCGCCCGCCGCCCTGCGGGGCCTCACCTGGGGCCACTCCGCGGAGGCCAGCGCTCTCGAGCTCTTCTGGGCCCCGCAGGCCGCCCCCGCGCCGCGACCGGCTACGCCGTGACCAGGTTCGGCGGGCGCTCCCCCCGCACCACCGCCCCCGCGTTCTCCGCGACCATGGCCGTCATCATCTCCCGGAACCGCATCGCCCCGCTGGCGATGTGCGGGGTCAGCACGACGTTCTCCAGGCCGATCAGCCCGGGGTGCACGCGCGGCTCGTTCTCGAACACATCCAGCCCCGCGCCGTAGACCCGCCCCTCCGCCAGGGCCGCGGCCAGGGCCGCCTCATCTACGATCGGCCCCCGGGCCGTGTTGACCAGGATCGCGGTCGGCTTCATCAGCGCTAGCCTCCGGGCGTCGATCAGCCGCCGGGTCTCGGGCGTGAGGGGCGTGTGGATGCTCACCACATCCGCCTCCAGAAGCCCGGCGTCGAGGTCCACCCGCTCCGCCGCCAGGGGCGCCTGCTCGAACTCGTGGTGCCGCGACCGGGCTACGTACAGCACCCGCATCCCCCACCCCAGCGACCGCAGGGCCACGGCCCGCCCGATCCGCCCCGCCCCCACGATCAGCAGCGTCCGGCCCGTCAGGTCCACCCCGATGAACTCCGTCGGCCCCAGCGGCCCCCGCGCGGCGTACTCCGGGCTCCGGGCGAAGCGGTCGGCGGGCACCAGCCGCCGGGCGACGGCCAGGATCAGCGCCCAGGCCATGTCCGCTGTCCCCTCGGTCACCGCGTGGGGCGTGTTGGTCACCAGCACCCCCCGCCGGGCGCACGCCGCGAGGTCGATGTTGTCCACCCCCACGGCGAAGTTGCAGACCGCCCGCAAGCCCGGCCCGGCCGCGGCCAGGACCTCCTCATCCACCCGCTCCGAGACCCACGTCACCAGGACGGTGGCCCCCCCCACGAACCGGAGCAACTCATCCCTTGAGAGCCCCCGGTCGCCGGCGACCCTCACCTCTGCCCCTGGGACCTCGAACACCCCCGGCAGGCGCTTCGCCACAGCCACAACCGGTCTTGAGCCCGCCTCGGCCATGCCGATACGGTAGCGTTTCGGTTGTCCCGTGCCGGAGGGAGCATGCCGACCGTCCTCGCCTGGAACCTGCGTCACGGCGGCGGTTCCCGCCGCATGGCCCCGATCGCGCTCCAACTCCTGGAGCACGCGGCCGACGTCTTCATCCTCTCCGAGTTCCGCTGGCGGACGGGCGGCCAGATCGCCGGCATCCTGGCGGACCACGGCTGGCCCCACCAGACCGCCACCGAGGCCCCGGAGGGCCAGAACGCCCTTTTGATCGCGTCCCGCACGCCCCTGGTGGGCGCCGGCGGCGGCCCTTCAACCCCCGGCGGACCGGCACTTTGCGACCACGCGGCCGCAGTGGGCCGCCGCATGGCCGAGGTGTGCCTCCCCACGCTTGGGCTGTCGCTGGCCGCCGTGCACATCCCCTGCCCCGGTCGCGGCCTGGGGCGGGGAGCGGTCTTCCAGGCGGTCATCGCCGCCGCCCGCCGGCGCAGATCAGAATCATTCCTGCTGATGGGGGACTTCAACGCCGGGCGCCACCGGCTGGATGAGGACGGGACGACCTTCGCCGGCACCCGCTGCCTCGGCCAGCTCGCGGCCATGGGGTACCGGGACGCCTGGCGCGACCGGCACCCGTGCGCAACCGACAGGTCGTGGTACAGCCATGCCGGCGCCGGGTTCCGGATCGACCACGCGATGGTCTCGGCCCCCCTCGCCGCCCGGGTGAGGCGGTGCTGGTACTCGCACGCCGAGCGGGAGCGCGGGCTGTCGGACCACTCGGCGATCGCCATCGAGATCGAGTAGGGCGATCCCCGGGCCGCCCGTTTTTTGCGAGAATTTCCGCTTTTTCTCCCCCGAGCCCCTTGCTGCGGTCGGGGCGCTGCGTTACAACTTCGGCCGCTTCCCCGCGGAATCGGGATCATTCAAGGAGAGATTCATGGCGATGAAGATGATGAAGAAGAACGGCAAGAAGGCCGCCCCCGCGTTCAAGGCCCCCAAGCTCACCCCCTCCGCCAAGCCGCGCACCAAGGGCGAGGTCTATCGCACCATCGCGGAGCAGACAGGGCTCGGGCGCAAGGATGTGGTCGCGGTGTTCGACACGATGGCCCGCATGATGGCCGTCGACCTGTCCAAGCCCGTCAAGGACAAGCCAAAGATCTTCACGGTCCCCGGCCTGATGAAGGTGACGGCGCGCTACAAGCCGCCGACCCCCGAGCGCCGCGGCGTCGACCCGTTCACCAAGGAGGAGCGGACGTTCAAGGCCAAGCCCGCCTCCACCCAGCTGAAGATCCGCGCCCTGAAGAGCCTCAAGAGCATGGTGTGATCGCGACGGCCTGACTCAGACCCACCGGAAACAAACGGCGGCGTCCCCCGGGGGGCGCCGCTTCGTCTTTCTGGTTGGGTGGCATGGGCAAGCCGTCCCCGGCTTGCCCGTGCGATCAGCCGACCTCGGCCCCGATCTTCGTCACAATCTCCCGGAGCCTCTCGAACACGCCGAGGTACGTCTCCTCGGCCGCATCCAGCGCTGCGCGGTCCTTGTGCTCGATCGCGCGCCGGAAGAGCGGCAGCGTCCACGGCGCATACCCCGAGTCCTCGTCGCTCGCGGCGTAGAGGTTCTTGAACCACGGGCGCCCGGGCAGACCCTCCTCGGAGAGCCAGGCGCGGTCGGCCTCGATCAGCAGCGCGTTGACCCGCGCCAGGCGCTCGCCCGAGATCGCGCCCGCCTCCACCGCCGCGAGCAGGCGCCGGTCCACGTCGCGCGCCATCGCCTCGAACTGCAGCGCAGCGCCCTCGAGGCGGGCCAGCTCCGGCGCCACCTCCCGCCCCATGGCCGGCGCCGCGATCACCCCCGCCTCCGCCGCGCGCTTCGTGATGTCGATGAGCTGCCGGCGCGTCTCCAGCCCGTACCGCGCCGGGTCGAGCGGCAGCAGCGGCGCTGAGGCCATCCGCCCCGAGACCGCGAGCGTCATCCGCGACACCATCAGCGCCGGCTCGTAGTCCTCCCCCACCACCTTCCAGTACCACGGCAGCGTGTCGTACGTCGAGTGGTACGAGTTCCCCTTCGAGCCCCCGCCGCCCAGCGACGTCGAGGCGATCCCCGCGTGGCACACGAAGCCGATGTGGTCCGAGCCCCCGCCCAGCTCGCCGAACCGCGGGCGCCCCGCCAGCATCGGGTCCTCCGAACGCCTGCTCCAGGCCTGAAACACGGTCATCCCGTCCTTCGCCCGCGCCGTCGGGACGCCGGCCGCCGCCTCCTCGACCACCCGCCGGAGCGACGGGGATGTGCTCGCGTTGAAGTCCGGGCCCATCGAGGCCATGTCGAGGTTGATGTAGGCGACGGCGTCCTTCACCAGCCGCCGGCGCTCCCGCTCCACCCACTCCGTCGAGCCGATGATCCCGAACTCCTCCGCGCCCCAGGCCGCGAAGACGACCGTGCGCGCCGGGCGTTTCCCCGCCCTCGCCCGGTCGGTGAACGCCCGCGCCGCCTCCATCAGCGCGATGGTCCCGGCGAGCGGGTCCGACGCCCCGCACCCCCACGCGTCGTGGTGGCACCCGATCACCATCATCTTCCCGGGCTCGCTCGCCCCGCGCAGCATCCCGATCACGTTGCTCGTCGGGATGATCGCCCGCTCCTGCTCCACCCTCAGCCGCAGCCGCAGCCCCTCGCCGCCGGTGAGCCGGTACGCCAGCGGCAGGCCCCCCTGCCATTTCTCCGGCACGCCGGGCCCGCTCATCCGCTGGAGGATCTCGTTCGCGGCCGCCCAGCCGACCGGCTGCACGGGGATCCGCGGGAGGGCAATCTCCTTCGCGTCCAGGCGCTCTGCGTTCTCCGTCGCCTCGCGCCCCGGCGTGAGCGGGTCGCCGGGGTACGGCAGCGTGTTGATCGACCCGCGCTCGATGCACGTGGAGTTCGAGTACCCGCCCTCGGGGTACGTGATTCCCTTCATGTAGCCGCTGTCCGACGGGTCGGTGAAGATGACCACCCCGGCCGCGCCCGCCTCCTGCGCGAACTTCACCTTGTACCCGCGGAAGTTCCCGCCGTAGCGGCAGAGGACGATCCGGCCGCGGACCTCGACGCCCAGCTCGCGCAGCTTCTCGAAGTCCGCCTTCGCGCCGTAGTTCGCGTACACGATCTCCGCCGTGATCTCCCCGCTCCCGCTGTAGGCGTTCCACCCCGCGGTCTGATCCGGGTGGCTGGCGAAGGGGTCCTGCGGGAGCGCCTGCTCGCGGATGTCCAGCCGCAGCGGCTCCGGCCCCAGGATCTCCAGCGACGCCCCGACCGGGCGCGCCAGGAGCGCCCAGAACGTGTGCCGCTCCACCTCCAGCCCCATGTCCTTGAACGCCTTCTCGATCCGCTCGATGGTCCGCAGGTCGCCGGGCGTCCCGGCGATGTGCGGCTCGGCCCCCAGCAACTGGTGCCACTCCAGCAGCTTGTCCCGCGTGGGCGAACCCAGCAGCGCGGCCTCATACGCGGCGTATGCCGCCCGTTCGCCGGCGGGCCAGCAGGAGAGGGTCCCGGCCGCGCCGGGGTCACGGGCGGAGCCGGCCAAGACACCGACCGCCCCCAGAGCCAGAACCAACACGGCTGCCGCGGCTCGCCTCATGGTCCGAGTGTACGGTATCGCCCCCCTCCCACCTCCTCCCCTCCGCCCCTCCGCCCCCTCCGCCCGGAACCCCATGCAGGTCATCAACCGAGCCGGCCCAGCCCCCGTCGCCCTGGAGACCACGCTCCTGGCCCACGGCGTCCCGCGCGAGAGCGGCGCCGCCCTCGCCCGTGAGCTCGCCGGGATCGTCCGCGCCCGGGGCGCATCGCCGGCTGTCGTGGGCATCCTCGACGGCAGCCCCATCGTCGGCATGACCGACGACGAGGTCGCCCGCCTCCTCGCCTCCGCCGACGTGCCGAAGGTCAACACCTCCAACCTTGGCATCGCCCTGCACCGGCGGACCCACGGCGCGACCACGGTGAGCGCCACCCTCGAACTCGCCGCGGGCGCGGGGGTCCGGGTCTTCGCCACCGGCGGCATCGGGGGGGTTCACCGCGACTACGGGTCCCGCCTGGATATCAGCGCCGACCTGGCCGCCCTCGCCCGCTTCCCGGTCGCGGTGGTGTGCAGCGGGGTCAAGTCGCTGCTGGATGTCGAGTCCACGCGCGAGGCCCTGGAGACTCTGGGCATTCCGGTGGTGGGCTTCCGGACCGATCGTTTTCCGGCCTTTTACCTCCGATCATGCGAGTGCGGCGTGGATGCGCGATTCGACGAGGCCGCCGACCTGGCGCACTTCGCCCGGGCCGAGATCGCCCGAGCGGGCCGGGCGGTCCTGATTGCCAACCCGGTCCCGGAATCCGACCAGATCTCTGCCGCCCAGTGGTCCGCGTGGCTGGAGGTGGCGCGCCGGCGCATCGAACGCGAACCGGTCTGCGGGCGCGATGTGACCCCGGCGCTTCTGTCAGGACTCCATGAAGCTTCGGGCGGCGCCACGCTCCGCTCCAATCTCGCCCTTGTTCGTGCGAACACTGACCTAGCCGCGCAACTGGCTGTCAGGATTGGAAGTTAGCCGTCGCGGCGCACCGCTCGGGCAGGCCTCCACCGACGGGACGGCACCCAAGAAACCTCGGGAATTCCAGACCAAAGCGGCTTGTGATGAAGCGCCTCCCGCGGTATGTTCGCGCCTCTGCCGTTTCCAACCCGTGGAGGATGACCCATGAATCGTCTCGCCGCCGCCCAGTGCTCCGCTATCGCTCTCGCTGCGCTCGCCGGAACCGCGATCCCGGTCGCTGTGCCCACGGCCGTGGCGCAGGATGCCGCATCGCCCCGCCAGCAACCGAACCAGAACCGCATCACGCTTCCGTCCGGGCGCATCGGGTACGCAACACCCAACAACCTCCTCAACCAGCGGACCATCGCCATCCCGGGCACGACCACCCTGCTGGTTCTCTGGGATGAGATCGGCGAGAACGGCGCCCAGACGCCCCACTACCTGGTCTCCCGCGACGGAAGGACCGTCGCCGGCCGCCCGCGCGACACGTCCTACGAGGTCGCCCTGAAGTACGGGACCTTCGACCCGCGCGCCGGCCTGGGCCTTCCCCAGGTCGAGCAGCTCCTCCAGGCGCCGGCCGAGAGCCGGCTGTACCTCGTGCAGTGCCACGTCACCGCGCTCCCGGAGTTCCAGGAGCAGATCGCCGCCCTTGGCGGGGAGATCGTCCGCCACATCCCGCACCACACGATGATCGTGCGGATGGACGGCGCGGCCGCGGCGCAGGTGGCGCAGCTCCCCTTCGTCCGCTGGACCGACCGGTACCACACCGCGTACAAGCTCGACGCGGCCCTGCTGGCGACCGTCCGCGAGTCTCTCCAGGAGCGTGCCGAGACGCACTACTCGCTTGAGGTCTTCGAGCGCGGCATGAACCAGCAGCAGGCGGTGGCGGCGCGCGTCCGCGCCCTGGGCGGCACGGTCGAGAACTTCACGGCCGACCAGTTCCGGATGGAGGCGAGCCTCACGCCCGCCGCGCTCATCGAGATCGCGCGGATGGACGAGGTCCACTTCATGGAGCCGTGGCAGGGGCCCGGCGGGCACGACATGAACATCGTCCGCTCGATCAGCGGTGCCGACTTCCTCACCGCCGGCACCCTCGCGTTCGACGGACAGGGCGTGCGCGGCGAGGTCTTCGATACAGAGGTCCGCACGGCGCACGAGAACTTCACGTTCGCGACCACGCTCCACGGCGGCTCGGCCGGCAACGCCGCCAACCCGCACGGCACGAGCGTCATGAGCATCGTGTTCGGCGACGGCAACCCCTCGGCCAACGCCCTGGGGCTCCTGCCCGCGGCGGAGTCCCGCATCTTCTACAACTACATCAACTCCAGCCAGTTCACGGCCGGCCAGCCCACACGCCTGACACTGAACCAGCAACTGGTGGACCCGGCCGGCGCGTTCCGCGCGGTCTTCCAGACCTCCAGCGTGGGCAACACCCAGACCACCCAGTACACCACGATCTCGGCCGAGGTCGACGACTACCTGTACCTCACCCAGCTCCTGTCCTGTCAGTCGCAGAGCAACACCAGCAACCAGAACTCCCGCCCGCAGGCCTGGGCCAAGAACATCGTCTCGGTCGGCGCCTACTACCACATCAACACCGCCGGGCGCGCCGACGACACCTGGCCCCAGCCGGTCGGCGGCAGTTGCGGCGCCACCGGCGCCGCCAGCATCGGCCCTTCCGCCGATGCCCGCATCAAGCCCGACCTGAGCTTCTTCTACGACTGCACGTTCGCCGCCACCAACGCCGGCAACAACATCTACGACGATTTCGGCGGCACCAGCGGCGCGACGCCCTCGGTCGCCGGGTGCTTCGGCCTCTTTTTCCAGATGTGGCACGAGTCGGTCTGGAAGGGCCGGGGCGGCGCTTCGGATGTCTTCACCAGCCGCGCCAAGATGACCACGGCCAAGGCGGCCCTCATCAACACCGCCTTCAAGTACAACTGGCTCGCCGGCGGCCCCAACGCCAGCATCAACCGCAACGTCCAGGGCTGGGGCATGCCCGACCTGCAGAACCTCTACAACGAGCGCGACAGCACGTTCATCGTGGACGAGGAGGACGCCCTCCCGCCCCTGGGCGTCAAGAACTACTACGTCCGCGTCCAGCCCGGCGAGCCGGTGCTGAACGTGACCATGAGCTACGTGGACCGGATGGGCACGGCCGCGGCCGCCATCCACCGCGTCAACGACCTCTCCCTCCGCGTCATTTCCCCCACCGGAACCTCGTACTGGGGCAACAACGGGCTGACGGCGGGGAACACCTCCACCTCGGGCGGCGTTTCCAACACCCGCGACACGGTCGAGAACGTCTTTGTGGCCAGCCCCGCCGCGGGCGTCTGGCGTATCCAGGTGTTTGGCGACGACATCGTCCAGGACACGCACCCCGAGACCGCCGCCGTCGACGCCGACTACAGCATCTGGGCGACGGGCGCGACCGAGGTCCGCGACCAGGGGCCCTGGGGCTACACCGTCCAGTCCAACGGCAACCAGCACCTGTACCGGGTCAATCTGAGCACGGGCGACGCCACCGACCTGGGCCTGCTCACGTTCAACGACTCCGAGGGCGTGTGCGTCGGGCCCAACGGCGACCTGTTCGCCATCGGCGGCTCCAACAACCAGCTCTGGAACATCTCGCTGCCGCCGGGAACGCTCGTCGGGCCCACGCCGCCCCGCCCGCCCAACACCGACGCGGGCCTGGAGTTCTTCAACGGCACGATGTACAACTTGCAGGGCGCCAGCGGAAACAGCGCCCTGTACCGGGTGAACCCCGCCACGGCCAGTGCCGCCCTGGTGGGCACCTCCACCATCTTCGCGGACAACCTCGCGATCAACGGCCTCGGCCAGGGCTTCGCCATCGACGGCATCTTCACCGACTCGCTCTACAGCGTGAACCTCGGCAACGGCGCGCTCACCTCGATCGGCGGGCTGGGCCTGGGCAACATCAGCGTTCAGTTCGGCTCGTCGTTCTCGGAGAACCAGACCCTCTACGCGATCGACAGCGCGGGCGGCATCTACACCCTCAACACCAGCACCGGCGCTGCGACGCGCATCGCCAAGGTGGACATCAACGGCGTGGACTCCGCCGGCTTCGAGGGCCTCGCCATCGACCGGACCTCGGCGTGCCGCTTCCAGGACCTTCCCGCCTTCGCCAGCACCTTCACCGGCAACACGCGGGGGTACTTCTTCACCAGCCCCGTCAACGCTCAGATCTGCGGCCTGCGGGTCCCCAACGAGTTCGGCGACACGGTGCAGAACATCGAGGTCGTGCGCTTCAACACCGCGCCCCCGCTCTTCTCGGCCACCACCAACAACTTCGTGTCCCTCGGGCGCTACGTCAACATGCCCGCCGACGACATCGTGCACGTGGACATCCCCATCAGCGCCGGCGACATCATCGGCGTCCTTGGCACCACCGGCACCGCCACGGCTCACAACTCGTACGCGGGCGCCAGCGCCAACACGTTCTCAACCTCCATCAAGGGAGTGACGGTGGGCACCAAACGGCTCGGCATGCAGTTCAACCTGAATACGACGCCGGCGCGGGACCTGTGGACCGAAAACGTCAGCCCGATCTCCAGGGTCGAGCTCTACTACCTCGACGGCTCCAACGAGGTCTACATCGACGGCGACACGCTGGCCACCGGCAGCAGCCTCACCACTCAGCCCCTGGTGAATCAGATCGGCACCACCACGTTCGTCGGCGAGTTCGTCACGTTTACCAGTGATCCCGAACTCGTCGCCGCCGGCGCCCTGGGCAACATTCTCGACGTCTCCGCCGCGAATCCCACGGCATCGCTGAGGTTCAACTTCGACGTCGAGTCGGTGACCTGCATCTACGGCGGCAATATCGGCGGGATTACGATCGAGGCCCGCAACGCGGCGAACGCCGTGGTGGACACCTTTACGCAGGCCGACACGAATACTGCGCCCGCCGGCCCGGTCACTCTGGCTGCGCCCGGGATCCGGAGCATCCAGTGGATCGACACGACGGGCGGCGCTTTCGCCGGGATAGACAACATCCGCATCCGCGCCACCAGCGGCTGCTACGCCAACTGCGACAACAGCACCACGCCCCCGATCCTCAACGTCGCGGACTTCGGCTGTTTCCTGACCAAGTACGCCGCCGGGGACAGCTACGCCAACTGCGACGGCAGCACGACCGCCCCCGTCCTGAACGTCGCGGACTTCGGCTGCTTCCTGACCCGCTACGCCGCCGGGTGCAACTGATCCGCTGATGCCCAACCACCATCGGGCCCGTGCCGGGGATCGCCCGTACGGGCCCTTTCCTTTGGGGTCGCCCCCCGCGCCCCCGGGTTGGCGCCCGTCCCGCCGTACGCCGTGCCTCAAAAACAAACAGGGCCCCGGCCAGCCAGCCGGGGCCCCAAGCACGGGCAGTAGGAGTCGAACCCACAACCTCCTGATCCGTAGTCAGGTGCT
>JBBDXI010000015.1:0-8187 GCA_040902425.1 Phycisphaerales bacterium
TGCCAGGGGCGCAGCGAGTCGCGCAGCGACGAGCCAGCCCCCGGTTGTGTCCCCCTGTGTGAACCCGCCCGGAGGCCCGAAGGGCCGGAGGGCGGACGAACCCACATCGCCCCGCTCCCGCCCAACTACTCTTCTCACCCCGGGAGCCCCTCATGCCCACCCCCGACGCCATCCACTCCTCCCGCGCCGCCGAGCCCGTCGGCCCCTACCCCCACGCCCGCCGCGTCGGCAACCTCCTCTTCCTCTCCGGCATCGGCCCCCGCCGCCGCGGCGACAAGAACATCCCCGGCGTGAAGCTCGACGCCACCGGCGGCGTCGCCGACTACGACATCGAGCCCCAGGTCCGCGCCGCCCTGGACAACGTCCGCGCTGTCCTCGAAGAGGCCGGCTCCTCCTGGGACCGCATCGTGGACGCGACGGTCTTCCTCACGAACATGAAGCGCGACTTCCCCAAGTACAACGCGCTCTGGGGCGAGTTCTTCCCGCCGGGGCCGTCGCAGCCGACGCGGACGACCGTCGAGGTCGCCGCCCTCCCGACCGCGGGCAACGCGCCGATCAACTTCGAAGTGAGGGTGGTGGCGACGGTGGGGTGACGTATGAGACTTCCGGGCCGGAGGGGCTACGGTCGGCTGCTCGTGGCTGTGAGCGCCCTGCTCGCGGGCGGCGCTGCGATGAGCGTGCTGTCGGCCTGGGCGCTCTGGGGGTGGGTGAGCTCGAACCGACCGGCGTCGGTAGAGGAGCGAGCCTTGCAGCCCGGGGAGATCACCGGGTGGCCGTATTGGGTGCCCGACACTTGGCCCCTCTGGTCAGAGGTGGAGGGGAGTGGGCGGGGATCGGGTGTCGAAGCGCGGTGGCTCTGGCTGGTGGTAGGGAGGGTGCAGGAAGCGAGATGGGGCTCCGAGTACGCCTCAACCCTGCGGGCCGAGGTGGGCTTGCCGATGCGCGCTCTTGCGCTCGAGGGAGGTCACGGACCGGGGCTGGCGCCCAGGCCGGGGTACGGACTCGCGCCCGCGCCGGGGCTGCTGGGCGGTTTGCATGTCAAGAGGGGGGGGACATGGACCGTGGACTACCTGCCGATCTCGCCCGCATGGCCCGGATTTGCCGTGAACTCGATCTTCTATGCCGTAGCGCTGTACGGGACCTGGCGCGGAGTCCGAGCCGCCGTGCGGCGGTGGCGAGTCATGCCGGGCACTTGCCCCTGCGGGTACAGCCTTGTTGGTCTGCGTGGGGGCGCTCCATGCCCGGAGTGTGGCCGGTCGACAGCTCCTTCGGGCTCCTAGTCCGTGCTGTCCTTGCGCACAAACCGCTCGTGCAGCGCGATCAGCTTCGTGCGGTCGCCCCGGTCGGCGGCCCGGATGGCTTCGAGGTATTCGCCGCGGATCACGCTCGCCGTGCCGATGGTCGCTTCCGGCCACTCGGTGGGCTCCGAGCCGTGCAGCCGAAGCCAGATGTTCGCCAGCATCCGCGCCCACCGGCCGTTGCCGTTGAGGAACGGATGGATGCGCACCGCACCGTGGTGCAACCGCGCCGCCTGCTCCAGCAGCGGCATGCCGGAGGCCTCCCACGCCCGCAGGTCCTCGGCAAGGCTGTGCAGATCGGCCTCGATCTGCGCTGGCAGCGAGCCCAGATTCGTCTCGCGCCGCCGCAGCTCGCCCGCCCACGACCAGACCCGCCCGAACATCTCGCGGTGCAGCCGCCGTATCCACGGCACGTCGAATCGCGCACTCCGGCGCGAGGGCCGACCGGCGACATACTTCACCATCGCCCGCCGGATGCTGGCCGCCTCCGCCGCATCCAGGTCCGCCCGGGTGCGGATCGCCGGGAGGCGCAGGCCCGAGAGATCATCGAGCGGCGTCTGTCCCGGGATGGGTGGGTCGGGTTGCATGGAGCATCGTCGAGCGAACGACAGCGCCGCAACAGCATCGCCGCGACAGCGCCGGATGGGCAACTCGTTACGGCGCCCACAGGCGACGCCGCGGCCCGGCGAGGAGTTCGTGGTACGACTCTTCCACGAGGCGCCGGTACGTCTTCGCATCCACCGCCTGGCTCTCCAGGGCGCTCGTGCCCTGCACCAGCCGCGCAACCTGCTCGGCCTTGCGACGGGCCTCGCGCCGGCACATCTCGTGGGCATCAACTTCTTCGTGGAGGCCGAGCGTCACGCCAAGCGCGCCCGCGACCGCGGCGACGTTCGCGATCGACGCATCCGGGGCGCGACCCCCCAGGATCCGCTTGACCGTGGGCTCCGAGACACCGCTGCGCTCCGCGAGCGCGGGAAAGGTCATGCCCAGTTCGCGGCGGCGACCGTCGAAAAGCGTCGAGAGTGGGGCCTGCTGGACCATGACGGATCATATACAATACGATTCAAGAGTCAATCGGATTATTAGTGATCCTTCTTTAGCTGTCCAACGCCGATAAGAACGGTCAATTCAGGCGGTAGCAGGCCCGAGGCCGGACCGGAATGCGGCCTGCGCGCGAGCCCGCCACGCCAGCAGCGTCAACTCAAACACCACCCACGCCCCCAGCAGCGGCACCAGCCACCATCCCCGCGGGTCCAGCGCCGCGGCAAGGCGCGCGGCAAGCTCCTCAGCGTTGCCCTTCCAAAGGGCCTTGGCCACGCCGACCACCAGGTGCGGCCGCGCGAGCGGACGCCAGCCGCCGGCGCGGTGCCAGGCGAGGCCGCGCTCGCCCTTCTTCGCCGCGGCGATCAGGACGCGGTCGGCGGCCAGGGTCGCGGCGTCGTCGGCGGCTCGCGCGGTGCCCTTGACCAGGTCGGTTCCGTGCCTGCCGCTCACGTGCAGGGCGAAAGCGCCGGCCGGGTTCCGCTCCACGAACCGGGCCAGCTTCGCCACATCCTCCGGCGTCTCCGCGTGCCGCAGCAGCCGCGCCGCCCCGCCCGGCGAGGCCTTCTCCGCGAGCGTCTTCACATCCCGGCAGAACGCCAGCAGCGCATCCTTGTTCGCCGACTTCGCGGCCCTGAGCACCCACTCCCCCAGGCCCCGCGTCATCGCCCCCGCCTTCCGCGCCGCCTTCAGCAGCGCGGGCACCCAGTCCACCTCGGGGGCCACCGTGGTCGCGACCCCGACGCCCGACAGCACGAGGATCAGCTCGTCCGTCTCCCCGTCCACCACCCATCGCCCGCCCTGGATCACCAGGTCTCGGATATCGCCGACGATGAAGAAGTCCGCGGCCACCGCGCCGATCAGCGACTCCAGCGAGGTCCCCTGCCCCGAGAGGGCCCCGAGCCCCAGGTCCTTCGCGCGCCGCAGGTAGCTGCCCTGCTCATCCACCGTGGCCGCCCTCTCCCGCTCGATCGCCGGCTGCGCCTCCGCGTCAGCGCTGGCAAGACCGGCATCGGCGACCATCACAGCCTCGCCGTACCGCCCGGCCGCGCGGAGGTACGCGACCTCCGCGGCGTAGTCGAAATCCGGCATCGCCGCGAGCTGCAGCCGCGCCAGCCGCGCGCCCGTGTCCGCCGCGACCACCCACAGCAGGAACGCCGCCAGCGCGAGCCGCAGCAGGCCCCACTTGGCGCGCCACAGGCGGGTCACGGGCTTCCCCCGGGTGCGCCGGGGGGGGCGGGCGCGGCCGCGGGGCTCTCGCTCTCGTGCACCGCGACCTCGCGCGTCGCGGCGGCGGGGTCCGCCGGGGCGAGCATGTCGTCGAACTCGACGCGGACCCGCGCCTCGCTCCCGATGAGTTTCCTCAGCAGGGCCTCGACCTGCTCGCGGGTCGTCGCGTGGACGAACCGGGCATCCTCATCCGAAAGCCGGATCTCCCGCGCCAGCGCCGACAGGTCGCGCCGAGCCAGCCCGAGGTAGTACTCCCCCGCCCGCGAACGCAGCCGCATCCACCCGACCTCGACCTCCACCTGCTCGGAATCCGTGCAGACCTCCGTCGCGATCCGCTGCGGGCGCGGGATGCGGACCAGCCACGACTTCTCCAGCGGGCTGAAGGCAACCGAGGACGCCGACAGCCGCGAGAGGTCCGCGCCGTAGAGCAGCCGCACCGGCGCTGTGACCTTCGCCTGCACCAGCCCGCGCCAACTGTCGTCGGCCGAGTCCGACGTCACGCTCGTGTTCACCTCGACGGTGACGAGCTTCATCGCGCGGATGGACTGCGCAACCCCGGCGACGGGCCGGGCCGCTTCCGCGTCGTCGATGAGGACGCTGCGGATCGCCCCGCGCTCCACCGCCCTCATATAGAGCAGCAGCCCCCCGAACACCGCCCCGGCCAGCGCCAGCGGCACGAGCGGCCATCGCCGGCGCACCCGCGCGTGCTCAACCCGATCGGGGGCTCTGCGGAACAGACCCATCACGCGGATTCCATCGGCGGTACGGTCGTTGCCGGGCGAATCTAGGCCCCGCGCCCGGGCCCGTCTGGCACCCGCGTTTCGGCGTCAGGAGTGCGGGTTTTCAACGCGAAGGCCGCGAAGATCGCGAAGGACGAATGGAAAACAGTGGGTCCGCCGTCTCCTCCCCCCTCTCCTCTCTTCTTCGTCCTCTTCGCGTCCTTCGGACCTTCGCGTTCAAAGTGACGCGCGCCCGTCCGCCTGATGCGCGGCGTGCGCAGCGTTACTTGAGCACCTTCAGCGTCGTCCGCTTCTCCAGCTCCGCCACCGGCCGCGCGATCAGGTCGTACCCGTCGCTGGCAACCACCGTGCAGGGGACCAGCTCGCCGGGGGCCAGCCGCTCGCGCGACTGGATGTACGTCACGGCGTCGATCATCGGGGCCTGGAAGTAGGCGCGGCCGCGGTAGAGGCGGCCGCCCTTGCCGACGCCGGCGGTGGCGAGGCCCTCGCTCTTCGCCGGCTCGTCGATCAGCACGTCGAAGCGCACGCCGCCGGCCGCGGGCTTCGACCCGTCGAACGGCTCGGCAAGGTCCGCCGCCTGCTCGAAGGCCAGCCGCTGCTGGAGGGCCATGATCTCGCCCTTGCGGCGGGCCTTGACCTCGGGCGGCACGGCCAGCGCGGGGTCCGCCTCCATGGTGCCGGCGGGTGTGCCGGGCTCGGGCGAGTACTCGAAGACGCCCAGCGCCTCGAACGCCGACTCCTCGACGAACGCGAGGAGCTCCCGGTGGTCGTCCTCGGTCTCGCCCGGGAAGCCGCTGATGAACGTCGTGCGGATCGCCATGCCGGGGGTCCGCTCGCGCAGGCGGGCGATCAGCCGCCGCTGCTGGGCCGCCGAGACGCGCCGTCGCATCGCCGTGAGCACCCGGTCGGAGGCGTGCTGGAGCGGGATGTCGATGTAGGGCAGCACGACGCCCTCGGCGCAGAGCGCGGCGAAGGCGTCGATCATCTCATCCGAGAAGTTGCTCGGGTAGGCGTACATCAGGCGCACCCAGCCGGCCTTGCTGGTCGCCTTCACGGTGTCGGCGACGGCGCGGAGCATGGCGGGCATGCCCGGGCCGCCCAGGTCGTCGCCGTAGCTGGTGGTGTCCTGGCCGATCAGGTTCAGCTCGAACGCCCCGTCGAGCAGCAGCTCGCGGGCCTCGGCGGTGATGCGGTCCAGCGGCTTGCTCCGCATCTTCCCGCGGATGCCGGGGATGGTGCAGAACGCGCAGTTCTGGTTGCACCCCTCGCTGATGCGGAGGTACGCGTAGTGGCGGGGCGTCAGGCGCAGGCGCGCCGAGTCGTCCTCGAAGTAGCCGATGCCCTTGCCGTCCTTGCCGTTGACAGTGAGCCCGGCCGTGGACCGGCCGCGGGCCCTGGCGGCCTGCAGGGCGTTGCCGGCGATCCAGTACCTGGGCGTGTCGGCGCTGTGGGGCGAAGCATCGGCTCGGAGAGCCGACCCACCCCGGACCGCCTCGACGATGTGGTCGCGGTCAAACACGCCGATCATGGCGTCGATGCCCGGGGCCCACTCGAGCATGCGGGCGCGGTGGCGCTGGACGAGGCAGCCGGCGACGACGACGCGCTTGACCTCGCCGCGGGCCTTGGCCTCGAGGGCCTCGCGGATCACGCCGAGCGACTCGTCCTTCGAGGCTTCGAGGAACCCGCAGGTGTTGACGACGACGGCGTCGGCGCCGGCGAAGGAGCCGGCGGCCGCGGGGTCGTAGGAGAGCGGGGTGATGCCGTCCTCCGCGAGGAGGCCGAGCATCTTCTCGGAATCGACGAGGTTCTTCGGGCAGCCGAGGCTGACGAAGGAGACGGTGCGGACGGCGGGCGCGGGGGGGGCGGGCGCGGGGGATGTGCGGCTGGAAGTCGGCACGGGGGCGAAGTTTAGGCGGTAGGGTGGTTGGGCCGTCCGCGCTCCCGCACCGGTTGGCCGCGAGGGGGGCGGGGGGCGCATCGGCGGCTTTCCGGCACGGCCGAACCGGTGGCACGAACCGGTGGCACGGCTCTCTCAGGCGATGTTCAGCCGGCGGCCGGCGACGACATCCGGGCTCATGCCCTCCATGGGGTAGTGGCGCAGGAGGGCCTCGCCGAGGGAGCGGGGGTCGGCCAGGACGAAGAAGCAGGGGGCCTGGATCTTCCAGCCGGCGAACTTCAGAGCCCGGGGGAGGTGGTCCTGGGTGGTGCAGATGAGCAGCTCATCGGCCTCGAAGCGCAGGGGGAGCATGCGGAACTGCCAGGCCTGGCGCCGGTCCAGGAGCGTGAGGGCGGCGGGGTCGAGCCGCTCGGATCGGGGGTCCACGCGGCGGGCGATGAGGGCGTACTGCTCGGCCCAGGCCTCCTCGACCGCCGACTGGCCGACGCCGAAGAGCCGCTCGGCGAGCTCGCCGAAGGGGCGGCCGGTCATGCGCTGGTGCTCGAGCACGGCGTCGCGCTGGGCCTCGGTCAGAACACCACGGCGGACGAGCAGGTCTCCGAGACGCATGGGGCCTCCATGCCGGGGCGACGGAAGGGCGCCGGCGGAGCGTGCATCGGGCCGCGGGCGCGCCCGCTGAATCCGGAGCTGCCGCGCGCGGCGGGCCGGGGCGCGGCCGGGAGGAGTCGCGGGATTGGGGGGTCCGAGAATCGCCGGGGCGCGGGCGTCCGCGGTCAGTCCGCCGCCTCCATCGTGACGGTGAGGCTCCGCGAGCGGAACTGCTCGACGTAGAGCTCGGCCCGCTCGCGGTGGGTGGTGAGGACCAGGGCGAGGCCCGTGCGGTGTGCCTCGACCATCACGGCCGCGGCCCGCTGGGGCATGAGGGGCGTGAGGTCGCAGAGCGTCTCGACGACGTAGAGGGCGTCGTGGACGGGGTCGTTATGGAGGATGAGGCGGTAGGGGGGGAGGCGGCCCTCGCGCGGGAGCGCAGCCCGCTCGCGGAGGCCTGTGGGGCCGGCGGGCTCCTGCGGGTCGGCCCGGGTGGCGGGGGGGTGGGGGGTGATCGGCTGGGGCTCCGCGTGGGCGCGGGCCTGGTCGTCGCTCTGGGACATCTCCGCTCCTGCCCGGGCCGCGGGGTGGGCCCGTTACGCACTCCGTCTGCTCACCCGGACGGGGCCCGGGCGAACTCGGCGGGAGCGTAGGCAGGGGGCGGGGGGCGTGGGCGGGGCGGATGGCCGCAAAGGCCCCTGGGAGGGCGGTTTCGGGCATACTACGGGGGTGATGAACCTGGACCGGACGGTGCTGATCGTGACGGGGGCGCACCTGGAGGCGGAGGTGCACGACCGGCCGCTGGCCTACGGCCTGCGCGAGCGGATGCTGGAGCGGCTGGCGGGGGCCGGGCACGAGGGGGCGAGGGTGATCGTGTGCAGCGATGTGTGGTACCTGAACAACGAGCCGCTGCGGCGGCGGCCGACGGTGAGCATCGGGGCCCCCGGGGTGAACGCGCTCTCGGCGTTCGTGGGGGACAAGCTGCCCAGCGTGTTCACGGTGGATGGAGTGATGGTGGTGCAGGCGGACCTGGAGATGATCGACCAGGTGGTGTGCTGCTGGGGCCGGGATGCGGGCGCAACGCGGGCGGCAGTGGAGGCCTTCGAGGAGCGGTACCTCGGGCAGTTCCTGGAGGCGGCGACGGCGGAGTGGTGAGGGCGGGGAGGCCGGGGAGGGCGGGAGAGGGGGAGAAGAGGCCACAGATGGCACAGATGAGCACAGATAGGGAGAAGGAGAAGGAGCCGCAGATGGCCCAGATGGGCCCAGATGGGGGAGAGCGTGGAGCGCGGGCGGCGGGGGTTGGTCGGGCGCTTGGGGTCGGGGAGGGTGGGTAGGGATGCACGGGCGAGCCGAAGACGGCACGCCCGTGGCACCCGGCACGCCCGTGGCACCC
>JBBDXI010000016.1:0-8114 GCA_040902425.1 Phycisphaerales bacterium
TCGGCAGGTCGATGGAAGCGGGGGGGCGCTGGTCGCGCGGGGCACCCGGGGGGGGCGCGACGGCGGAGTGGACGCGGTAGATGAGGGGCCCCGGGTCGCCGGTGGACTCCATGACATGGACCTGCTGGTCGCGGAACAGCCGGATGTGCCCACGCCGAGGGATCTCGATGGAGACAGGTTTCCAGAGGGCGAAAATCGGCAGGGCCGGGTGCTCGCCCCGGGGGGCGTTGGGGACGCGGATGATCTGCTCGATGATGGGGCCTTCGGAGCGGTCGATGGGCACGGCGAGCTCGCGCGGGCCGGTGGGCACGGGCGTATGGCCGCGGCGCCCGGCGTACCATGTGCCCTTCTCGTCGTACGAGTCGAGGACCGCGCCGCGGAGGTAGTGGACGCCGTCGGGCGTGCCGAGGTTCTCGCCGGATTCCTGGCGCAGCTCGACGGTGAAGACGACCTCCTGGGATTCGGAGATCAGGCCGCGGTCCCCGAGGGAGACGCGGTCGGTGAAGCCGGTGCGGGAGCCGGCGGCGACGACGCGCCCGAAGGTGCCCATGAAGTTCTCGCCCACGCCGCGGGGGAGGATGACGAAGACGAGGAAGGAGAACAGCAGCGTGCCGAAGGTGGCAGCGGCGACGGTGCGGCGCAGGAGGCGCCCGAGACCCGGGACGGCGAGGCTGGCCCACTTCGGGGGCTCGGCCGGCGCGACGGAGGGCGTGTGGCGCTGGACCCTGAGCCACCCGGCCTGGAGCTGGAAGAGCATGACCGTCGCCACGAGGAGCGGGAGGAAGGCCGCGAGGATGAGCCCGACCAGCAGGCTGTTGCCGGTGAGCATGGCGGCGATGGCGAGGAAGACGGAGAGGGCGATGATCTGCCCGTCGTCGCGGGGCGTGCGGCGGTCGCCGACCTTGATGATGAGCAGGAAGATGACCAGCTCGGCGAAGCGGTTGACGTCGAGTCCGGAGAGCGCCTGGAGCGCGGCGTAGGCGACAGCGCCGATGAGCAGGGCGTTAACGGCGGCGCGCGGCAGGACGAACGAGCGCGCGGCGGAGAGGTACCACCCGGTGCAGAGGGCGGGGAGGGCCCAGACCAGGACCAGGGGCGGGCCGGCGGAGGTCTGCTCGGCGGCGACGGCGAAGCTGGCGACGCCCAGCAGGGCCAGCCACAGGGCGCACCACTGGTAGGCGCGGTTGAGGTTCACCGGGGCCCCCCCCGGAGGCGGCGGAGGGCCCGGCGCCAGAGGGGCGGGCGCTCGGGGACGGGGTCGGGCTGAGAGTCGAGGAGGGCGAGGATGCGCGCGACCCGCGGGTCATCCGCGAGGCAGCGCTCCGCGCCCTGGGCGCCGAAGCGCAGGGCGTGCCGGGGCCCGAAGAGCGTGTCCTCGGGTCCGGCGGAGATGACCACGCAGGCGCCGCCCTTGCTGGCGGCCTCGGGGAAGGCCGCGTGCGGGTCCAGCGCGAGGGGCTCGAGCAGCGCGAGTTCCGCCAGGAGGCGGTCGGCGTGCCAGGGCCCGAGGCGGGGCACGGAGAGGGCGCCCGCGGCGGGGATGGCGAGGCCGACGGCGATGCCGGCGCGGGCGGCGGCGGAGAGGACGGAGGCGGCAAGGGAGATGGCGCGCTCGTTGAGCCGTGCGGCGCTGCGCTGCCCGGCGGGGAGGAGCGTCAGCACGATCCAGACCCGCTGGGGGGCGGGCGAGGCGTTCTGGCGGACGACCAGCTCGCCGGTGCGGGCGGAGCGCTTCCAGGCGATGCGCCGGGGGCTGTCGCCGGGGACGTACTCGCGCAGGCCGAAGAACTCCTCGCCGATGCCCGGGGCACGCTCGCTCCCGCTCCCCTGGGGCGAGCGGGCCGAGATGCGGCGCAGCAGCCCGGGGCGGAGCGGCAGGATCGGCGGCCGGACGATCGTGGACTGGGGTCGCGAGAAGGTGATCGACTTCTTGACCAGGCCGAACGGGAAGGTGGTCCAGGCGCGGAGCGGGTCGAAGGTGAGCCGGCCGCGCCGGCGCGGGATGACGGCGGTGCGGGCCTCGGCGTGCCCGCGGGGCGGGACCTGGATGGCGAAGGCGTGGGGCGCCCCGGTGAAGGCGGGCCAGCCGGCGACGATCCCCATGTCGCCGTCGCGCGGCGTCTCGGTGAGGTGCAGGGCGAAGGCGGGGATCAGTCGATTGGCGTTGCTGACGCGGTAGACGATGGGGAGCGGGTCGCCCAGCTCGATGGTGGCGGGGGCAGAGCGCTGGACGCGGACGCCCATCAGGGCGCCCCCGCTGATGAACCCGGAGATCAGCAGGCCGCCGATCGCCAGGCCGAGGGCCGCGAAGAGCAGGTTGTTCTGGCTGTTGATGGCGCCCAGCGCGATGAACAGCGTGACGGCGACGTAGAGCGCGCCGGGGAGGTAGAAGTGGTAGCGCCGGCGCGGGGCGGGGGGCTTGCGCTGCCCGCGCCTGGGTCCCGGCTCGGGGCCGGTCCTGCCCGGCGGGTGCGCCGGTCTGGCCGCGGGGCGGGCCGGACCGGGGGCACGGGGGACGCGCGGGGGGGAGATCATGGCTCGGTCTGGGTCGCGGGCACGGGCGGGGCGGGCGCGGGCTCGCCGAGGAACTCCGTGGAGGAGGGGAGGTCCTTGAGGGTGGCCAGGCCGAAGGCGTCGAGGAACTCGCGGGTGGTGCCGTAGAGGATGGGGCGGCCGAGCTCCTCGGCGCGGCCCTTGATCGTGACCAGGCGGCGCTCGAGGAGCGAGCGGAGGACCTCGCCGCAGGAGACGCCCCGGATCGCCTCGAGGTGCGCCCGCGTGATCGGCTGCTTGTAGGCGATGACGGCGAGCGTCTCGACGGCGGCGCGGCTGAGGCGCGAGGCGGCCCGGGTGCGGTGGAAGGCGGCGAGGGTCGGGGCGAAGGCCGGCAGGGTCATCAGGCGGTGGCCGCCGGCGACCGGCTCGATTCGGAAGGCGCGCCCGGTGGCCTCGTACTGGCGGTTCAGGTCGGCGATGGCGCCCTGGATGCGGTCGGCGGCGGAGGCGTGGTCGCCGCCGGGGGCCGCCTTGGCGCGGCGGCGGGGCGGTGAGGGCTGGGCGGGTTCCGCGGGGTCGGCACTCGGGGCCTCGGGGGGCACGAGGCCGAGGGCCTCGGCCAGCCTCCCGGTGGTGACGGGCTTGTCCACGGTCAGGAGAATGGCCTCGATCGAAGCGGCGAGGTCTGGGAGGGCGGGGCCGGGGGCGGCGGAAGGGGCCCGGCGGGTGTCATCCATGACGGTCGTGTCCTGCTCCATGGTGGGGATGCTACCAGCGCCGGGCGGGTGGGGACGCCGGCGGGTCCGAGAAGACGAAGTACCGGATATACGGCCCCCGGACGTGAAGGGAACGGGCGGGGGGGACGATTCTCGATGTGCGCCTGCCGCCCGTGCCGGCAGGGGGAGCGCCCCGAAAATGGAAAAGTCGATGGTCCTGCTGGCGGACGATGAGGCGCACATCACGTGCGTGGTGGCGGAGAAGCTCCGCGATGCGGGGTTCAACGTCGCGATCGCGCGCGACGGCGAGGAGGCCCTGGAGCTGGCCCGGCGGCTGCTGCCGGCCCTGGTGATCACCGACCTGCAGATGCCGCGGATGAGCGGGCTCGAGCTGGCGATCCGGCTGGCGGGCGAGGCGGGCACGGCGGGGACGCCGGTGATCATGCTGACGGCCCGGGGGTACATCCTGGACCAGTCGATGGCGGGCCGGACGAACATCCGGGCGGTCATCGGGAAGCCCTTCAGCGCCCGCGAGGTGGTCCGGCGGGCGACCGAACTGATCGGGGGGGCAGCGGGGGGCGCAGCGCAGCGTCCGGAGGCCGCATGAGCCCCGGCCGCGCCCAGCAGCCCTATTCGCCCTTCCAGACGCTGCGCGACCGGTGCCGCGCGATGGGCCTGCCCACGTGGCGGTGCACGGCGGAGGGGGCGATCGTGGAGGAGCCGGTGGAGCCGGGCGTGGCGGGGCTGTGGCTGCGGTCCGGGCCCATCGCGGAGCGGGTGCGGCGGGCGGCGGCGGCCTGGGCGCGGGAGCCCGAGCCGAAGATCGTCAGGCTCTTCACGGCGTGCTGGCTGATCCCGATCCCCGAGGAGCAGCGGTCGCGCCGGTCGGGCCTGCTGGCGTCGATGGCGCTGGGGCCGTGGGCGCTCGATGGGGAGCAGTTTGCCGAGGCGTGCGGCGCGGCGGGGCTGGATGCGCAGGCGGCGCGGATCGCGCTGGCCCGCCTGGCGACGTTCGACGAGGGCGCCGCGCGCCGGACGCTGCAGTCGCTCCAGTGGATGCTGCGCGACCTGGTCTCGCTCACCGACCACGAGGGCGCGGTGCAGGGGTTCACGGCGGAGCTGACGCAGTCGTACGAGACCATCGACCTGCTGTACTCGCTGGGCCGCTCGATGCTCGACCTCGAGCACCCGGAGAAGTTCGTCACCCAGGTCTGCGACCGGCTGCACGAGCACATGCCCTTTGGGTGGCTCGCGGCCCGCTTCCTGGATGACCCGCGCCGGGCCGGGCCGCTGGCCTCGGCGATGATCGTCCGCGGCAAGCCGCCGTGCGATCCCGAGACGCTCCGGCGGGCGCTGGACGGCCTGGCGAAGGGTGGCACGGATGTCCGCGGGTTCCTGGCCGACACCCGCGCCGACCTGCACATCGAGACCGACTCGCGGACGCTGGTGCAGCCCATCACCCGGGAGGGGGAAGTGGCGGGGTTCATCGCCTGCGGCGACAAGTACGGGGATGACCCCCAGGTGAGCAGTTACGAGATGCAGCTGCTGGAGGCGGCCAGCGGCTACACCGGGGCGATGCTGGAGAACGCGACCCTCTTCGGGCAGCAGCAGTCGATGTTCATGGGGACCCTGCGGTCGCTGACGGCGGCGATCGACGCCAAGGACCGGTACACCTGCGGCCACTCGGAGCGGGTGGCGTTCATGGCGGCGCAGCTGGCCCGGGCCGCGGGGCTGGGCGACGCCCAGGCGGAGCAGGTGCACATCTGCGGGCTGGTGCACGACGTGGGCAAGATCGGGGTTCCGGAGGCGGTGCTGTCAAAGCCGGGGCGGCTGACGGATGAGGAGTTTGCCCTGATCAAGCTGCACCCGGAGATCGGGCACCGGATCATCCGGGACATCCCCATGCTGGAGGATGTGCTGCCCGGGGTGCTGTACCACCACGAGCGGTGGGATGGGCGGGGGTACCCGCACGGGGTCAAGGGGGCCGAGATCCCCCTGTTTGCCCGGCTTCTCGCCCTGGCGGACACGTTCGACGCCATGAGCTCGACCCGCTCGTACCGGGCGGCGATGCCGCGGCCCCACGTGCTGGCGGAGATCGAGAAGAACGCCGGGGCGCAGTTCGACCCGGACCTGGCGCGCCGGTTCGTGCTCCTGGACTTTGCGGAGTACGACCGGATCGTCGCGCGGCACGCGCGGGAGCACGGGGCGGGGCTGGCGGCGGCGGCCTGACGCGGGAACCACGGCTTTCGTCGGGTGGACGACCGCAACTTCGCGGAGGTCGCGTGCGCGCGCGCGGCGGGCGCGAGCGCGCTCGGCGCTTGACAAACCCTTGAAAACGTGTAGGTTGCGCCCTCCTCGGGTGATGGAGCGCCCGGCTCGTGCGCGCGCGCTCATCAGGTCCCCCCCGGGGGTCGGGAGTCCCTCACATGATGTTCTGGAAAGTGGCGGCGGTGGCGGCCGTGGCGCTGGCAAGCACCACGCAGGCGGCGGTGACGAAGCTGACGCAGTTCTACACGAGCTCGGAGGAGGTGGGCGACGTCGACGGTATGGCCGTGCTGAAGTACATGGTGGATCAGGACCGGACGAAGGCCAACGTGGTGCTGCACGACCTGACGCCCGGGCAGACGTACAGCTACTTCGTCGGGAACGGCTTCGGTGGCTTCGGCATGGTGACGGCGAACCCGGCCGGCAACGCGACCTTCTCGGTGGAGTTCAACGGAGACGGTACCAACCCGGACTTCGGGCCAACGATGGTCTTCCTCCACGTCGACGGGGATTTCCGCGTCGCGACCAACCCGCTGTTGGTCCAGGACTGATCCCGGCCGCGGCAACCCGCACACGAGGGCCGGGCGGAACGCCGGCCCTTTTCTCATGGGGCGGCGGGCACCACGACCTGGCGCCAGCTGCCCTGGCTTACGCTCATGGACACGGACTTCATGTAGCCCATCGGTGGGCTGGTGGCGAGCGAGGGCGTATGGCTCACCTCGAAGTTCGCGCCCGCATCAAGCTCCCCCTCGGCAATCACCGCGCCAACGACGCGCCCGGCGGCGGCCGTGGTCACGTTGCCCCGGCAGTGCACCAGGCCCCGGACCTCGCTGGGGTACACGTCGGTCGTGTCGGCGTCGGTCGCGCCGGAGTAGGGGACGCCGGCGGGGTTGAAGTTGACCGGCGAGGGGGTTGACTCGGAGAGTGAAGAACCGCTGGTGAACGAGAACGCCACGTTGCCATCCACGATCAGGGCCGGATAGTCCGCCCGCGCCGGGCTCATGTGCACCTGGCCCGAGATCGTGACGGTCGCCCCCGGACAGATGACCACGAGCGTCCCCAGGACGCGGACCCGGCTGATGGTCAGGCCGGCGGGGGCGTTGATCACGTAGACGCCCTCGGAGTTCGGCGTCCCGTAGGGATTCAGGCCCGGGCCGAGGGCCACGTTGCTCAGCGTCCCGCCGGGGTCGATGACCGTCCCGAGGTTGGCGTAGAGCGAGACGACGCCGGAAGGGGGGAGGGGCTTGGCGGGTGCGGCGACGGTGAGCGTGCCCGTCACCGTGCCGGCGCTCGTGAGCAGCACGCACTCGGCATCCCCGGCGATGGTGCCCTCGTTCCGCAGATCGCTGTTGGTCGAGGCGGGTGCACCCGAGACCGTGAGCACGAACGGGCTGCGCACCCGGAACCGGCTTCCGGTGTGGAACGCCGTGCGGAGGCAGTCCAGGGGCGGGCCGGAGGCGGTCAGCGTGGCCTGGAGGATCTGCCGGGCGGGGCCGCGCGTCGCCGTCGCCCGCACCTGGACGGGATCGGTCGGGCGGTTGGCGAGGTTTCCGTCGAGCGGGTCGGTCACCTCGAGCGTGACCTTCGAGCCGCCGAAGTCCTGCCCCGCCGCCCACTCGCCGTTGGTCCTGGTCGTGCGCCAGCCCGATTGGGCGGAGATGATCTGGGCGCCCCACTCGACGGCCGACTCGGCGGCCAGCCGGGCGCTGGCGGCGTCGGTCTGGGTGGTCACGATCAGCCGCTGGGAGCGGACCAGCGAGAGGGCGCCCAGGCCGATGATCGTGACGACCATCGCGGCGCCGAGGACGGCGATGTAGGCGCTGCCGCGCCGGAGGGGCGTGGCCGGGGTCGGGGGCTGGGGAGGGCGTGGTGTCATGATGGCGCTCGGCTCAACGCGGGATGGCCGCGGTGCGGTAGCGGACGAGTTCCGCGAGGCGGGCCTTGCCACGGTAGACGGTGACGGTGACCCGCTTCATGCCGGTCTCGACGAGGCTGACAACCGAGGGGTCAGCGATGCCGACCCAGGCGACCTCGACGGTCCTGCTCCACCCGGCGAGCCCGGGGATCTCGGTGCCGTCGCGGGCGGTGGGCACTCCCTTGAGGTCGCGGTAGTCGTCCACATCGTTGAGGGTGGTCCGGACCGCCTGGTCCTCGCCGACCTCGGGGCCGAAGAGGACGATGGCGGCGGCCGGATCGCCGTAATAACGGTCCGTGATCTCGCTCATGAGGCCCGAGGCGAGCGCCAGGCCCTTGAGCCGCTCGGCGTTCCAGACCTGGCCCGCGCGGGAAGCGGCGACCGTCTGGATGGCGGCGCCGAGCATGATGCCCAGGACCACGGTGGCGACGGCGACCTCCGCCAGGCTGAAGCCGGGACGAACGCGGGGGCGCTGGCCAGGGGCGCGGGGGGTCATGGGGCGGGGGCCTGCGGCTGGTTGAGCAGGGCGATGCCGCCATCGACGCGGGTGTCGGCGTCCCGGGTCGGCTGGAGCATCACGTTCACGCTGCCGAGGAAGTGGACATCGGCGTTCACGGTCGAGGCCACGCGGCGCACGTAGCCGCCGTAGACGTAGAACCGGGCGTCGTTGCGCTGGCGGTTGCTGCTGGGCGACCACGTGCCGCCGCTGTCGGTGGACCAGA
>JBBDXI010000017.1:0-3452 GCA_040902425.1 Phycisphaerales bacterium
GAGACGGTGAGACGGACGTAGATTCTTCGCGCGGCACCTGCGTACGGCTCTGTCACCGTCTCACCGTCTCACCGAATCACCGTCTCATCCGATGATGGCCGCGGCCTCGTCGAGGATGGCGCGGGCGTCGGGCTCGGTGGGGGCCTCGGCGATGAGGCGCATGATGGGCTCGGTGTTGCTGGCGCGGACGTGGAGCCAGGCCTTGCCGGCGCGGGGGCCGGTGGTGAAGTCGATGCGGATGCCGTCCTGGAGGTCGATCCTCTGGGGGCCCACAGGCGGGACGCCTGTGCTACTGCTACTCACAGGCGGGACGCCTGTGCCACTGTAGAAGGACTTGAGCTTGGCGATGGCGGGGGCGGCGTCCTCCTTGCGGGCGAGGTCGACCTTGCGCTTTTCGATGGCGTAGCGGGGGAGGTCGGCGACGAGCTGGCTGACGGTCTTGCCGGAGCGGGCCATGAGGGCGAGGACGAGGGCCATGGCGGAGAGGGAGTCGCGGACGTAGGTGACCCGGGGCCAGATGACGCCGCCGTTGCCCTCGCCGCCGAGGACGACGTTCGCGCCCGCGGCCTTCTCGCGTTTCATGGCTTCGACGACGTTGGCCTCGCCGACGGGGGTTCGGATGACGCGGGCGCCGTGGCGGGCGGCGAGGTCGTCGAGCATGCGGGAGGTGGAGAGGTTGGTGACGAGCGTGTAGCCCGGCTCTCCGAGCCGGTCCGTCGGGGAAGAAGAACGGCCCGGCACGGAGTGCCGGGGTACCCCGAGGAGGGACTCGGCGGCGAGGGCGAGGGTGTACTCCTCGCCGATGTAGTGGCCGCGCTCGTCGACGATGGCGAGGCGGTCGGCGTCGGGGTCCTGGGCGAAACCGATGTCGGCGTTGTGGGCGCGGACGGCGTCGCAGAGGGAGGTGAGGTTCTCTCGGGTGGGCTCGGGGGGGTGGGGGAAGAGGCCGGAGGGGTCGGCGTTGAGGTGCTCGAGGCGGCACCGCAGGTCCTCCAGGAGATAGCGGCCGCACCAGGCGCCGGACGCGTTCACGGAATCCAGCACGACGTGGAATCGCCGCTGCTCGATCTGATCACAGGTGCCCTTATCGAGCGAGACGACAACAGTGCCGCTGTGGTTCTCCGCCGCTCCGGGCACCTCCTCTCGCGTGGGAGGCTCGGGGGGCGGCCCCAAATCGCGCGGCGGAGCGCGGAAGACTTCGATGATCGCCTGAGCCGTGGCGGACGACGGAGCGGAGACGTCCAGGTCCCCCATGTCGAGCAGGAGGCACTTCAGCCCGTTCCACTCCTGCGGGTTGTGACTCGCCGTGACCACGAGTCCCGCGTGATAGGAGCATCTCATGTGGTGTCCGATCGAGGGCGTGGATGCCACTCCGACATTGGCCACCCGGCACCCGGCCTCGAGCAGCCCCCGGATCGCGGCTTCAGCGATGATTTCGCCTCCCGCCCGACCGTCGCGGCCGACGACCACTCGAGGGGTGTAGTCGTCAGGTGAGTACTCGTCCCGGATCGACCTGAGCCAGACGCCGAAAGCACGCGCGAAGCGCTCGGCAACCTCGGGCGTGAGGCTCTGGCCGGTGATGCCTCGGAGGCCGCTGACGCCGAGCATGAGGGGGGCTTGGCTCATGTGGCGGGAGCGTATTCACGCGTGGCGGGGGGCGGGGGGGCGGCTCCGGGGGAGGGCGCCGTTGTGGCGGGCGCGTCGGGCGGGGGTTTGGCGGCGGGGGCCGGCGAGCTCGGCGGCGAGGGCAGCGCCGAAAGCCAGGGCGAGGCCGGCGCCGGCGAGGGCGGCTTGGGCGAGGTGGGTTCGGAGCCAGAGGTGGGGGCTGTGGTCGGAGGCGCGGGCGCTGAACTGGCCGCGGGCGCCGAAGTCGCCCTCGACGGGTTGCCAGAGGTTGTCGGGGCGGGCGGGGTCCTCGGGCTCGCTCGTCTGCTGGGCATCCCAGGCGAAGCGGGAGAGGTAGCGGTCGGCGAAGGCGGGGGCGAGGCGGCCGCCCCAGACGGCGGCGAGGGTGGGGGCGCCGACCATCATGTCGCGGACGTCGTGGTCGGCGGCCCAGGCGATGGCGCGGGCGGCGACCTCGGGCTGGAAGATGGGGGGGACGGGCTGGGCCTTGCGGGGGAGGCGCGACTTCACCCAGGAAAAGTGTGGGGTGTTCATCGCGGGGATGTGGACGATCGAGAGGCGGACGCGGCTGCGGCGGTGGAGCAGCTCGCAGCGGAGGGAGTCAGTGAAGCCGGCGACGGCGTGCTTGGCGGCGCAGTAGGCGGACTGGAGCGGGATGGAGCGGAAGGAGAGGGCGGAGCCGACCTGGATGATGACGCCGCGGTCGCGGGGGAGCATGCGGCGCAGCGCGGCCTGGGTTCCGTGGACGACGCCGAGGTAGGTGACCTCGGTGACGCGGCGGAACTCGTCAGGGAGGGTGTCCATCACGGGGGCGAAGACGCTGACCATGGCGCTGTTGACCCAGACGCCGATCTCGCCGAACTCGCGCTCGATGCGTTCGGCGGCGCCCTCGACCTGGGCGGGGTCGGCGGCGTCGAGGGGGCAGGCCAGGGCGCGGGCGCCGAGGGACTCGGCCTCGCGGCAGGCGGCGTCGAGGCCCATGCGGCCGCGGGCCATGAGGGCCACGTCGCAGCCGCGGCGGGCGAACTCGCGGGCGACAGCGCGGCCGACGCCGGCGCTGGCGCCGGTGATGGCGATGACTTGGCGTGGCATGGGACCCCCCTCGTGGTGATGACGTGATGAGGTGATGAGGTGATCGGGCTCTTGCTCTTTCACCTCATCACGTCATCACCCTCTCATCCTGTCTATCCGGGCACGGGCGAGTAGAGCGCTCCGAGCAGCATGCCGTAGAGCGCGTGGCCGACGATGGTGACGATGGCGGTGGGGCGGCCGTAGTTGAGGGCCATGAATCCGGCGGGCTGGAGCATTCGGGTGGGGGTGGGGCCCTGGGTCTCATCGGCCATGCGGGGGTGCATGGCGGGGAGGACGGGCATGAGCGCGGCGAGGACGAAGGCGGCGTGGAGGAGGCCCATGAGCACGCCGAGCCAGGCGGTGGCCCAGCCGAGGCCCTCGAAGACCAGGGCGTAGACGAGGGCGAAGAGGACGCCGTTGAGGAAGTGGACGGCGAAGCCGATGGTCTCGGCGCGGTCGCGGTTGGCGGTGAAGGCGGAGCCGACGAGGAAGGGCATGTTCATGCGCGACCAGCCCAGGCCGCGGGCCGCGCCTTCGGCGGTGGTGAGGATGATGGTGGCGAGGATGGCCCAGAGGATGATGAAGGGGTTCATGGCGTGTGCTCCGTCGGGTGGCCGGGGCCGGCGGCGTCGGCGCGGGGGTGGTGAGTCCCGTTGGGCGCGGCGCTGAACGGGGGGTCCTGGCGGTCCTGCGTGCGCCGGTCCTGGGTAGGTCGGCTCTCCGAGCCGATACTCCCGCGTTCGACGGGGGGCACA
>JBBDXI010000017.1:3462-7972 GCA_040902425.1 Phycisphaerales bacterium
CACAGCATCGGCACGGAGTGCCGAGCTACCCGGTGGCACATCATCGGCACGGAGTGCCGACCTACCCGCGCCGGCGGTGCGGCCGGCGGCCTCGCGCGGGGTGGTGGTGGAGGCGGGCTGGCGCTCGCACTCCAGGAGGGTGCGTGCGGCGTTGATGACGCCGACGTGGGTGTAGGCCTGGGGGAAGTTGCCCAGGCCCTCGCCGGAGAGCGGGTCGGTCTCCTCGGCGAAGAGGCCGAGGTCGTTGGCGTAGGGGAGGAGGCGCTCGAAGCGGTCGGCGGCCTCGGCGAGGTCGCCCTGTCGGGCGAGGGCCTCGACGGCCCAGAAGCCGCAGAGGCCGAAGGCGCCCTCGCCGGCGGCAGCGCCGGTGAGGCCGTCGCCGCCGCGGTTGCGGTGGAGGAGGGGGCCGGCGGAGAGGCCATCCACGACGCGGCGGACGGTGGCGCGCATGCGTTCGGAGCGGGGGTCGGCGTAGCCGTAGAGGGAGAGGAGCAGGAGGCCGGCGTCGAGGCCCTCGCCGTCGAGCTCGGCGGTGTAGCGCCGGGCGCGGCGGCTGTAGCCGCGGGCCTCGACCTCGGCGCGGATGGCGCGGGAGACGGTGCGGAACTCGTCGCGGGGCGCCTTGACGAGGCCGTCGAGGGTCATCTTGTCGAGGCGGTCGAGGGCGACCCAGCACATGGCCTTGGAGAGGGTGTGCTGGCGGCGGCCGGTGCGGGGCTCCCAGATGCCCTCATCGGGCTGGGTCCAGAGCTCGGCGGCGGTCTCGCCGAGGCCGACGAGGAAGTCGGCGCCGGCCTTGTCGAGGGTGCCGCCGGCGCGGGTGAAGCGGTAGGCGGCGTCGGCGACAGCGCCGTAGGCGTCGAGCTGGAGCTGGTCCCAGGCGGCGTTGCCGGCGCGCACGGGCCTGGAGCCGCGGTAGCCCTCGAGGGCGAGCTCGCGCTCGGGGTTCTTGTGGCGCCCGTGGACGTCGTAGAGGACGCTGAGGCGCGGGAAGGTGAGGCGGGTGGCGTGGAGGAGCCAGGAGATGAAGGCCGCGGCCTCATCCTCGTGGCCGAGTTCGAGCAGGGCGCGGACGGTGAAGGAGGCGTCGCGGGGCCAGCAGTAGCGGTAGTCCCAGTTGAGGTCGCCGCCGGGGCGCTCGGGGAGGCTGGTGGTGGGGGCGGCGATGATGGCGCCGGAGGGGGCGTAGGTCATGAGCTTGAGGGCGAGGGCGGAGCGGGTCACAGCGCCCTGGTGCGGGCCGTCGTAGCGGGTGCGGGCGGACCAGGCCTCCCACCAGGCGAGGGTGTGGGCGAGGCGGTCCATGGCGGTGGAGAGGACGGGGAGGACGGCGGGGTGCTCGGCGGAATAGGCGAGGGAGACGACGCGGCGGTCGCCGGCGCGGAGGCGGGCGCGGGCGTAGATGCCGGGGCGGTGGCCCAGGGGGGCGGCGTCGAGGTCGGTGAGGAAGTAGAGGGTCTGGAGGCCGGCGTCGAGTTCCCAGCCGGGGAAGCCGGCGCGGCGTGGGCAGGGCGTGACCTCGCCGTAGGCGGGGCGGGGGTCGCAGAGCATCTCGAGTTCAACCTCGCCGGCGGTGCACTCGACGATGCGGAGGATTTCGTGGTCGGGCCAGAGCTCGCGGCGCATGACGCCCTCGGCGGCGACGGGCATGAGGTCGGTGAGGCGCAGGGCGCCGCCGTCGCAGAGGAACTCGGTGCGCAGGACGTTGGTGGGGCCGGCGTAGGCGCGGCGGGTGGTGCGGATGGCGCGGGGGCGGATGACGAAGCGGCCGCCCTTGACCGGGTCGAGCAGGGCGCCGAGGACCGAGGGGCTGTCGAAGCGGGGGAGGCAGAGCCAGTCGATGGAGCCGGCGCGCGAGACCAGGGCGGCGCTGCGGCAGTTGCCGATCAGGCCGTAGTCGTGGATGGGCGGGAAGACCGAGGGCTCGAGGAGCCCGCCGCCGTCATGGGAAGGGATGGCCACCATGCGAAGCCGGCGCGCGCCGGCGGCCGACTCTATCGAGCGGGTGTGGGCTGTTGCGGCGGGCGGCGGGTGAGTGAGCGCTCACGGCGGGCGGGCGCGGGGCGGCGCTGTGCCCGGGCGGGGTGAGAATCAGGGCATGACCACCATCACGACGGCGGCGACCGGACCCGTGGACCCCTTGGATGCCTGCGTGGGGCCGCGCTCCGCCGCCCGGGAACGGACGATCCGCGTGCACGAGCAGCGGGCGGGGGACGAGGAGCTGGTGGACTTTGACCTGACGGGGCTGATCGTCGCGGGGCTGGCGGGGATCATGGCGATCATGGCGGTGCTGTACGGGGCGCCGGCGGTGGGGCTGCCGCGCGTGGATGTGATCGGGCTGGCGGGGACGCTGTTCACGGATGAGCCGATGCCGGCGCTCATCACGGGGTCGCTGCTGTGGGTGAGCGTGGGGATGCTGTGGGCGGTGGTGTACGTGGGGCTGTGGGCGCGGGGGATCGGGCGGGCCACGGTGGGCTCGGGGCTTCTGCTGGGGCTGGTCCACGGGGCGGTGGTGATGGCGGCGTTCCCGGCGTTCCTGGCGCTGCACCCGGACACGCGGGAGATGCAGGCGCCGCTGAGCGCCGGGATCGCGCTGGTGCTGGCGCACCTGGTGTTCGGGGCGGTGGTGGCGGGGGTGTACCGGGTGTATGTGGAGGAGGAAGGGACGTAGGGACGAAGGGACGAAGGGACGGAGGGACGCGGGTGTTATCGTTGTGTGCGCGCGATCTGCTTTCTGCGGAAGCAGGACTCGGTGTGGTCGTTGACCATGCCGACGGCCTGCATGAAGGCGTAGCAGATGGTGCTGCCGACGAAAGTGAAGCCGCGGCGCTTGAGTTCCTTTGAGAGGGCGTCGGACTCGGGGGTTCGGGCGGGGATGTCTCCGGGGGAGCGGATTCGGCGGGCGGTGGGGCGGGCCGGGGCGAAGCGGCGGAGGAAGGCGTCGAAGGAGCCTTCTTCCTGGATGATGCGGAGGAAGGCGCGGGCGTTGGTGGTGGCGGCGGAGATCTTGAGGCGGTTGCGGATGATGCCGGGGTCCTGCATGAGGCGTGCCTGCCTTCGGGCGGTGTAGCGGGCGATCTTGCGGGGGTCGAAGTGGTCGAAGGCGCGGCGGTAGGTGTCGCGCTTTTTCAGGATGGTCTCCCAACTGAGGCCGGCCTGGGCGCCTTCGAGGATGAGGAACTCGAAGAGGGCGCGGTCGTCGTGGATGGGGACGCCCCACTCGCGGTCGTGGTAGTCGCGCATGAGGTCGGACTTGGCCCAGGCGCAACGGGGTTTCTCGTTCACGCTCGGCTCCCTTGGTGGGTGCCCGGCCGGTGGGGGCGGGCGGAGGGGAGATTCAGTAGGCCAATGGAAGGGGCCCGGGGCGGGGCGGCGGACGCCGATGGCCGGGGGTTGGCGCGACGGCCGCGGAACCGGTACGCTGTGGGGCCCGGAAGCCTTGGTGATGCACGGAGTTGCGCGACAGTTCGCGGCCCTTGGCTGCGCGGCCACGCTGGCCGCGGCGGTGGCGTTGCCGTCGGCGGGGTGCGCGCGGAACCGGCGGACGGCGTCGCTGCCGGCGGCGGCGGTGCCGACGGCGAGCCCGGCGGTGCGGGGGGCGGACCACGGGATGGAGCTGTGGTGGTGGGTGGTGGCCGATGCCCGCCCGCCGCGCGTGCGGCCGGCGCCGCCGGTGGAGTCGGACCCGCTGGAGGGGCCGCCAGCGCCGGAGCGGACGCCGACGGGGGAGGAGGTCCCGCCGAAGCTGCGGTTCGAGCTGAGGGATGACCGGGCCGCGCTGGAGGATGCGCTGCGGCCGTACCTGGAGCGGCCGGTGCCGATCCCCGCGGGGGTGCTGGGGCGGTGGCGGGCGTCGGGGCTGCGGGTGGTGGCGGTGCCGCCGGCGGACCTGGCGAGGATCGAGGGGTCGATCCGGATCGTGGGGGCGGTGCACCGGCAGTGGCTGGGGGAGTTCCCGCAGTGGATGGACCTGGTGGGTGGGCCGTGGCTGCCGGAGAGCGCGGTGTCGGGTGAGGATGGGGTGACTCGATTCGCACCGGGGCGGGTGCGGCTGCTGGGGCGGTGCTGGTCGGTGCCGGTGGGGGGGTGGTGGGTGGGGGCGGATGGGGGCGCGCGGGCGGCGCTGCGGCTGGAGATGGTGCCGCAGTTCCAGCCGCGGCTGGATGAGGGGGAGCGGATGGCGGAGGCCCTGCGGCCGCGGGCGCGGGTGGAGGAGCAGGGGACGCTGGTGACGCGGCTGGCGGCGGGGGTGGTGGTGACGGGGGAGGATGCGCTGGTGATCGTGCCGGAGGCGCCGGAGGTGGAGTGGTCGGAGAAGAAGGATGGGGAAGAGGAGCGGCGCGACGGCCTGGGCATCGCGACCCTGGGCGAGCTGATGCTGGTGGCGCCGGCGCGGGACATGACGCCGCGGACGCGTGCGGTGATCATCCTGATCCCGCACCAGCGGGAGCGGTACGAGCTGTTGCCGTAGGAGCAGGGACGGGGGGGCGGAGGGACGAAGGGACGCAGT
>JBBDXI010000018.1:0-4395 GCA_040902425.1 Phycisphaerales bacterium
CCCGTCAACAACCTCTTCAACATGCCCCAGGCCATCAACGCCGCCGGCCAGACCGTCGGCTACGGCTTCAACTACGCCGGAAACATGCGCCCCTTCGCCTGGCAGCAGGGCGACCTCGCACCCCTCATCCACCCCGCCGCCCACCGCTCCTTCGCCACCGGCATCAACAACGCCGGCCGCGTCGTCGGCGCCGGCTACATCCTCAACACCTCCGGCGAGATCACCCGCTCACGAGCCATCAAGTGGACCGCCGGCGTCCCCCACGACCTCGGCACCCTCGGCGGCCAGCACGCCGTCGCCCTCGCCATCAACAACGCCAACGATATGGTGGTCGGCTTCTCCAGCACTCCGACGGGCCAGGTCAAGGGCTTCCTCTATGCCAATAACACGATGACCGCGCTCCCCGGCCTCCCCGGCGCCAGCGAGTGCTACCCCTATGACATCTCGGACACCAAGTTCATCGTCGGCGCCGCCGTCGTCGGGCCGTCCACGAGGGCCTTCCGGCTCCGCAACGGCGCGATCGAGGAGCTCTCGATGCCCGCCGGGGCCCGGGCCGCCGCGGCCTATGGGACCAACATCTTCGGCGCCGCCGTCGGCACCTTCGAGATCGACCTGAACACCGGCGCTCACGCCGCCGTCCTCTGGCGGGCCAACGGCCAGCGCGTGGACATGGGCAACCTCGGCGGCCCCATCCCCTACGCCGTCGCCCGCGACATCAACAACCAGGGCCAGGCCGTCGGCAAGAGCCTCGGCGCCGACGGCGACTTCGCCGCCTTCCTCTGGCAGGCCGGCCAGCTCTACAACCTCCAGGACCACCTCGCCCCCGGCTTCGCCGGCACGCGCCTGCTCTCCGCCAGCGCCATCAACGACCACGGCGTCATCGCCGGCACCGCCCGCATCGAGGGGCGCGAGATGGCCGTCGTCCTGACCCCCACGGTGGTCCCCACGCAGGCGTTCAGCCCGCCGATAACGTCCCTCCCCGAATAACCCGCCCCCGTCCCGGCCCCAGGCCCGTTCCGCGCCGCCGCGGACCACCCGCCCCCACCTTACCCCTCTTCCCCAGCCCGCAAAAACCCCTTCCCGCCGCCGGGAAACGCACCCGACTCTGGTTTCCGCCCGCGACATTTCGGATTGTTCAACCTGATGCGCCCCCGCGGGCCGTCGACACGCAGGGCCGGCCGTACCGGCCCGACCATATCCGGGGCTCACAGGGAGTTGGCTTCAAGCAGGGGGACGCCCCAGGGAGTACGTCAATGAAGGTCCTGAGTCTCATCGCGTGTGTCGGCCTCGCCGCGGCCAGCGCCAGCGGCCAGAACATCAACGGCTCCGGCCTGGTGGTCCTCCACCAGACCGCCAGCGGCGCCCTCTCCATGACGGGGAACTCCGCTGTTCATATCCCGACGAGGGCCGCCTATGTGAACTCCAGCTCCAGCACCGCCGTGGCGACCCAGGGCTCGGCGTACCTGGATGTGCCGAACCTCTACATCGTCGGGAATGCCAGCTTCAGCGGCAACTCCGAGTGCTCGGGCACCGTGCACCGCGCGGCCGCGCCCTACTCCGACCCGCTCTGGGGCATGGCCATGCCCAGCTCCAACGGGATGACGGACAAGGGCTCGATCAACAAGAGCGGCGGCGCCCACACGCTGCAGCCGGGGTACTACTCGGGCGGCATGCAGATCGGCAGCAACGCCGTCATCACCATGTCCCCCGGCGTGTACCTCCTGGGCGCCAGCAGCCAGCTGAACGCCTGCACGATCTATGGCGCCGGGGTCACCATCGTCCAGCTCAACGGCCAGTTCCGCATGGCCGCGCAGTGCAGCATCACGCTCTCCCCGCCCTCCAGCGGCGCGACGAAGGACGTCTCCATCTGCCAGCCCTCGTACAACACCAACGAGATGCACCTGGCGGGCGGCTCCAACGTGAACATCTCGGGCGCGGTCTACGTCCCGGGCTCCACGCTGAACCTCGTCGGGCACAGCTCCGTCCAGGGCGACGGGCCCCAGATGGGCGACCTCGTCATCGCCCTGAAGGTCTCCCTCGCCGGCACCGGCTCGATCAAGATCGGCAGCCCCGAAATGGCCGGCATCGAGATCCCCAAGCTGCCCCTGGCCGACTGACGGCGCCCGCCGACTCCCCGTGGCGCTGCGCCACCGGCCGCGCCCCTGAAGCCCGGCCCCGGCAGCCCCAGACCCAACCAACCCTCCCGTGGCGACGGCCGCGGGAGGGTTGTCGATTGGGGAAGGGACGGAGGGACGGAGGGACGGAGTGATATGAGTGGCACAGGCGTCCCGCCTGTGCGCAGGTACGTTCACCGGCGGGAGTCCTTGTGCCACTGGGAGGCTTGGGGGCTTGGACCAGCCGGGTTCCTGGCTGCTTGACACCGGGTGGCGATTAGCCCTAACATACCCCTTCTGACGGGGAACGGGTCCCCGCCGCGGCCGCACCACCGCCGGAAACGGCGGCTCTCCCCCCTCTCTTCGGTGCGGCCCCCAGCAGCAGCGGGCGGCGTCCTGGCCGCGGGCTTGTTTCTGCGCTCGGAAGAGGGGGGAGACATGGGGCATTCGGGGCACACACAGTGAGACGCTGATCCGCGCGCTGAAGGAGTTCGCGTCGGGGTCGGTGGGGCGGATCAGCATGCACCGGTTCTGCGAGGCGGCGCGGACGAGTGCGCCGGTCATCCGCCGGTGCTTCCCCGGGGGGTACCCGGAGTTCCTGGCGGCCGCGGGGCTGGGGGCGCGGTATGTGCGGTCGCACCTGGTGGATGAGTCGGCGCTGATGGAGGAGCTGGCGCGGCTCGAGCGGCTGAGCGGGCGCGAGCCGACGGTTGAGGATGTGAAGCGGCGCGGGTGGATCCGGCCGGACACGTACCGGCGGAAGATCGGGGGGTGGCGGAACGTGTCGAAGACGTACGCGCGGTGGAAGGCTCAGCAGCCGGCGGATCCGCGGCCCGGGCACGGGGCGCGGCCGGCGTGGCGGGCAGGGGCGGCGGGGGAGCAGGGGGCGGTGGGGGGGGCGGGGGCGGTGGTGGGGGCGCAGCGGGCGGAGGGCGAGGGGGGTGTGGGGGCAGTCGAGCGGGCGGCGGGGGCGGGGGCCGTTTCGGGGGCGGGCGAGCTGGCGACGACGCGGAAGGAACGGGCGGAAGGGGTCCGCGGCGAGCCCCTGGGCTTCCGCGGCCTCCTCCACGCCCCCATCAACGAGCTCGGCGTCATCCACCTCTTCGGCCTGCTCGCGGGCGAGCACTCCCTGGCCGTCGAGCACATCGGCCACGCCTACCCCGACTGCCGGGCGCTGCGCCCGGAGCCGGGGAGCCCCGGCCGCTGGCGCCGCATCGCGGTGGAGTTCGAGTACCGGAGCAGCAACTTCAGGGCCCACGGCCACAACCCGGCCCTGTGCGACCTGATCGTGTGCTGGGACCACGACTGGCCGGAGTGCCCGGTGGAGGTGCTGGAGCTGCGGGGGCTGCTGCGGAGGGTGTCATCGTCACGGTCAAGAGGTCATGGGCGCGGTCAGACTGATCCGCGGGGAGTTCGATGATCCGTCGGCGCCCCGACCAAGTGGTACAGTGCTGGACATCATTGCTGACCAGGAATACCTGAAAGAGCCGACCGAGAGACTGATTGAGTGCTTGGAGAAGCGGCTGAGGGCGGCGTTGCCGTTGGCATTCAGGACTCGCAAGCCTGAGCACGAAAACGTCCTGAATGACCAGATTCAGGCGATACTCAGTAGTGACGCTGAACAGCTAGTACGCGAGTTTCCTGTGTTGCGATATGGTACAGCGAAGACTATTCCGGATCATGCGACCAGCTCGCTTGATCTGTTCATTGAAGCGAAGCTCCTTAGGGGTCGGACGACCGCGAGCAATCTGACGGATGAGATGGCAGCGGACACCGTCAAATATGGAAAGCATCGGAGGATTCTCTTTGTCCTCTACGATCCGGAGCGAGCGGTTGCCGATGATCGCACGTTTTCGGAGCCCTTTACGAAGGACGGGAGGTGCTCGGTATGCTTCGTGCGGTAGAAGGCCTGCGATCGCAGTAGCGGCAGGAAGCCGTTATGCTTGCGTCTGATGCCTCGATATCGCGAGATCATCTCGTACGTGGACATGCTCAACCGCGAGGGCATCGCCCTCCAGAAGGGCATGAACTTCCGGGTCCGAGGCGGTGCGGCGGGGTACTCGATCATCCTGATGAGCGTGCGGAAGGGGGCGCCGTACCAGGACCAGTGGCACGACTCCGGGCCGCACGCGGGGCTGCTGGAGTACGAGGGGCACGATGTGCCCCGGCGGCGGGGCGGGCTGGTGAACCCCAAGCGTGTGGACCAGCCGATGGCCCTGCCGAGCGGGAGGCCGACCGAGAACGGGAAGTTCTACGCCGCGGCCACGGCCGCGGCGGCCGG
>JBBDXI010000018.1:4405-7935 GCA_040902425.1 Phycisphaerales bacterium
GGCGGGTGAGGCGCCGCCGGAGATCGTGCAGGTCTACGAAAAGGTGGCCGACGGCATCTGGTCCGACTGCGGGCGGTTTGAGCTGGTCGATGCGGAGATCAAGGATGTGCCGGTGACGCCGCGTGCGAAGCGCACGCGAAAGGTGTTCCGGTTCTACCTGCGGCCGAGCGCGACGCCCGCGGCGAGGAGCCGCGAGGATGAACGCGTGCTCTCGATCGCGCGTCAGATCCCGACGGCCGTGAAGGTCGAGGTCTGGAAGCGGGACGCCGGCCGCTGCGTGCAGTGCGGGGCGACGGACAACCTGCACTTCGACCACGATGTCCCGTGGAGCAAGGGCGGGTCGAGCATCACCGCGGCCAACGTGAAGGTGCTGTGCGCGCGGCACAACCTGGAGAAGTCGGACAAGATTCTCAGCCTCGGGCCGCTGCTCGGGCCGCTGGTGGGGGCGGCGATTGCGGCGATGATGCGGGGGGCGTAACACGATCGGCTTTGCCGGAGGGAGTGGCAGAGGGAGCCGGCACGGTTCCCTCTGCGCCCGCAAGAGAAGCGGCAATCGCCTGGGCCAACTCTTCCCGCTTGTACCCCCGCGGGTCGCACTTCCACCGGAGCAGCGGCACGCCCGCAGCCGCGAGGTTGGATTCGACGAGGGCGTCGCGCTGCTTGCGGCTCTCGCGCTGGTGGGAGGAGTCGTCGAGCTCGATGGCGAGGACGGGGCGGAGGGCCTTGGGCTCGCAGAGGACGAAGTCGACGGTCTTGCGGTCGATGCGGTTGAGCCAGGCCTGGCGGTCCGGGACGCCGGGCGGGAGGGAGACGAGGCAGGTGAGGGGCGTCTGGACGAAGAGGCGGTAGCCGCGGGGGGCGACGAGGGCGAGGAGGACATCGTGGAACTGACGCTCGGCGGCGGTGAGGAGGTAGTCGCGGCGCTGGAAGGCGGGCAGGGTGGTGGGGGCGGGGGCGGGCAAGGAACTGTCGCTGTCGGGGAGTGCCCGCGATCCGCGGCGCGCGCCGGTGGCCGCGGGCTTCTTGAGGAGCTGAACGACGATGAGGATGACGAGCAGGACGCCGATAAGGATGCCGAGTTGCCACATAACGGGAGTGTACTGAAGGGGCTGGAGGGTCCGCGCGCAACAGAGCTGTGGGTGCGTGCCGCGAGGTTGTGGAGGGAACTTCCTCCGCCCCTCCGGGGCGGGGTTGTTGATGAGGGCTTCCACGGGTGGCGCGTCGCTGCGCGGCGCTTACCCGTGGCCACATTCCTGCGCCCCGCTGGGGCGAAGGCATCGACCGCGCATGGCTGGGCCCGAGTCACCGCGCACGGGCGAGCCGAAGGCGGCACGCCCGTGGCAGGGCCGGGCTACTGGAGTTCGGTGACGATCCTCAAGAACCGCTCCGTCACCGCCCCCGGCGAGTACTGCTCCACCGCCCACGCCCGCCCCGCCTCCGCGATCGCGGGCCACCGCGGCCGCTCGGCCATCAGCCGCTCCACCGTCCCCCCGGGGTCCGCCAGGTCGATGGGGATGTAGTGCTCCCAGGGGCGGGGCATCTCGGGGAGGTGGCAGCCGTAGCGGTCGAGGTCGAGGTGGAGGGTGAGGCAGCCCGCGGCCAGGGACTCCCAGAAGCGCCAACTGTCCCAGCGGACGACGGCGGACTCGCGGGACCAGCGGGCAGCGCCGTGGGTGGAGGCGACGCCGGGGTTCCAGGCGAGCTCGGGGTTGCGGGCGAGGTTGGCCGCGAAGTCGCCGCCGTAGGCGAGGCAGCCGGCCGCGGCGGCGAGGCGGGCGAAGTGGTCGGCCGGGTCCGCCCCGATCCGCCGGTCGATCTCGAAGTGCCGCTCAAGGTGGGGGATGAGCACCAGCTCCAGCGCGTTGCGGACGCCCTGGGCCCCCGACGGCCGGAAGTTGCAGAGCAGCGTGGGGCGGCCCGATCCCGAGTCTTCAACGAGCCCCGAGCGTGAGCGAGGGGGCTGAGACGCCCGCGCCGCCTCCGCCGCGGCGATCCGCTCATCCGAGAGCCCGAACGCCCACGGCAGCCGCCGCCCGGGGAGCGTGATGAACCGGCTTGTGTGGCAGACGAGGATGGTGACATCCGGCGGGGCGAGGTACCAGTGCCCGATGTCCGCCATGGTCAGGATCAGCTTCCGCCCGCCCCCCGCCGCCCCGCCCCCCGCCCCCCCCGGGAACGCCGCGATCGCCTGCGCGTACTGCGGCGAGTAGTGCGGCTCGGTGGCGAGGAACACCACCGTGTGCCCCGCCTCAGGCGTCAGCGGCTTGACCCCGCTGAACCCCGGGCCCCCGACGTTGCTGAACACCTCCGCCCCAAGCCGCCGCAGCCCCGAAACCACGCACGCGGCCGCGTAGTGCTGCCGCCCCGGCTGCCACGCCTCGTTGTGCACATAGAAGTAGAACCCTGCGCGGAGCAGGGCGTCGCGATCGAGCATGACGGCAGTCTAGTGGGAGGGACCGATGCGATGGGTGGCATGGGCAAGCCGTCTTCGGTTGCCCGTGGCCCGGCGTGCCTGCTTCGGAGTCTCCACCACCCGCATGGGCAAGCCCGGGGCGGCTTGCCCATACCACCCCGGCTACTCCTCCGGCACGTTCGGCCCCGTGACGACCTCCCGGAACCGCGTCCGCAGCCGCTTCGTGATCGGCCCCTCGCCCTCGGAGATGCGCGTCTCCCGGATGATCTTCCCCTTCCCGTCGTGCTGGTCCATCTGCGTGACGGCGATGATCTCGGCCGCCGACCCCGTCAGGAACACCTCGTCGGCATCCAGGACGTCTTCCAGCCGCATGTTCTTTTCGAGAACCCTCAGCTTGCACTCCTTGGCCAGCGTCTTGATCACGAACTCCCGGGTGATCCCCTCGAGCATCCCCGACTCGGGCGGCGGCGTGTAGAGCTTGCCCCCCTTCACAATGAAAATGTTGTCGCCGGAGCCCTCGGTGACATAGCCCTCGAGGTTGAGCATGATCACTTCGTGGCAGCCGAAGTCGATGGCCTCGCACTTCGCCAGGATGTTGTTCAAATAGTTGAGGCTCTTGACGCGGGGGTCGAGGCAGGGGATGGGGGTCTTGGGGCGGAGGGCGACGATGACCCGCATGCCCTGCTCGTACGTCTCCGGGGGGAACAGGTGGATCTCGTCGGCGATGCAGATGATGCCGGGCATAGGGCATTTGCGGGGGTCGAGCCCCAGTGTGCCGTAGCCGCGGGTGACCAGCAGGCGGATGTAGCCCTCGGTGATCTCGTTGGCCTCGATGCAGCGGCGCTGGATCGCGACCATCTCGTCGCGCGAGATGGGGATCTTCAGGCGGATGCCCTCGGCGGACTTCCAGAGCCGCTCCATGTGCTGCCTGAGCTTGAAGATGCGCCCGCGGTAGACGCGGATGCCCTCGAAGACGCCGTCGCCGTAAAGCAGGCCGTGGTCGTAGACGGAGACCATGGCCTTGCTCTTGGGGAGGAGCTGGCCGTTGACGTGGATGAGCGGGCGGTCTTCCAAGGTGGGGTGCTGGGCGGAGGTGGGGAATGGGGCGCCGGAGGGG
>JBBDXI010000019.1:0-38011 GCA_040902425.1 Phycisphaerales bacterium
CGCGGGGGGCCGGGTGGGGCGCCCGCCGCGGCGAAAGAATGGAGCCGGGGGGAATCGAACCCCCGTCCCGTGACAGTCAGCCTGCCGCCTCTACGCGTGTGTCCCCTGATTTGATCTCGGCGTCAGCGACGGGCAGGAGCACCCTGCGCTGAAACCCAGCCCCCGGCAACTCCTCACCGGGGCGCCCGCGGGCGGCACGCCTCCGGCCAGCCGATGTCGTGTGATCCACGCCTCATCGGCGTCGGGCGTGGATCATGCGGCCTGGTTTATCAGGCCGCGAGACGATAACCGCTGTTGGCAGTTATTGGTTTTGTGTGCTTTTTACGAGGCCAGCACACCCCTCGACGCGCCACGACAGACCTTCCCTGCCCGGTCGAATCCAGTCGGCCCCAGGGTGTCAAAGATCGCGGGATCATAGGCGATGCGCCGCGGAACGCCGCGCTCCGTCGGGCGTGCCGCCCGCGATCACGCGGTACGCTTGTGACCATGATCGCCGCCGACCTCGCCGCCCGCCGCGCTGCCTTTCGCGCGCTCCACCGCGAGGGGTGCTTCGTCATCCCCAACCCCTGGGATATCGGCACCGGCCGCTACCTCCGCACGCTGGGCTTCAAGGCCCTTGCCACGACGAGCGCGGGCCTCGCCTTCTCCCGGGGCCTCCCGGATTCTCCCCTTGCCCTCTCGCGCGACATCGTGCTCGCCCACACCGCCGAGATCGCCAGCGCCACCGACCTCCCGGTGAACGCCGACTTCCAGTCCGGCTACGCCGCCGATGCCGAGGGCGTCGCCGAGAGCGTGCGGCTGTGCGTTGCCACCGGCGTGGCCGGCCTCTCGATCGAGGATTCAACGGGCGAACCGGACCGGCCCCTGTACGAGCTCGCCGAGGCGGTGGACCGCGTCCGCAGCGCCCGGGCGGCGATCGACGCATCCGGGGGTGGCGTCCTCCTGACCGCGCGGGCCGAGTGCTGCCTGGTGGGCCACCCCGACCCGCTCCGCGAGTCGATCCGGCGGCTGCTCGCCTACGCCGACGCGGGGGCCGATGTGCTCTTTGCGCCCGGCCTGCGCACGCGCGAGGAGATCCGCGCCATCGTGGGCGCGGCCGCGCCGCGTCCCGTGAACATCCTGATGAGCGCCAGCACCGGCCTGCGCGTCGCCGACCTGGCGGAACTCGGCGTCCGGCGCGTCAGCGTCGGCTCGGCACTGGCCCGGGCCGCGTGGGCGGGCCTGATGCGCGCGGCGGGGCCGATCGCCGCGGAGGGGAGCTTCGAGGGCCTGGGCGCGGCCGCGCCGTTCGCGGACCTCAACGCCCTCTTCGGGGGGCGTGCCTGAGGCCCGCTGGCCGCTCCGTCACGGGCACCCCTGCGCGTAGCGGGTGAGGAAGCACCCGAAGTCCGACACGTTCAGCACGGGCGCGGTCGTCGAGTCGTCGCAGTTGGCGTAGGGGTCGCCCGCGGCGTAGCGCGTGAGGAAGCACCCGAAGTCGCTCACGTTCAGGATGGGGGCGACGGTGGACTCGTCGCAGTTGGCGTAGCAGTCGGGGATGCCGGGGGCGATGTCCGGGTCGGGGAGGTTCACCCACTCGGGGCCCTCGTGCAGCTCGGGGAGGTGGTTGGTGCCCGACTTGAACACCATGAAGTGCGCGCCGCCCGGCTGGCCCTCGAAGATCGAGGCGGGGTCCGGGACCCAGCCTCCCGCGGCGGACTGCATCAGCTCGTGGACGATGCCGGCGTTGGTGTAGAGCAGGTGGCCCTGGTCGTCGAAGTTGAGGCCGCGGGGCGATCGGCCCGCCGGGAGCGGCACCGAGCCGCCGGGGTTGACCCCGGTCGAGTCGGACATCAGCTTGTAGATGAACGGGGAGCCGGAGCCGCAGGCGAAGAGCGAGGAGGTGTCCGCCCCGAAGTCGAGGCTGATATCGCCCGGCAGCGGTGTGCTGAGCGGGACCAGGCCGCTGCCGGGCGCCGCGCCGAGCGAGCGCGTGTAGCGACGCAGGTGCAGGCGCGTTGGCGCCTGGGGGTCCGGGATGATGAGGGCCACGCCGTCCTGGTACGGGTCGGCGGCCATGGCGGCCGGGGGGCCGAGGAGGGTGGCGGAGGCGATCTCGGTCGGCGGGTTGGTCTTGACGTCGTAGGCCTTGAGGACGCTGCCGTCGCAGATGAGCAGCTCGCCGTGCCGGTTGAGGGTCATGGCGCGGAAGTCCTCGCCGGTGAGGACCTGGGTGGGGTTTCCGGTGACGGGGTCGAGGCGGTGCAGCTGGGCGGGTCCGGCGCGGGTGGCGCCGGTGACGATGTAGAGGTCGAGCAACTGCGGGTGCATCGCCAGGGCGCGGAGCGCGCCGCTGCCCGCGGGGATGTTGAACTGGTTGAACGGGGGGAGGGTGCTGCCGGTGAGGTTGAAGGGCCGGAGGATCTTGATGATCCCACCGGCGAAGGGGTCGCTGGTGAGGGCGACCTTGGGGATCATGACGTACCAGCCGTCGAGGAAGCGGTGGGTCGTGGCGGAGCCGTAGGTGATCTTCCAGCGCGTGTCGACGACGAAGGCCTGCGTGGACTTCCCCCGGTAGAGCGCGGTGACGGGCGAGGTGTTGACGGTGTGGGTGACGAAGGGGGACTGGGTGGTGTTCGTGCCGTCGCTGGCGGGGTCGCGGAAACTGACGGTGCGGGGGCTTGAGCAGGCGTTGGCGGCGACGACCGTGACGCAGTGGCCGCCGGTGCGGGTGTAGAAGCCGGTGGGGTTCTCGGTGTAGCGCCCGTAGCAGACGGCGATGTGCCCACCGAAGAGGCTGGCGATGACCATGGAGGCGGGCGTGGGGCAGTCGCCGCCGCCGCACCAGTAGTGGAGCACCGAGACCTTGTTCTGGGCGAAGAGCAGGGAGTAGACTTTGGCGCCGTTGTGGCCGTTGCCGCCGGTGGTGCCGGTCGCGGCGCTGGTGCCCATGAGCACGCCCATGACCTCGATGGTGTCGGAGACGCGGTCGTAGTTGGAGTTGGAGGGCCAGTAGCGCGGCCCGGCGAGCGTGCCGGCTTGCGGGATACCGCGGTTGGCGAAGTACGCGAACCAGTTCACGACCGAGGTCGGCACGCAGTGCATGCCGCCGTCGCCGGGGAGGGCGCCCTGGCGCCGCTGGTCGAAGTCCGGGACGCTGGACTTGAAGAAGGTGCACTGAGCGGCGGCCGGGGCGGAAGGACCGGCGAGCGCGACGAGGGCGGCGGCGGTGCGGAGCGTCATGGCGGGGCCTCCTGTGTGGAGGGGCACGCACTCCGGGGGTCAGCCTACCGGCTGGCCGTGAAATCGCAACGGGTCTTCAAGAAACTTTGAGCGTCGGCCGGGCCGTGCCCTGCCGCAGGGAGGCCAGGCTCGCCTGCTCCTCGCAGCGCTGGACCAGCGCCTCCAGCGCCCGGCTGAGGTCCGTGGGCGCGTCGAAGTTCGCGGTCGGGTCCCCCGTGTCGCTGTTCACGCGGAGGGCGGTGGTGATCGGGATGGCCCCGAGGAAGGGCAGGTTCAGGCGCCCCGCCATCTGCTCCGCCCCGCCGCGCCCGAAGAGGTCGTAGGTCTTCCCGTCATCCCCCACGAAGTAGCTCATGTTCTCGACGACGCCCAGGACCTCGATCCCCAGCTGCTGGAACATCTTGGTGGCCCGCACCGCGTCATCCTGGGCCACGCGCTGCGGCGTGCAGACGATCACCGCGCCCGTGAGCTTCAAGACCTGGGCCATCGTGAGCGACACATCCCCGGTGCCGGGGGGAAGGTCGATGATGAGGTAGTCCAGCTCGCCCCAGGCGGTCTGCTCGGCCAGCTGCTTGAACGCGCCGTGGGCCATCGGGCCGCGCCAGATCAGCGGCTTGCCCTCATCCACCAGCTTGCCGATGGTGATCGCCTTGACCCCGTGCACCGCGAACGGCTGAAGCTTCCCCGCGTGGACCACCTGCTCGAGGGCCTGGAGCCCCAGCATGGTCGGGATGGACGGTCCGTAGATGTCGCCATCCAGCAGCCCCACCGCGTGGCCCTTGCGGGCCAGTCCCACCGCGAGGTTCACCGCGATCGATGACTTGCCGACTCCGCCCTTGCCCGCGCCGACGGCGATGATGGAGCGGATCCCGGGCATGCCGGAGGGGCTCGGCTGAAGGCCCGGGATGGGGCGGTGGCCGGCGGCCTGCCCGCCCGGGCCGGCCGGGCCGGCCGGCGAGGCGGCGGCCGTGGGGGGCGCGGCGGGGGGCGCGGTTGGGGGCGTGCGGGGCTGGCCGGGGCCTTCGTCGAACGTCGCCTGGTGTACAGCGGCGCCATCAGGGCCGACGAACTCGATGGCCAGGACGCGGAGCCGCTCGCCCATCTTCGCACCCTGCCTGGCCGCGGCGGTGTGGAGGGCCGCCCCGAGCTGGTCAAGGGCGGGCGCCGTCTGGCCCACCGCCCGGACTCGGGCGCTGACGTGCCCGTCGCAGGCGGCCAGGTGGAGGACCGCGCCCGCGGAGACCACATCGCCCCCCCCGGGGTAGGGGACGGTACGGAACGCCTCGGTTATCGCGGCCTTGTCGAGCGGCATCTCAGGCCCGGGTGACTGTGTATGGACCGGTGCGGCCGATGGTAGTCCCGGGGGCACGGCCGGCCTGCAATTGGCGGTCCGCAGGCCCGTTCTGCCGGATCAGGAGCACCCACATGAGCATGTCTTCCCGTCCGTCCGTGTCGCGACGCCTGCTGGCCGGTCTTTCCGCGGCGTGGCTGCTGGCGGGGGCCGGCAGCGCCCTGGCCCAGGAGAAGGAGAAGGAAGCGCCGCCCCTCCAGGGCCCGAAGGTCAACACCAACCGGCCGCCGGAGCTGGAGGACCGGTTCATCCCCGGCAGCGGGGGCCGGATGCGGGAGGCGGCGCTGCGGATGCCGGCGTACATGGAGGTGATCGGCAAGCTGCGGGCGGACGACACGCCGGCGGAGCTGCGGCTGACGGAGGAGCAGCAGAAGAAGATCGAGGACATCGGGGCGGAGTACCGCCGCGCGCAGCGCGAGGGCAACGCGGCGCGCCCGCAGCAGCGCCCGAACCGGCGTCCCGAGGGCGACCGCCCGCAGGGCGAGCCGGCGCCCGAGGGCGAGATGATGGACCAGGCGATGGAGCGCGAGCGGGCCGAGGCCCGCCGGCGGAACCAGCCCAACGTGCTGGGGTACCAGGGGCGGATCTGGGCGGTGCTCTCCGAGCCGCAGCAGACGTTCGTGAAGGGCGAGCTGGAGAAGGCCCGCGAGGAGATGGAGAAACGCCGCGGCGAGGAGTACATGCAGCGCGAGATGGAGCGGATCAAGAAGGAGAACGAGGCACGCAGCCAGCCGCAGTCGGCGCGCCCCGCGCCGGCGGTGTCGCCGAAGCCCGAGGGCGCCCCTCCCGCCGCCCCCCGTCCCATCGCGGGCGTCCCCGCGGAAACGCGCGAGCGGGTGCAGCGGATCATGGACAAGCTGCGGCAGATGGAGCCCGAGGAGCGGGACCGGCTGCTGCGCCGGATCGAGGAGGAGCTGGACAGGCGGGATGCCCGCCCCGAGGCCGCCGCCGGCGATGCGCGGCGCACCGAGGTCGTCACCCTCCAGCACACCGACGCGACCCAGATCGTGGCGCTGGTGCGGGCCGAGCTCCCGCGCAGCGCCCGCGGCGTGACCATCCAGGCCGATCCTCGGACCAACTCCGTCGTCATCGCCGCCGAGGCGGGCGCGTTGCCGCGGGTGGTGCAGATGGTCCGCCGCCTCGACCGCGTGAAGAGCGAGGGCGAGGACGCTCAGGCCACCCCCGCCCCGAAGAAGCCCCGCAACAACAAGCCGGGGAAGGCCGGCGTCCGTCCGATCCGCCCCGGCGGCGAGAGCCTGCCCCCGCCGTCCATGGATGGGGTCGAGGTGCCCAAGCCCGACCGGAAGTAGGCCCGCTGCTCACGCGGGCGAACCGATATTCGGCGGGAACCCGGAACTCGGGAACGGGGCCGCGAGTAGACCTTGGTAGCACACCGTGCGGCGCGGATCCGGCGTTCGGGTTGTGATTGGGCATTCGGGCCGAGTTGCGGGATTGCCCAGATTAACGCATGATGGTGCGGCCGCGGCCGCCGTCCGGACCGCCGCACCCAATCACGTCTCTCTCTCCTCCAGCGGGGCGCTGTCTCTGATGGCGCCCCGCTTTGTCAGCCGACGGAGTTGCCCGTGGGAACGGTCCTGCTGACGGGGAGCGCGGGGTTCATCGGGTCGCACCTCGCGGGGGCGCTGCTGGCGCGCGGCGAGCGCGTGGTGGGGGTGGACAACCTCGACCCGTTCTACGCCGAAGCGCTCAAGCGGCGGAACATCCGCGACGCCGGCGAACACGAGTTCGTCGAGGCCGACATCACCGACGCCGCGGCGATGCGGGCGCTCTTCGAGCGCGTGCGCCCCGAGGGCGTGATCCACCTGGCCGCGAAGGCGGGCGTCCGCCCGAGCATCGCCGACCCGGTGGGCTACGCGCGGGTGAACGTGCTGGGGACGGCGGTGGTCCTGGAAGAGGCGCAGCGCGCGGGGTGCCGGCGGGTCGTCGTGGCCTCGTCCAGCTCCGTCTACGGCAACAACCGCAAGACGCCCTTCGCCGAGACCGACCCCGTCGATGAGCCCATCAGCCCCTACGCCTCGACCAAGAGGGCCTGCGAGCTGATCGGGCACGCCCACTGGGCCCTCACGAAGATGCCCACGGCCATGCTGCGGTTCTTCACCGTCTACGGGCCGCGCCAGCGCCCGGACCTGGCCATCATGGCGTTCATGCGGCGGATCGCGGCCGGCGAGGAGATCGGCGTCTTCGGCGACGGCTCGATGAGCCGCGACTTCACGTACGTCGATGATGTCGTGCGCGGCGTGCTCGCGGCCTACGACCGCATCGACGGGCACGGGTACCGCATCTGGAACCTGGGGAGCGACCGGCCGGTGCGGCTGGATGAGATGGTCGCGGCCATCGCGCGGGTGGTCGGGCGCGAGCCGCGCATCCGCCGCCTGCCGAAGCAGCCCGGCGATGTGGAGCGGACGTGGGCGGACCTGACGCGCTCCCGGGCGGACCTGGGCTACTCCCCGGCCGTCCCGTTTGAGGATGGGCTGCACCGTCAGTGGGAGTGGCTGAACGCCGCCGGCGGCCCGGGGTAGCCGACCGCGGGAAGCTACCTTGGTCTTGCTGGATGTCCGGTAGGCGCGGGCGGTCGGGGATCGTCCGCCGGCTCGCCGGCCTCGTCTTCGGTCTCTGGCAACGCGCTGGTCGGGGCGTCGCGCCGGTCGAACGCCTTTCCCTTGGCCCGCAGGATGGCCGCCTCGATCTGCTCGCGGTCGAAGCCGGGCATCGAGATGCGGCCGGACCTCAGGGCCGGGTGCCTGAAGGGTCGCAGCCCCGCCCCGCCGCCCTGCACGGTCAGCACGCCCGTGCCGCCGCCGGACCCGCCCCCAGCGCCCATCGAGTCGCCGCTGAACGAGCCCCCTCCGCCCCCACCTCCTCCTCCACCCCCCCCGCCACCGCCACCCCCGCCGAGCATCGGGGTATGCCCGGGGAAGGGCGAGGCGCTCCCGCTGGAGCCGGGGAGCACCGGTGTGCCGGGCTCGGTCCCCCCGCCGCCGCCGGTCGTTTCCCGCAGGTCGGGCGGGATGGTCGTGAGCCAGCTCTTGGCGCCCTCGTAGGCCCTGGGCATCGCCTCGTTGTCCATGATGAGCGGAACGTACCCCAGGGCCGCGACCCGCTCGATCTCCGCGTGCTTCTCGTCGGCGGTGGGGATGCGTCCGAGCTGGTGGGTGAGGACGTGGTAGAAAACGCCGCCCCAGGTCTCGCGGCCCGGCGCCAGGAAGTCGGCGAGGATGGGCGGCGTCTGGATGTGCTCGGCAAGGACCCACGTGGCCGCGTGGAGCTGGAGGTAGTCGCAGTTGTTCCCCTCGGAGATGAACTTGACCCCCGGGACCCTCTCCTGCATCCGCAGGAGCCAGGGGAAGGCCTCCCACGCCGGTGTGCGGACGAAGGCGTCGAGCCCGACGGTCCCGGCCCCGAGGTCCACGGCCATGTCGAGTTCGGCGAACGCCAGCGCGACGTGCTCGGCGTTGTGAGGGTCGAGGACCTCGAAGCCCGGCTCATCCCAGCCGCGCATGACCAAGGTCGCGTTGCCCCACCAGTACCCCACCTCGAGCGTCGGTCCGGGCAGGTCGCGCAGATGATCGAGTGAGGCGGCCATCACCGGGACGTCGTTCATGTGGGTCATGAACTGGAAGGGGAAGTTGAGGTCGCGGTTGTTGAGGAAGAGGCCGGTGGCGCTCCAGAGCATGACGCGGGAGAAGCCCAGGTTGCGGTAGTTGGCGATCCGCGCTGCCCACGGCGCCCAGCCGACCAGGTCGGCCCGTTCATCCGTCCAGACGACGTACCCGTGGGGGTTCGAGGGCGAGAGCGAGCCGGCCTCGGTGAAGTTGATCCCTCCGACGGCCCGCAGGTCGGCCTGGAAGCGGACGGCCCCGTAGAGCTGGCGGAAGTACTCGCGGTAGGGCACGAGCGTCCGGAGCCAGTCCCCCGGTTGCCTGGCGATGCGCACCGCCACGGTGTAGGAGCGCGTGGCTCCCGGGGGGAGCATCGCCTCATCCATGAGCATCTCGACCATCCAGTCGTTGTGCCCTGCCACGGTGGTGCGGAGCTGGAACCCCACGCGGTGCTTGTACTCCATCAGCGGGAAGAGCAGGCTCACGCCCACCGTCATCCGCGACCCGCCCACCACCATGACCGGGCTGTACGCATCCCCGGGGTAGCGGAAGGGGATGCCCCGGAACCAGGTCTGGTGCTCGGGGACGTCGATGCGCCGCGCGTCGTAGCGGAAGTCGTAGTAAAACACGCCCTGGCCCAGGCGCATCCCGGGGATGCAGATCGCCCCGAGCGGCGCCGGTTGGGGGCCGGGGTTGTGGTAGGTGAACATCACGTTGAACCCGTCCTGCTGCGAGGCCACCGCGATCTGCGGCGCCAGCGGGGTGCCGTAGGCGAGGTTCTCGCCCAGGTTCGGGGAGAACAGCAGCTCATTGGTGACGGTGTCGCGCACCGTGATCCGCCCGCTGGCGACGCCGACCTGGTAGCGCTGCTGCGCCAACGCCGGTGCGCCGGGCGCCAGCCAGGCGGCCACCGCGATCGCCGTGATGACCACGCGTCGACCCCAGCGCCCAGCACAAGGAACCGTCATCGCTCGCCCCCTTATCCCTGCGCGCCCCAGGCCCGCGCCGCCTCCTCCGGCTCGTGCTCGTCCGCCTCGTCCCTGTCGCCGGGATCGTCCCACTCCCCCGGCGCCGCCGCGGGCTCCACGTACTCGGGCGGGACCCCCGCCGGGGCGGGGAGCGGCGGGAGGGCGGCGGCCACCCTGCCGAACACGAGATTGAAGATCGTCAGCAGGGCGGCGCACCCCAAGACACCCAGCAGGATTTCCAGGAAAAACAGGCCGGTGTCGCCGCGCGCGAGCCCGAAAACGTTGCCCAGGTGCGACCCCGCGATCACCACAAAGAAGGGGTTCCAGGCCCGCTGCGCCAGGGCGCGGTCCATGACCCCCGTAAAAACGCCGAAGAACAGCGCGTAGGCCGCCACGCCCAGCATCCCCCCCTCAAACCAGCCGTGCCCGATGATCCCCGGCCCCAGGTTGGCATCGGCGCGCATCTGGCGCTGGAGCACGATCCCCAGCGCCTCGGGCTTCTCCGGCCAGAGCACGCGGGGGATGGGATTCACCACCATCCAATAGGCCGCCGCCAGCGGCCGGTGGGCGTAGGAGGCGGGGTACGACTCTATGATGAACAGCGAGTTGGGCCCGGCGTCGGAATAGACGAACTCGCCGAGGTACTCGAGGTCGAGGTGCTTGAGAGGGTCCTGGGCGATCCCGATGAGCTGCTGCGAGCGGGTCTCGAAGGTCGCCGCGTGCCCCCCGACCCCCAGGCCCTGGTGCCTCAGCGGGGTATAAATTAGGATCATGGCGACGCCCATCGCCGTGCCAACGCCGAGCCGCGCGTAGTTGGCCAGCCGATTGCGGTAGCGCCAGCTGGCGAAGTACCAGACCCAGGGGATGATGAACAGCACGCTCAGCACCGCGCGCCGACCCGGGGTGCCCACCACGGTGATCACCACCGTCAAAGCTAACACGGTGCCGAAGACCGCCCAGGCCAGCGGGTTGAAGCGCCGGACGATCAGATAGTACGTCGCCAGACCCACCGCGGCGGCGGCCACCGGGCCGCGGAACATCAGCATGGCGCCCAGCGCATAGGTCTGGATCGGCACCAGCGCCAGGACCAGCGAGAAGCTCAGGAGCATCGCCACGGTCCCGAGGACGGCCGCCCCCGTGAGGGGCAGTTCCACCCTGGGCACGAGTTTCACCAGGCCCGCGCGGCGCCGGCCCCACCAGGCCCCGAGGTAGAAGAGAACGAGGAAGACGATCAGAGTGACCGCCATGAGGTTGGCGCCGCTCCCGATGTTGCCGGCGGGGCCCACGATCACCCCCCGCGAGATACCCAGCGCCGAGATGCCGATGTAGTAGGCGAACCCCAGCGCGAAGAGGTTTCGCCACGAGAGCGCATCCCACCGCTTGCTCGCCACGTTCCACGCGACCACGCCCAGCACGGTCACAATGACCAGGAGCGAGGCGAAGGTCAGGAAGGGGTGCGTCATGGTGCGGGTCGCGGAGGGGCGGGGGGGAGCCTTCAGTACGCTCGAGAAGGCCCCGCTGATCGTTGCCCGTCCGTGTCAGATCGTCCGGACCACCCGAGCGGGTGAGGGGGGCCTCTGAGGTCAGGCCCGTTGGGGCGATCAGGGGTGAGTTTGTCGCCTCTGCGGGCCCCGCGGCCTCGGCGGGGGGCGGTTCCCGGTCCCCAAGACCCCGCACGACTCCAAGGCCCGCCGGAGGCCCTGGACAGGGTCGGCCTCGCGCCGCCATCCCTCGATCAGCCGGAGGGACGCGGCCCGCATGGGGGCAAGGCGCTCGGCGTGCGTCACCTCCCGTAGCCCCTCGATCAGGGCGGGCAGGTCCCGCGGGGGGCAGAGCCGGCCGTTGACGCCCGACCGGACCAGCTCCGCCGCGGCACCCACGACCGAGGTGGTCACAATCGCCATCCCCGCCGCCGCGGCCTCGTTGATGACCAGCGCCCAGGGCTCGAACTCGGCCGGGTGCAGCAGGACGTCGCAGGCGTGGTAGAGGGCCGTTACCGTCCCCTGCTCTCCGATGAAGCCGGTGAAGACCACCCGCGCCCGGAGCCGCTCGGGGATGCGGGCGCCGACAGCCTCGCGCAGCGGGCCGTCGCCGGCGAAGACCAGGTCCCACTCCGGACGCTCATCCGCGATGGCCGCGAACGCATCGACCGCGAGGTCGGGCCGCTTCACCGGGGCGAGCCGCCCGCACACCAGGATGCGCCGGCGCGAGGGCGCCAGGCCGAAGCGGCCGGCAACCTCGCGGGTCCGCTCGGGCGGGCAGGCGGCGATCTGCTCGTAATCGGGCTCGTAGGGGCATAGAAAGATGCGCTCCGCCGGCACGCCGTAGCGCAGGTAATACTCGCGTCCCAGGCTGCCGCAGGGGAGCACGGCGTTGGTGCGCGAGAGCACCCACCGGAGCAGGGCCCGTTTGGCCATGCGTTTAGGCCCGGTGGCCGTGTCCCCGTGGATGTTGCTGTCGGCCCACATGAGGGCGGGGACGCCGCGCCGGTGCGCCCAGCGGATGGCCCCCAGATTAGCCAGCTCGTTGTAGCCGGCGGCCATGACGGCCGCCGGGCGGTGCCGGTCGAGCCAGCGCCCGACCGCCCGCGCCTTCTCCCATTCCACCCGCGCCGTCGCCAGCCGCCCCGTCCGCCGCGCCCCCTCCCCTTCCCCCAGCCGCACCGCCCCGATCCGCGCCTCCTCCTCCGTCCGCGGCTTCCACGGGCTGCGCTCCGACCCCCACGTCACCAGTGAGCACAGCCGCATCTCCGGCACCTCGCGCACGATCCGCCGGTGAAAGTGCAGCCGGTACGGCGTGATCTCCGGCGCAAGGATCGCCAGCACCGGCCGGTCATCGGCGGCGGGGGGGCGGGGGCTCTCGGCGGGCACGGTGTGGGGCATAGGTGTGACGGCGGGAGACTCTGCTCAGGTGGTCCGGTGATACGGCGATGCTCAACCCGTCGGTTCGTCTCGGCCCGCCCCTTCGTGTCTCGCCCTCACCGTATCATCCCTCAGTGTGCGGAATAGCCGGCATTCTGGCCCTCGACCGCGGGGCGGCCGCCGCGGCCCTGGGCCGCATGGTCTGCGCCCAGACCCACCGCGGCCCGGATGATGAGGGCTCCGAGATCGCCGAAGTGGGGGGGGTGCACGCCGGCCTCGGCCAGCGGCGCCTGGCGATCATCGACCTCTCGCCCACCGGCCACCAGCCGATGACCCACGCCGGGACCGGGGATCTGCTCACCTACAACGGCGAGGTGTACAACTTCCCGGACCTGCGCCGCGAGCTGGAGGGGCTCGGCGAGACCTTCCGCGGGCGCAGCGACAGCGAGGTCGTCCTCCACGCGCTCGCCCGCTGGGGCGAGGCAGCCCTGGAGCGCCTCTGCGGGATGTACGCGCTGGCCTTCGTGGACCGGCGGAACGGGCGGCTGCTGCTGGCCCGCGACCCGCTGGGGATCAAGCCCCTCTACATCGCCGAGGTGGGCCAGCCGGGCGAGCGCGGCCACGCCGTGCTCTTCGCCAGCGAGGTGCGGGCGATCATCGCGTCGGGGCTGGTCAGGCCGGAGGTGGACCCCGCCGCGGCCGCGGGGATGCTGGCGTTCGGGGCCGTGCAGGAGCCGCTGACGATCTTCAAGGGCATCCGGGCCGTGCCGCCGGGCGCGGCGGTCGCGATCGACCTCGCGGGCGGGAAGATCGGCCGGGCGCGGACGGTCGCCCAGTGGCGCTTCCCGGCGACGCGCCCCGAGATGGATGAGGGCGCGGCCGCGGCCGAGGTGGAGCGGACTCTGGAGACCTCGGTGCGAGAGCACCTGGTGAGCGACCGGCCGGTGGGCGTGTTCCTCTCCTCGGGGATCGACAGCACGATCGTGGCGTCATTGGCCGCGCGGCACACGGAGCGGCTGCGGACCTTCACCGTCGGCTTCGCCGACGAGCCCGACCTCAGCGAAGCCCCCCTCACCAGGCAAACCGCGGCCGACCTCGGCGTCGAGCACACCGAGGTCCAGGTCACCGGGGCCGAGGCCCTCGACGCCACCCGCGCCTGGCTCTCCGCCCTCGACCAGCCCTCGATGGATGGGCTGAACGTCTACGTCATCTCCCGTGCAGTCCGCCGCCACGGCATCATCGTCGCCCTCTCCGGCCAGGGCGGCGATGAGCTCTTCGCCGGCTACAGCGTCTTCACCGACGTCCTCAAGGCCGCGCGGGCCATGAGGCCCCTCGCGTGGCTCCCGCGTCACATGCGTGGCGGCCTCGCCTCCCTCGCCACCGCCCGCCGCCCCGCCGCCGTCCGCTTCAAGGCCGCCGACATGGCCCGCTCCAAGGGCGGCCTCCGCGAGCTCTACTTCCACCGCCGCCGCCTCATGTCCGACGCGCAACTCGCCGGCCTCGGCCTCACCCCCGGGGGGGGCGCGGGGGGCCTCGGCCTCGACGCCTCCTTCATGCCCCGCGAAGCCCTCGAGGAAGATCTCGCCATCCGCGGCGACCCCATCGCCACCCTCTCGCGTCTCGAGTCGCGCTACTACCTCGGCAACACGCTCCTCCGCGACGGCGACGCCAACGGCATGGCCCACGGCCTGGAGATCCGCGTCCCCTTCCTCGACCGCCGCATGCTCGCCGCCGCCTACGCCATCCCCGGCCGCACCCTCATGCCCCACGGCAGCGCCGACAAGCACATCCTCCGCCGCGCCTTCGGCCGCTACTTGCGCCCCGAGCTGGCCAACCAGAAGAAGCGCGGCTTCGTCCTCCCCATGCGCAGATGGATGCAGGGCCCCCTGCGCGACCAGTGCGACGCCGCCCTCGCCAACCTCAAACGCTCCGGCCTGGTCGAGAGTGGGGGGGTTGACGCGGTGTGGCGCGACTTCCAGCACGACCCCGAAAGCCCCATCTGGACCCGCGCGCTGGCGATGGTCGTCCTCGGCCAGTACCTGCACGACCGCACGTGAACCGCTGTCCGCAGGAACCTCCCGTCCGCACACGAGACCCCACGAGACCCCGTCCGCAGTCTCTTCGCCCGGAGGGCGCGCGAACGTAGCCAGGGGCGCAGCAAGTCGCGCAGCGACGAGCCAGCCCCTGGAACACCCCTTCCAAGTCCCCCCGCCCGGAGGGCGGACGAAATCCACCGATCCTTGCCAGCTAGGCATATGGCTAGTGTATACTAACTAACACGATGCACCCCTCTACGACCGAGCCGTGCACCATGCGATTGAGCCACTGCTGGCACTGTGCGTACTCGCTCGCTGAGTTACCCGCCGAAGCGCGAAGGTGCCCCGAGTGCGGCAGCGGCATCGTCGAAGCTCAGGCTACCGAGATGAGCGAAGCGCGTCTTCTCGCGCTGAGCGTTGCGCCATGCGGTCTTCTCGCTCTCGCCGTGCTGCTCTCTCTAGGAGGGTCGTTCCTTGAGTTGGTGTCGATGCTTCTTCTCTTCGTCGGCGCGCTCGCTGGAGTCATCTGTCCCGCCGTCGCGGCCTCCCTCTGGTTCGACCGCCGCAGAGGCCCGAGCCGCGCTAATGCCATCGCGACGATGCTCGGCCTGCTCGTCGGCGGCTGGCTTGTCAACGGAGCGGTCGGCGGAGTCAGCCTCGTGGCGATCCTTGTGATTGCCCTGCAGAATCCGTATTCGTGAGCCGCTGTACCGACCACGCCCCAACCACTGTCCTTGCGGCTATTCCCTCGCCGGCCTCGTCGAGAGCTCCCCCTGCCCCGAGTGTGGCCGTGCCGCCGCCGCGCGGTAGGCTGCGGCCATGAAGGGGCGGCGACGGCGGATGTTCTGGCGCGCGGGCTTTTGGACAGGGGCGTTGGTGACGTTCGCCCTGCTGGGCCTCTGGATCACGAGCGGCTGGAGGTCGATCAGGGTGGTCACGTGGGGCCCGCAGGTATCGACGATGGCGCAGGTACAGAGCGGGCAACTATGGATGGCGTACACGCGCCACCCCGAGTATCTCGACCCGACGTGGACGTGGAGAGCCGAAACCGGCGTCGTGGAGGACGGGCCGCGCTGGCGATGGGGCCTCTGGGACAGGTCAGCCGGGCTGGCACACAACCTCTACGTGGCCCTGTGGCCCGTGGCAGCGCTCAGCGCGTGCCTGACAGCCCTCGCCTGGTGGTGCTCCCGTCGCCGCGCCGTCGCCGGCCACTGCCCTTGCGGCTACTCCCTCGCCGGCCTCCCCCCCGGCGAGAACTCCCCCTGCCCCGAATGCGGGCGGCCGAACGCGGCGCGGTAGGCCGTGCTCATGAAGGGGCGGCGACGTCGGATGCTCCTGCGCGGCGCGAAGTGGCTCGCAGTAGCCGTAGCCGTAACAGTCACGCTCGCCGCGGCCTGGCTGTTGAGCGGCGGGTTCGGCATCCACTACGGCTCGCTTCGCCCGGCGACGATCGGCGGCGTCCACCTGCAACTCAGCATCGCCGAAGGCCGGTTCTCGATGGAGCGAACTGAGCGGCGGTCGGGTTCGCTTCCCTCGCGGACGAAATGGGGCCTCGCAAGGGTCGCGGAGGCACCCCAGTGGCGTGGATACCGGTACGCGAGAGCGGCCGCGGGAAAGGTCTCCGCCATCCGTGTCGATCTTCCCGCATGGTGCGCCGCGCTGATCGCTGCGATCCCCACGGCCGCGCTGTGGCGGTTCGATCGACGAGCCCGGCTGCCCGGCCTCTGCCCCTGCGGCTACGCCCTCGCCGGCCTCGGCGACGACTCGCCATGCCCCGAGTGCGGCCGGACGAACCCGGCGCGGTAGGCTGCCGTCATGAAGGGCCGTCGACGCCGGATGCGCAGTGTGTCGACGATTCTCCTGCATGCAGCGCAGTTGACAGTCCTCGGATTGCTGACGACCGTCGCCGTGGCATGGGGCCTCGCCCTCCGAACCCTGGACCGGGTTCCGCCGCACGAGCTGGCCGTCGCCACCACGCCTCAGGTGGCGTTGGGCGTCTACTCGTGGCGAGCCTTCGGTGCCGACCGCCGCACGATCGGTGTGACCAGGCTTTCGCTCGCGGGCAACTGGCCGCCAGGATCCATCGCTCGTCTCGTAAGCCAAGAGGTGAGCAACGCGTCCCAGCGCGAGCCGTTCGTGGGGCACTTCCCCGCGTGGTGGGGGCCCACCCCGGACCGAACGCTTAATGATCCGCAGCTGTTGTGGGCGGGCAGCGTCCAGGATGCCCGCGGATGGCCGTTCCTCGCGCTGCAGTGCGAGTGGCCCATCGTGACCGGCCTCCGCTCAGGCTCCGCGCCCGGGTTACGGCGTGGAGAAAGGCAGCGACCCGGCGCTCTGCGCTGGGGCATTGCGCTCCCGGATATGCCGCTCTCGGGTGAGGTCCTCGCCTGCCGGGCGCTGCCCCTCCGCCCGGTCTGGTCGGGGCTGCTCGCCAACACCGTGATCTTCGGATCGGCGTGGGGTCTGATAGCGCTGGGAGTCGCCCGCGCCGTACAGGCACGGCGACGAGCCCGCGGGCTCTGCGGTCGATGCGGCTACTCCCGCGCCGGCCTCGGCGAGAACTCCCCCTGTCCCGAGTGTGGCCGCACGACCCCGCGCGGTAGGCTGCGGCCATGAAGGGGCGCCGACGCCGACGATGCTGCGCGGGGGGAAGTGGGCGGCCTTGGCGTCAGCCGTGGTTCTGCTGATCGCTTGGCTCGCAAGCGGCTGGTTCTCGGTCAGACTCGTGTCAACCCACGGGACATTCGCACGCGCGTTTGTGATCGGCGGTGGCGTGCTGACGATGACCACCGTGGATACGCGCGAGTTTGTCGAGTCCCGAGGAGGTGCCCATGCTGCGTTGCCTCGACGAACAGAGTGGAGCGTGTGGACCCGCGGCCGGCCGCAATGGGAATGGGTTCCGCACGTCGACCTCCATCCATCGCCAATCCGCCAATTCTCCGGGCCCACTCCTCTCACCCCGCTGATCGTTCCCCTGTGGCTGCCCCTTCTTGCAACCGCGTCAGCCACCGCCGGGCTCTGTGTGGAAGGACCGTGCCTTACCCCCCGACCACTGCCCCTGCGGCTACTCCCGCGACGGCCTCGCCGAGAGCGCCCCCTGCCCCGAGTGCGGAGCGGTGACACACGGGCGGCCGTCGTGAATCGCCTGGTACTCTGGTTTCGGCTCGCCACCGCATCCATGCTGTGCGGCGCCGGACTCTGGTCGCTCTTTCTCGCGCTGCACAACTGGTGGCTATCCAACGGCCCGCCCACGCCCGGTGCCACGCCGTACCGCTCGTGGGGGTGGCAGCTCTGCGGGCTGTCGGTCTCGTTGCTTGCCGCCGGGGTCGCCGTGGTGTCATGGGGGTGTACGCGTACCGCCGGTCAACCCGTCGCAAGACGGGTGAGGGCCTCGCCTGCGGCTACTCCCGCGCCGGTCTCGCCGAGAACTCCCCCTGCCCCGAGTGCGGCGACAAGCCCGGCGCGATAGCGACAGCCTCAGGGAGTGCCCGGTCAGCTGTGCATGAGTAGGCTTCGCTCGTGAGGCGGCCCTGGTACACGGTCCCCGCGGCGGTTGGTGCATGGGTCGGTGCTGTCGCGTGCGCGGCGCTGGTGCTCGCGTGGGTGCTGAGTGGGTGGTGGCTCGTGCACTTCGAGTGGATTGAACGAGGAAGTTCAAAGTGGCGCGTGGTCGGGATTGAAAGCGGCCGGCTCCACCTCCGCGCAGAGTTCATCGAGTTGTTGGGCCCCGTGCGAGCGGGGGAAAGTACCCAGAGCATTTTCGTGGAAACGAGGCGCCTCAGCACGCCTCCTCAATGGCTCTTGTGGTTTCACTACGACTCCTACAGCAAGTTCCCCGGGCACACGTTCTCGCGGCGGCTGGACACCCCGCTTTGGGTACCTCTACTTGTCTTGGGATCGATCACCTTCGGTCTGCGGAAGCTCCGCCACCGCGCCCGCCCAGGCCACTGCCTCTGCGGCTACGCCCTCAGTGGCCTCGCCGAAAACTCCCCCTGCCCCGAGTGCGGCCGCCTCACCCCTGCGCAGCCGGCCCCTGCCCGTACACCTCCACGCACCGCCCCGCCACCACCGGCCATGTGAACCGCTCCCGCACCAGCGCCCGCCCCGCGGCCCCCATCCGCTCCCGCGCCCCCGCATCCGACATCACCGCCCGCAGCGCCCCCGCGATCGCCCCCGCCTCCCGCGCCGTCTCGATCCCCGCGCCCACCTCGCTCACCTCCGGAAAGTGGCACTCCCGCGAGATCACCACCGGCACCCCGCGCGCCAGCGCCTCCACGATCGCCATCGAGAACCCCTCGTGCTCGCTCGGCAGCGCGAACACCCCCGCCCCCGCCAGCAGCGCACCCTTCTCCTTCCCATAGACCGCACCCGGAACGTGGAACCGCCCCGCCAGCCCCAGCCGCTCCACCCGCGCCCGCAGCGCCGGCCCCACGCCGAAATCCGGCCCCGCGGCCACCAGGTGCCACTCCGGAAACTCGCCCGCGACGGCCGCGAACGCATCCGCCAGCAGGTCCAGCCCCTTCGCCTTGTGCAGCCGCGACAGGAAGAGGATGTACGGATGCCCCGCGGCCGCCGCCAGCGACCCGGGCAGCACGCCCGCCGAACTCCCCGCCCCCCCCGCGCCCGCGGCGCCACCCGCACGCTTCTCCAACTCCTCCGGAAACACCCCGCTCGGGATGATCCGCACCGGCGCCCGCAGCCCCAGCGGCCGGATGTTCTCCGCCTCATCCGCGTTCAGCGCCTGCACCGCGCGCGCCCGGTCCAGCATCCGCCGGTACACCAGCGCCAGCGCCACCCGCTTCTTGAGCGACCGCCGCCCCAGCGCCCACGACCCCAGCATCCCCGCCGGCCGCACCACGTACGGAATCCCCGCCCGCCGCGCCGCCCGCGCCGCCACCACCAGCATCGGCTCCCACACCCCGTGCAGGTGCACCGCCTCCGCCCGCCCGACGATCGACGGCAGCCGCCGCCGCGAGATCGTCCCCACCAGCCGCTCCGCCCGCGTCGCATCCGGCAGCCAGTGGACCCCGACCGCCCGGCTCCCCGGCGTCTCCGCCAGCGCCCGCTCCGCCGGCTCGTACGTGTCCGCCGCGTGGTACCGCCGGAACGTCGCGATCGAGACCTTGTGCCCCAGCGCCGCCTGCGCCGCCGCCAGCCGAGCCGCCACCGCCGGCGGCCCCCCGTGCCGCGGGTCCAGCGTGCAGATGACGTGCAGGATCCTCATCGCATGGCAGCTCGATCCAAGCCAGCCGCAGATGAACCCAGAAGCCCCCAGACAGCAAGACGCCATCTGGGCCCATCTGGGCCATCTGTGGCTCTCTTCTTTGCTTTCTTCTACACAGGAGCCAGATGTGAGATCGGTCCTACCGAACCGTCGCCTCCAGCCCCTCCGCCAGCCCGACCACCGGCCGGTACCCCAGGAGCGCCTCCGCCGCGGAGATATCCGCCACCGAGTGCGGCACATCCCCCGCCCGCTCCGGCCCGAACGCCGGCTCCACATCCTCCCCCAGCGCCCGCGCCATCTGCGACAGCAGCTCCAGCAAGCTCGTCCGCACCCCCGTCCCGATGTTCACCACCTCGCCCGCCAGCGGCCGCTCGCTTGTCGCCGCCAGCAGGTTCGCCAGCACCACGTTGTCCACGTGCGTGAAGTCCCGCGACTGCATCCCATCCCCGAAAATCGTCGGCCGCCGCCCCGCCCCCCCTCCCCGCAGCGCCTTCAGGAACGCCGACACCACCGCCGCGTACGGCGAGTCGGGGTTCTGCCGCGCCCCGAAGATGTTGAAGTACCGCAGGCTCACCGTGCTCATCCCGTAGCACCGGCTGAATGACCGCAGCAGCAGCTCCCCCGCCACCTTGCTCATCGCGTACGGCGAGCACGGGTCCGGCGGGTCCGCCTCGGGGCTGGGCAGGCGGGGGGTGTCGCCGCTCGCCGCCGCCGAGGCCGCGAACATCACCCGCCCCACCCCCGCCTCCCGCGCCGCCGAGAGCACCCGCTCCGTCCCCACCACGTTCACCCGCACGCACTCCTCCGGCCGCTCCACGCTGAGCGGCACCGACACCATCGCCGCCTGGTGGAAGGCCCACCGGCACCCCGCGGCCGCGCGGCGCAGGGCGGCCTCGTCGAGGATCGACGCCTCGATGAGCTCGGTCCGCGCGGGCAGGTTCTCGCGGAAGCCGCCGGAGAGGTCGTCGAGGATGACGACGCGGGCGCCGAGGCCATCCAGCGCGTGGGCGAGGTGGGAGCCGATGAACCCGGCGCCGCCGGTGATGAGGGCGCGCTGGCCGGCCACGCGGGGCCGGAACTGCGCGAGGGCCTGGGTGAGCGTCGGCGTGGGCATCGGGGAGAGGGGGGAGGGGGGGGCGGGCCGATGATAGTCGGCGGCCGCGTACGCTTCGGCCCCCACGCCTTGGCGGGCACGGGTGGCATGGGCAAGCCGCTCCGGGCTTGCCCGTGCGACTGCCCCGGCCGCACGCCACGCACGGGCAAGCGAAGACGCTCGCCCATGCCACCCCCGATGAACATTCTCCACATCATCACCGACCTCGACCCCTCCGGCGGCGGGCCGCCGCTGGTCGCCTCGCGCCTCGCCGCGGCGCAGGCGGCGCTGGGGCATGGGGTGCGCGTGCTGTGCTACGCGTCGCCGGCCGCCGCGGAGCGGGCGCGGGGCGACCTGGCGCGGCTCCCCGGCGGGGCGGGCGTCGAGGTGCGCACGCTGGCCCCGGGCGGGCGGGGCGAGCGGCTGACCACGCGCCGGGCCCGCGCGGCCGTGGCCGAGATGCTCGGCTGGTTCGACGTGGCGCACCTGCACGGCGCGTGGGAGCCGATCCTGCGGGGCGCCTCGGTGGTGGCGCGCCGGCACGGCTCGCCGTACGTGGTCGCGCCCCACGGCATGCTCGACCCCTGGGCCCTGCGGCAGAAGGCGCTGAAGAAGCGGGCGGCGATGGCCCTGGGGTACGGCTCGATGATCCGGGGCGCGGCGTTCCTGCACGCCATGTCGGGTTACGAGGCGGCATGCCTCCGCGACGGCCGGTTCGACCCGCGCGTCGAGGTCATCCCCTGCGGGGTCTTCCCCGAGGAGTTCGAGCCGCGCCCGGGGCGCGGGGCGGTCGATGCCCGCCATCCGCAGCTCGGGGGCGCACCGTACATCCTGTTCCTCGCCCGCCTCCACCCGGTCAAGGGCCTCGACCTCCTCGCCGCGGCGTTCGCGGAGGTCCAGCGGCGGTTCCCGGATGTGCACGTCGTCGTGGCCGGGCCGGACTTCGGCGCCGGCCCCACCCTGCGCGAACAGGTGGCAGCCCTGGGCATCGGGTCGCGGTTCCACCTCGTCGGCGCGGTCCACGGCCCCGACAAGGCCGCGCTCTTCGCGCACGCCGCCCTCTTCACGCTCCCCAGCGAGCACGAGAGCTTCGGCATGTCCATCGCCGAGGCGATGGCCTGCGGCCTCCCGGTCGTCATCTCCGAGGAGTGCCACTTCCCCGACGTAGCCAGCGCGGGGGCGGGGATCATCGTGAAGCGCACGGCCGCCGACCTCGCCCGGGGTCTGGCCTCGGTCCTTGCGGACCCCGCCCGCGCCCGCGGGATGGGGGACGCCGGCCGTCGGCTCATCGCGGAGAAGTACACGTGGCCGCGGGTGGCGGCGCGGTCGGTCCAGGCGTACGAGGCGGCGGGGGTCGGCGGGAGAACGCGGTAGGGCAGAGTGCGCGCAGAGCCCGCGGAGGCGCAGAGAGAGCGCCGACGTCAGCAGCCTTCCCCCGCGTCTTCCGCTGCGAGCTCCGCGCCTCCGCGCGAGCTCCTTGGAGGACTACCCGCGTTCCGGCGCCTCCATCGGCGGCCTCTCGCGGACCGCCCGCGCCGGGCTCCCCGCGTAGATGGTCCACGGCTCCAGGTCCCGGAACGCCGCCCCCCGAGCCCCCAGGATCGCCCCGTTCCCCACCGTCACCCCCGGCCCCACGAACCCCTCGGCCGCGATCCACACGTCGTCGCCGATGGTAATCGGCGGTCGGAGAAGGGGCATGTTCCACCGGGTGTAGTCGTGTGTGCCGGCGCAGAGGTGGGCCCACTGGCTGATGCTGACCCGCCTTCCGATGGAAGTTGGCCCCAGATTGTAGATGATCGCGAAATCGCCTATTGAAGAATAGTCGCCGACCGAGAGGAGCCACGGCACTTCAATCCGGGCGGTAGGCCGGATCACCACCTGTCGGCCCAGGCGCGCGCCGAAAGCTCGCAGCAGCATCCGGCGCCACCCGTACCAGTTGTGCCAGCTCCAGCGGAAGAGTGAGCCGCGCACGATCATCCATAAGGCCCTCATCGCCTTTTCCCGCGTTGTCCAGGGGCTGATCTGGGCCGCGGCGAAAGCCCGGTCCCGCAGGCTCTCTGCATCCGGAGGCGGCCCCGGCGGCTGTGGAGTGTGCCCCACGCGGCTCATGGTGTACGCCTCATCGCGGACGCTCCGCGCGGACGAGCATGCTCTTCCACAGCAGCGGCACTCGGCCGGCCCCCGCGAACACCATGTTCACGAACCCGACATCGGCCAGCAGCCGCCGCAGCGTGCTGCGGCTGAAGAACTTGATGTGCTGCCCCTCGCGCAGGGCCTCCCAGTGCCGGTCCCATCCCCCCGCGAGCGAGATCGCCAGGTTCTTCACGTAGCCGTGATACGGCGTAGAGCAGACCAACCGGCCGCCGGGCGCCAGCGCGTTGAAGCAGCAGCGCGCCCAGGCGTGCGGGTCATAGAGGTGCTCCACTACTTCGGTGCTCGAGACGATATCGAATGGCGACTCGCCTAGACGCGCGGGAACGTCCGGGGCGATCTCCAGCACCTCGAAACGGGCAGCCGGGTACGTCCGCCGGGCAATCCCGATCCCCACATCTGAGACATCAACGCCCACCCCGGCGCTGCACCCCCACGCCAGGTACTGACCGACGTTGTACCCGTTCCCGCACCCTACATCGAGCACGCGCTTCCCCGGCCCGGGCTCCGCGAGGCGCCTGAGCACGGGAAGAATATAGCGGTGGCTCGGTTCCGGGGCCGTCGACTTCCAGCCAAACTCGGGGACGCTGTGCGACATGGTGCTCCTTGAAGGACCCTCGGGGGCATCCCGACCCAGCTTACAAGCCCCCGCGGTGCGCCGCCGCGGCGGCATCCGATGCGACGTCCTCCTTGGCCGCCTCGACGCGCAACTCCACCAGCTTCAAATCGATCAGTAGCTCATAGGCCGATATGAAGAGGCAGAACCTCAGTCCGTTGACGCCGTCGAGAAAGCCCAGCTTGACAATGTAGCTGTAGAGGAAGCGGAAGAGCCACTTGGGCCGGACCCGCGCGTAGATATGACGCTTGATCCAGCGACGGCGCTGAGGGGCCGTGCCGAACAGCCTGCCCTCGAACTGCTCGCTGGATTCTCCCCGGCTGGCGCGGAAGATCTCCCGGGCCTCGAGCGTCGAGTATTTGTTGTGCTTGTCCATATACACCTCGAGGCCGCGCCTGTCGTTGTGCTCGAGATGACCGCCCAAAAATCCGACGGCGCCGTTCACCACCATGTGCTCGTGGACATCGCGCATCTCATAGCGGGCCTTCGCCGGCCTGACGAAACGGATGTTCCAGCTCGGGTAGAAGCCGCAGTGGCGGATCCGCTTGCCCAGGAAGACGAAGTAACGGTTCACGTAGAACGCCGCCTCCGGCACCCCCGCCGCCGGTCGGGCCGCCACCGCCATCATTGAGTCCCGCAGGTCCGGCTGGACGACCTCGTCGCCATCCACGATCAGGACCCACTCGGACTCGATCGGCAGATGGTCCAGGCACCAGTTCTTCTGCCCCGCGTACCCCAGCCAGGTCTGCACCACCACCTTGGCCCCGAACTCGCGGGCGATCTCGCGGGTGCGGTCGGTCGATTCGCTGTCCACCACCCACACCTTGTCCGCCCACGGCATCACCGCCGCGAGCGCGTAGGGCAGGTTGATCTCCTCGTTCTTGACGGTGAAGACCACTTCGATGTTGGACCGGCGCGCCCCGTGCGCGCCCGGCGCCGCCGGCGAGGGGCCCCGCGCCGCCACGCTGCTGCCAGCGGCGCCGCTCATGCCTGAACTCCCGCCTCAACCAGCGCGTGCCCCCGCTCGCCGGAGGGCGCCGCCGGCCCGTGCTCCACGATATCGCCGAATCGTGCGCACAACGCCCGCTTGCTCAGTTCGCGCTGGATCAGCTCCCGGCCGCGCCGCCCCATCACCTCCCGCGCCGCCCGGCCGGTCGCCGCCGCCCGCTCGATCGTCCGCACCATGCCCTCCGCATCCCCGTGGTTCACCTGCCAGCCGAAGTCGTGCCGCTCCAGCAGGTCCGCCACGTGGCTCGGGCGCGGGCCCAGCAGCAGGACCGGGCGGCCCACCGCCATCGCCCCGTAGACCTTGCACGGGTGCACGATCCCCACGATCTCGTTCCCCACCGTGACCAGGTGCAGGTCGGCCGCGGAGAGCGAGTGGCGGATCTCGGTCAGCGGCTGGTAGGGCAGCGAGACGATGTTGCTCGCGCCCCCGGCGATGGCCGCCTCGACCTCGCGCTTCTGTAGGCCGCCGCCGATGAACATGAACACGATGTCGGGCCGCTCGCGCAACCGCCGGGCCGCCTCGATCGCCGTCGAGATCGGGTTGGAGGGCCCGTGATTCCCGCTGTACATCACCACGAACTTCCCCGCCAGCCCGTGAAGGGCGCGGAAGGGGTTCTCCTCGTGCCCGATCGGCTCCAGCTGGTCCTCGTGGGGCCACGGCGGCATCACCTCGAGCCGGTCGCGGATGTCGAGCTTCCTCAGCACCCGCGCCGCCATGAACCGGTCCAGCGCGACCACCGCCCGGGCCCGCCCCAGCACGAGCCGGTTGATGAACTCGAATCCCCGCGCCGCCGCCGAGCCTTCCTTGATCTTCCCCAGCGCGATCATCTGGTCCGGGTTCAGGTCCATCAGCCAGTACGTCACCGGCACCCGCCGGACCGCCCCGATGATCACCGCCACGATCGAGCACATCGGCGGCGAGGTGCTCACCAGGATGCCCCCCAGCCCGCGCGTGAACAGGCCGCGCACCAGCGCCTGCGCCAGAAAGAGCGACTGCCCCAGCAGCCGGATGGGGATCGACCCCTTCCCGAAGCTCGAGAGCGGCAGCCGCCGGATGTTCACCCCGTCGCGCACCTCGCGCGGGGCGTACTTCTTCGTCGGGTCGTCGTACCCCCGCGCGCTCGCCAGCACCCGCACCGCGAACCCCCGCCGCCGCATCTCGGCCGCGGCGTCGGCCATGTGCTGCCCCACGCTGGCCGGGTCCGGGACGTAGACCTGCGACAGGACCAGGATGGTCCCCCGGTCATCGCGCGGCCCGTCGGGTGAGCCGGGGCGTCCCCGCCCCGGGTTCGGCGCGCTGCCCACGGAATGTCCTGACACGGGAGCGCTCATGCTCTGTTCATCGGCTCCCGGGGGGTCCGCTCAGCGCCGGCTTCCGGCGGGCTTGCGGGCGCCCTTGCGGGCCACCTTCCGCCCGGCCTTGCGGCGCCCGGCCTTGCCGTTCTGGCTGGCCAGCCGGTGGATCCGGACCGTGCGCCCGGCCCCGGGCCCATACGTGGCCATGTACTCATCGAGAATCCACGCGTACGTCTTCGCCATCCCGTCCCGCAGGCGGATCGACGGCTCCCACCCCAGCAGCTCCCGGATCAGCGTGTTGTCGCTGTTCCGCCCCGCCACCCCCTTGGGCGCGTCGAGGTTGTAGTTCCGCTTCAGCTTCACCCCCGCGATGTCCTCCGCGATGTCCACCAGCTGGTTGATGCTCACCAGCTCGCTGCTGCCGATGTTGATCGGCTCGGTCACCTCCGAGCGCATCAACTTCTGCAGGCCCAGGAGCACGTCGTCCACGTACATGAACGAGCGCGTCTGCAGGCCGTTCCCCCAGATCTCGATCTGCCCCGTGCCCCGCACCTTCGCGTCGATCACCTTCCGGCAGATGGCGGCCGGGGCCTTCTCACGCCCGCCCTCCCACGTGCCCTGCGGCCCGTACACGTTGTGGAACCGGGCCACCCGCGTCACCATCCCGTAGTCCTCGCGGAAGTGCCGGCACATCCGCTCGCTGAAGAGCTTCTCCCACCCGTACCCGTCCTCGGGCAGCGCGGGGTACGCGTCCTCCTCCTTCAGCGCCGTCACGTTCGGGTCCTGCTGCTTCTGCCCGTTGTAGACGCAGGCCGAGCTGCTGTAGAAGAACCGCTCCACCCCGTGCTTCTTCGCCGCCATGAGCAGGTGCGTGTTGATCAACACGCTCAGCATGCACAGGGCCTTGTTGTTCTCGATGAACCCCATCCCCCCCATGTTGCAGGCGAGGTTGTAGACGAGGCCCGCCCCCTTCACGGCCTTCTCGCAGGCCTCCTTGCCGTTGAGGTCGAGGCGGAGGTTCTGCACCTTCGGGAACTTCTGGTACCACTCGCCGAAGGGCTTGATGTCGATCGCCCGGATCTTCCGCGCGGGGTGGCCCTTGCGGATCAGGTCCGCGACGAGGTGCCCGCCGATGAACCCGCCGGCCCCGGCCACAACGATGAGAGGCTCTTTCATTCTCGCTCCTGAGGGGCGGCCCCGCCCCTCTCCCGCAGACGCAAGGAACCGGGAGACTCACCTCGGCGGGCCCGGACGCCCGGGGCCGCTGTTCCGCCGCGTTTTCCTCGGAATCCGGGGTCAGACACCCGTCGGATGTGCCGTGGTACGGATCATAGTGAGCCGGTGTTCAGGGACAACGGGCTATCGGCCCGCCGGGCCCGCCGCCTCAGTGCCGGCGCTGCCCGGGCCGCCGCGGGGTGCGGATGAAACGGCCGGGCGGGCCCCGGATAACCGCCGCCGGCCGCGCCACCACCCGGTAGAGTTGGCCCCCGGAGGACCTGTCCATGGCCCTGATCGCCGCCGTCGTCGCCCTCCTCGCCTGCCTGATCGGGGCCGAACCGCCGCCCCCGGCGCTGAGCCCCCTGGAGCTCAGCGCGATGACGTTCAACATCCGCTACGACAACCCCGCCGATGGCCCGGACCGCTGGGAGGCCCGGCGCGAGCAGGTGGCCGCCCTCATCACCGACCGCGACCCGGACCTGATCGGCCTCCAGGAGGTCCTCCACCACCAACTGGAGGAACTGAAGAAGGCGCTCCCGCAGTACGCCGCCGCCGGCGTCGGGCGGGACGACGGCAAGACCCGGGGCGAGTACTCGTGCATCCTCTACCGCGCCTCCCGCTTCGAGCTCGCCGAGTCGGGCACGTTCTGGCTCTCGCAGACGCCCGAGACGCCCGGCAGCCGCGACTGGGAGGCCGCGTGCGTCCGCATCTGCACCTGGGCAAGGCTGGTCGACAAGCCGACCGGGCGCGGCCTGTACATCTTCAACACGCACCTGGACCACCAGAGCCAGAAGGCCCGCGACCTGGGCGCGGAGCTCATCGCCCGCCGCATCGCCGAGCGCTCGTACCCCGCGCTCCCCGTGATCCTCACCGGCGACCTGAACGCCGGCGAGGAGAACTCGACCACACGGTTCCTCACCGGTCGGGCGCCGCGGGCCCACCTCTCCCCCGCGACCCCCGCCCCGCCCCGCACCGGCCTCGTGGACAGCTTCCGCGTGAAGCACCCCGATGAGGCGAGCGTCGGGACGTTCAACGGCTTCAAGAAGGACGACGGGCGGAAGATCGACTACATCCTCGTCCCCGACGGGACGCAGGTGCTCGACGCGGCGATCGACCGCCGCAGCAGGGACGGCCGCTGGCCCTCCGACCACTTCCCCGTGACCGCGCGCATCCTGCTGAAATGACGGGGTGCCACTGCTCGCGGCGTCTTCGCCGCGCAGCAGTGCCGTTCCCAATCCCCCAATCCCCGCCCACTCAGATCCCCAGCCCCCTGATCGCCCCCTGGATCAGCCCGTGCTCGCGCACCATCCCCGCGAGGATCCCCCGGTTCCCCGTCAGGCGCCGCCCCGCGCTGAAATCCAGCGGCTTCCCGTCGATGTCCGTCACCGCGCACCCCGCCTCCATCGCGATGAGCGCCCCGGCCGCGTGGTCCCAGATGTACTCGGCGTACTCCGCCTTCGTCGGGATCCGCAGGTATGCATCCGCCTGCCCCCGCGCCACCACCGCGTACTTCGCCTGACTGTCCAGCTTCGCCGGCTCCCCAACCCGCCCCACCCGCGCCATCACCTCCGCCGTCCGCTCCTGGCTGCTGTGCGCCTCCTCGACCGACGTGCACAGCGTCAGCGGCTGCCCCTCCTCGCGCCGCGCCCGCAGGAGCTTCACCGGGTGCGCCAGCGGCTGGTCCGCCGGCACCTCGTGCGTCCCCTGTCCGCGGATCGCCGAGTACAGGCATCCGTGCCGGTGCGGCCGGTCGAAGGGGTCGTCGAACCGCGGCGAAAGGTTCGGGCACCCCATGGCCGCGACCACCACCTGCCCGCGCTCGATGTACGCCAGCGACACCGCGTACTGCCCCCCGCGCAGGAACCCCTTGGTCCCGTCGATGGGGTCCAGCGTCCAGAACCCCTCGTGGTCGGTGTCACCCGCGCCGACGTCGATCGCATCCAGCAGCCCGGTCTCGCCCGCCTCGGGCCAGACCTCCTGCACGGCCACCAGCGTGGCCGCGAGGGCCGTCCCGTTCTCCGGGTTCCGCAGGAAGGCGGACGTCTCCTCGCCCACCATGTGGACCGGATCGCCGAGCCGCTCCCGCAGGATGTGCCCGACCAGCGCCTGGGCCCCGAAGTCCGCGATGGTCACCGGGCTGCGATCATCCTTCAGGATCGCCCGCATCTGCCCCATGTTCCCCTGCACCTGCCGGCACAGCGCGCACGCGGCGCCGACAGCCCGTGTCGCGGCATCCAGCAGATCCCCGTAGTCAGCCATGCCGCAAGAGTACGCCGGCGCCGCGCCCCCTCCACTCAGCCGGCCCTCGAAGGAAGATCTTTCAACGCGAAGGCGCGAAGAGCGCGAAGATCAGATCACTCAGTTGTTCTCTCTGATCTCCTCTTCCTTCGCGACCTTCGGAACTTCGCGTTGAAAAACTCCTCACGATTCACCACTCCCCATCCAGCACCCGCCCGATCGCCTGCGCCACCCCGTCCTCGTCGTTCCGCCCCGTCTCACGATTCGCCGCCGCCTTCACGCTCGCAACCGCGTTCCCCATCGCGATCCCCAGCCCCGCCCCCGCGATCATCGGCACATCGTTGATCTCGTCCCCGATCGCGCACACCCGCCCCAGCGGCACCCCCGCCTCCCCCGCGATCCACTTCACCGCCGACCACTTGCTCGCGTCCCGCGCGAACACTTCCAGGATGTGCAGCTTCTCCCCGCTCGGCAGCCGGCTCGCGTGCTCGGGCGCCACCACCGCCCCGAACTGGTGCATCGTCGCCCGCTCCCCGAACGTCTCCATCATGTCCCGCGTCATCTCCGCCAGGTGCGACGACAGCCCGCACACCCCCAGCCGCACCGTGTGCCCCGGGTGCTCATCCTCCTCGATCCTGGCCGCGTACCGCACGCTCACCTTCATCTGCTCGAACCACCACAGCGTCACCGGGTCCAGCGCGTGGTTCTCCTCGCCGACCACCATCAGGTAGTCGTACCCCGCCTGAACCGGGTCCTTCAGCACCATCACCGGGTGCCGGTGCGAGAGCAGCCGCCGCGTCGCCTCCGCCACCAGTTCCGGTTCCAGCGCAAACCGGTGCATCGTGTGCCGCCGCACCGGGCACGCCACGATCGACCCCCCCGCGACCCCGACCGGGTCCCGCTGCTCGATCGCCGTCAGCGCCTCCGCGCACTCCACCAGCCCCCGTCCCGTGCAGATGACCACCTTCATCCCCGCCGCCCGCGCATCCCGGATCGCTTTCACATTCCGCGGGCTCACCCGGCTGGAGGGATCGAGAAGCGTCCCGTCAAGGTCCAAGGCGAGCAGGTCGTAGCGTCGGGGCATTCAAGCCCAGTCTACGCGCCGCATCCCCAAGCCCGCGTCAGCAAGCGGGCACGGGCGCCTCACCCGTCCCCGAAGGGGTGGGAAACCGCCCGCCGCTGAACCGCGGGCGCGCACGCGGGCGGGGGGCGCCGCCGCCCGGTAGGCTGCGCACGCGGGGGGGCGGGGGCAGGAGACGGACCCATGAACAGGAACCGCGTCGTGATGCTCAGCCTGGCCGCGGTGCTCGCGGCGGTGGCGGTGGTGCTGGCGGCCAAGGAGATTCTCGGGCCGGGTCTCAGGGCGGGTCCGGCCCTGGCGGCGTTCGCCGGTATCGGCGCCGTCGCGGTCGCAATTCTCGCGGCGCGGGCGGGGCAGAAGGCGGGATAATGGCGCGAGGCCGGCCCGCTCACATGTGGCTGACGACCGCCTCCCCCCTTCAACCCGGCAAATCAGCACATGAGCATCTCGGGTCACTTCGCGGATTTCACCGCCGGGGGCACCCTGCCCGTGGGCCTCCAGATCCGGCGGGTGCTCGGCACCGGCAACATCACCTTCGATGCGAACGACTCGATGTCGTGGAACCTGACGGTCTACCGGGCCCCGTGTGCGGACGGAAGTCCGCGGAACCGCGCCGCGTAAGCAAGCCGGCACGGGCGCTTCGCCCGTTCATCGCAGTCGGGTGCCACTGCTCGCGGCGTCCTCGCCGCGCAGCAGTGCGTGGTCATCGCGGCCTACGGCCGCGCCCCGCTTGCCACGCCGCGCGGCTCCGCCGGCACCCGCCCCAGCACCATCACGCGCCGCGCAACAGGGCGCGGACGGGACGCATATCAATCAGCAGCCCCGGGATCGCCGCAGACTGGACCTGATCGCCCGAGCAGGGCACATCTTCGAAGCGGGTCCCGGTCCGGCGCCACGCCCGGACCTCGCCGTTGGCAGGGTCGATGATCCAGTACTCGCCGACCCCAAACTTCTCGTAATCCCTCCGCTTGGTCATCAGGTCCAGCCCGCGGTGGCTGGGCGAAAGCACTTCGATGACCAGGTCGGGCGCAAGGTCGAGGCGGCCCGGAATGGCAGGGAGGCGGCGTGTCGAGTACACGCACAGATCAGGGCGGTAGACCGTTGTGTCGTCAAAACGGACATCGGTATCGCTGAAGAAGGTCAGCGAGCTTGTGCGGTCCCCGAAGGCCAGCAACTGCTGCTGGAGCCGGCTGAGGATCAGGCTGTGGATAGGGAGCGGACTTGGAGACATCAGCACGACCCCGTGGACCAGCTCGTAGCGATCCGGAGTCTCGCCAAGAGCCAGGTACTCGTCGGCCTTCATGGTCAGGCCGGCGTAACCGAAGTCGGCAGGATACTTGGCCGCGGTAGACATCGCCCAATCCTATTCAGTTCCCCCCCCGCTCCCGCTCCGCCCCCGGCCCCAGCAGGATCGCGTTCTTCCCCTGCTTCTTGCTCAACAGCGCCAGCTCATCCGCTCGCGCCAAGAGCTCCTCCGCCGTCCCCCCGTCCCACGGGTACGTCGCCAGCCCCCCCGACACCGTCAGCGGCCCCGGCGCCTCCCGACCCAGCTTCGGGAACTTGTGCGCCGCGATCTCCTTCTGGAACCGCTGCGCGATCTCGTACACGCTGCTCGGCGGCTTGCTCGCCGCCGTCCGCGGCCCCGCGGGCTCGTAGAAAATCACCGCGAACTCGTCCCCCCCGATCCGGCACACCTTGTCCGTCGGCCGGATCACGCTCCGCAGCAGCCGTACCGCGTTGATCAGGATGTCGTCCCCGGCGCCGTGCCCGTACTGGTCGTTGAAGTGCTTGAAGTTATCGAGGTCGAACATCAGCACGGTGAGCGCCCGCCGCTCCTTGCGGGCCTGCTTGATGGCCGCGCTCAGGAAGTGGTCGAAGAACCGCCGGTTGTACGCCCCGGTCAAGGGGTCGGTGAAGGCCGCATCCCGCAGCTGGATGTGCTGGTCGCGCAGCGCCAGCCACCCCGCCAGCCACGCCGCGTGCGGCGCCAGCTCCTCCGGCGAGACCTCCCGCGAGCGCAGCCGCCCCAGCAGCCGCCCCCGCCACGAGACCGACGCCTCGAACGCCCCATCCTCCGCATCCGCCGCCCGCTCGCGCCCGGTGCGCCCGCTGCTGACGAACGCGACATCCCGCCCGCCGATCCGCCCCCGGATCGTCTCCACGCCCGCGTCCGTGATGTCCCGGCCCTGCAGCATCAGCCGCACCATCGCCTCATCGCCCGTGTCCAGCCCCCGCGCGGCCGAAGCATCCGCCGGCGACGAGTCGTCGAGCGCCCCGTCTTCCGGCGCTGGCGGCGGGCCCGCGACCGCCCGCTCTGCCGGCGGCGCTGCTCCGGGCGCCGGCGCCCCGACCGCCCCGCCGTGCAGCGCCTCGCGCAGCGCCTCGGGCGTCGGCGCAGCCCCGATCACGCCGTCGTACGGCCCCGCCCCCGAGGCCACCCCGTTCTCCAGCCGCAGCACCCGCACCGCCGGGTCCACGTGCCGCAGCGCCGCGATGAACTCCCCCTCGCGCCCGGGCCCGGCCTCCCGCGCCGGGTCCGCCTCCGGTGCCACGATCACCACCGCCCGGCGCGGCGACTCCTCGTCGAGCGGCTCGGACAGCTCCCCGATCGCCTCCAGCGCGCTCTTCACGCGGATCAGCTCGACCCCGCCCTCCAGCCGCAGCATGGAATCGAGGCCCGTGGGCCCCACGAGGATGATGCGCACCGACCCCGCCCCGGCCCCCGGCCCCGGGTCCGCCGGCTCCTGCTCGGCCTTCCGCGCGCCCATCGTCACGTGCCGCCCTTTCTAGCGTCCTGCTCCGTCGGCATCGCCAAGGAGCATCTCCAGCTCCTCCGGGGTGAGCAGCGGCCGGGAGTCCTCCCCGGCGCCCTCGGCCCCATCCCCATCACCATCGGCGTTTGCATCGGCCGGCTTCGGCGGCAGCTCGCCGGTCCCCGCCAGCCGCAGCTGCGGCGCGGCAGGATGGGTAAACCTCTTCCGATCAATGAGTTGCGGCCCATGCGAAGTCCCCTTCGCCCCGCCTCCAGCCCCTACGTCCACACCCCGGGCGGGTTCCGACGGGGGTGCCCATTGGCCCAGGTCGGCCTCGGTCACCGGCCGCAGACGCGGGGCCCCCCCGGGCCCGTAGACCCAGCACGGGGCCGCTGGGGCGTACCGCCACAGGGCCTCGCACACCGCCGCCGCCCTGCGGGCATCCGCAGGCCCCACGATCACCAGCCGCAGCGTGGCCTCCGCCCCGCCCCGCCCCCGCTGGGCCCGGTGGAGCCGGCAGACCTCGGCCGCCGCCATGTAGGGGTCCCCAACCAGCACCACCTGGAAGCCCCCGCTCGCCAGGACCGAGACCAGTTCCCGCGGCTCCGCCTCGCCCCGATCGGCCCACACCACCGCCGTGGGCAGCACCGCGGCCGGGGCATCCTGCATCGTGGGCATGGGCGCAGATTCTACCGAAACGCGGCGTGAACACCCGCCGGTCTCTGCATGGCAAAACTAGCGTACAGTTGGTATAATGGATACCGTCGGGTACGCGGAGTTTTCAACATGATCACCGTCACGCTCCCCGAATCGCTGGATGCCAAGTTGCGGACGCTCGCACGCCCTTTCGAGACGCGCGAGGCGCTCATCGACCGCATCGCGGATGCCGAGCTGGCGCGCGCGCGGGGTTCTGCGGCCGCCAGTCACGCGGAACCCTCGCCAACGCGGGTGCTGGATGCCGAGTCGCCGCCGAGCCTCACCCACGCGAAGCTCCTCTCCGCCATGGTCGGGGGGCACGCCGTGCAGCGCCCGGATTGGAACCGCGTCCTCTACCACCTGCACGTGGTCGCCAGGAAGAGACTGGGCTCGTTGGCCGCCGTCAAGCGGGCATCCTCCGCGAACCTGCGTGACGGGAAGCACTCCACCGACGGGTACCACTATCTTCCCGAGGGCGGCTTCTCGGTGCAGGGCGTGGATGCGAACAAGGCGTGGGCGCACGCCCTGCGGCTGGCGCAGGCCCTCGGCCTGAGCCTCGAGGCGACCTTCCGGTGGCGCGAGGTCGAGGGCGCTGCCCACCCGGGCCAGAAGGGGACGCTGCGCTGGGCCCCCTCGGCGCCCGCGCAGGCCACGGACGTCTTCGCCGAGATGGCGGGCGCGACGGTCCACCAGAGCGCGGTGCGCGACTCCCGCGAGGCCATCTACGGCCGCGCGGAGGGTGAATGATCCTGCTCGACACGAACCTCCTGGTGCGGATGACCAACTCAGCGGACCCGGATTGCGCAGTCGCCCGCCGCGCCATCCAGATGCTGATCGACCGGCGCGAGCGGCTGGTGATCGTTCCGCAGGGCCTCTACGAGTTCTGGGCGGTGGCGACGCGCAAGGCCGGGGGCGCTCCCTCCGGTCAGAACGGTCTGGGCATGACCCCGGCGCAGGCGAGCCAGTGGATGGCGTTCTTCCAGCGGCGCTTCACGCTCCTGGCCGACCGGGAAGACCTTCCGGCCCGCTGGCACACGCTCGTCCGGACGCTCGCCATCACGGGCTTCCGCTCCCATGACGCCCGCCTGATCGCGGCCATGGAGAGCCACGGCGTCCCGCGGCTGCTGACGCTGAATCCCGACGATTTCAGGCGGTTCACGACGACCGTGCTGGACCCGTCGGCGGTGTGACCCGCGAGGTCAGCAGGGCCGCGGCGACCCTCGCCGCGCCATCCGCGGGCCCCAGCCGCTTCAGCGCATCCCGCATCGCCCGTCGCCGGCCCTCGGAGGCCAGCAGCTCCAGGATCACCCGCCCCGCCCCCGCCGCGTTGCGGGTCTCGTCGATCTCGTCGGCCGCGATCACCGCCCCGCCCGCCTCTTCCAGCGGGCGGGCGTTGTGGCGCTGGTGCAGGTCGCGGTGGTAGGGGTAGGGGAGGAAGACTGTGGGCACCTGGTTCGCCCAGGCCTCCGCGACGCTCCCCGCCCCGGCGCGGCTGACGGCCAGGTCGGCCGCGCCCCACGCCCGGCCCATCTGGTCGAAGAACGGGCGGACCAGGGCCGGCACGCCGGCGCCCCCGTACGCCCCGCGCACCGGCTCATCCTCCCCCGCCCCCGTCTGGTGGATGACCTGCCACGCCGCGAGAGCCCCCGGGTTCTGCTCCACCAGCCGGATCATCAGCCGGTTGATCGACCGCGCCCCCTGGCTCGCCCCCGTGACCAGCAGCGTCGGGCGCGAAGGGTCCAGCCCCAGGGCGCTGCGGCACGCCCGCGGATCGCCCCCGGCCCGCGCTGCCCGCCGCACGATCGGCGGGACCCCCTCCCACGCAAACCCCGGCGCCGGGCACGACGTCAGCACCCGCGAAGCCCGGCGCGCGATCCACCGGTTCGCCTTCCCCGGCACCGCATCCATGTTCACCAGCAGCACCGGGACGCCCTCCGCCCGCGCCCCCTGCGCCGCGGGCGCGGCCACGAACCCGCCCATCGCCACCATCTGCACGCCCGCGCCGCCGGGCCCGCCCGCGCGCAGCTCGCTGATGATCCGGCGCGTCGCCCGCACCGCCGGCCCCCACGACCGCACGAACCGCCACAGCGCCCGCACCCGCATCCCCACCGGCTTCGCCGGGATCACGCAGTAGTCCGCCCCCTCGCGCTCCAGGATCTCACGGTCGAGCGCCCGGTCCGAGCACAGGAACACGCACCGCGCCCCCGGGTCCTTCGCCCGCAGCTCCTCCGCGATCGCCAGCCCCGGGAAGATGTGCCCCCCCGTGCCCCCGCCCGCGAAGAGGTAGACGCCGCTCATGCCGCCGCGGCCGCGGACGGCAGTGGGGGGGCCTCGGCCTCGGGCTCCCGAGCCGCGCGCCCGCGGTCCATCGCGACCAGCAGGCCCAGCGACGCCCCGGTCAGGATCCACCCCGTCCCGCCGGAAGAGATCAGCGGCAGGGCGATCCCCTTGGTCGGGCCCAGCCCCGTCACGACCACCAGGTTGATCAGCGCCTGCAGGCCCACCGTGGCCAGCACGCCGATCCCCGCCAGCTTCAGCACCAGCGAGCCCTCGCGCCGAACGATCGAGAGCCCGGACCACAGCAGCAGCACGTACAGCCCGATGACCAGCGCCGCCCCCGCGATCCCCAGCTCCTCGCAGATGATCGGGAAGAGAAAGTCGGTCGTGTCCTCCGGCAGGTACCCGAACTTCTGCAGCCCGTACCCCAGCCCCCGCCCCGTGCCCTCGCCCCCCGCGATCGCCAGCATCGACTGGATCATGTGGTACCCGGCCTTCTGCGGCTCCAGGTACGGGTTGAAGAACGTCTCGATCCGCGTCAGCCGGTAGGGGTTGCTGATCACCAGCGCCGCGAACCCCGCCACCCCCCCGGGGATGAACATCGCAAAATGCAGGACTCGCGCCCCCGCCGCCAGCAGCACCAGCCCCGCCACCATCGCCAGCAGCACGCCCGTTCCCAGGTCCTCGTGCGCCACCGCCCCCGCCACCACCCCCGCCCCGATCAGCCCCGGCGCCAGCCCCCGCCAGAACGTCGGCATCAGCGAGGCCCGGCAGGCGCAGTACCCCGCGATGATCCCCACCAGGGCCCACTTGGCGATCTCGCTCGGCTGCATCGAGAGCAGCCCCAGCCCCGGCAGCGTCACCCACCGCCGCGACCCGTTGACCTCGCGCGAAAGGCCGGGGATGTAGACCATCGCCAGCACCACCAGCAGCGCCGCGCACCCGACGACGAGGATCACCGTCCCCCGGTGCCCCGCGCTCGTCCGGACCTTCAGCCTCCCCGTGCCACCGACTTCGCCGCCCCCGCTGGCTCCCGATGCACCACGGGCATGACCCGGCGGCGAAGTCGGTGGCACTGCCGCCGCGGCCACTCCCTCCGCCCCGCTCTCCGCCATCCACGCCGTCAGCCGCCGCACCGGCATCACCGCCACCAGCGCCATGGCCGCCACGGCCAGGGCCATGTAGAAGCTCGACCGGCTGAACACGATCGACGCCAGCATCGCCGGCACGCCCGCATCAGAAGGAGCCGCCGGCGGCGCCAGCCCCGGCGTGCCCGTCACCGGGCTGATGTTCATCCCCGCCGAGTTGACCATCACCACGCCGATGGCGAGCAGCGCCAGCGCGCAGAGGATCACAACCTGTCCTTGCCGGAGCATGGACCCCAGCTATCGGCAAGCCCCCGTGCGCGGCTGCACCGCGGCCCGGCGCCCGCCCGGCGCCCCTGCCGAGGCCGCCCTCAGTTGGTCTGACTTGTGGGCGCAGGTGTTGCCGATCCACCCGTCCCCGCGATCAGCACCACCCCCGCCAGCACCATCACCACCCCCACCGCCTTCACCGCCGTCACCCGCTCCCCCAGCAGCGCCCACGCCAGCACCACCGCCACCGCCGGCCCGATCGTGAACGCGATCGGCTTCACCGTCGAGATCGGCCCCGACGCCAGCCCCAGGTAGAAGAACAGCACCCCCCCGAACCCCGCCAGCAGCCCCGACCCCAGCAGCAGCTTCGCCAGCACCGGCGACCCCGCCCGCCACCACCCCTCCGGCTCGCTCCTCAGCAGCGACGCCGCCACCCAGTACGCGATCAGCGCCGGCGGCAGCGTCATCACCGCCCGCGCCAGCAGCACCGTCATCGGCCCCAACTTCCCGCTGTGCAGGACCGACTTGGTCGCCAGCTCCCCCACACCCCAGCACACGCCCGCCAGCACCGCGAAAAGGACTGCTCTCATGGCCGCCAGCGTACCCGCCGGGCTCGCGGGTGGCATGGGTGGCATGGGCAAGCCGTCTTCGGCTTGCCCGTGCGCACGCCAGGGGCCGGAGTCGCCATGCCCACGGCGCCCGCCGCTACGATCGCCACCATGCCTCTCGCCTACGCGATCTCCCCCGCCGCCCGCGACGAGCACGAGAAGTGGCTCCTCGAGGTCACCCAGATCCCCACGGCCGCGGGGCAGGAGTTCCGCGTCATCGACTGGGTCCGAACCTGGGCCGCGAAGCGACCTGACCTCACCCTCGCCGAGGACGCCGCCGGCAACCTGACGATCGCCCTGGGTAGGTCGGCACTCCGTGCCGACACGGCGCCCTCCGTC
>JBBDXI010000019.1:38021-46905 GCA_040902425.1 Phycisphaerales bacterium
GATAGCCGACCTACCCAGAGCCGACCTACCCAGAGCGGGCCGACCCAGAGCGGACCTACCCAGGGCCCCGTCTACTTCACCGCCCACCTCGACCATCCCGCGTTCGTCGTCGAGCGACTCCTCGGCCCCGCCACCGCGCAGCTCGCGTTCCGCGGCGGCGTCATGGATGACTACTTCAAGGACGCCCGCGTCGTCCTCCACACACGCGACAACCGCCGCTACCCCGCCACCCTCACCGGCCGCGCTCAGCTCGGCTGCGCCGTCTTCAAGAGCTACGTCGCCGACCTCGACGCCGACGCCGCCGAAGACCTCCGCCCCGGCGACATCGCCACCTGGGAACTCCCCCCCGCCCGCATCAAAGACGGCCTCATCCACACCCACGCCTGCGACGACCTCGCCGCCCTCGCCGCGGCCATCGCCGCCTTCGACACCCTCCGCGAGGCCCGCCAGGCCGGCGAGCAGGTCGGAGATGTCCGCCTCCTCTTCACCCGCGCCGAGGAAGTCGGCTTCGTCGGCGCCCTCGCCGCCTGCCGCGACAAGTCCATCCCCCAGGGCAGCCGCATCCTCGCCCTCGAGAACTCCCGCTCCTTCGACGACTCTCCCCTCGGCGGCGGCCCCATCGTCCGCGTCGGCGACCGGCTCTCCATCTTCTCCCCCGCCCTCACCGCCGCCGTCGCCGCCCGCGCCGAAGAGGTCGCAGGCAGCCCCGCCCAGCCGATGGCCACCCAGAAGCAGGCCGACCTCTCCCCCTGGCGCTGGCAGCGCAAGCTCATGGCCGGCGGCGCCTGCGAGGCCACCGTCTTCTGCGCCTACGGCTACGAGGCCACCTGCGTCTGCCTCCCCCTTGGCAACTACCACAACATGGCCGACCTCGCCGCCGTCCAGGCCGGCACGTTCCAGGGCCAGCCCCGCGTCGCCCCCGAGTTCGTCAGCCTCGCCGACTTCCGCGGCCTCGTCGACCTCCTCGTCGCCTGCGGCCTCCACCTCCCCGCCGCCCCCGACACCCGCGCCAAGGTGGACAAGCTCTGGGACGAGCGACGCTTCGTGATTGGGGCCTGAAGCAGGCGTACGCAGAGCCCGCAGAGATCACGCAGAGGCCGCAGAGAAGACCATTCTCTCCTTCCTCTCTGCGCTCTCCGCGTGATCTCTGCGACCTCCGCGTACTCCGCTTTCAGCGACCGGGCACCGTCACTTCTTCGGGTCCGGCTTCGGCCCCAGCCGATCCAGCAGGTCCCCAATCCCCTGCTGGATGTTCTCCGGCCGCAGCAGCGTCTCCCCCGCCTCCTTCACGAACAGCTGCACATCCGGGCGCGTCTCCGGGCTGTCGAACGACCCCGTCGTCCGGATCGGCACCATCGTCGCCCGCTCCAGCCCCGGCACCGCCCGCCCCAGGACGCTCCCCAGCCCCGTGTTGAACACCCCCGCCACCTCGTCGCTCAGCGAGCCCAAGGGCACGTACGTCACCACATCCAGCCGCTTGCGCACCAGGTCCACCATCCCCCGCGTCTGCACCGTGAACTCCCCCAGCGGCAGCGTGTAGCGGTCGTAGGTCACCACGCCGCTGGCGATCGTCACATCCAGCGGCTCCAGCTTCCGCCCCACCAGCCCCCCCGTGGCCCGCCCGACCACCTTCAGCAGCTTCCCGAACGCCGTGCTCGTCGTGAACACCGCCTCGCCCGGGTCGAACCGGATCTTCCCGTTCAGCTTCGAGAGGTCACCATCCAGCGGCGCGGTCAGCCCCGTCGCCGTCACCAGGGCCGGCGCCTCCCCCGTCGTCTTCTCGAACGCCCCGATGATCGGGATCCCCTTCGTGATCCGCTGCCCCAACTCCGGCGTGATCACCGACAGGTTCGCGCTCACGTCCCCCTGCTGCACGAACACCCCGTCCCTGATCACCCCCGCCAGCTTCGAGGTCGCCCTTTCGCTGGTGAAATCGACCGTGACCTCGCCCGCATCCAGCGACGCCCCCTTCGCCTGCGCCGTCACGCTCGCCGTCGGCCCCAGCGCCGCCACCAGCAGCCCGTCCTGCCTCGCGGCCGCGTCGATGATCGCCGTCGGCACGCCGTACGCCTTGCCCGTCCCCGTCACCTTCGCCGTGCCGAACGTCGGGTTGCCCTGCGCATCGGCGATCCCGTACAGCCCGCCCTCGAAGTTCAGCGCCGGCCCGCCCCCGGGCGGCGCCCCGCTCCCCACATCATCCGCCCGCAGGCTGAAGCCCAGCACGTTGGGCTGGTTCCCCGACGCCGCCCGCGCCCGCAGGTTCTTCACCGGCGAACGCACCCCCGACACCTCCAGCACCGCCGACGGCGCCGAGATCTCCGCGTCCGCCGCGAAGACGCCCGGCTTCATCGGCCCCCCCCCGCCCTCGCCCCCCATCGCCAGCGACAGCTTGTAGAGCGACACCGACACCTCCGTCGGCTCGCGCAGCGCCAGCAGCGGCTGCGGGCTCGGGTTCTCCGGCGTCGCCGCGGGCGCCGGCAGGAACCGCGCCGCCCACGCCGGCTCCACCCGCCACGCCAGCACCGCCGGGTGGCTCAGCGTCGCCACCCCCGCGTTGGTCGTCAGCTCGAAGGGCTGGGTCGTATTCAGCCGCGGCGAGGCGATGCTCGCGCGGGCGCTGAGGCTCCGGATCGCGCTCCCGCCCCCAGTCCCCGCCGCGGCCGCCGTCTTCGGCGCCAAATCCACCTGCCCCGTCGCCTCCACCTTCAGCGTCTCGCCCACCGCGCCCGACACCATCCCCGGCTGCGCCAGGATCTCATCCAGCTTCTGCGTGTCCGCGATGTCCAGGCTGAGCGACCCCTTCGCCGGCCCGCTGGGCGCACCGCCCGCCAGCGCCACCTCGCCCGAGCCGCGCAGCGTCCCCACCACCTCCTGCGGGCCGCGCAGCAGCGTCGCGCTCACCTCCGCCGTCGCCGGGCGCGCCGACGAGCCCGCCCCCAGCGCCGCCAGCGGCACCGTCCCCCGCACCGCCAGGTCCTTCACCCCCACCGACCCGATGTTCCGAGCCGGCTGGCCCTCGGCACCCGCCAGCACCACGTTCTGCACCACCGCCGGCCCGGCGATCTCCAGCCGCACCGTCGCGTCCCCCGCCTCCGCCAGCCGCGGCGTCAGCCCATCCATCGGCACCGTCAGCGGCTCGATCACCAGCCGCGCCCGCGCCGGCGCCGCCAGCGTCGGCCGCTGCTCCGGCGGGCTGCCGATCGCCGCCAGTAGCGCCGAGGCCAGCTCCGGCGTCAGGTTCGTCGAGAACTCCCCGCCCTTGACCTCCAGCACTCTGGAATCGACCGACGCCGAGGCCTGCCCCTGCACCCGGTCGGAGCGCAGCGTCAGGTTCACATCCCGCGCTGTCGCATCCCCGCCCTCCCGCACCAGCAGGTCGAGCTTCGCCGTCACCGCCGGGCCGAGCGCATCCTCGATCAGCCGCCGCACATCCATCCCGCCGGGCGCCGGGGGGGGCGCGCCCATCGCCATCGTGCCCAGGCTCGTCGGCAGGTTCCGAAGCTCGATCCCCCCCGCCGGCCGCAGCTGCATCAGCCCCGACCCCGTCCCTGCCAGCGCTTCGCGCAGCCCCGGCACATCCAGGATCGCCTGGATGAAGAACTCGCTCCCCCGGTGGTTCCCCGAGCCGCGCACGTCCAGCTTCGGCTCGGCGCCCGGCTTGATCCCCGCATTGAGGAACACCTGCTGGATCGCCACCGCCTCCGCGGCCGGCGCGCCCGCCGCCGGTATTGCCGCCGCCTGCCCGTCCGGGCCCGGGGCCGCGGCCGCGGGGATCGGCCGGAGGGACATGTTTCCGAACGCGCTCTCGACCGTCGCCGTCAGCGTCTGCGGATCCACCTTCCCCGCCTCATCCCACGCGACGCTCAGCTCTTTCACGCTCGCCCGCGCGAACCCGTCCCCGATCAGCTCGACGCCCGACTTCCGCGCCGCCCCGCCCGCCAGCGCGCTCACCGATTTCACCGCCACCGACGCCCCCTCGCCCCGCGAGCGGATCGTCCGCCCCTCCATCACCAGCGCCGCATCCGCCTTCACGCCCTCGCTGCGCACCTGCAGCTCCAGGTTGGTCGCGGGCATCCCCGCCGAAGCCGCCGCTCCGGGCACACCCGCGCCCGCCTCCGCCCTGCTCGCGGTCAGCGTGAGGTCCACCTGCGGCCCCACGCCCCGAGGCAGGTCCAGCCCCGCTCCCTCTACCAGCGGCTGCACGATCGCCGTCGAGACCCCCGCGATCTCCGCCTTCCCCTGCACCGCCGGCAGCCCCTCGCGCAGCTTCCCGGTCGCGGCATCCACCAGCGCCCCCGCCGTCATATCGATGGTCACCCGACCCGCCGCCTCCCCGTTCAGCGCGGCAGAGGTTGATCCCTTCAGCGTCACGCCCTGCGCGACATCGCCGCTCTCGAGCACCACGCGCAACGGATCGACCCGGAACGGACGCAGCTCCCCCGCCGCGGCCCCCGCCACGCCCTCCGGCACGCGCACCCGTCCGGCCACCTCGCCCACATCCACCGCCACGCGGACCGAGGCCCCGCGCCAGTCCCCCGCCCCCGTGATCGCGCTGCTCGGCAGCCGCACCTGGTCCAGCGTCGCCACCACCCTCGGCAGCGTCTCCAGCGTCAGCGTCCCGTCGCGCAGCGCCTCCTCGATCCCCGGCGTCACCCGCGCCAGCCCGGCGCTGTTGATCTCGATCACCCCCGGCCGCTCCGCCGTGATCACCCCGCCCGACGACCGCAGCGCCAGGTCCACCCGCGACGCCGGCGAACTCGCCCGCACCGCCAGCGTGCCCTCCGAGACCGTCCCCCGCAGGTTCACCGTCGCATCCATCCGCTCGCCGAGCGAGGCCACCAGCCGGCTCTTCAGCCCTGCCAGCGCATCGGCCGCATCCACCGAGATGTCCTTCGCCCCGATGTCCGCCTCCACCCGCACCTTGTCCGGCGTCAGCCGCCCGTTCCCGTCCGTCAGCGAGTCCGCCTTGGCCGCCACCGAGACCTCGCCCCCCGGCAGCGTCGGCGCATCCGGCGAGGGCCCGTACCGCAGGTGCGCCGTCAGGTCCACCGTCGCGGCCATCGAGTTGGTCAGGATCACCTTCCCGTTCAGCCCCGGCAGCTCGACGTAGGCCGCGGGCATCCCCGCCGGACGCGACTCGTCGATGTAGCGGACATCCAGCCGCTCGATCACGAACGTCCCCGAGAGCTTCGGCGGGATCCGGGTTTCGCCCCCCGGCCCCGGCTGCCCCGCGCCCGCCCGGGCTGTCTGCCGCGGCGCCAGCGCCTCCTCCAGGTTCGTCGTCCCATCCACGCGCCGCACCAGCGTCAGCTCGCCCGTGAGGGTGTTGGTGCCCAGGTCCATCGGCCCCCACCCGAGCCCCGCGCGCAGCAGCCCCCACACGCCCTGCGAGAGGTTCACCCGCAGGTCCGCCACAGGCTTCCCATCCGCGGTCGCGATCGTCACCGGCCCCACGCTCTGCCCGCCCAACCACGAGAACGACGCCCCCCGCACCTCCGCCCGCCCCGCGATCCGCTCGTTGATCGCCCGCTCCGCGATCCCCGGGGCAAGCCACCCCGCCAGGAACGGTGCCGCGGCCACCAGCACGACCAGCAGCAGCACGAGCGTCCCCGTCCCCCACAGCGCCCGCCGGCGCCACCGCCGCCGCCGCTTGAACTTCGGCACAGGCACGGGCCGACCCGCCGCATCACCCGGCTTCGCACGTTCCACGCCGGCCTCCCGCGCCCGTCAGGCGCTCGCCCCCTCCGCCCTCCACCACCCTCTCCGCCCCATTGTTGACCCCCAAAAAGAACAACGCCCCGCAATCGCGGGGCGCTGCATTCCTCTTCACTTCGTGCCTCCGTGCCTTCGTCCCTCCGTCCCTTCCTCCTACTGCTCTTCAGCCTTCCCGATCATCCACTCCTCCAGCTCGATCGGCGCCTGGCGCCCGAAGATCGTCACCAGCACGCGCACCAGCCCCTTGTCGGGGAGCAGCTCATCCACCGTCCCCTCGTACCCCTGGAACGGCCCCTCCTTGATCGTGACGTGCTCCCCCTTCTCGAAGACCATTTTGATGACCGGCTGCTCCTCCGGCTTCTTGCTGTCCTTCAGCATCTTCTCGATCTCGTGCTCCTTCATCGGCGTCGGCCGGCCCGCGGTGCCCACGAAGTCGCCGACGCCGGTGGTCTCCTTGATCAGGAAGAACACATCCTGCGGGATCCGCCCGTCCGGCTCCAGCTTCATCTCGACGAACACGTACCCCGGGTAGAGCTTGCTCTCGGTGATCTTCTGCTTCCCGCCCTTGATCGTCTTGGTCTTCTCGGTCGGGACGAGGATGCGGCCCACCAGGTGCTGCATGTTCTCGATCTGCACCTTGCGCAGCAGCGTCTCGCGGACCGACCCCTCCTTGTTGCTCGCCACCCGCAGCACGAACCAGTCCATCCCCGCCTGCCGCATCACGTCGTCGGCCGCGATCAGGTCCGATTTTTCTTTCTGCGGCGCGGACGCGGGCGCCGGCGGGGGAGGCGGCGGGGGCGGGGGAGGCGCGGGGAGCGGCGGCGGAGGCGGGGTCGCCCCGTCGGGCTGCTCGGGCGCGCCGGGCATCTCGTTCTGGTCGGCCATGGTCCGGGTCTCCGAAGTCATGCGCTGGGGCCCTTTCGCGGGGGCGGGGCGCCGGCCCCGCATTCCGCCGTTTACTGCTGAAGCACGCCGATGAGCAGGAAGAACTTGGAGAACACCAGGTCCACCACGAACAGACCGGCCGCGATCATCGCCGACCACAGGATCACCACCCACGTCGATCCGATCACGTCCCGCCGCGTCGACCAGTTGACCTTCTTCATCTCCCCGTCCGTCGCGATCAGGAACTCCACCGTCGAGGCCCGCACCCCCACCACCCAGTAGGTCACCATCGCCCCCAGCAGCAGCAGCAGGCCCACCCCGCCCGCCTGGATGTACAGCGGGTCGATCAGCGGCGTCCCCTGCGGCCGGCCCACCACCGGCCCGCTCAGCGTCGCCGGGCTCCCCGGCGCGGGGGCCACGCTCCGCGCCTCATCCACCGAGGCGCCCGTCAGCGCCACACGGTCGATCACCAGCCGCGCCCCGCCCGAGGATGTCCCGTCGGCCACCACCACCGTCCCCGTTCCCACCGGCGGCGCAGCGCCCGTCGCGGGCGCCTCGCCCAGCAGGACCACCGTCTGCCCCGGGGCCGCGGCCCCGCTCGCCGGCGAGACCGTGATCTCCCAGCGCGTCTTGGGGAGCGTCCCGCCGAGGGCCTCGAGCTGGTCCCACAGCCACGCCGCCCCGGCGAGGAACAGCACGCCGACGAACGTCGCCGTCAGGACCCGGACCCAGTACCCCTGCCCCGGCTTGTAGATTCCCAGTGCCATCGCAGCCCCGTGCTCGGGCGGTGCCGGCCGCAAGGCCGCGCGCCCGCCGTGTGTTGTGAAGAGGTGAAGAGGTGAGCAGGTGTGGGGGGTGACCGACCTCAGCTCACCTCTTCACCTCTTCCGTCTTTCCAAGCACGCCGGGAGGGACTCGAACCCGCAACCTGCGGATTTGGAATCCGCTGCTCTACCAGTTGAGCTACCGGCGTATTCACCCTCGTCGAGGCGCGCCGGCACTTCGTGCCTTCGTGCCTCCATCCCTACTTCTTCTTCACCTTGTGCAGCGTGTGCTTGCGCACCCGCGGCGAGTACTTCTTCAGGCCCTCCTTCAGCCCTTCCGGCATCCCGCCCTTGGTGTTCACCTCGGTGCGGTAGTTCAGGTCGCCGGTCTCGCTGCACTGGAGCCACAGGTACTCCCGCGCTGCCGCCTTCTTCTTGGCCATGGCTCACATCCCGTTTCGGTCACACGTCGACTGGGGCGGGCGCCTCGCCCGCCGGGAAGGGGTGCCACGGGCGTGCCGTCCTCGGCTCGCCCGTGCTCCGGAAAACGCTCGATCCCCCGACAAAAGCGGCCCGCGGGCTTTCGCCGGCGGGCCGCGGGAAGTCTAGGCAGGTCGCGGGCTTGCATCGCCCGGGAGGCTGTCGTACGGCGGCGGAACGCCCCGCCCGGAAGGTCAGTCCAGGATCTCGGTCACGACGCCGGAGCCGATCGTCCGCCCGCCCTCGCGGACGGCGAACCGCAGGCCCTTCTCCATGGCGACCGGCTTGTCCACCAGGTCCACCTCGACCTCGACGTTGTCGCCCGGCATGCACATCTCCGCCCCGCCCAGCAGCTTCACCGAGCCCGTCACGTCCGTGGTCCGGAAGTAGAACTGCGGGCGGTACCCGGAGAAGAACGGCGTGTGCCGCCCGCCCTCCTCCTTGGTCAGCACGTACACCTCGCCCTTGAACTTGCTGTGCGGCTTGATCGAGCCCGGCTTGCAGATCACCTGCCCGCGCTCGATCTGCGTCTTCTCGATCCCGCGGAGCAGGGCCCCCGCGTTGTCGCCGGCGCGCCCCTCCTCCAGCACCTTGTTGAACATCTCGATGCCGGTGATGACGCTCTTGAGCGACTCCTTCTTCAGGCCCACGATCTCCACCGGGTCGTTCACCTTGACGATGCCGCGCTCGATGCGCCCCGTCGCCACCGTGCCGCGGCCCTTGATCGAGAACACGTCCTCGACCGACATCAGGAACGGCTTGTCGGTCTCGCGGGGCGGCTCGGGGATGAAGCTGTCGATCGCGTCGAACAGGTCGTCGATCGGCTTGCAGACCTTGTCGTCCCCCGGGTTTTCCAGGGCCACCTTGCTCTGCCCGCGGATCACCGGCGTGGTGTCGCCCGGGAAGTTGTACTTCTTGAGCAGCTCGCGGACCTCCAGCTCCACCAGGTCCAGCAACTCCGGGTCGTCCACCAGGTCGATCTTGTTCAGGAAGACCACGATGTACGGCACGCCGACCTGGCGGGCCAGCAGCACGTGCTC
>JBBDXI010000020.1:0-7838 GCA_040902425.1 Phycisphaerales bacterium
CCCGCCCACGCGATTTCCAGTCGCGCTCCTTAAGCCACTCGGACACCTCTCCGGATCCTTCAAGGGTATTGGCTCGGGGTCGGCGGAGGACGCGATCCCAGCGCTAGCTCAAGGGCGGCGACGAGCGCGATCCCAGCGCTGCCTCGAGGTCAGCGGCGGGCGGCGAAGAAGTCCGCGAGCAGGGCGGCGCACTCCGCCTCCATCACGCCTGCCGTCACCTGCGGGCGGTGGTTGAGCGCAGGCTCGGAGAGGACGTCGAAAACGCTGCCCGCGGCGCCGGCCTTTGGGTCGGGGGCGCCGAAGACGACCTCGGGGATGCGGGCGAGGACGATCGCCCCCGCGCACATCGCGCAGGGCTCGAGCGTGATGTAGAGGGTGGTGCCCGAAAGGCGCCAGCCGCCAAGCGCCTCGGCGGCGGCGCGGATCGCGAGGACCTCGGCGTGGGCGGTCGGGTCGCCCCGCAGCTCGCGCTCATTCCCGGCGGCGGCGATCGGCTCTCCCTCCCGCGCAATGACCGCGCCGATTGGCACGTCCCCGTGGGCCTCCGCCTCGCGGGCACGATCGATCGCTACCTTCATCAGGCGCTGGTGGATGGCGCTGTCGGCTGCGTCGGGCATCGATCCGGAAGTATGTGCCACCGACAACTTCACCCGCGGCCACGTGTTCTGTAAGAGCTCGTGCGATTGCAGGGGATCCCGAGCCGACACCAAGATGAACCGACGCCTTCCAATCACCGCTCTCCTCGTGCTGCTCGCGGCGCTGGCCGCGGTTGCCGTCGCACCCGCCGGAGCCGCAACCGGCATCTCCCCCGCCCGCGAATTCGCGCCGCGCCAGATCGTCCTCAAGTTCGAGGGACAGCGGCATGCGCGGACGGTGGGGCTGCCGCCCGAGGTGGGCGTGCGGGAGGCCGCGACCGCGCTGCGGGACAACCCTGAGGTCGCCTACGCGGCGCCCAACTACATCGCCACCGTCTCGGCAAAGGCCTCGGTCAAGGCCGCCTGGATCCCCAACGACCCAGGGACGCTGGAGGTCGACGACACCACCGTCCCGGGAGACTGGGTTTCAAAACAGTGGAACTTCCTGCCCCCGATCGGCACCAGCACCCCGGTGCTTCCCACGTCCATCGGCGGCATCGACGTGGTCGGCGCCTGGGAGAACCTGATCGAAGCCAAACGCCCCGGGGCGAGGGGGATAAAGATCGCGGTCCTCGATACCGGGATCGCCTACCGCAACAAGGGGGAGCACTTCCGGCGCAGCCCCGACTTCACCTCCGGGCAGTTCGCGAAAGGCTACGACTTCGTCGACAGAGACCGGTTCCCGCTCGGCGAGCACGGGCACGGGACCCACATCGCCGGGACGATTGGCGAGAAGACCAACAACGGGATCGGGCTCGTGGGAGTCGCCTACCGGGCAAAGCTGATGCCGGTTCGCGTCCTCGACCGGCACGGCAGCGGGAAGGCGGACGACATCGCCAAAGGGATTCGGTTCGCGATTGCCCACGGCGCGGACGTGATCAACATGAGCTTCAACTTCGGCTGCGGCAAGAGGGTGCCGGGGGTCGATGAAGAACTGCGCCGCGCCTACAGGAAGGGCGTGGTGGCGGTGGCCTCGATCGGCAACCTCGGCTCCGAGACCTGCGTCTCCCCCCCGGCCACGGGGCCCCGCGTCATCGGCGTCGGCGGGAGCACTGAGGGGGGCTGCCTGGGCTCATACTCGCTGACCGGCGAGGGGATCGACGTCCTCGCGCCGGGCGGTGGGACGCCCGCGGTGGGCTGCCCGTCGATCTTGTCTCGACCGATTTACCAGGTGACCTTGGTCGGTGGCAACACCAGCCGCTTCGGCGAGCCGGACACCTATGTGGGCACCTCGATGTCCGCGGCCCACGTCGCCGGGGTGGCGGCGATGACCCTGGCCAGCGGTGTGCTGAAAGCGGATGGCTCTCCCCAACGCACGGTCAATGGGGTGACTCACCGGCTGCGGCAGACCGCCCGCAGCCTCGGCCTCCCGGAAACGCAACAGGGAGCCGGCCTGATCGACGCCGCCAGGGCCACGGACCCGGCCGCCTAGCGCCGGCGCAGCAGCCCGGTTGACTCAGGCCCGGTTGACTCAGGTTGTGGGGCCTCCCACCGCTGCGCGACCTTTACCCCCTATAGCGGGGTAAAACCGCGCAGCGGCGCGGTGCAGGCGCTCACATGCGATGCGTTTTAGGTGGTGCGGACGATCATCACGCTGCAAGGGGCGTGATGGGAGACGTTGTTGGGGACGCTGCCGAGCAGGCGTGAGACGCCGGTCATCCCTCGGTTGCCGACGACGATCAGGTCGGCGCCGGTTTGTTCGGCCACTTTGAGGATCGCCTCCCCCGGGTTGCCCTCCACCGGGTGGAGCTGGACCTCGAGGCCCTGCTGTTTGGCGGTCGCGGCGGCGGCCTCCAGGACCAGGTTGACGTCCTCGCGGGGGCCGATCTCATGCTGGACGTCGGCCGGAGCATCCGACTGCTCTCCCTGGAGGCGGCGACGCGACACCGGCTCGTAGGCGCTGACCAGGCTGAGCTGAGCCCCGGACAGTTTGGCGAGATCGGCGGCCTGAGCGACAGCCTCACCGGCCGTCTCCGACCCATCGGTTCCAACCACGATGCGAGTGAACACGCCCCCTCCTGTCCTGGTTACTGGTCGGGGCGATACTAGATCATCGCCACGCGCTCAGCCGATATCTGAACGCAGCCTTCACACTCGCCGAGAGCGCAGTCATCGTCCCTCTGCCCCATCGCCCTCGGGCTGCTTGGCCCCATCGCCCTTGGGCTGCTTGGCCCCATCGCCCTCGGGCTGCTTGGCCCCATCGCCGCTGGGCTGCTTGGCGCCATCGCCCTTGGGCTGCTTGGCCCCATCGCCGCTGGGCTGCGGCGACGCGCGGCGGTCGGCCTCGCGGGCGGGCAGGTCACGGAAGCCGCCGCCCAGGATCTCGGTCGGCGTCGTGGCAAGGCGGACGGCCCCGATCGCCATCGAGGCCACTAGGCAGACGATCAGCACGGCCATCCCAAATTTCCACAGTCCCGGCATCGACGGCAGACTAGCCCCGCGCCCTCCCCCGCGTTTAGGGTGGAGACATGGAGAAGGTGGCAGAGGGCGTTTGGCTGCTGCGGGGCGACCTGGGGAAGTCGATGAACATCTACTTCCTCGAGGACGGGGATGGGGTCGTCCAGTTCGACGCCGGGACCAAGGGGATGGTCAAGGCGACGCGGGCAGCCGCGGAGGAGCTGGGCGGGTTGAAGCGGATCGTCCTCGGCCACGGGCACGCCGATCACCGCGGAACCGCTCCCTCGATGGGCGTGCCGGTCTTCTGCCATCCCGACGAGGTGGCCGACGCCGAACGCCCGGGCGCGATCGACTCCTACATGGAAGTCTCCGAGTTCCCCACCCTGCGGGCCCGGCTGGCGTACCCGCTGCTGATGCGGCGCTGGGACGGCGGGCCGGTGAAGATCGACGGCACCGTCTCCGAGGGGGACGAGGTCGCCGGCTTTCGCGTCGTCCACTTCCCCGGGCACGCGCGGGGGCTGATCGGCCTGTGGCGTGAGAGCGACCGGGTCGCGCTGGTCAGCGACGTCATCTACCTGCTCGACTCGATGCGGCTGGGGAAACCTTTCCCCGATGGCGAGCCGAGCGTCCCCCATCCCAGGTGGAACTGGGACCACGCGAAAGCGCAGGAGTCGGTGCGCAAGCTCGCCGCGCTGGAGCCCGCCATCGTCGGCCCCGGTCACGAGGAGCCTCTGCGGGGGGAGAACCTGCGCGAGACGCTGGAGCGCGCGGCTGAGAAGTGTTGAGTCGGTAGTTTCTCGCCCTCATGCTCGGGACCTACGCCTCGGCGGCCCTGATCTGCGCCGCCTCGCTTTTGATCGGGCGCGCGCTGCTCTCCTTTGCGGGGCGCAACTCGTGGTCGTGGCTGGAGCCGGCGGTGGGGTTTGGGGCCGTGCTCTCGGTGACCGGCCTGCTGGCTCGCGCCCCCGGGCACGGGACCTCGGCGACCCTGGGCCTGGTCCTGCTGGTCGTCGCCGCGATTGTGGTCGTGGTGGGGGGCTCGTCCTACGACGCCCGGGGAGCGCTGCGCCGTGCGCTGCCGAGCGTGTTCGTCGTCGTCCTGGTGCTCTCAATCCCGTTCGCGGTGAGCGGCAGGTGGGGGCTTCTCGGCGTCGGCTTCAACAACGACCTCGGCCTGCACCTCGCCTGGGCCGAGTGGCTGCGCGGCGGCCTCGGGCCTTCCCCGGACGCCGGCTACCCGCTCGGGCCGCACGGGCTGGCGGTCGCGGTCGCCGCCGTGCCCAAGATCAGCCTGGCGCAGGCGTTCGTGGGAGAGATCCTCGCGATCGGGGTCATGACCGCCCTGACCGCGCAGGCCGCCCTGCCGGGATTCGGCCCCTTGCGCCGAACCGTCGCCGCGGTCTTCGTCGCCGCCTCCTACCTCGGCGCCTCCTACTACGCGCAGGGGGCTTTCAAGGAGCTCGCCGAGGCGCTCTTCGTGCTCGCCTTCGCCGTGGCGCTGCGGGATCCGGGGCGGCTTCCGGCCGGGGCGCTCGCCCGGCTGCGCTTCGCCCTCCCCTACCTGGCCCTCGCCGGCGGCATCTTCTTCTCCTACAGCTTCGCCGGGCTCGCTTGGCCAGTCGCGATCCTCGGCCTCTGGGCCCTGACGCTGCCGGCCGTGAGAGCGGCCATCTCCGTGCGAGCGGTGCTGCGCTTCCTGACGCGGCCGGCGACCCTCCTGGCCCTCCTCGCCCTGGCGGCGGTCGGCGTGGCGGTAACGACAGTCGGCCCCTTCGGCTTCGGCGACAGCTTCAGCAAGGTGGCGGGGAGCAACACCTACGGCCCCGTCTCGCCGGTCGAGTCGCTCGGGGTCTGGCCCACCTCCAACTACCGGCTCGACGCACCCGGCGGCGCCCAGCTGACCGGCCTGGCCGGCGCGATCGGCGTGATCGCGGTGCTCGTCGGGCTCGCCTGGTGGGTGCGCCGGCGCGAGCTCGCCGTGCCGATCGGGCTCGCCGCCTGCGCCATCCTCTACGTCGCCTCGCTGCCGTTCAGCGGGGACTACTCGCAGGCCAAGGCGCTGATGATTGCCGCCCCCCTCGCGATGCTGGTCGCGATCCGCCCCCTGCTCGCCGAACTCACCTCCGGCTCTCGCCGACGGGCCGATGAGTCCAGCCAGAGTGGACATTTCGGCCCATCAGCAGAGGATGTCCCTGCGGAGGCTGCATCAATTCCATCGGCGAGGGGCTTGCGGGTGGCTTGGAGCGTGCTCGCCGTCGCCTTCATCGGCGGGGCTGCCTACTCGAGCTTCCTCGCCCTGCGCGACGCGCCGGTCGGCCCGCCGGGGCACGGCGCGGAGCTACAGGCCTTCCTCCCGATAGTCCACGGCAAGCCGGTGCTCTACGCGGGCCAGGACCGCTACGCCGCCTTCGCGCTGCTCGGCGCCGACACCCACGTGCCGATTGTCGAGTTCCGCGATCCCGCGGTCACGGAGAATCCCGAGAAGCCGTTCGACACCGGCGACGCCTACAGCCCGATCGACTTCGACTCGTTCTCGCGCGGCACGCTCGACCGCTCCCCCTATGTGATCACCGGGCGGGCGGCGTGGAACAGCCAGGCGCCGCCGAACTTTCGGCGCATCGCGGCGACGCCGTCCTTCATCCTCTGGGAGCAGACCGGCCCGATGCCCGAAGAACGCCACGTCCTGCTGGAGGGGACCGAGGCGGGAGCGCCGGCCCACTGCATATCCCCGGAGATCCAGATCCTGCTCTCCAACCCCGGGCGCGCGGCGCTCTTCCCAAAGCCCGTGGTCGGGTCGCGTCATGGGTGGGACGCGGGCAGCGTGCTGGGGACCGACCAGCTCACCTCGCAGACGCTCGACCTCGCGCCCGGGCGCTGGCACCTCTCGCTCCAGTACTTCTCGCCCTTTGAGCTCAAGCTGGGCGCCCCGGGCTTCCAAGAGCGGCTGATCCCGGCCCTCGACGGCCAGCGGCCCAACACGATCAGCCTCGCCAACAACGGCCAGTTCTGGCCGGCGGGGACGATCGAGAGCGACGGCGGCCCGGTCGAGTTCACGATCTCAACGGCGGACCCGAGCACGCTGCAGAGCCTCACCGGCTACGACGGCAAGGCCTACATCGGCGAGCTGGTCGCCGTCCCGGACCAGCCACGCCGCATCGTCCCGCTCAGTGCAGCCTGTGAGGGGTGGATCGACTGGTACGAATCCCCCGCCTCCCCCTGACCTACGGCATCTCTGCGTCCTCGGTCGGCCGCCTGCGGGTCACGCACCAAAGTGCGCTCCCCTTGTCGTCCTCTCTCCGTCCTTGATCTGCCTAGTCAGGAGGAGGCGGCAGCCTTGGCGTCGATGCGCTCTGGCGTGGGGCGGACTACGTCCCAGATTAGGCCGGTCTTCTCCAACCCCGTAATCACCATGCCCGAGAGATCGACTTGGTAGCGGCCGATGCCGTGTACCGCCGATGTCGGGAAGGCGTGATGGTTGTTGTGCCACGCCTCACCCATCGTTGGCAGCGCGATCAGGGCCAGGTTGCGCGACTCGTCGTTCGTCTTGAAGTCGCGGCGCCCGAAGACGTGGCAGAGCGAGTTGATGCTGTAGGTGAAGTGATGCAGGACGAAGAGGCGGACCAGGCCACCCCACAGCAGCCCGGTGAGCGCCGCGGCGATCGTCCCGCCGATCACCCAACCGAGCGCAAACGGGATGAGGAGGCCGAGGATCGCCCAGAGGATGAATGTCCGGTCGACCCAGCTGATCACCGGGTCTTCGATCAGGTCCGGCGCGAAGCGCTCCTTGTTGCCGCGCTGTGTGTGGATGAAAATCCACCCCATGTGGGCGTGGAAGAGACCGCGCAGCTCGCCGCGCCAGCCGCCGCCATGGTCGACGTGGGGACTGTGTGGATCGCCCATTTCGTCGGAGAAGGCGTGGTGCTTGCGGTGGTCGGCAACCCAGGAGATGACCGGGCCCTCGATCGCCGCCGAGCCGAGGATGCCGAGCAGGCCGTGAAGCCAGCGCTTCGCCTTGAAGCTGCGGTGGGTGAGGTGGCGGTGGAACCCGACCGTGATCCCGAGGCCGGTGAGCAGGTACATGACGACGAAGATCGAAATGTCGCGCCAGTGCAGCGCCTGGTCCCAGACCTGCCAGGCGGCGATGCCGATCGCGATGAAGGGGACCAAGGTGACCAGGCCGGTGATGATCCGGTCGCGCGTCTCGTTGGCGACCGGCTGGATGTCGGAGGGAAGCGGGCCCACTTTGCCTGTGTCCACTGTCCCCGCTGCGTCTGTCGTCCTTGCTGCCTCTGCTGTGTCTGGGGCGGCCATGTAGCCACCGATCATACGGCGGAATCGGGGCGGAAATTGCCGCAATCCGCTATAGGTACTTGGAGATGGCTTTCGCCAGCACCGCGAGACTGCGGCGGGCGATCGAGGGTCGCATCCCAGAGCGGCCGTTCACGGTCGAGTTCTGGGACGGGGCGCGATTGCCCGCCACGAGCGGCAACGGGCCGACGTTCTACGTCCGCTCGCCGCGGGCGGCAGCCCACGTACTGCGTGCGCCGGGCCAGCTCGGCCTCGGCCGCGCCTACGTCAGCGGCGACCTAGAGGTCGACGACATCGACGGGGTTATCGGCCTCCTCGACAGCTGGAAGCCGCCGCCGCTGGAGCGCGACGCCAAGACGGCGCTGCTACTGGGGGCCGCGCGAGCGGCGGGCCTGACGCGGCCGCCGCGGCTGCCGGCCTCCGAGCTCCGGCCCAGCGGCCATCGCCACACCAAGGAGCGCGACGCGCGGGCCGTCCGCCACCACTACGACGTCTCCA
>JBBDXI010000021.1:0-7803 GCA_040902425.1 Phycisphaerales bacterium
GGCGGCCAGGCCCCCCCCAACCCCCGGGGTCCCCGGCGGCACCCCCGGGGCCCCCAGGCCCGCCGCCGCGGCCGCCGGGAAGCCCGGCGCGCCCCCCCCGAAGATCGACCCCAAGTCCGCCTCCGGGCGCAAGGGCATCACGATCGTCACCCCCAAACCGGTCAAGAGGCCCAGCAAGGCCTCGCTCCTGAAGATCCCCGCGCTCGGTGCTGCGCTCTTCCGCCCCGGCGCCCCCGCGCCGCGCCCGCTCATCCAGAGCGGTCCCAAGGCCCCCGCCCGCGGCTCGGGCCTGGAGGACTCGGGCAAGCCGCGCAAGACGCCATTCGACAAGAAGACGCTCGACCGCTTCCGCCAGGTCCTGCTCCGCAAGCGGGCGGAACTGGTCGGCGACGTCTCCAACCTCGAGACCGAGGCCCTGCAGGGCCAGAGCGGGGCGCTCTCGCACCTCCCGCAGCACATGGCCGAGCAGGGGTCAGACGCCGCCGGCCAGTCGCTCTCCCTCGACCTCGCGGCCGCGGACCGCCGGCTGATCAAGGAGATCGACGACGCCCTGCAGCGGATCGCCGACGGGACGTATGGCGTGTGCGAGCTGACGGGCAAGCCGATCAAGGTCGAGCGGCTGGAGGAGCTGCCGTGGGCCCGCTACTCGATCGAGGCGGCCCGCGAGCTCGAGCGCCGCTCGGTCATGCCGTGAGCGGGCCCCGCCACGACACGCCGCGGGCCCCGGGCGACCCGCCCCCTTCACGTCCCCCGCGCCCCCACGATGCGCTCCGATCGATAGGCGCCTGGCTCCTGCTCATCGCCGTCACCTTCGTTGGCGTCGCGATCGACCTGGTGAGCAAGTGGGCCGCGTTCGCGAATACCGCCGGCCGCCCCGTCGAGGTGCGGCGCGAGGATGTGCTGGCGTGCGCCGAGTCGGGGCGCAGCCTCGGCTCGCTCATCCCGCATCACGAGCCGGTCACGGTCATCCCCGGCCTCCTCGACCTGACGCTGGTCCTGAACCCCGGCGCGGTCTTCGGCATCGGCGCGGGGAAGCGGTGGTTCTTCGTCGCCTTCACCGTCGGCGCCCTGGGCCTGGCGATCTGGATGTTCGGCGCCTGGACGCGGGCCCGCGACCGCGCAGCGCACGTCGCCATCGGCCTGCTGCTGGCCGGGGGGCTGGGCAACCTCTACGACCGGCTGGTCTACGGCTGCGTGCGCGACTTCATCCACCCCTTGCCCGGTGCTGAGCTGCCCTTCGGCTGGACGGTGCCGTTCACGGGGTCGCGGGCCGTGTGGCCCTACGTCTCCAACCTTGCCGACCTCTGGCTGCTGATCGGCATCGGCATGCTCATGTGGTTCCTCTGGCGGGGCGGCGGGCGGCACGCCGCCAGACCCCTGCCCCTGGCGCCGGCGGGCAGGCCGCCCGCGGCCTGAGTGAGACTGTTGCCGACTTGAGCGAATCGTCACCTGCTGATTCGACGCGCCCCGGCCCGGACGCCGGCGCAGCATCCGCCGCGTACCATCGCCCCCGCGGCATCCGACATGCCGGGACCGCCCAACCCACGGAGACCACCCATGCCCATCCGCACAGCCGACGCATCCTGGGAAGGCGACCTGCTCTCCGGGCGCGGCACGATGCGCGTCGGCAGCGGGGCCTTCGAGGGCCCCTACTCCTTCGGCACGCGGATGCAGGACCAGGCGGGGACCAACCCCGAGGAGCTGATCGGCGCTGCCCACGCCGGGTGCTTCTCGATGGCGCTCGCCGCGGGGCTCGGGAAGGCCGGGTTCAAGCCGCGCCGGATCCGGACCAGTGCGGAGGTCTCGCTCGACAAGGTCGGCGAGGGCTTCAAGATCACGAAGATTCGCCTGCGCACCGAGGCCGAGGTCCCCGGGATCGACGAGGCAACCTTCCGCGACCACGCCGAGAAGACCAAGGCGGGCTGCCCCGTGTCGCAGGCGCTCTCCGCCACCCCCATCGAGCTGGAGGCCCGCCTCGCCCAGGCCTGACCCTCCTCACCTCTTCATCTCTTCACTCACCTCCTCACCTCTTCACGTTCCCCCGACACCCATTGACACCGCCCCCGCTCCCCCGGTACGCTCCCGGCGTCATCGGTGCCCCCGTCCGTCCGGAGGGGGCTGAAAAGGGAAGCGTGGTGCAAATCCACCGCGGACGCGCCGCCGTAACGGGCTGACGCCGCAGGTCCCACCAGTAGCCACTGTCCGCCTAGACGCGGATGGGAAGGCCGGACCTGCGGGAACCCGGAGCCGGAAGACCTGCCGAGGACAGAGTGGCACAGGCCCCGCCTGTGCCGTGTCGTCCCGCCCTCGCGATCAGGGCGCCGGCTCCCGCGTCCGCCTGTCTCCGGCGAGGGCGCACCCCGGCTTCACCCCGCGAGCGCGAAATCGGCGAAGGCCCCGCCTCCGCCGGGCACGGAGACCATCCCGCGCGACTCGGGATGCACCGCCGCGGCCACGCGGCAGAAGGCTCTCGCATGCTCCGGCTCTGCTCCTGCGTCGTCCTGCTCGCTCTTCCCGCGACCGCACCGGCCGACTTCTGGGCCAGTCAGGTCATGTCCTACAGCGCGGGCGCCAACCCCGCGACCGGCATGACCGACCCGCAAACCGCGCTCGGCGAGCCCACCCGCTTCACCGGCGTCGGCTCGTTCCCCGGAGCCGTCACGGTCTTCAACCCCCCCTGGATGCCCACCGAAATCGCCTCCCTCGGCGTCGGTGGCTCGCTCGTTGTCCGCTTCGACACGCCCATCGTCAACGACCCACAGAACCCCTACGGCCTCGACCTGCTCGTCTTCGGGAACGCCGGCTACATCGACCAGAGCTTCCCCCAGGGAATCACGAACGGCACCCTCTTTGGCGCCGGCCACGGGCGGATCGAGGTCAGCGCCGACAACGCCGACTGGCGGCCGATTCTCGGCGTCGAGGCCGACGGGGCCTTCCCGACCCTCGGCTACTCCGACCTCACCGACCCGTACTCGCCCAACCCCGGCTCGGTGCTCACCGATTTCACCCGGCCAGTGAACCCGGCCCTGAACGCGGCGGGGATGACCTTCGCCCAGATCGTCGCGGCCTACGCCGGCTCCGGCGGCGGCACCGGCGTGGACATCAGCGCGACAGGTCTCGGCTCCATCTCGTACGTGCGGATCACGAACCCGAACCCGTCCGGCACGGTCGAGATCGACGCGTTCGCGCGGGTGACCCCAATCCCCGCCCCCGGTGCCCTGGCCGCGGGCCTCGCCGTCGCCGCGTGCATTTCCCGCCGCCGCCGGAGGCCCTGTGCCGTGCGCACCCGCCTCGCGATGGTCGCGATGACGCCGGCGCTCCAGGGCGCTCCTGCGGCCCCGCAGCTCTGGCCCATGTTCGCCGGGTCGGCGCAGCGGACGAGCGCCTCGCCGGCGCTGCCCGGCGTGCTGGGCTCCCCGCGCTGGATCGCCTCGGCCGGGCCGGGCGGCGCACCCATCGCCTGGTCCCCGCAGGCAGGCGTGATCGCCGACCGGACCCGGGTCTTCGCGGTTGGACGCGTCGGCACACAGTGGTACGTCGTGGCTCTTGGCGCTGGGGACGGGGCGGTCTGGTGGGCCGCCCCCGTCCCGGCGCCGCACATCGAATCCTGGTCAACACCCGCGCTCGACGCCGTCAATCAGACCATCCTCGTCGCCGCGGGCGGTGTTCTGACCGCGATCGACGCCGGGACCGGCAGCCCGCGTTGGCAGGCCCCCCTTGCCCGCCCCGTCCTCGGCGCCTCGCCTCTTGTCACCACCGATCGCGGCCCCGCCGACCGCGCCTTCATCACCGACTACGACCCGCTCGGCGGCCAGTCGCGCCTGTACTGCATCAACCTCGACCCGCTCTCCGTCGCGAACCCCTTCAACCCCGGTGAGATCGTCTGGTCCGTTCCCATCGGCGGCTCCTCCGGCAACACACCGGCCTACGACGGCGCCACGGTCTACGTCGCGGCCGCAACCGACGAGAGCGGCTTCTTCCCCGGCCGGGTCCTCGCCTTTCCCACGAGCGCCACCTCGCCCCCACCGCCGCTCTGGGTCGTCGCCAACAGCGCGCCGCACGGTTTCTTCGGCGGAGTCTGCATCACCAGCCCCGGAGCCGCGCCGGCGGCGGTCCTCGCCGCCTCGTACGCCTTTGCCGGAACCCAGCTCGCCGCCAACCTCGTCAAGCTCGACGCCGCCACGGGCGCTCTCCTCTGGTCGGTCCCCTGCAACCGGACGAGCGCCACGCCGATCCCCCTCCCCGGCGGGCGCATCCTCCTCTCCGGCGGCATCCGGGGCTTCGGATCCGCCCCCAGCCTTGAGCTGTTCCAGGACAACGGCACAAGCGCCTCACTCCTGTGGGACTCGGCCCTCGCCACCTGGAACGACGCCAACAACAACGGGATCCTCGACACCGGCGAGTACTTGGCCCTGGGGAGCTGGACCCACCAGCCGATCGCCGCCGCCGCGGTCGGCCCGGGCAGCGGGCACCTCGCCCTCGCCGGCGCACCCTCCGCCACGGCGGGCGCCTTCTCCTACAGCACCGACCTGTACCTGCTGGACCTCTCCCTCGACCCGACCGCCCCCGGGTTCATCGTCTCCCATGCTCCCGGCCCCGGCGGCACGCCCGCGGCCGCGTTCGGCGGCGTCTACTCCGTCGGCGCGGCCGGCCTCTACGCCCTCGGCCCGCCCCCTTGCTACGCCAACTGCGACAGCAGCACCGTCGCGCCCGCCCTCAACGTCGGCGACTTCGGTTGCTTCCTCGCGGCGTACGCGGCCGGCGATCCCTACGCGAACTGCGACGGCAGCACCGCCCAGCCCGTGCTCAACGTCGGCGACTTCGGCTGCTTCCTGACGCGATACGCGGGGGGGTGCCCATGATCGCCCGATGTCGGATGTGGGATGTCGGATGGCGGATGTCGGGGTCTGCGGCACATCCGACATCCGACATCCCACATCCGACATCGGATCGCGCGTTCACGCTCATCGAGCTCCTCGTCACGATCGCCGTGCTCGCCCTGCTCATCGGCCTGCTCCTCCCCGCCATCGCGGGCGCCCGGGAGTCCGCCCGCACCGTCGGCTGTCTCTCCAACCAGCGGCAGTTGATCCTCGCCTGGACCGCGTACGCGAACGACCACCGCGGGCTCGCCATGCCGCTGGAGCTCGACGCCCCCGACGCTCTGGTCTACTGGTTCGGCGCGGTGTTCCACGCCGACGCCTCGGTCGATCACGCCCGCGGCTACCTGGGCCCCTACCTGGCCTCCGGCTTGCACGAGCGGTCCGTCTACGAGTGCCCCGCCCAGCCCTGGGGCACCTACCGGCCCCAGCCGATCGCCGGCCCGCCACCCGGCCGCGCGACCAGCACCTACGGCTACAACGGCTACTACCTGTGCCCCGCCGGCACCCCCGGCTGGCGCGACTCGATCGGACACCAGCGGTGGAAGTCCCTCGCCGATGTCGAGCGGCCGGCCGAGCTGCTCGTGTTCGCCGACACGCTCCTCCCCGCGGCGACACCCCTGAACAACCCGCTCCTCGACCCGCCGATGCTCTTCTCCGCGGGCTCGTGGTCGTCCAACCCCTCCCCCACCACCGCTTTCCGTCACGGCCGCCGGGGCTCAGCCCCGGGGTCCGCCGCCACCGCGCGCGCGGACGCGAGCGCCCGCGCGGTCCCAGGCCGACCGGAGTGGCTCACGCACGCACGCCTCGGCATCGGCTCGGTCGGGACGGCCAACGACCCTCACTACATCCCCGACTGGCGCTCCTGGCGCGCCCCGTAGAGTTCGCCGTGCCCGATCCGTCCGACACCCCCGTCGACCGCTGCGTCTGCGTCAACGTGACCTTCGCCGAGCTGATCCGCCTCCGGCGCGAACGCGGGGCCGACCTCGCCGAGCTCCAGCGCCTCACCCGCTGCGCCACGACCTGCACGATGTGCCTCCCCTACGTCAAGGCCGCCCTCGCCACCGGGCGCGAGCGGCTGCCCATCCTCTCCGAGGCGGACCTCGCCGCGCTCGCCGCACGGTCAGCCCGCGACCCCGGATGAGGGGCCACGCTCCCGCCCGCACTCCGGGCAGATGCCCAGCGAGGCTCCCAGCTCGTACCCGCAGCCCGGGCACTCGCCGGGCGAGCGCCGGCGCCCGCCCCGCGCCAGCCGCCATCCCGCCCACGCCGCCAGCGGAATCGTGACCAGGAACACCGGTGCCCGGTACGCGTACGGCGGCCCCACACCGCTCGTGGTCGCGGAGTAGCGCCCGGTGCTCAGATCGAAGCGGGGCCACCAGGCCCCGGGGCTGGTCCGCCCCATCGCGATCTCCCGCGGTCCGCCCGCGCTCGGGTCCTTCCACGGCATCACGCGGACGGAGAGGTTGCCCCTGCTCAGCCAGGCATCCCCTCCCCACCCGGGCGCTTGGCCGATCCTCGGAAACCACAGCACGCCCACCCACCACCACGCGCTCGCGAGGGTGAGCATCCCGAGAACGATCATCGCCACCAGCACGCACCACCCCGCCCAGCGCCTCGCCCGTGCCCTGCCCATGGGCGCACTCTACGTGATCGCGGCCCACCGGGAAACAAAGAGGCCCACGCCTTCGCGTGGGCCCTTGTAACCAACGTGTCACTGTCAGGACGGCTCAGCCCTCGACCTGCGCCGGGGCCCCCTCCGTCGCGCCCGTCGTCACCTGCACCTGCGGCTGGCCCAGCTCCTCGCCGCGCTCGGCGCCGAGCGCTTCGGCCGCCTCCGCGGCCTCATCCAGCATCCGCTGCTCATCCTCGCTGTCGCCCGAGACCGGCTCGGCCAGCAGCTTGGCGCGGATGTCCTGGTAGGGCCGGAAGCCGGTGCCCGCCGGGATCAGGTGGCCCAGCAGCACGTTCTCCTTGAGGCCCACGAGGTGGTCCTCCGCCCCGCGCAACGCCGCCTCGGTGAGCACCTTGGTGGTCTCCTGGAAGCTGGCGCCCGAGAGGAACGACTCGCTCTGCAGCGAGGCCTTGGTGATGCCCAGGAGCAGCGTGCGGCCCGTCGCCGGTTTGGCCCGCTTCGCCTTCGCCGGCTCCTTGCCCTCGGCCTCGGCCCTTGCGTTGGCCTCCTTGATCAGGTCCTTGTCCACCAGGTCGTCCTTCTTCAGGTCCGTCCCGCCGGGCTCGGTAATCCGGTACAGGCGGCTGGCCGTGGCGTTCCGCAGCCGGAACTCGAACTTGTCCACCACCTCGTGGGGGAGCAGGTCGGTGTCGCCGGGGCTCTCGACGCGGACCTTGCGGAGCATGGCCGCCAGGATCAGCTCGATGTGCTTGTCGTTGATCACCACGCCCTGGGCCCGGTAGACGTTCTGGACCTCGTCCAGCATGTACGTCCACAGGGACTCCTCGCCCTTGATCCGCAGGATGTCGTGCGGCACCAGCGGGCCCTCCGTCAGCGGGTCGCCCGCCTGCACGTAGTCGCCCGTGTGCACCAGCAGGCCCTTGTCGGCCGGCACGTGGTGGTCCTTCTCGATCCCCGAGTCGGAGATCACGCGGATCGTCATCTTGCCCTTGCGCTTGTCGGAGTGGATTTCGACCCGCCCGGAGATCTCGGCCATCACCGCCGGGTCCTTGGGCTTGCGGGCCTCGAAGATCTCCGTCACGCGCGGCAGGCCGCCGACGATGTCCTGCGAGCCGCCGGCCGAGCGCGGCTGGCGGGCCAGCATCTGCCCGGCCTTGATCTCCTGGCCGTCCTTCACCTCCAGGCGTGCCCGGGCGGGCAGGTAGTGGAAGTCCAGGATGTTCCCCTGGGCGTCGACGATGTTGATCTGCGGGTGCAGGTCGCCCTTGTGCTCGATGACCACCAGCGCCT
>JBBDXI010000022.1:0-7699 GCA_040902425.1 Phycisphaerales bacterium
TGTTCATCGGGCTGGCGGCGTGGCCGACGTGGCACGCGGCGGCGGACCGGAAGGTGGAGGAGAACCGGGCGCGGCGGGAGGTGGCGGCGGAGCGGCACGGGCGGGGGCGGTGAGCGGGGGATGGGCGGGGGAGTACGCAGAGGTCGCGGAGTTCGCGCCAGAGGGCGCAGAGGTTGAGTGGGAGTTGCTCCGTCTCTGCGGCCCTCTGTGTACTCCTTATTTGAACCGCATTTGATGGGCGGCGAGCAACTTCGCCGCATCGCGTCTGGAGCCCGGGATGGGGCGACGCATGCGACCGGGGGGTTGCCGAACGTGGCGCCCCGCCGGGGCTTGATCGGACGAGCGGGCGCGTGGGTCTTCGCGCCTTCGCTTCCAGGGGCTTCCGCCCCTGGCTACGTTCGAACGCCGCTCCGCGGCTAATGCGCTCCGCGGCCAGGCGCGCTCCGCGGCGGGCGATTCGCCGGGAGTGATATTACTTGCCGACGCAGAAGGTGGCGAAGATTCGGCCGATGATGTCGTCGGGGGAGAGGCGGCCGGTGAGTTCGCCGAGGTGGTCGAGGGCGGCGCGGAGGGCGTTGGCGGTGATGGCGGGGTCGGGGAGGGCGCGGGCGGCGGGGTCGATCGTCGCGGCGGCCTGGAGCAGGTGACCCTGGGCGGCGGCGAGGGCGAGGCGGTGGCGGGGGAGGAGGTCGGCGCGGGGGCCGGCGCGGGCGGCGGTGGCGGCGTCGGCGATGGCGCGGCGGAGTGTGGGGAGGTTGAAGCCGTCGAGGGCGCAGAGCGCGAGCGGCGTGCCGTCGTGGGCGCCGGCCGGCGCGGTTGAGCTGGAGGGCAGGTCGGCCTTGGTGCGCAGGTGGAGCGTCGGCGTGTCGAAGCGGAGGGCGAAGCGCCCGGTGGGGTCGCAGTAGAGGATGAGGTCGGCGCCGGCGATGGCGTCGCGGGCCGCCCGCTGCGCCGCCGCGGCGGCGGAGGGATCGGGGCGCGACCCGGGCCGGTCGTCGAGGCCCGCGGCGTCGCAGAGCAGGACGGGGCCCGCGCCGGGGAGGTCGCGGGAGAGGTCGAGCTCTTCTTCGAGGATGTCGCGGGTGGTGCCGGGGTGCGGGGAGACGGCGGCGCGGCGGCGGCCGAGGAGGGCGTTGAAGAGGGTGGACTTTCCGGCGCTGGGCTCGCCGGCGAGGACGACACGGGGTAGGGCGGGGGCGGGGGCGTGGCCGGCGCGGGACCCGAGCCGCGCGGAGAGGTCATCGGCGAGCGCGGCGAGGCGGCGCTTCAGGTCGGCGGGGGCGATGGGGACCACATCTTCCTGATCGGTGAAGTCGATGCCGGCCTCGACGAGGGCGAGGAGCGCGGCGAGGTCGTTGGCCCAGCGGGAGTAGGTGTCGCCGGTGCGGCCGCGGAGGAGGTCGCGGGCGGCGGCGAGCTGTTCGTCGGTCTGTGCGGCGATGGCGGCGGCGACGCCCTCGGCCTCGCTCAGCGAGAGCTTGTCGTTGAGGAAGGCGCGGGCGGTGAACTCGCCGGGGGCCGCGGGGCGGAGGCCGGGGAGTGCGGTGAAGGCGGCGAGGACGCGTTCGACGAGGTGGGGGTTGCCGGGGAGGAGGATCTCGGCGGAGTCCTCGCCGGTGTAGCTGGCGGGGGCGCGGTAGGTGGCGAGGAGGATGGGGAGGGTGATGAGGTGATGGGGTGATGGGGTGATGAGGTGAGGGGCGGGGGGGAGGCGGAGGCGGGCGCGGTAGCAGGCGCGCTCGAAGGGGCGGGGGGGATCGGCGGAGAGGGCGGCGAGGGCGTCGCGGGTGGCGGGGCCGGAGAGGCGGATGACGGCGCGGGGGGAGGGGGAGCGGCCGGGGGCGGAGGCGGGGGCGATGATGGTGTCGCCGAGGGGCACGGGAGATTGTTGGCGGGGGCCTGGCGCCTCTTCGCCCCTGAGAGGGGCGCGCGATGGTTGCCAGACGCGCAGCGTCTGGCGGGCGGCCCTTTCCACTCCTTGTTCTCTTCTCTTCCGCCCATGAACATGGGCGGGCGGGGGTTCGTGGGCATGGCGGGCAATCGGGTGTTGGGCCCACCGGGCTTGCTCTGGGTTGCCCGCCGAAAGTAGGCTGGCCGCCATGCCATCATCATGGACGCAGAACTACTATCACCTGGTGTTCGGCACGAAGCACCGCGAGCGGGTGATCACGCCGGAGCTGCACGAGCGGCTCTACCCGTTCATGGGCGGCATCCTGCGGGAGCACCGGGCGCAGCTCATCGCGGGGAATGGGATGCCCGAGCACGTGCACCTGTTCATCCGCTTTCCGGCGGACCTGGCGCGCGCGGTGATGGCGCGCGAGGTCAAGTCGCGCTCGTCGGGGTGGATCCACGAGACGTTCCCGGGCATGGGTGCGTTCGCGTGGCAGCGCGGGTATGGGGGCTTCACCGTGAGCCGCTCGCTGTCCGACGACGTCGAGAGGTACGTCCGCGAGCAGCGGCGGCATCACGAGAGCATGAGCTTTGAGGAGGAGTTCCTGGGGCTGCTGCGGAAGCACGAGGTGGAGTTTGACGAGCGGTACGTCTTTGATTGAACGGCGCTCCGCCCGCCCATGTTCATGGGCGGAGGACAAGAAACAGAGCAAGAGAGAAGAGAGGAAGGGCTCCAGACGCTGCGCGTCTGGCAACCATCGCGCGCCCCTTTCAGGGGCGAAGAGGGGCAAGCAGTGAGGACTCGGCCGCCCTTTCACCTCTTCACCTCTTCACCTCCCCGCATCGCGGCCAGGTTCTGAACCGCTCCGGGGCCAGGCCGGGCTTGACGAAGATGGACATGGTGATGTCGTCGTCGAAGCGGCCGGCTTCGAGCTTGAAGTGGCGGGGGGAGCGGCCCTCGATGGTGAAGCCGAGGCGGCGGTAGAGGCGGCGGGCGCCGGTGTTGGCGGCGAAGACGCCGAGGCAGACTTTTTCGAGGGTGGGGTGGGCGGCGGCCCAGTCGAGGAGGGTGGTGATGAGGGCGGTGCCGAGGCCGCGGGCGCGCCAGCGCTGGTGGACGGCGATGCCGAAGGTGCCGTGGTGGGCGAGCTTTCGGCGGTTGCCGGAGCGGAAGGAGAGGCGGGCGAAGGCCTCGCCGCCCCCCGCGCCCGGCTCGGGCGAGTCGGCGGCGAGGAGCATGAGCCAGGAGGGGTTGGCCGCGTGCTGGGCGGTCCACTCGCGCTCGGCGGGCTCATCGCGGTCGTTCTCGCCGGGCTCGGTGACCTTGAAGGGGTTGCTCTCGAACATATGCCGCTCGAGGCGGCGCATGGCGGGGGCGTCGTCGGGCGCGGCGGCGCGGACCCAGAAGGGGATGCCGTCGGCGGTGGTGCAGGGCTTCGGATCGACGTGACCCATGGGGATGGAAAGAGTACGCAGAGGCCGCGGAGTTGAGGACGCGGAGAGCGCGGAGCGGAGAGAGCTTGAGGAGTGCGCAACGAGGCGCCTCTCCTCTCTGCGCTCTCTGCGTCCGCTCCGCGACCTCTGCGTACTCCGGGCTAGCTCACCCGGCGCGGCTTGACCCACAGGCCCATGTGGATGTTGTCGACGTAGTGGCCGGGGCGGAGCTGGGCCTGGCCGGGCTGGCGGCCCTCTTCGCGGAAGCCGAGGCGCTCGTACAGGGCCATCGCCCGGGGGTTGGTGGAGAAGACCTGGAGGCAGACCTTCTCGATGGTGGGGTGGTTGGCGGCCCAGTCGAGCATGGCGCGGAGCATGAGGGTGCCCAGGCCGCGGGCCCGCCAGGCGTGGGCGATGGTGATGCCGAACTCGGCGGTGTGGGCGTTTCGGCGGCGCTGGCCGGGGCGGATGCTGAGGACGCCGGCGAGGGCGGGGCCGGAGGCGGGGGGGGCGGGGGCGATGAGGGCGAGCATGAGCATGCCACCGGTGCGGTCGTGCTCGCGGATCTTGGCGCGCTCTTCGTCGGCGGTGGCGGGGAACTCGTCGGGCTGGGTGAGGACCTGGTCGGTGGTGGCGGACTCGGCGCGGAGGAAGGCCAGGAGGGTCTCGGCGTCGTCCTCGGAGGCGGGGCGGAGGGTGAGCGTGCCCTCGCCGGGGATGGGGATGGTGCGGGGGGTGAAGGAGGCCATGGCGGTCAGGCGCCGGCGGGGGGGCGGGCCTCGGTGATGAGGCGGCGCATCTCGGCGACAGCGCTGCGCAGGCCGGTGAAGAGGGCGCGGCTGACGATGGCGTGGCCGATGTGGAGTTCGGCGAGGCCGGGGAGGCAGGCGATGCGGGCGACGTTGGCGTAGTTGAGGCCGTGGCCGGCGTTGAAGCGCATGCCGGCCGCGCGGATGGCGCCGCCGGCGACGGCGACCTCCTCGAGCTCGGCGGCGAGGGCGCCGCTGAGGATGTTGCCGCCGCTCCTGGCGAACTCCTCGGCGTAGGGGCCGGTGTGGACCTCGCACATGTCGAAGCCGGCGTGCTTGGCGGCCTCGACCTGGCGGCTGTCGGCGTCGATGAAGGCGGAGGTGGTGATGCCGGCGTCGGCGAGGCGCTTGAGTTCCTCGATGAGCCAGCCGAGCATGCCGGCGGCGTCCAGGCCGCCCTCGGTGGTGACTTCCTGGCGGCCCTCGGGGACGAGGGTGACCATGTGGGGGCGGGTGGTGAGGGCGAGGCGGACCATGTCCGGGGTGGCGCCCATCTCGAGGTTGATGCGGCGGGGGATGGTGCGCTGGATCAGCTCGAGGTCGCGGTCCTGGATGTGGCGGCGGTCTTCGCGGAGGTGGAGGGTGATGATGTCCGCGCCGCCGAGGATGGCCTCGTGGGCGGCGAGGAGGGGGTCGGGCTCGGCGGCGGGGGCGGGGTCGGCGGAGCGGTAGCGGGCCTGGCGGAGGGTGGCGACGTGGTCGATGTTGACGCCGAGGAGCGGCATGGGGGCAGTGTAGCGGGGGGGGACGAAGGGACGAAGGGACGTAGGGACGAAGGGACGTAGGGACGAAGCGGGTGCCACTGCTCGCCGTCTTCGGCGCAGCAGTGTCTTCGCCACAGGAGTGGGAGGTGACGGGCACTGCTGCGCGGCGAGGACGCCGCGAGCAGTGGCACCCGGCCACAATAGCGGGGGTGACGGGCACTGCTGCGCGGCGGGGACGCCGCGAGCAGTGGCACCCGGGCGTGCGCGTCAGGGCTTCGGCATGAGGTCGAGGACGAGGGGGAAGTGGTCGCTGACGGCGGTGTCGTCGCGGTCGAGGCCGAGCTTGGCGAGGGCGCGGTCGCTGAGGCGGCGGTTGTCGAGGATGAAGGCGTGGATGAGGTCGGCGGAGGCGTCGCTGTAGAGGGCGTAGTCGAGGCGGCCGTCGGGGAACTCGGTGTTGGCGTCGCTCCAGGTGTAGACGGCGGCATCGCCGAGAACGGGGGTGTGGGCGACCTCGAGGGCGGAGCCGTCGGCGTCGAGGGCCTCGGCGAGGGTGTCCAGCGGGGTGCGGGTGCCGACGAGGTTGAAGTCGCCGGCGAGGATGCGGATGGGGGCCGCGGCCTGGGCGAAGGCGGGGTTCATGGCGGCGTTGATGGCCTGGGCCTCGTTGACTCGGCGGGTGTCCTCGCTGCTGCCGGCGGTGCCGCAGCACTTGAGGTGGAGGGAGCCGACGGCGACGGGGCCGGCGGGGGTCTGGATGGTGGCGGCGGCGAAGCGGACGGGGGTGGCGCGGCCGTCGGTGTCGCCCCCCAGGCTGATCGAATGGGGGCCGAGGCTGGCGAGGGGGTGCTGGGAGACGACGACGACCGCGCGGTCGCCGGGGGCGGCCCAGGCGTTCCAGGTTTTCTCGCCGGTGACGGTGGCGGTGAACCAGGCCTGGGCGGTGGCGGCGTCGGTGGGCCACTCCTGGAAGAGGATGATGTCGGGGTCGAGGACCTGGATGATGCGGGCGAAGGGGTTGGGGTCCTTGGTGAGGGCGCCGTTGAGGACGTTCCAGGAGAGGATGCGGATGGCGCCGGCGGGCTTGGCGGGGAGCTCGGCGTCGGAGAGGCTCGGCTCGGCGGTGGAGGCGGGGAGCTGGAAGGTCTCGACGTCGGACCAGCCCTTGAGGGTGCCGCCCTCGTCGACGAGGGCGAACATGGCCTTGGCGCGGGCGCGCCCGGAGAGGAGTCGGGCGAGGTCGGGGGCGGCGGCGGGGTCGATCCGGCGAGAGAGGCGGATCTCGAAGGTGTCGGCGGCGAAGGTGGGGGAGCCGAGGACCCGGGCCTCGGCGGAGGGGATGCGCAGGTGGCGCCCGCCGGCGTCGGCGGCGTAGACGGCGACGCCGCGGCGCGGGGCATCGCCGGGCTTCTCGCCGGGGGGTGAGAACTCGGCGAAGAGGTCGACGCCCAGGCCCGCGGCCTCGGCGGGCGCGGTCATGGCAGCGCCGGTGGCGGGGGAGCCGTCGGCGTCGAGCCAGAGGGCGAGGGTCTCAACGTTGGCCTGGAGGGGCGCGGCGTTGCCGGGGAGGGTGACCTTGAAGTAGATCCAGTCGGCGTCGGCGGTGGTGGCGACGCCGGCGGGCCAGTCCTCGAAGCGGCCGTCGATCGCGATGCCGGTGGCGGGCGCGGGGGCGGGCTGGCGCCGGAGGCCGGCGAAGAGGCCGGGCTTGTCGCCGGAGCGGCAGGCGGGGAGCAGCGCCGCAGCGCAGAGGAGGAGGATGGCCGCGGCGCTGGGGGCGCTGCGCCGGGCGGGCCGGATTGGGTGGGTGCTCATGGGCGGTACTATCGCGGAATACGGGGTTTGGGGCAACCGGACCGGGTGGGGCGGGTGAAGGCGGCCCGCGGGGGAGGGCCGGGGCGGACGCGGTCCGTACGGTGGCGGTGCACGCGCATGGGGGAGGCGTGCTGGGGAGGGCCCGGACCCGTGCGGATTGCGCAGATTTCGCCGCTATTTGAGAGCGTGCCTCCGCGGCTGTACGGGGGCACTGAGAGGGTTGTCTCTTACTTAACAGAGGAGCTGGTGCGGCTGGGGCACGAGGTGACGCTGTTCGCGAGCGGGGACTCGCGGACGGGTGCGCGGCTGGTGGCGTGCTCGGAGCGGGCGCTGCGGCTGGGGGGGGCAGCGCACCCGTGGGCGCACCATATTGCGCAGCTGGAGTGGGTGGCGGGGCGTGCGGGGGAGTTCGACGTGGTTCACTTCCACACGGACTCGCTGCACTTCCCGCTGGTCCGGCGGCTGGGGGTTCCGCACGTGACGACGCTGCACGGGCGGCTGGATGCGCCGGACCTGGCGCCGCTGTACCGGGAGTTCGCGGAGCTGCCGATGGTGTCGATCTCCGACTCGCAGCGGGGGCCGCTCCCCTGGGTGAACTGGGCGGCGACGGTGTACCACGGGCTGCCGGCGGGTGCGTTCCCGTTCCGGGCGCGGCCGGAGCCGTACCTGGCGGTGGTGGGGCGGGTGTCGCCGGAGAAGCGGGTGGACGACGCGATCCGGATAGCGCGGGCGGTGGGGGTGGAGGTGCGGATCGCGGCGAAGGTGGACGAGGCGGACCGGGGCGACTTTGAGGGCGTGATACGGCCGATGCTGCGCGAGCCGGGGGTGGTGTTTCTGGGGGAGCAGGGGGAGCGGGAGAAGGCGGAGCTGCTGGCGGGGGCGCTGGCGCTCCTGTTCCCGGTGGACTGGCCGGAGCCGTTCGGGCTGGTGATGATCGAGGCGATGGCGTGCGGGACGCCGGTGGTGGCGCGTCGGCGGGGGTCGGTGCCGGAGGTGGTGGATGAGGGGGTGACGGGGGCGGTGTTCGACCTGCGTGATGCGCCGGCG
>JBBDXI010000023.1:0-7565 GCA_040902425.1 Phycisphaerales bacterium
GGCGGTGTTCGACGACCTGCGTGATGCGCCGGCGGCGCTGGGGCGGGCACTGTCGCTGGACCGGGGCCGGTGCCGGGGGTGGTTCGAGGCGCGGTTCAGCGCGCGGCGGATGGCGGAGGACTACCTTCGGGTGTACCGGCGGGTGGCGGGGGCGCGGGGTGCGTGGGCGGGGCGCGCCGGGGCGCGCGGTGCGCCGGCGAACGGGCGGAGCGCCCCGGCGCGGGGGGCTCCGCATGACGTCGCGGGGGGGCCGGGGCGCGGCCGGGTCGGCACGCGGGGGGGCGTGGGCGGTTGGCACTGCTGCGCCGAGGACGGCGAGCAGTGGCACCCTTCGCGCGAGCAGCGGCACCTTCGGGGGGGCCAGCACGGAGCGTCGGATGGACGAGATCGTCTCGATTGAGGACCGGCACTACATCCTGGCGGGGTCGTCGCTGGCGGACCACCGGACGCTGGTCCTGAAGCAGGGGGACACGTTCGCGGTGTTCGGGGCGTCGGGGGATGTGGAGAGCCTGGCGAACCACGAGCAGGGGCTGTTCACGGCGGGGATGCGGCACCTGTCGAGGCTGGAGGTGCGGCTGCTGGGGAAGCGGCCGCTGCTGCTCTCCTCGGCGGTGTCGCGGGACAACTCGCGGATTTTCGTGGACCTGACGAACCCGGACATGGCGGAGGATGGGCGGGTGGTGCACGCGCGGGGGACGGTGCACCTGTCGCGGTCGAAGCACCTGCGGGGCGGGGCGTGCTTCGAGCGGTTCATCCTGACGAACTTCGGGAACCGGCCGGTGGAGGCGTCGCTGGCGGTGGGGTTCGAGGCGGACTTCGCGGACATCTTCGAGGTGCGGGGGGCGGTGCGTCCGGGGCGGGGCCGGCTGGCGGAGCCGGAGATCACGGGGGACGCGTCGGTGGTGGCGGCGTACGAGGGGCTGGACGGGGTGCTGCGGCGGACGCGGTTCGAGCTGGAGCCGGCGCCGGCGTCGCTCTCGCCGGGGCACGCGCGGTACCGGGTGGGGCTGGGGCCGGGGGAGCGGGCGGAGTTTTTCCTGACGATCCGGACGTCGCCGGAGAGCGCCGGGGCGCCGCCCCCCCCGAGCTACCGGCACAGCGTGCGGCTGCGGGCGCGGGACCGGGCGGCGCTGGGGGAGGGGTTCTGCGGGGTGACGAGCTCCGATGCGCGGCTGAACCAGTGGGTGCGGCGGTCGCTGGCGGATGTGCGGATGCTGCGGACGGAGACGGCGGAGGGGCCGTACCCGTACGCGGGGATCCCGTGGTACTGCTGCCCGTTCGGGCGGGACGGGATCATCGCGGCGATGCAGCTGCTGTGGATCAGCCCGGGGACGGCGCGGGGGGTGCTGTCGTTCCTGGCGGCGCACCAGGCGGGCGCGGCGGATGCGGAGAACGACGCGGAGCCGGGGAAGATCCTGCACGAGTGGCGTGACAACGAGATGGCGAACACGCGGGAGGTGCCGTTCGGGCGGTACTACGGGACGGTGGACGCGACGCCCCTGTTCGTGGCGCTGGCGGGGATGTACTGGGGGGCGACGGGGGACCGGGCGTTGTGCGGGCGGCTGTGGGCGCACGTGGAGCGGGCGCTCTCGTGGATCGACCGCTCGGGGGACCTGGACGGGGACGGGTTCGTGGAGTACCAGTGCAAGGCGCGGGGGGGGCTGAGCAACCAGGGGTGGAAGGACTCGCACGACGCGGTGTTCCACGCGGACGGGAGCCCGGCGGAGCCGCCGATCGCGCTGTGCGAGGTGCAGGGGTATGTGTACGACGCGAAGTCGCGGGCGGCGGTGCTGGCGCGGGCGCTGGGGCACGTGGAGCGGGCGGATGAGCTGGAGCACCAGGCCCGGATTCTCAGGGGCCGGTTCCACGAGTTTTTCTGGTGCGAGGGGATCGGGACGTACGCGCTGGCGCTGGACGGGCACAAGCGGCAGTGCTGCATCCGCACGAGCAACGCGGGGCACGCGCTGTTCACGGGGATCGCGGATGCGGGGGTGGCGGGGCGGGTGGCGGCGGGGCTGATGGATGAGCCGATGTTCTCGGGGTGGGGGGTCCGGACGGTGGGGGAGGGGGAGGCGCGGTACAACCCGATGGCGTACCACAACGGCTCGGTGTGGCCGCACGACAACTCGCTGATCGCGATGGGGATGTCGCGGTACGGGCACAACGAGCACGCGCTGCGGCTGCTGAGGTCGTTCCTGGAGGCCTCGACCTACGTGGACCTGCAGCGGCTGCCGGAGCTGTTCTGCGGGTTCGGGCGGCGGTCCGGGAGCGGGCCGACGCAGTACCCGGTGGCGTGCAGCCCGCAGGCGTGGGCGGCGGGGTCGGTGTTCATGCTGCTGGCGGCGGCGCTGGGGCTGACGGTGGATGGGGCGCGGGGGGTGGTGCGGGTGAACCGGCCGCTGCTGCCGCCGAGCGTGCGGTGGCTGCGGGTGACGGGGCTGCGGGTGGGGGCGGGGGAGCTGGACCTGGAGTTTCTGCGGGAGGCGGAGGATGTGAGCGTGGTGGTGAGGAGGCGGGCGGGGGGGGCGCGGGTGATCGTGGAGAAGTAGGTATGCTCGGCGCCCGTGGCGACGAGCAGCGCAGCGCGGCGGGGCGGGGGCGCTGGGCGCGGCGAAGAGGGTGCGCTGTCGATCCGGACCATCCTGCGGATAGCGTCGTACGCCGGGGCCGGGCCGGAGAGGTCCGACGGGTGCATCCCGGTGGAGTGGCCGTGGTTCGCGGGTCCGGACCTGGCGCCGATGAGGGTCGAGGGCCTGGGGGCGCTCCGGCCGGGGGCGGGCGCGATCGATCGTGATTCGCTGGGCGGGCTTTACGAGGAGCTGTTGGCCGGGAGCCCGGGGGGCGCGCGGCGGGCGCGGGGCGCGTTCTACACGCCGCCGGGGGTGGCGCGGCGGCTGGTGGACCGGGCGCTGGGGCCGCTGCTGGATGAGGCGGAGCGCGGGGGCGGCGCGAGGGGTGTGCTGAGCCTTCGCATCTGCGACCCGGCGTGCGGCTCGGGCCGGTTCCTGATCGCGGCGGCGGGGGCGATCGCGGGGCGGGCGTGGCGTGCGCGCGGGGGCGGGGGCGCTGCGCCGCGGGCGCTGCGCGTGGCGGCGGCGCGGTGCGTGTACGGGATCGACCTCGACCCGCTCGCGGCCGAGGTGTGCCGATGGTCGCTGGCAGTGTTCAGCGGGGAGAACCCGCGGCGGGCAGCGCCGACGACGCGGGTGGTCGCCGCGGATGGGCTGCTGGGGGCGCTGCCGGCGGACTGGCCGCGCCGGTTTGACGCGGTGGTGGGGAACCCGCCGTTCCTGAACCAGCTGGGGTCGCGGACGGCGCGGGGGAAGGCCGAGCGGGCGCGGCTGGCGGGGCGGTTCGGCGGGGATGTGCGTCCGTACACGGACACGGCGGCGCTGTTCCTGCTGAGGGCGCTGGAGCTGGTGCGCGGGGGCGGGCGGATCGCGCTGATCCAGCCGCAGTCGCTGCTCTCGGCGCGCGACGCGGAGCCGATCCGGGCGCGGCTCATGGAGCGGTGCTCGCTGGATGGACTGTGGACGGCCGACGAGGGCGTCTTCGACGCGGGCGTCCGCGTGTGCGCGCCGGTGCTGACGAGCGGGGTTCCGCAGGCGGCGCGCATCGGGCGCTGGACCGGGGCGTGCTTCGAGCCGCACGCCGACCAGGGCGCGGATCAGATCACGGCTCGCTCGTGGGCCCCGCTCATGGCGGCGGCCTCGGGCGTACCGGGCGTTTCGATTGGCTGGGCGGGGTCCACGATCGGCGACCACGCGACGGCGACGGCCGACTTCCGCGACCAGTACTACGGCCTGCGCGGGTGCGTGCGCGAGGATGGGGAGTTGGGGGAGGAGCAGGGGGGGCCGGCACAGCCGCGCGGCGAAGCGCCGCGAGCAGTGGCACCCGGCTGGCCGATGGTGGTGACGACCGGCCTCATCGATCCGGGGGCGTGCCGCTGGGGGGAGCGCCCCTGCCGGCTCCTGGGGCGGGTGTGGCGGGCGCCGCGCGCCGACCCGGGGGGGCTGGATCGCGCGGGCCTGGGGCCGTGGATGCGCGCCCGACTCGTGCCCAAGCTGCTGGTCGCCACGCAGACGCGGACGATCGAGGCGGCGGTGGATGTGGGCGGCCGGTGGCTCCCGGTGACGCCGCTCATCACGGTGGTCCCCCGCGACCCCGGGCGGCTGTGGCACCTGGCGGCGGCGCTGCTCTCGCCGGTGCTGAGCGCGTGGGCGGCGCGGGAGGTGGGGGGCGCGGGGCTGAGCGCGGTGGCGATCAAGCTGAGCGCGCGGCAGGTGGCGGCGCTGCCGGTGCCGGGGCCGTGCGCTGCGTGGGACGAGGCGGCGCGGGTGCTCGAGGAGGCTGCGGCGTGCGGCGGCATGCCCGGCGCGCTGCTCGCGGCCGCGGAGGCGATGCTCGGGGCCTACGGGGTCCCCGTGGCCGAGCGGGCGCGGCTGCTGGCGTGGTGGCGGGGGCGCCTCGGGGGCGGTGGGCAACCGGTGTCGCAGTTTGAATCGCGGGGCCTGTAAGCGGTTCGGCTCAATCCTCGAACACGAGCGCCCGCGCCGTGCCCACCGCACCGCCGAGAACAGCCCCCGCAAGGCCACAATAGAGCACGCCGTATCCATCGATGGCCGAACCGAGCGCCGCCCCGGCGCAGCCGCCGATGAACACAAACCACCAGCCGTAACGGGCCACCCAATGGATCGTCCGGGCGCTGCTCATGGAGGTATGTTACCCCTATGCCCGGTGGCCTCTTGGAGTGTCAGGAACGCGGGGAAGAACCCGGCCTGAGACACTACCGGCGTCCCCGGCGCGGCCGGCCCGACGTATCCTGCGGCACGATGCCCGACCCCCTTGCCGGCCTGAGCCTCACCGATTTTCTCCAGCAGCTGGGGGCGAAGACGCCGACGCCCGGGGGGGGCGCGGCGGCGTGCATCACGGGGGCGACGGGGGCGGCGCTGGCGCAGATGGTGGTAGGGTACTCGATCGGGAAGAAGGCGCTGGCGGCGCACCGGGGGGAGCTGGAGCGGGCGGCGGGGGTGCTGGGGCGGGCGCGGGAGGTGTTTTTGGAGCTGGCGGAGGAGGACGCGGCGGCGTACGGGCTGGTGAACGAGCTGATGCGGCTGCCGGAGGGCGATGCGCGGCGGGCGGCCGATCTAACGGGGGCGGTGGAGGCGTCGATCCAGGCGCCGGCGGCGGCGGTGGCGACGGCGCTGGAGGTGCTGCGGCTATGCGGGGCGCTGGCGCCGATCACGAACCGGCAACTGCACAGCGACCTGGCGATCGCGGCGGTGCTGGCGGAGGCGGCGGCGCGGGCGGGCGGGTGGAATATCCGGGTGAACGCGGGGATGCTGGCGGATGCGGGGGCGCGGGAGGGGCTGATGGAGCGGTCGCGGGCGGCGGTGGAGGAAGCGGGGGAGCGGCGGGGGGCGGTGGAGCGGGCGTGCTCGGGGTGAGGGTTGGGGACCGGCGACTCGAGGAGCACTGACCGCCCAGGGCGGCGGTCAGTGGCACGTTCAGCGGCGGTGGCTGGGTGCGGCCGGTGGGCTTCGCCGCGTCCGGAGCGCTTGCGACGGCCCCCTCCGGCCTCGCTTCGCTCGGCCACCTCCCCCGCCCAGAGCGGCGGGGGGAGGGGCAGGACCCGCACCCTACGATCCCGCGTGAAGATTCTGAACCCCCCTGAGGATCCGCGGGTGGTCCGGTGCGTGGAGATGGTGCGCGCGCTGAGCGTGGCGGATGAGCCGTACGAGGTGCTGCGGACGTTCGCGATGCACTACTGGCCGCTGCACCCGATCGACCACATGCTGTCGGTCTCGCGGGCGGGGCTCTCCGGGGGCGAGTACCGGATCACGCGGAACGTGGATGTGAGGCGGGCGCTGCGCGAGGGGGGGCTGCCGGCACAGGCTGGGGACCGCCGGCGGGAGGAGATCCCGGTGTCGCGGGGGGGGTTCATCGGGTGGGCGATCGAGCAGGGGCGGCCGCTGCTGCTGGAAAGGGTGGAGGTGCGTGGGGACCCGGTGCTGGGCGATGCGCTGGCGGGGATGCGCAGCGCGGTGTCGGTGCCGCTGTATGACCTGGGGGAGCCGCGGTACTGGAACATCCAGCTTCGGCGCGAGCCGGGCGGGTTCTCGATGGAGGACCTGGAGCGGGCGCTGATGGTGGGGAACTTCGTGGGGGGGACGAACACGCGGCTGCTGCTGATGCGGGAGGTGAAGCGGCTGAACGCGGCGCTGGTGCAGCAGTTCGAGGAGGTGGCGCGGGTGCAGCAGGCGCTGCTGCCGCGGCAGATCCCGGAGATCCCGGGGCTGGAGATCGCGACGAGCTACCTGACGAGCGACCGGGCGGGGGGGGACTACTACGACTTCTTCCCGCTGGAGGAGGGGAAGTGGGGGGTGCTGATCGCGGATGTGTCGGGGCACGGGGCGGCGGCGGCGACGATCATGGCGATGCTGCACGGGATCCTGCACGCGTACACGGGGCCGGGGCGGACGCCGGACGCGGTGCTGCGGTACGCGAACCGGAAGCTGTGCGAGGCGCGGCTGGAGGGGAACTTCGTGACGGCGTTTTTCGCGGTGTGGGACCCGGTGACAGCGCGGCTGACGTACGCGCGCTCGGGGCACAACCCGCCGCTGCTGAAGCACGGGGGGACGGGGGCGGTGACGCACCTGGACGGGGATGGGGCGCCGCCGCTGGGGCTGTTCGAGCCGTACGAGATCGGGTCGGAGGTGGTGCAGCTCCGGCCGGGGGACACGGTGATCCTGTACACGGACGGGATCACGGAGGCGTTCAGCGCGCCGCCCGGGCGCGAGATGTTCGGGACGGAGCGGCTGGATGAGGCGCTGACGCGGTGCACGGGGGCGCCGGACTGCGTGGTGGACACGGTCCACACGGCCCTGTACCAGCACACCGGTTCGCGGGGCCGGGCGGATGATCAGACGCTGGTGGCGATGCGGTACGTGGGAAGATGAAGCGGTGATGAGGTGATGAGGTGACGAACGATCCTCGGGCCTGCTCACGTCATCACGTCATCACGTCATCACCTCATCACGTCATCAGCTTTGAGCCCATGAGCTACCAACCCGCTCGCGACTGGTTCGACTCGACCGACCCGACGGGGGCGGGGCGTGGTCTGCGCTTTGAGTGCACGTGCTGCGGGAACTGCTGCACGGGGCCGGAGGGGTTTGTGCTGTTCACGGAGGCGGAGGCGGGGAAGCTGGCGGCGCGGCTGGGGGTTTCGCGGGAGGAGTTCGAGCGGCGGTACACGAAGGAGACGGCGCGGGGGCGGTCGCTGGCGGAGAAGCCGAGCGCCTTCGGGCTGGACTGCATTTTCCTGGACCGGGAGTCGGTGCCGGGGAAGGCGGTGTGCGGGGTGTACGGGGACCGGCCGGCGCAGTGCCGGACGTGGCCGTTCTGGAAGGGCAACATCCGGAGCGAGCAGGCGTGGGCGGCGGCGGCGCGGAACTGCCCGGGGATCAACCGGGGGCGGCTGATCCCGCCGGAGCAGGTGCGCATCCTGCGCGACGCGGTGGATATCTGAGCGCGGGAACGGGGGCGGGGCGGGCCGCGCGGGGAGG
>JBBDXI010000024.1:0-43176 GCA_040902425.1 Phycisphaerales bacterium
CAGGGCGCCGTTGCCCCGCTCGGCCTCGTACTCGCCCGTCACGCGGCCCTCATCGCCCAGGGTGATCAGGAGCGTGAACTCGCCCGCCTGCGCGGGGAGGTTCTCCCCCACCGCCCGCGCGGCCCACGTCCCGGTCAGGTGGTCATCGGCCGCGGGGGCCGCCGGCGACGGGCGCGGGGGCGCCGCCTCTGCGCGGGCCGGGCCCGGAAGGAGCACGCCGCCGCGTGGCCGGTTGGGGTCGCTCGCCTGCTCGGAGCGCCCGCCGCGACCGCCCTGCTCACCGCGCCCGCCCTGGCGCCCGGTCCCGGCGCCCGGGGTCCGCTGGGAGATCGCCCGCAACTCGGCCTCATCGATGGCCCCGTCGCTGTTGGCGTCGAAGCGGTCGAACATCCGCTCCATCTGCTCGGGCACCTCGCTGCGCTCGATCTTCCCGTCCTTGTTCGCGTCCAGCTCGCGGAGCCGGTCGAGCATGCCGCCCGCACCGCCGCCGGGAGCCTGCCCGCCACCGCCCCCGCCGGGCCCAGCGCCGCCCCGCCGGCCGCCACGCTCCGGACGCCCTTCCTGCGGCGCCACCGCGGGCTGCTCCGGAGGCTGCGCCTCGCCCTGGCCCTCGGCCTGCCCCTCGGACGGCGGCGTCGCGGGCGCTGCGGGGGTCTCCGCGGCCTCGGCCGGGGGCGCACCCGCGGCGGGTGTCGCCGCGCCCGCACCGCCGCCAGACTCGCTCTCTTCGGCCCGCGCCACCGCGGTCCGCTCCTCATCCGTCAGCGGGAAATCCGCCAGCTTGGTCCACGAGATGCCGCCGTCGCGGGTCACAATCACGGCGCCGTCGTCGGAGCCGGCCCACAGAACGTCGGGATCGAGCGGGCTCTCCGCCAGCGCGGTGGCGCTCCCCCGCCGCGTCCGCGTGAACTCATCGGAGATGCGCTTCATCGTCCGCCCCTGGTCGTAGGAGCGGTACACGTACTGGCTGGCGGCGTAGAAGATCTTCGAGTTGTGGTTCGAAAGGAGGAACGGCGTCTTCCAGTTCCAGCGCTGGCGTTCCCCGCGGGCCGTCGCGGGACGGATGGAGGCCCGCTCGCCCGTGCGGAGGTTGAAGCGGCCCATGGCGCCGCCCTGGCTCTCGTAGTAGACCTGGTCCGGGTCATTCGGATCGACGCGGCAGACGAAGCCATCGCCGCCGCCGATCCTGATCCAGTCCTCGTTGATCGGGCCCCGCCCGGAGCGCGACCGGCTGGGGCCGCCCCAGCTGCCGTTGTCCTGCAGGCCACCGTAGACCATGTAGTTCGGGCGCGGGTCCACCGCGACGTGGTAGAACTGGCCCAGGGCCACGTGGTTGAGGTGGTCCCAGTTCTCGCCGCGGTCGTAGGTCATGTACATGCCGCCGTCGTTGCCCAGGATCATGTGGCGCCCGTCGCCGGGGTTGACCCACATCGCGTGGTGGTCGGCGTGGGTGCCGCGCCCGCCGTCGTCGGTGAAGGTCTTGCCGCCGTCCTTCGAGCGGGCGAGCGAGACGCCCAGCACCCACAAGAGCTGGTCGTCATTGGGGTCGCACCGCACCTCGCTGAAGTACATCGGGCGCGGGTTGATGCTGTTGATCCGCGTCCAGCTCTCGCCGCCGTCGGTGCTCTTGTAGAGCCCGCCGTAGTTATGCCCCTCCGGGCCCTGCTGCTCGGTCAGGTTGCCGCGCTGCCCGCCGAGGCCGCTGGAGAACGGGCCCGCGCCGCCGGTGTCGTCGGTGCGCCGCCCGGTGCCGTCGCGGGAACGCTGCGTTGTGGCCGGGGCCGGGCGCTGGGCGAGCTTGAGGTCGGTCTCGACCGTCTTGCGCTCGCGGGAGAGGGTGAGCTTGACCGTGTCGCCGGCGGTGCGCTTGCGGACCTGCGTCATGAAGTCGTTGTACGAGTGCACCGTCGCGCCGTTGACGGCGATGACGATGTCCTCGGCCTTCAGGCCCGCTTCCTCCGCGGGCCCGCGGGCGGTCACGTCGGTGATCTTCGCGCCCATCTCCGCATCCGCCCCGCGCAGGCCGATGTACGGGGCGTTCGCCGGCTCCTGGCCCGTCTTGTCCGACTCAACGACCAGGAAGACGGTCTGCGGGTCCTTGCGGTAATAGGTGATCCCGCCCCGCCCCAGGTTCCCCTCCGGCAGGCCCTGGTTGATCCGCGTCCAGTTGTTCCCGCCGTCGGTGCTGCGCCACAGGCCGCTGCCCGGGCCGTTGCGCTTGGCGGGCTCGTTGGTGTCGAAACTGTCGCGCTGACGCTCGTAGGTGAAGGCCAGCATCGTCCCGGGCTCGCCGGGCTTGAAGTCCACATCCATCACGCCGGTCTTGTCATCGACGTAGAGAACGCGCTGCCAGGTCGAGCCGCCGTCCGTCGTCTTGTAGAGCCCCCGCTCCTCGCTCGTCCCCCACAGCCGCCCCATCGCGCCGACGAACACCGTCTTGGGGTCCTCGGGGTGGATCAGCACCTTGCCGATCTGGAAGCTGCCCTTCAGCCCCATGTTCTTCCAGGTCTTGCCGCCGTCCTCCGACTTGTAGACGCCGTCGCCCCACGAGGAACTGTTCCGCGGGTTGTGCTCGCCCGTGCCGACCCAGACGATGTTCGGGTCGCTGGGCGCGACCATCACATCGCCGATCGCGACCGTCGCCTCCTTGTTGAACTGGTGCTCGAAGGTGATCCCGTTGTTGGTCGTCTTCAGCAGCCCGCCGGAGGCCGTGGCCGCGAACCAGAGGCTGGGGTCCTTCTCGTACACGCTGATCGCGGTGATCCGCCCGCCCATGTTCGCCGGGCCGATCGAGCGCCATTGGAATGCCTGGATCCAGCTCTCCGGCAGCGCCGGCTTCGAGGGATCGGCCGCCGCGCCGGCCGCCGTCCCGGCCCCGGGCCCCTGCCGCGGCTCCTGCGCCGGCGCCAGGGCCACGCCCAGCCCCAGCACGGATGCGCTCAGGAACGAGTTCACCAGCCAACGCCCCGACCGGAAGCTCGCGGTATTCATCGGATCACCTCTCGAGGGAGCAGCCACCACGCGCGGGCGAAGCACCCCGCGCCAGACCTTCCAACGCGGCCAGAACAGGCCGATTCCATCATACAGTGTCCCGCCCCGCCGCCACCCTCTATTCGAGGCCCCAGGCCGCGGCCGCCTATACTCACCGCCCGTTTTCCGGAGCCCCGGCCATGAAAGAGCAGATCCACCCGAAGTACTACCCCTCCTGCAGGGTCTTCCACAACGGCCAGGTGGTCATGACCGTCGGGGCGACCGTCCCCGAGCTGCACGTCGAGGTCTGGTCGGGCTCCCACCCCTTCTTTACCGGCAAGCAGACGTTCGTTGATTCCGCCGGCCGCGTCGAGAAGTTCCAGCGGAAGTTCCAGGGGAACTACTTCCAGAAGAAGGACAAGGACAAGAAGGCCCCGCCCGCCCAGCCCAGCGAGCCGATGGCCTAGTTATCGCCCTCGCCCTTGCCCCTCCGCCGACCCAACCCGGCTCTCTCGCGCCGGGTTGTTCTGGTACTAGGGAATACACCCCATCTCTTGTCCACTCCATCCGATGAATGGATGGAGTATCCTTGACCCATGGCCAGCCGGTTCCTCGAAGAGGTCTCGAAGCGGGTCATCGTCTTCGACGGGGCGATGGGGACCTCCATCCACGCGCGGTCGCTCGACCTGCACCAGGACTACTGCGGATGCGAGAACTGCACGGACATCCTCGTCCGCACCCGGCCCGACGTGATCCAGGAGATCCACGAGTCGTTCCTCGAGGCGGGGGCCGACGCCGTGGAGACCGACTCATTCGGCGGCAGCCGCCACGTGCTGGCCGAGTTCGGCCTGCAGGATGAGTGCTTCGAGCTGAACCGGATGGCCGGCGAGGTCGCCCGGGCGGCGTGCGACAAGCACGCCACCAGGGACCGCCCGCGCTTCGCCGTGGGGTCGATGGGGCCGGGGACCAAGCTCATCACACTGGGCAACATCGACTGGCAGGGGATGTTCGAGAGCTACCGCGAGCAGGCCCGGGGGCTGCTGGCCGGCGGCGTCGATGCCTTCTGCATCGAGACCTGCCAGGACCTGCTCCAGGTCAAGTGCGTGATCAACGCCGTGCTGGCGGCGCTGGAGGAGAAGGGCCGCTCGCCGCTCGATGTCCCGATCATGGCCTCGGTCACCATCGAGAGCACGGGGACGATGCTGCTGGGCACCGAGATCGCCGCGGCCGCTGCGGCGCTGGCGCAGTACCCGATCTGCTCGCTGGGCCTGAACTGCGCGACCGGGCCGGTGGAGATGGCCGAGCACATCCAGTGGCTGGGGAAGCACTGGGGGGGGATGGGGCGGAGAACGGGCCGGCCGGTCTCGGTGATGCCCAACGCCGGGCTGCCCGTGCTGGTCGAGGGGCGGACGGAATACCCGCTGCGCCCGGAGCCGTTCGTCGAGGCGATGGTGAAGTTCATCGAGCGCGACGGCGTCGGCATCGTCGGCGGGTGCTGCGGGACGACGCCCGCCCACATCCGGGCCCTCGCGAAGGCGGTTGAGGATCGGCGGGGGCGGGCACCATCTGGTTCGAAGGTCACGGTGGGAGGGGCCCGGGGCGGGGACGCCCCGGCTCACGCGGGCATCGGCTCGGAGAGCCGACCTACACGTCCGGAGCCCGGGGTCACATCGCTGTACTCGGTGACGGAGTACCGGCAGGACAACTCGATCCTGATCGTCGGGGAGCGGATGAACGCGTCGGGGTCGAAGGCGTTCAAGCGGTTGCTCGAGGCCGAGGACTTTGACGGCATCATTGCCCTCGCCCGCGAGCAGGTGCGCCACGACGGGGCCCACGTCCTGGACCTGAACGTGGACTACGCCGGGCGCGACAACGCCCGCGACGCCGCGGAGATCGTCAAGCGGGTGGTGCGGCAGGTGAACGTGCCCCTGATGCTCGACTCGACGCAGCTCACGACGCTGGAGGCGGGGCTGCGGCACGCGGGGGGAAAGTGCATCATCAACAGCGCGAACTTCGAAGATGGGGATGAGAAGTTCGACGCCGTCTGCCGCCTGGCCAAGACCTACGGCGCGGCCTTGGTCATCGGCTCGATCGACGAGGACAAGGAAGCCAGCATGGCCCGCACCGCGGAGCGCAAGCTGGCCATCGCCGCGCGGGCGTACGCGCGGGCGACCGAGGTCCACAGCCTCGCCCCGGCCGACCTGCTCTTCGACCCCCTCGTGCTCCCCGTCTCGACGGGGATGGAGAGCGACCGCCGCAGCGCCCTGGAGACCATCGAGGGCGTCCGCCGGATCGCCGCCCGCTTCCCCGAGTGCCAGACGACCGTCGGCCTCTCCAACGTCAGCTTCGGCCTGAAGCCCGCGGCCCGCGTCGTCCTCAACTCCGTCTTCCTGCACGAGCTTCAGGAGGCCGGCCTGACCAGCGCGATCCTGCACTTCAGCAAGATCCTCCCGCGGAACAAGATCGACGATGAGCAGTGGGCGGCGGCGCTGGAGCTGATCTACGACCGTCGGGGTAGCCCGGCTCTCCGAGCCGGTCCGTCGGATGCCCAGGGACAGTCGGAACGGACCGGCTCGGAGAGCCGGGGTACCCAGGAGGACCCCCTCCAGCGCTTCATCGGCCTCTTCAAGGATGAGCAGGCCGCGGCCCAGGCCAAGCGCGAGCACGCCCCCACCACCATCGAGGAGCGCCTCCGCCGCCACATCATCGACGGCGACAAGGAGGGCCTGGAGCTCACGCTCGACCAGGCCCTCGCCAAGTACCCGCCCCTGGCGGTCATCAACGACCACCTGCTCGACGGCATGAAGACGGTGGGCGAGCTCTTCGGCTCCGGCCAGATGCAGCTCCCCTTCGTGCTCCAGTCCGCCGAGGTCATGAAGATGGCCGTCGGCAAGCTCGAGCCGCTGATGGAGCGGGTCGGCGGGTCCAGCAAGGGCTCGATCGTCCTCGCGACCGTCAAGGGCGACGTCCACGACATCGGCAAGAACCTGGTCGACATCATCCTGAGCAACAACGGCTACACGGTCCACAACCTGGGGATCAAGCAGCCGATCACGGAGATCCTCAAGGCCTGGCGCGACAAGAAGGCCGACGCCATCGGGATGTCCGGCCTGCTCGTGAAGAGCGTGAACGTCATGGAGGACAACCTCAAGGAGATGAACGCCGGGGGCATCGCCCCGCCGGTGCTCCTCGGGGGCGCCGCCCTCACGCGGCACTACTGCGAGGGGCACCTGCGCAAGCTCTACGGCGGCGACTGCTTCTACGGCAAGGACGCCTTCGACGGCCTGCGGGTCATGGACCACATCGTCGCCGGCAAGTCCGGGGCGCTCGGGCAGGAGATCGAGGACCGCCTCGGCAAGCGCTCGCGGGCCGAGGAGGCCATCGTGCGCTCGCGGATCGAGCGGCTGGCCAGGGCGGGAAGGGACGAGGACGGGGCGCGGAGGGTGGGGAGCGAGACAGCGAGGCAGCGAGACAGCGAGACAGGGGTCGCCGTCGTGGGCCAGCGCATCCGCTCGAACGTCCGGGCCGACATCGCGGTCCCCGCCGCGCCGTTCCTCGGCTCGCGCGTCGTCACGGGCATCGACCTCGACGAGGTCTACCCCTACATCAACCCCATCGCGCTCTTCCGCGGCCAGTGGGGCGTCAAGAAGGGCGCCCTGAGCGACCGCGAGTACGAGGCGCTCCTGGAGGACAAGATCTTCCCCGTGTTCGAGCGGCTCAAGGCCGAGTGCCGCGAGAAGGAACTGCTGCGCCCGGCGGTGGTCTACGGCTACTACCCGTGCAACAGCGACGGGGATGATCTGATCGTGTGGGAGCCGGGGGACCCGGCACTGCTGCGCACCGAGGACGGTGCGAGCAGTGGCACCCGGACCGGGGCCCGGCGGGAGCTGACCCGCTTCACCTTCCCCCGCCAGGCCGACAAGCGGCGCCTCTGCATCAGCGACTTCTTCCGCCCCGCCGAGAGCGGCGAACCCGACATCCTCGGCCTCTCCTGCGTCACCATGGGCTCCCGCATCTCCGACGCCGCCCGCGCCCTCTTCGAGAAGAACGAGTACACCGAGTACCTCTACCTCCATGGCATCGGCGTCGAGTGCGCCGAGGCCCTCGCCGAACTGTGGCACAAGCGCATGCGCCAGGAACTCGGCATCGCCGGCGAGGATGCCCCGCGCATCAAGGACCTCTTCACCCAGCACTACCGCGGCTCGCGCTACAGCTTCGGCTACCCCGCCTGCCCCAGCATGGCCGACCAGGAGAGGCTCTTCGCCCTGCTCGAGCCCGCCCGCATCGGCTGCCGCCTCACCGAGAACTGGCAGATCGACCCGGAGCAGAGCACCAGCGCCATCGTCGTGCACCACCCCGAGGCGAAGTATTTCAACGTCTGACGCGCGGGCGCGGCCCGCCACCACCCGTGCTGGGAGCCCTCCCGGGCAACCCCGCGGCGTACTTCAGCAGGAAGCCCGAGAAATCGGCGACGTTGACGACGACAAGCGTGCCCAAACTGGTACGCTGCGAGCATAAAACCAGCGATGCCGCGGGCCAGTCGGCTCTCCGCGCCTGGCGTCCTCGCTCTGCTGGTGCTGGTCGGCTTCGGTGCCGGCGGGTGCGGCGCCCCGGCCGCGCACGGGATGAACAGCGGCGGGCGGCCGGCGCCCGCGGGGCTGGAGCTCCTGTACCTCGGCGCGCGGCTGGCCCCTGCCACCGGCGGCGGCGGCCGCCCATGAGCCGTCCGCCAATGCAGGACGCTGGAACAGAGGAGGTGCCGATGCGCCGGGCCATGTCCGAGGGTCAGGGTCGTCTGCTCATCAGCCTCGTGCTGGTGTCGCTGGCGTTTCAGCTCACGCAGGCCGGGGAGAGGGACTACGGGAAGGCCATCCTCATGGCCGTGGTCTTCGTCTTTGTCTTCATGGGGGTGAGCATCGTGAGCGCCGTGCTCGAGGCGCGGCGGCTCGGGCCTCTGCCGCCGCGGGCACCGGGCGATAAGGGGTAAGAAAGCGGGCTCCGAGGTGCCGCCTACCGGAGGCCGCGGGGGACCCCGGTGGCGCGTGAGCCGCAGCGTGCTGTGCTGACCGCCCGCACCCCGGCCGATGGCGAATTGTACATTTTGCCGCCCCGCCCGCACGCGACACCGGCCGGCGGCCCCCCGCCGCTTCGGCAGCACCGGACCGGGGCCATCGTCCGGGGTGCGGGCTCGCTCTGCCGGTGGACCGACGGCGGCCCCGTAGAGCGCCCGGCAACCGCGCGGGACCGCCGACAACGGTCAACCTGTAGAATTCCCTTCCGCTGGGCCGTGCCGGAGCGGGCGGCCGAGGGCCCAGCTAGCACCCGAATCGCCCGCTCCGCCCGCGCAGGTGCGGCACGGCGGATGACAGAAACGCTTTCGCTTGGGCTCTGCATGACGGACAGTGCGGAACATTTTGGAACCTTGGGAGAGGATGCCATTGAGCAGGTCTGCGCCCTCTCGTTCGCGAAAGACTTCGTGTTTCGAAGCCCCAAGTACTTCCGCGGAAAGGCCCAGAAGGAACTCTGCGACGTGCTAGTCCTTGTCGAGGACGCGGCAATACTGGTCGAGGTAAAGACCCCGGATATGGCGATCGCCCGCGATTGGTCGCACGAACGCGCGGCGCGTTGGACCCGCAACAAACTATTTGAGGGCTACGACCAGATCCGAGGTGGTTTTGCGGCGCTGTTGAAGGATCTCGTTCCTGAAGCCGTTAACGAACGGCAAGGCACCATTCGCCTTCCCGGTCGGGTAAAGCGACTCTACGGAATTGTGGCAGCGCACTCCCCACCCGGGTTAGAGCTTGACACAACTCCACCCCGCCTTGAGGTGGCAGGCAGGTCATTCGAGGTGCTGTTTGCAAGCTTCTACGAGCTACAGGCGATGCTGCGTGAGCTCTCTACCATCGGCGATCTAGTCGATTTCTTGGATGCTCGAAACCGAGTGGTCCGGCGCGGCCCCGTCTGGCCGGGGCGAGAGCTTGACATGCTCGCGGCCTACCAGAGCGATTATCCGCGGTTCAAACGCGCGATCGACGAGGGCAAACAAGTCCTTTTTTCACGTGGCCTTGGGACAGGTACATCGCTCGATATCCATGGTCAAGCCGCCACGAGGCTCGCAAGCCTTCGTTCATGATCGATGCGATAATCGAGACGCTCCACGCCGCACGGGGGTACTTCCCGAAAGAGCTCGAAGGAATTGACGCTGGCCGCATGGATGTTCGGTGGGGCGAGTACATTCAACTGGCAACGCACCTGAACCTGCTTCGCCGCAGTGAGCGACGGGTCATCGGAGCCCGACTACTCGACAAGAACGCGCTGTGTCTCCGTGATGGCAATCCACACCATTTCGCCCACGTGTCCCATGCCGGAGTGGTGTTTCTGTTTCGGGTCTCGAACGAGGAGAGGCGGCTACGCACCGAAAGGCTGCGGTTTCTCGCAGGCGTGCTCATTCGAAAGATGCGATGCGAGACCATCGTGGGTGTGACGTACAACAGTCCCGGGCACGTGCCGTCGTCAATCGACGGTCTCGTGATTCACCTCAATGTGGACTCGATCCCACCTCCTGCCCCCGAGGATGAACACCTGTACGCGAAGTTCTTTGTACCACCCCGTGCGGGGGTTTCCGCAGAGCATCTTGGCACTCGAACACCAAAGCGCCGCTTCAAAGAGCGAAAGCGCCGGTGACTGCGCGGCGCGGCAAGATCCTGCCACGAATGCCTCCATCCTCCAGCACTTCGCCGGCGACTACGGGCACCCCGCCGCGTACTTCGTCAGGAAGCACCCGAAGTCCGCCACGTTCAGGATCGGCGACGTCGTGCTCTCGTCGCAGTTGGCGTAGCAGCTCCCCGCGGCGTACTCCGTCAGGAAGCACCCGAAATCGGCCACGTTCAGGACCGGCGTGACGATCGAGTGGTCGCAGTTGGCGTAGCACGTCACCGGCGAGGCCGAGATCACCCAGAAGGCCCCGTTCCACTCGTAGCACGCCCCGTACGACTGCCCCATGTCGGGCTGGCCGGTCGTCGAGCCCAGCTCGTAGTCCGGCCCCGTCAGGAACGTCCGCCCGCCCCCGTCGATCGTGTGCCACGTCAGCTCGAAGTCTCCCCCGGAGCTGGGGTCATCCAGCGTCCCGGGGTTGTACCCCGTCGGCGGCGTGCGGACCGTGACCGACTGCGCCACGGCCGCGCCGGGCGCGAGCGCGAAAAGAACCGCGAGAGTGCCCGCGGCCATCGCGACGCGGAGGGGCGGGTGCTGCGGGTGCGCCGGGTGTGATGCGTGTGTTGGGTGTGGTCTCATGTGGTTCTTCCCCGTGCCGGGGCCGGGCGCTGCGCACCGGATGGGTCCGGGGCGCGGCGGCCGGCGCTGGGCAGCTAGAGGGACCCTCCTTCCACGGATTCCGCCCGGGGCGCGGCGGGTGGGACGGGGAGCCGGCGGCGGCGGCGAAGGATGAGCAGGCCCCCCAGGGGCAGGAGCATGAGGCCCGCCCCGGCCAGGGCGCCGGTGGACAGCGACCCGCCGGCCCTCTTCTCGAGGTCCGCCAGGCGGAGCTGGACGACCGCGAGCTGCGCCCCGTGCGCGTCGAGCATGGCCCGGATCTGGGCGTCCTTCTCCTCCAGCTTGAGGTTGAGCCCCTGGATGGCCGCCAGCGCCACGCCCTGGGCATCGACCGTGTTGATGACCCGGTCGTTCGGCCCGTTGAGGCCGAAGGCCCCGTGGAAGTCCTGGGCCATGGGGCCGATGTGGCGTGCGGCGGTGTCGCCGTTCTTGTAGGACCACTCGGACATGGGCAACCCGCTGACCTTCCGAAGAACCTCGGCCGAATCGACCTGCGCGAGGACCGACTTCTGGTCGCGGTCGGACGTGATGAGGACGCCCGCGGGGGTGTAGACCTGGCCGGCGGGATTGACGCCCACCGGGCCGGCGTTAGTGTTGACGATCAGCGCATCGCCGCCGCTTGTCGGCGAGCCGCTGGGGACGGTGTTCTCGATGACGACGGTCCCGATCGCGACGACCGACCGGCCGCCCGCCGACGCCGTGGAGGCCTGCATGCCGACGCCGCCGGACGTGTTGAGGTTCTGTGCGCGGACGGCGACGCCCGAAGAGGATCCCGTGGCCGGGATCAGGCCGAGAACGCCGTAGTTGCTGCCCGACGCGCCGGTGGCCTGACCAAAGACGCCTACGCCCTGAGTCGTACCACTAGATGTTCCGACAACGCCACGTCCCAGCGGCCCAAGTGTCGAGCCTAGCACCCCAACGTTCCATTGGGTCCCGCTGGCTGAGGAGTTGTGACCCCAGGTTCCAACAGCGCCCTGAGAACCAACCTGCCCGAGGACGCCGACGAGCCCGGGGCCAGACGCTGTTCCCAGCACACCCATCTTGAAGTTCGTTGCAACACCGACGTCGGGGGGGACACTTGTGCTGTTCGGGAGGGTCCCCGACACGCCACTTCCCCCGAAGCCGGCGACACCGATAGCACGAGCTGTTGCACTCGAGCTCGCGCCCGTGGACATGAAGCTGAACGCGGTCGCACCGGCCGTGTTGCCAGTCAACGAACTGCCAAACGTGAGCGTACTGCCGCCACCCGCGCTCGCGGCGACGAGCTGCCATTGACCGGGGTTGTCAGCGGGCGCGAGGGCAAGGTTGCCCGCAACCGTGCTTCGATAGGTGGAACCGAGGTATAACACCGCGTCATCGACGCCGTAGGTAGTGGCATTGCTCCAACTACCGAGCCAGTTGAGCACCGCTGCGCCGGCCGGTCCCTGCGGACCCGTCTCGCCAGCCGCGCCCGCGGGACCTTGCGGCCCTGGTGGACCCTGCGGACCTGCCGCGCCTTGCGGGCCCTGAGCGCCCGTGGAGCCCTGGATGCCCTGCGGCCCCTGCGCACCCGTTGCGCCCGGCGCCCCGGCCGGTCCTGTCGGGCCTACGGGACCTTCGGGGCCGGTGAGCTCGGCGATGGTCGAGAACGTCCCGCCGCCGGGGCCTGTCAGTGTCAGTTCCGCGGTGCTCAGTTTGCCAGCCACCTCGGCGCTCGTCGTGCGCATCGAGCCGCCGGTGATATCCACGCCGCCGGGGGCGGCGAGGGTGATGCTCCCGCCCGCGCCCCCGCCCCCCCCGCCGCCGCCGACGGTGATGGAGGAACCGCTGCCCGGGAAGGAGAGCGCATCGCCGCCGTACAGGTAGACCGAGCCGCCCGAGCCGCCGGTGCTGGAGCCGTGGTGGAGGGCGACCCGCCCGCCGTGCCCGGCGCCGCTGGAGCCGCTCTGCGTCGCGCCCCACGAGAAGCCGTCGGCGGTGCAGGCCAGGTCCAGGCGCCCGTCGCCGTCGGAATCCATGTCACGGAACGAGAGGGCCACCCGCCCGCCCGCCCCGCCGCCGCCCGAGTTGGTGAAGATCGTTACGTCGGCGAAGACGTCGAAGAACGAGTCCACCTGGGCCGAGGCCGCGGGCACCGTGCCCAGCCGCATGCGCGGCGTGAGCGAGGCGGCGCGGAGGTCGATCTCCAGGAAGCTGGGGCGGTCGATCGAGCCGAGGGTGGTGACCTCCGTGAAGATGTCGAAGAACGAGAGGTCCCGCGCCGGGGAGGTCGGGCTGCCGGGAGAGCCGAGGCTGACCCGGGGCATGGGGCCGCCGACGCTGAGGGAGATCGTGTCGACCGGGATCGGGTCGTAGGAGCTGAGGACCAGATCGCCGGAGAGGGCCGTGCTGCCGGGGCGGAAGCTGGCCGTGGGCGGGGCGGTGAGGCTGGAGGCGTCGGGGAAGATGTCGAAGAAGCCGCGGATGCGCGAGGAGTCGGCGGGGGCGCTGCTGACGTGGAGCCGCGGCAGCAACTCGACATCGCAGAAGACGTCGAAGAACGAATCGACGTGGAACTGCCCGCCCTCGACCACGTCGAGGCGCGAGCTCAGGCTGCTGAGCGACGAGGACAGGGGGCCGGCGGGGCTGGTGAACGCCTCCAGGTCAACCAGACGGGCATTGTGGGTGAACACGGAGCCATCGAGGGCGGTCAGGTGGCTGCTCACGTCGGTCTGGAACGCGCCGAAACTGCCCTCGAGCGTGCCGAGGCGGCCGCTCAGGAGGGAGAGTGAGGTGCCGTGCGAGCTGAGCGTGGAGGTGTGGCCGGAGACCGTGGAGGAGAGCAGCGAGAGGGACGAACTGAGGTCGAGCACCTCGAGTTCCAGGGCGCTGACGCTTGAGAGCGTGCTGAGCGTCGAGGCGTCGAGCGAGAACTGGGTGCCCTGGAGGGTGAGGCCGGCGCCGGCGCTGTAGATGGTGGTGGCCGAACTGATCGAGGACCCGTCGGGGAAGCGCAGCGAGCTGACGTCGAGGGCGCCGGTGACTCTCACGGCGCCCTGGACCCGCATCTCGCCGAGGACGGGCACGCCGGGGGGCAGGCCGTCGAGGGCGAAGCACATGCCGCCGGGGGCGGTGGCGTAGATGAAGCCGGCCTCGAGCTTGTAGGTGGCGCTGGTGGGGCTGTCGCTGCTGGCGAGCACGAGGCCCGAGGGCTGGCCGGTGGAGACATCGCGGGGGAACAGGATGCGCCCGCCGTGCAGCGGCCCGCTGGTGCCGCCCTGCGAATGGCCCCAGGAGAAGCCGTCGGCCGCGCAGACGAGGTCGAGGCGCCCGTCGCCGTTGAGGTCGGAGATGGCCAGGGCCCGGCGCCCGGAGGGAAGGCCCTCGGAGGAGGAGTGGATGGTCACGTCGGCGAAGACGTCGAAGAAGGAGTCGATGTAGGGGGTGCCGGGCGGGAGGCCGTTGAGGCGCCCGAGGGTGGTGTGGTGGGAGCTGATGTCGAGGGTGAAGAGGGGAAGCGTGGGGCTGCCGATGTGCATGGTCGGCGTCGGCCCCTGGAGGTGCATGGAGAGCATCTCGGTGTCGAAGCTGTCGCGGTGGGAGAGGTCGCCGCGGGTGACCATGCCGGCCGCGCCGACGCTGAGGGCGGGTTGCGTCAGGCTGAGCTCGGTGAAGACGTCGAAGAAGGAGTCGACGCGGGCGCCCGAGGGCACGGTGAGGGACCTGGCGGTGGTCAGGTCGCCGGCGACGGTGAAGACCGGGCCGGGGGTGTCCGCCTCGGATTCGACGGTGAAGCCGCCGACGACGTGGAGATCGGTGGTGGGGCTGCCGGTGCCGATGCCGACGTTGCCGGCGGTGTAGGTTGTGTCGGAGCCGGAGAGGGTCCACGGGGAGGCGCCCGTGGGCCCGGTGGCGCCGGTCGCGCCGGGATCGCCCTGCGGGCCCTGGATGCCCTGCGGCCCCTGCGCGCCGGCGGGGCCGGCGGGGCCGGTGTTGCCCTGGAGGCCCTGGGGGCCCTGGGCGCCGGCGGGACCGGGGTCGCCCTGCGGGCCTTGCGGCCCGGCGGGGCCGGTGGGGCCCAGCGGCCCGGTGCCCGGGAGGAGGACGAGGCCCGTGCCGGCGGGGACCGAGAGCGTGTTGGTGGGGGCGAACTGCAGGCCGCCGTACCAGATCTCGCCGGCGCTGTTGTTGGTGAAGGCGTCGCCGACGAAGCTGCTGCCGGGGTTGCCCAGGAGGCAGTCGGAGAGGAGGATGCGCCCGTTGACGCCCGTCTGGTCGATCACGCTGGAGTGGGCCGGGGCGCGGAACTGGCTGTGCCGGGCCTCGAAGACGGTGCCGCCCTGAAGGGTGTTAGCGACCAGGACCCGCCCGAAGAAGTCGCAGTCGCGGAGCCAGCCGCGCCCGGAGGCGCCGAGCGTCACTGAGATGCCGCCGTTGGTAGGGGTTGTGAAGGTGTTGCCGCGCCCCTGGAGGGTGCCGCTGACCATGTTGACCGGGGAGCCGGTGGCGGTGCCCTGGGTACGGAAGACGCAGTTGTCCGCGATGACGCCGGGGGTGGAGCCGCTGAGGAAGCAGTTCACCTCGATCGCGTCATCCCCGCCGGAGTTGGCCGAGACGCCGCAGTCCACCATGTACATCTGGACGCTGCCCACGGGGCTGACGCTGGAGACGGTGATGGTGTCGCCGCTGCCGGGTGGGGGGGCGGCGAACTCCAGGCCGATGAGGGTGACCTGGCCCGCCACGCCGGGCGAGTAGACGACGTTGCCGTTGATCTGGGTGGCGAAGTTCTTGCCGGCGGAGGCCGAGACCAGGTTGATGCCGGGGGCGAGCGTCAGGCTCTCGGCGTAGGTGCCGTTGCGGATGAGGACCGTGGTGGGGCTGCTCTGCCCGTGCCCGTCGGCGATGGCCTGGTTGATGGCGGCCTGGATGCTGGTGTGCGTGGCGCCGTGCGCGAGCGAGGTGGCCACGATGTAGCGGGCGGCCGGGATTCCGGCCGGGCCGGTGGGGCCCGTGGCGCCGGTGTCCCCGGTGGGGCCGGTGTCGCCCGTCGGTCCGGGGATGCCCTGCGCGCCCTGGAGGCCCTGCGGACCCTGGAGCCCCTGCGGCCCTTGCGCGCCGGTCGGGCCCGTATCGCCCGTCGGCCCGGGGGCGCCGGCGGCCCCCGCAGGTCCGGCGGGGCCGGTCGGGCCCGTCGGGCCCGCCGAGCCCGAGCTGGGCAGCAGCACCGCCGGCGGGACCAGCGCCTGGCTGGGCAGGGTGTAGGTCAGCATGCTGTAGAACACGTTGCCGGGTCCCGTGTCGGTCACCACCGGGCCGCTGACGAACGTGTCGAAGCCGATGCTGCCCAGGGTCATGGTCCCCGCGCCCGCGGCGATGAACGAGGCGCTGGTGCCGGAGTGGACCACGCCCGAGCCGCCGAAGAAGGCGCCGCTGCTGGAGTGCTGGGCGCGCCCGAAGAGCTCGAAGGTGTTCAGGAAGACCGAGCCGCCCGTGGCGTCGATCGAGACGCCGTTGTTGGCCGGGTCGCTGTTGCGGAACGTGCACCCGACCGCCTCGAGCGTGCCGCCCGAGATCGTGGCGGCGGGGGACGCGTCGCCGGTGCTGCGGACCAGGACATCCTTCGCCTCCAGGCGGCTGGCGGCGCTGGTGTTGCTCATCACCAGGGCGCTCCCCCCGGCGTTGGAGTAGATCGTGGCGTTCGAGAGGAACAGCTGCTGCTGCGTGCTGCCGGCGAACGACAGGCCCTGCGTGATGTCCACGCCGTTCCAGGAGCAGATCTCCCCCGCGCCCGTGAAGCTCATCGTCACCGTGCCGTGCAGCGTCGTCGAGAACGAGCGATGGTCCACCGCGCCCTGCACGTTCACGCCGGGGGCGAGGGCCACGTTCTCGGTGTAGTTCCCGGCGCCCACGATCACCGCGGCCGGGTTGGCGACGGTGTGGCCGTCGGCCACCGCCTGGTTGATGGCCGCCTGGATGCTCGAGTAGGGTGCGCCCGAGCCGGCGAGGCCGACGAGGTACTTGGTCGCGGCCGGGCCGGCGGGGCCAGCCGGGCCGGTGTCGCCGGTGGGGCCGGTCGGCCCTGTTGGCCCCGTGTCGCCCTGCGCGCCGGTCGCCCCGGTGGCGCCGGTCGGGCCGATGGGTCCCTGTACGCCCTGCGGACCCTGGGCACCGGTCGGACCGATGGGACCCTGGACCCCCTGCGGGCCGGTCGGGCCGGTCGGGCCCGTATCGCCCGTGGCGCCCGCGGGGCCGGCGGGTCCGGTCGCGCCGGTGGCACCCGCCGCGCCCGTCGGTCCCACCGGGCCGGTCGGGCCCGCTGGGCCCGGGTTGCCGTTGAGCGCAAAGAGCGCATAGGGCGAGGGGAGCACCGGCTGGCGCGGGAGCAGGGGCGTGTAGGCGCCCGAGCCGGCGGGCGACCGGACGGCCAGTTCGAGGTACCGCGACTGCCCGTTGAAGACGCCGGCGCCGAAGTCCAGGTCAACCGTGAGCAGCCCGTTGCTCAGCGAGTTGTTGAGCGCAAAGAGCGTGCTGCCGACCTGCACGCCCGCCGTCGGGTGGTCGTGCAGCGTGAAGCGGATGTCCGCGCTCCCGCTGATCGGCAGGCCGCTCTTCTTCAGCTGCCCCTGGAAGGTGAACGCCGTGCCCACAGGATCGGCCAGCGCGGGCGCTGTGAGCGCGGCCGAGGCGGCGAGGCCCGCGATCGAGCACAGGACCATCGGGAGCGAGGCGAGGCGGCGCGAGCCGCGACGGGGGCGGGTGCTCGATGCCATGCGTTGGACCTCCAGCGCCGGACCGGAGAAACGCACGATGCGGAGCGGCTTGATGTTCCGGAGGCGCGTGGGGGGGACCGGACCCTCGTGTGTGGGCGCGCCGTCGGGGTCACCGGTATAAGCGAAACTTCATGCTTGTGTAAGGTGGAATGCAATAATTCTCTCAGATGGCGCCGGCCCAACGCGCGGCGCCGGCGCGCACGCACCGGCAGCCGGCGGCGGCGTCTTCAAGTGGCCGTCAAGCAATCAGTTGCGCCGTGGAAGCCACCGCCGGGACGCGGCGCGGTTTCATCGCCCCTCGAGGAGGACAGCGCATCGCGGAAGTCCTTCTCGAATCGACAGTTAGGGCTTGGGCTCGCCCGGGGACGCCGTGGCCGGCTGTGGCGCGGCCCGCGTCGCCGGGGGGGCGGGGGGAGCGGTCGGCTTCCGCTCCGCTTCCTTGACTTTGCCGTAGGCGAGCATCACGAGCGCCGCCGGCAGGAACGCCTTCTCGCCCGCGGACTGGGCCAGATCCTCCAGCCGCTTGACGCGGCGGGTCCGGACATCGTCGCGAAGGTCGCCGAGCATCGAGTCCACCACCTCCAGCGCTGAGGCCATGATCTCCCAGCTCTCGGGGCTCTTCGGGAGAATCCGCGCGGCCGCGCGGTTGTCCAGTGGCAGGGCGATGTACCATGTGCCCCCCTCGCTCTTGAGGGCCAGGCCCACGCCGAGGAACGGCTTGTCATCCCACAGGACCTTGGCCATGTCGTCCGGGCAGCCCTCGCGGGAGACCGTGAGACGGGGAGGGGGGCCCTCGCTGCGCTCCAGCCAGCCGTAGGGGTCGGCGAAGAGGTCCTTCATCAGCGTGTCGACGGCGGAGCGCGCCTGCTCGGCCTGCTCGGGGGTCATGTCGGAGCGGGAGGGGGGGCGGGGGCGGCGGGCAGCGCCCGCAGTCTGTCCGGCGAGGCGCTGCACGAAGCTGCTCGCCTCGCCGCGCTTCGCCGCCTCCTCGGCCTCCTGCTTGTACGCCTCGATCTCGTCGGGGAACGCGGCCTGGACCTCCTTCGCGAGGTCCTGGAGCGTGCCCAGCACCTCGCCCAGCTTGTCCAGCAACTCGCGCATCTCGCGGGAGTCGGCGTAGATCAGGTCGGGCAGGCGCTCGGCGTGCCCGTTCTTCACCATCTCCTTGGCGGAGGCGATGACCGCCTCCGGCGAGTCCTGCTGGTAGCGGGTGCAGCCGGGGAGCGCCACGAGGGCGGCCAGGAGGAGGGGGGCGAGGAGGGGCGCGGCGATGGCTGGTGGGAGGCGCATGGCTCTGAGGGTTTGTATCCGCGTCCCGGCCGCCGCGTTACGACCGGCTACGACCAGCGGGTGAGGTGCCAGGTCTTCTTGCCGCGGCGCAGCGCGATGAGGCGGCCGTGCAGCAGGTCGGCGGCCGTGAGGCGGTGGTCGGGGGCGGCCTTGGCGCCGTTCACGGTGATCGAACCCGAGCCCAGCAGCTCGCGGGCCTCGCTCTTGCTCTTCGCGAGCGTGGTCTGCGGGAGCAGGTCAACGAGGGGGATGCCCCCGTCAAGACCCGCCCGGGCATGCCCGGATGCGGGCACGCTGCCCAGGGCCTCCTCGAGCACCGCCTCGGGCAGCCCGGCGATCTCGCCGGTGAACAGGGCGCGGGCGGCCCGCTCCGCGTGCGCGGCCTCCGTCGGGCCGTGCAGGAGCGTCGTGGCCTCCCGCGCCAGGGTGCGGTGCGCCTCCCGGGCCGCGGGGTCCTTCTCGTGGGCCGCGCTGAGGGCGTCGATCTGCTCCCGCGGGAGCAGCGTGAAGAGGCGGAGGTAGCGGGGCACATCCGCATCCGCGGCGTTGAGCCAGAACTGGTAGTAGGCGTAGGGGCTGGTGCGATCGGCGGTGAGCCAGACCGCGCCCGACTCGGACTTGCCGAACTTGCCGCCGTCGGTCTTGGTGACCAGCGGCGCGGTGATGCCGTACCCCTCGTAGGGGGGCACACGCTTCACGCGCAACGCTTCCGCCTGCGCACGACCTGCCTCTCGACGCTCATCTGTCGCGCTAAGGGTGGCTAGACCTTCCGCCTCAATCTGGTCCATGTTGTGATGTGTCAGTTCACGCCGGATCAAATCACAGCCGGCGACGATGTTCCCCCATTGGTCCGAGCCGCCCATTTGAAGCAGCACGCCCTCGGAACGCCAAAGGTGCAGAAAGTCGTAGGCCTGGAGAACCATGTAGCTGAACTCGGTGTAGCTGATCCCCTGGTCCCGGGCGTGCAGCCGCTCGCGGACCGAGTCCTTCTGGATCATCGCGTTGACCGAGAAGTGCTTGCCGATGTCCCGCAGCACCTCGAGGTAGCCGAGCTTCCCGAGCCAGTCGAGGTTGTTGAGGAGGAGCCCCCGGTGGGTCAGGCGTCCCGCCTGCCCGCCCTCGCCGCCGAAATCCAGCAGCCGCCCATAGACCCGCTTCTGTCCCTCGACGTTCGCCGCCACCTGCTCCGCGGTCATGAGCTGCCGCTCGGCGCTCTTCCCCGAGGGGTCGCCGATCAACCCCGTGCCGCCCCCCACCACCACCACCGGCTGGTGCCCCGCCAACTGGAAGTGCCGCAGCATCATGATCGGAACGAGGTTCCCGATCGTCAGCGAGTCGGCCGTCGGGTCGAAGCCGACGTAGGCCCGGCGCGGGTGGCCGGAGGGGTCGGCCAGCCAGCGCGACAGCCCCGCCTCATCCGTGCACTGATGGAAAAGGCCGCGCCACTTCAGTTCATCGAGGAACGGCGTCATCGGCGGGAAGGATAGCGGTTCAGCGTCCGCCGCTGAGCCAGTCGGGATGGATGGATGGGGGCGTCGGGGCGGCGGTCGTTCCGGAGCGGGCGCGGGTGTAAAGGGCGTCGCCCCACGTGGGGTGGAAGGGGCAGGTGAGGGCGACGCGGGCGAAGCCGCGCGCGGCGAGGAAGCCGTCGATGTCCTCGATCTGGGGGGCGCCCCGGTAGAGCTCGTCGAAGTTGACCTCGACGTTGATCGCTTCGATGGACCTGAGCGCGGCCTCCGCGCCGCGGAGCGCGAGCAGTTCGGCGCCCTGGATGTCGAGGGAGAGGATGTTGAAGCCCTCGGCCGGAAGCCCGAGGTCGGCGAGGAGCTGGTCCAGGGTGGTGCAGGGGACCTCGACCGTCCCGACCTCCGTGATGCCGGGGTAGATGTCCAGGTGCCGGGCCATGGGGAGGATGGAGCTGCTCTGGTCGCCGGAGGCCAGCCGCAGCGTGATGCGCCCGACGTGGTCGCTCACGGCGCAGTTGACGGCCCGGACGCCGGGAAGGCCCAGGGTCCGCGGGAGGAGCCGCTGGTAAACGGCGGGGTTGGCCTCGACGAGGAGGGCGCGCTGGACGCCGAGGCGGCCCCAGGTTTCGAGCTCTTCGCCCTCGTGGGCGCCGAGCTGGATCACGCCGCGGGGCGTGACGCCGTGGAGGGGCAGGAGAGACACGAGGTCGAGCATCGCCTTGGGGCCGGGGCGCAGGTGGGGGATGAGGCGCTCGTGGATGGCGAGCAGCTCGCCCGCGACGGCTGCGCCGGGCGGCAGGGCGGAAAGGGCGAGCTGCCCGGATTCCACGCGGGGCACCAGCACCTCGTAGCCGTGCGCGCGCAGGAGGTCGGCATCCGCGGGCGTGGCCGCGGCAGCGCCGGGGCCGCCGAACAGGACGGCATCGATGCGGGCGTGCCCGAGCAGCCGGGGCGCCCCGGCGGCCACGTCGGGCACGCGGGCGCCCGACGCGATGCGGAGAAGCTGGATGTGACGGATGCCGGCGCTGGTGCAGGAGTCGTCGAGCGAGGCTCCCGGTGTGTGCGGCGTCCAGCGGAGCACCCGGGCCGACGGCTGCACACCGCCAAGAGCCCGGACCCACGACTCGCCACCGGAGCCGGCGACAACGACCCGCGCCGTGGGGCCGACGAAGGCGCGGGCGACGGCGAGGCTCTCGGGCGATTCGGCGGGCGACGGCGCGCCGTGCGCGGGCGCCCCCGCGTCGCCTTTCTCGAGCAGGACGGGCGCGTTCCACGGGTCGAAGCGGATCAGCGCCGGGCCGCTCCGCGTGGGACGCACGAAATCCCGGGCGGTGGTGTTGAGCATGGCCGCCACGAAGGAGAAGGAGCTGTTGGAGACGGCGAGGCAGTCGGCGCGGGACAGGACGTGGAAATCGACGAAGAACTCCGCCCCCGGGACATCGATCCCGAGCGACGCCGCCGTGAGGGGGCGGAACTCGGCGAACTCGGTCGCCGCGCCCGGGTCGTCGGAGGCGATGTAGAGTACGGGGCGGTCCAGCCCCGGCCAGATCTCCGAGAGCCAGCGGCGGTACCGCTCGGCGGGGGCGATCCAGAAGGTCGAGCCGACGAAGTCGCCCCGCCGGAGGTGGACGGCGACCAGGGCCGACCCCGCGGCCCGCACCCTGCCCATCGCGTCATCCAGCAGCGGGCGCGCCCGCCGCCCGGGCTGGAAGAGCCCGCGGAAGAGGTCGCGGTGGCGCGCGAGGCCGGAGGTGTCGCCGCAGAAATAGCCGGTGACATCGACGTTCAAGAAGACCCGCGGCGTGCGGCGGTTGAGGGAGTCGATGAGGAGCGTTTCGCTCTCGTTCACCCTCGCCAGGCGCGCGACCGGGAACGGGTCGTCGAGGTCGTAGAGGTCGCGCCCCATCCAGTCGGGGGCGTGCACCTCCAGCCCGTGCTCGGCCGCGTACATGCGGAGGAAGCCGTACTGCAGAAGCTGGTTGCCGAAGCGCCCGTTGGCCCCGAGGTCGGTCATGGTGATGACAGCGGCCCCGGGCGTCGGCGGCCGGGGCGGCGTCGGCGGCCCCCACGCGCGGCGCATCAGGATCACCGCGCGCCGGGTGAAGGCCGCCGCGTTGCCCGGCGTCGCCCGGATCGACGCCTCGTACACGGCCAGGGCGCGGTCCCACTCGCCCCGGCGCTCGTGGATCGCGCCCAGGAGGGCCAGGGCGTGCACGCTCGTTGGGCTGGCCCGGAGCATCGCCCCCAGCGCGGCCGCGGCCTCGTCGAGGCGGCCCTCGGCGAAGAGTCGGTACGCGTCCTGGAGCTGGGCCTGGCTCATGACTCGAACCCCCGTCAGAACCCGCCGCCGGCCGGCCCGCCCGCGCGGAAGCGCGCCCCCTGCCGCTGGAAGCCCACGGGCTGGAAGACGAAGCCGAAGCTCGTCACGCCGGTGATGTTGTTGTAGCTCACGCCCGTGCCCAGGATGACGTTGGGCAGCCTGCGCCTGATGTCCAGCGAGACGCTCTGGAACTCGCTGCGGACCGTGTCGTACGACCCGGTCGCGGCCACGGAGTACTTGCTGGTCAGGTCGTAGTGCGCGCCCAGCAGGGCGTAGGTCTGGTCGAGGGCGTTGATGTACCGAACCTCGCCGAAGGTCGAGAAGGCCCGCTCGTGCCGGAGGGTGTACCCCAGCACGCTGCGGGCCTGCTGCCCGATGTCGAAGTCGTACACGGTCTCGCCCCCGATGCCCAGGACCTCGGAGACCTGCCACGCCCCCTCCACCGTGGCGAAGGTGCCGCCGAGGTTGGAAAGCTCCGGCCGGTAGTCGAAGTATCGCCCGATCGGCGACTCCTTCTCAACCTCGCCCCCGCTCACCACCAGCGACGTGGAGAGCCGCAGGACATCCACCGAGCGCCACCGGCCGGGCGCGCCCCGCTGCGTCTGCCAGGTCTGGTCGATGGCGAACCTCGCCGCGCTCCCCTCGGCCAGCGACTCGACATCGTCGTCAAACACCGGGAGGTCGGTGCGGTCCACGGTCGTGGCGGCGTGCCAGAGGGTGATGCTCGGCTGGATGATGTGGCGGATGCGGTGGACGTCGAGCAGGCGCGAGCGCGCGGCGTCGTTGACCTTGGAGACCTCGGTCGAAAAGGTGACGCCTTGGGCGGACCACAGGCGGTAGTACTCGTCGGCGTCGGGCGAGAAGCTCTCGAAGGTGTCGTCGTAGACGGTGGCCCGCCCGACCAGGAACGGCGTGATCGAGACCGGGCCGGCCGCGAGCTGCGCGCTCAGCTCGTGGCGGGTGTCGAACCGCCCGACAGGGTCCTCCGAGAGGCCGCGGGCCCGGAGCGCATCCGCGATGGACTGGCCCGGGGCGACGCCGAAGAGCGCATCGGCCCTTGCCGGGGAGCGGAAGCCGATCTGCTCGACGCGGGGGTCGGCAAACTCCATGCGCATCTGGGTGAAGCGGTACTGCGAGGAGTAGGTGAGCAGGCCGGGGTGGCGCTGGATGAGGTCGTCGGCGAACCGCGCGTAGCCCAAATCCGGGTAGCGCATGACCGTGTACCCGGGCGACTGGAGCAGGGCCTCGTTCGCGATGAAGTCCGTCGAGCGCGCCCGGACCTCGCCGAAAAGCAGCGAGGCCTCATCCAGCCGGCGGATGGAGAGCGAGTTGGTGAACTCGCGCCGGTTGCGGGCCATCGGCTCGAAGAACCCGGGGATGAACGTCTCATCCGAGATGTACGAGCCCTCCGCGAACAGCGTCCATCGCTCGGAGAGGGCCGCGCGGTGCTCGGCCAGCACCATCCCGCGGGCGTCCCCGTCCTGGCTCTCGCGCTGCCCCGTCTGGAGGATGTCGGTGCCGGTGTCCTGGGGGAGGAAGTAGGCGAAGAGGCCGCCGCGCCCGCGCTCCGTGCGCCAGCGGAGGTCCGTGCCGAGGCCGAGGCCGCGCTCGAAGTAGCCATCCACGATCAGGTCGGCGGAGTTGCCGGGCGTCGCGCGGACGCCCACAAGGCTGTAGAAGTCCCACGTCGTCTTGAGGGCCGTGCCCGAGCCGGAGGAGTTCTCCAGGCGGATGTCGCGGAGCGGCACGGCGGCGGGGTCGCCCCTCACGCGCGGCCAGTAGAAGAACGGGATGCCGCCGGCCCGCAGGGTGATGTTGCGGGCGTCGATGTACACATCGCTGCCGCGGGACTCGGGGTCATCCGGCTCGCCGCTGTCGCCCTCCGGGCCCGCGGGGCCGGGGAGCGCCGGCCCCTCGCCGCCGCCCCGGCGCGTGATCGTGACGCTGGAGACGCCGACGGAGAGGTCGGGCTCGAAGAAGGGCGTGTTGCTGATGCGGGCGCCGGTGGCCCGGAACTCCTCGGTCGAGAGCTGCTCCAGCGACCGGGCCCGGACGTACAGCGGCAGCTGCCGGCGCTGGTCGTAGGTCCAGAAGACCGCGTCGAGCAGCAGAGCGCGGTTGTCCTTGACCGAGTAGTACACCCGCGGCGCGCGGACCGTGTTCACGCCGTCGGTGGCGATCACATCGCCCTCGATGTAGAAGCCCCGCACACGCGAGGCCGGCACGCTCCGCTCGCCCTCCGCGGGCTGTCCGGGCGAGGCCTCCAGGAAGACCGCCGCGCGCTCGCCCGTGACCTGGAGCGTCCGCTCCCCGGCAGGGGCGCGGTGCTGGTACGTGATGGTCAGCCCCGAGCCCAGGAGCACGGCCGGGCCGCCGTGGTCCGCGGAGACAAAGGTGATCTCGCCCGCGGCAAAGGTGATGACGCCCTCGGGTGAGAAGATCGGCTCCTCGCGTGGCGAGGGCGGGAGCCGGCGGCCGGCCGCTTCGACCGCCTCTCGCTGCGCCTGCCCGTCGCCGTCGGGGGGCGCCTGATCGCCAGGGGGGCGGGGGGGGGGGGGGGGGCCGCGGCGGCGGTCGCGCCCGGGGGGGGGCGGGCGCGCCCGCGGCGGTCTCCTGTTGGAGGCGGGCGGCGAGCGCGCCCTCGGACTCGGCGATAAACGGGTCATCCGGCCGCCCCTGCCGCAGCGTGTCAGCGCGGAGCTGGATGCCCTCCGGCGCCCGGATCACCGCCCGGATCGGGAGCCGGCCCCCTGAGAGCGTGATCGCCCCGGCCTGCTCCGCCGCGTTGGGCCGGTCGAGCACCGCGAAGACCTGCCAGGCATCGGCCGGGCCCTCCGGCCGCGCCAGCCAGACCGTCGCCTGCCGGGCAGTGAACGAGTACGGGCCGAGATCGACGCGGACATCGCCCTGGAGGTAGAGGCGGTGGGCGGTCCGGGACTGGCCCGCGGCCTGTTCCTCTTCGGACCAGCTCCACGCCCGCTGTGCAGAGAGGGCGACGGGGCCTTGGGTCGCCTGGAGGGGGAAGGGGACACCGGCGAATGTGCGGCCGGTGAATGCCCGCGATGCGGGCGGCTCCCCGGGCTGGGCGAACGTCTCTGCCACAGGCCCGCCGCACGCCCCGGCGGCGATCAGTATGGTGGAGAGCCAGAGGGCGGCCACCCGCGAGATCGGCCGCAGAGGGGTCGTGTCCGGCATGCCCCGCCGATGCTAGAGCGACGGCCCGGCGACCACAACCCGGCCCCGCCCTACGGACCGGGCGCGGCCGGTCAGACACCTGTCGGTTGCAATCGCAGGGTTTGAAGGTCCATTATGCATCCGCCGGGCCTCCGGCAACGCATCTTGCTGAGTCGCGGAGCGCCCCACTCCCGGGTTCGCGGGAGCGTTCGGGGTCAGGTAGGTCCCCAGGTCAGGTCCGGGGGCCGCAGGAAAGCAGCGGAGTTCGTCGTTCGGTCCCCTCACACCATCACTATCTAATCGAGGAGAGCACCATGCGGAACGCCCGCAAGGTTGTAACCGTCGCCGTGTTGCTGGCCGCCTGCTCCCAGGCGATCGCCGTGGACCAGGCCGCCAACCTGCCCCAGGCCGCCCGCGACCTCCTGCAGGTCTACCCCGGCGCCCGTGTCCACCAGGACCAGGGCCAGGTTCGCATCATCTACGGCGTGCCCATGGGCGGGGGGATCACGCCCCGCGACTCCGCGACGCTCTGGCTCCAGCAGAACGCCGCGGCCTTCGGCTGCGGGCACCTCGAGCTTGAGGAGGTCTTCGCGACCCCCGTGATGGACGGCCGTTTCACGGCCTTCGGCTACGCGCAGAAGATCGACGGCGTGCCGGTGGAGCTGGGCATCGCCCGGGTCTTGGTGCTCAACGGCCCGGCGAACCAGGTGGTGTACGCCGCGGGGAACCTGGCGCCGCGCTTCGAGGGCGGGCTACCCCGCGCGAACGTCGACGCGAGGTTCGCCCAGCGCATCGCCGCGGGCGACCCGCAGGCGGCAGGCATGATGGCCTGGGGCATCCCGGAGCCGACCGTGTTCCACGGCAACGGCGACTGGGTGGCCCCGGTGCTGACCTGGAAGGTGCTGGGGCAGGGGGGGCTGGACAATGCGAAGACGTTCTTCGTCGACGCGGCCACCGGGCAGGTGGTGTTCGTGCGCAGCGAGATCTCCGACGTCAACGTGAACGGGACCGTCAAGGGGTGGGCGTCGAGCAACCTGTACCCGCCGGACGCGACCTACGCCCCGGCGGCGCTGTCGCTCCAGCCCATCCCTGAGCTGCGGGCGCGCATCGTGGGAGGGATCACTACCACCGCCAACCGCGACGGCGAGTTCATCCTCTCCAACGCCGGCGCAACCCCGGTGACCGTCGAGTCGGGGACAAACAACACGACCAACGGCCTCGGCGGGCAATGGGTCAACGTTGTGCCGGCGGACGGCGCACCCACGCAGATCGCGTCGGAGTCGGTCACCCCCCCCGGCCCGGCGGACCTGATCCTGAACCCCGGCGGCACGACCGACCCGGCCAACAACCCGGGAATCGCCAACCTGACCGCTCAGATCAACGTGGCGATCGGCACCGACGTGACCCACAACTACATCAAGGACCGCGCGCCCGCGTTCACGCCCCTGGACATCCAGATCCGCGCCAACACGGGCGTAGCCGGCCAGTGCAACGCCTTCTACAGCAGCGCCAACCAGAGCATCAACTTCTACAACCGCAACGCCGCCAACACCTGCGCCAACACCGCCTACACCACCGTCATCTCCCACGAGTACGGCCACTTTATCGTCAACCGGCTCGGGCTTGCCCAGCAGGCCTTCGGCGAGGGGTACGGCGACACGGTCTCAGAGATGATCTGGGACGACGTCGTGCTCGGACGCGGCTTCACCGGCACCCAGGCCAGCTTCGTCCGAAATCCCCTCACCGCCAACATCCAGTACCCCTGCACCGCCGGCGCCATCCACACCTGCGGCCAGATGCTCGGCGGCGTCTGGTGGCGCATCCGCCTCAACATGGGCGCCCTCATGGGCAGCGCCCCCGGCCTCGACGCCACCCGCACCCGGCAGGTCGCCTGGTCCCTCATGACCACCGGCGGCGAGAGCCAGTTCCAGTCGATCGGCGCCGCCACCGCCATCCAGGTCCTCACCGTCGATGACGACGACGGCAACATCAACAACGGGACGCCCCACTACTCCCAGATCTGCTCCGCCTTCTCGTCCCACAGCGTCTCCTGCCCGGCGCTCCAGTTCATCGCCTTCCAGTACCCCAGCGGCCATCCCGCGATCGTGCCCGTTGGCCAGTCCTTCTCATTCCCCGTCAACGTCGTCGGCATCAGCGGAACCCCCCAGCCCGGGACCGGCGCCCTCAGCTACCGCATCGGCAGCGCCGGCGCCTTCACCACCGTCCCCATGACCCAGGGCGCGCCCAACCAGTACACCGCGACGCTCCCCGCCGCCGCGTGCCTCAGCCGCATCGAGTACTACGTCTCCGCCCAGTCCACCTCCGCTGGTACCCAGACCGACCCCGCCAACGCCCCCGCATCCTCGTTCTCCACGTCATCGGCGACGTCGCTCACGGCGTTGGCCGACCACAACTTCCAGTCGGCCCCCGCCGGGTGGACCGTGGTCACGACCGCGACCACCGGACAGTGGGAACGCGCGGTTCCGGTCACGCCTCCGCCCACCGGGTGCCCTGCCGCGGACCACGACGGGTCGGGCATGTGCTGGGTCACCGACAACCGTGTCGGCAACTTCGACGTTGACAACGGCACGACGACGCTGACGACGGGGATCTACGACCTGACCGGCTTTACCGAGGTCGAACTCTCCTATTCCCGCTGGTTCTACAACGCTACCTCCCTGGACGACACGCTCCGGCTGGAGTACTCGACCAATGGCGGCACCACCTGGTCGGCGGCGCCGGCAACGCCGATCGACTCGACCACGGTCCCGAACGGCAACACCAACGGATGGCAGGCGCGGGTGTTCCGGCTGGGAACCCTGGGGATCCCGTTCACGTCGCAGTTCCGGCTCCGGTTCCACACCGGCGACCTTGGCTCCCCCTCGGTGACCGAGGCCGCCATCGACGCCTTCAAGCTCACCGGCCTGACCTGCGGCGGCCCGCCGGTGTGCTACGCCAACTGCGACGAGAGCACCGCCCCGCCCATCCTCAACGTCTCGGACTTCGGCTGCTTCCTCACCCGCTACGCCGCCGGAGAGGCCTACGCCAACTGCGACGAGAGCACCACGCCGCCCATCCTCAACGTCTCGGACTTCGGCTGCTTCCTGACCAAGTACGCCGCCGGGTGCCCGTGAACCGGCGCCCGTAGACCGCCCGCCCAGCGCCGCCTTCCGCGGCCGCGACGAACACGCTCCCGGCCCCCGGCCGTAGAGAGCATGCTTGCCGTGGCCGCGCGTGGCGGGCGGTGTTCCCCGTCCGAATCCCCTACACTCCCCCCGCCTTGTACGGATCGCACCTGTCCATCGCCGGCTCCCTCGCCAGCGCCTTGCGGGAGGCGGAGCGCCTCCGCATGGACACCGTCCAGGTCTTCACCAAGAACCAGCAGCAGTGGCGGGTCCCGCCGCTCCTGCCTTCGGTGGTCCGCGAGTGGACCGCCGAGCTGGACCGCCTCGGCTGGCGCGGCCGGACCGTCTCCCACGCCTCCTACCTCATCAACCTCGCCAGCCCGAGCGATGAGCTGTGGGAGAAGTCGGTCGGCCTCATGCGCGCCGAGATCGAGCGCTGCGAGGCCCTCGACATCCCCTTCCTCGTCCACCACCCCGGCTCCCCCGTCGGCACCGGCGCCGAGAACGGCATCGCCCGCATCGTCGCCGCCTACCGGCGGCTGATGACCGAGACCCGCGGCTTCCGCACCGTCTGCTGCCTCGAGAACACCGTCGGCGCGGGCACCACGCTCGGCGGGCGCTTCGAGGAGCTGGCCGCGCTGCGGGCCCGCATCGCCGAGGCCACCGGCGAGGATGGCCGAATCGGCTTCTGCTTCGACACCTGCCACGCGCACGCCGCCGGGTACAACTTCGCCGCCCGCCAGAGCGCCGAGGCCGTCCTCGACGAGTTCGACCGCGTGTGCGGGCTCCAGCACCTGCGGGTCATCCACGTCAACGACTCCAAGGCCCCCGCCGGCAGCCGCCTCGACCGCCACGCCCACATCGGCGAAGGCACGATCGGGCGCGGCGGGCTGCGGCGCAGCGGGTTCGCGGCGGTCGTCGCCCGGGCCGGGCTGCGCGATGTCCCCAAGATCCTCGAGACGCCCAAGGGCAAAGCCCCCTCCGGAATCGACTTTGATGCGCTGAATCTGCGCAGGCTGAGGAAACTGGGGGCCGGTCCGGAGCCGATAAAGGCTCGCCGCCCCGGCCCCCGCTCCGTTACGGTCACGATCAGGAGAGCGCCGCAGGCCGCCCGGATATGAAGACAGCGATCAGGACCAGCGCGATCCTCCTCCTCGCCGCCGCCGCGGCGTTCCCGGCCGCCGGCTGCCGCAAGCGCCAGCGGATGGCCCCCATCGGCCCGGGGCGCCTCGCGGCCCCGGCGGAGGTTTCCCCGGCGGTGCAGGCCAGCCAGGCCCTCGCCCGGGCGCAACTGCTCGAGGCGCAGGGGCTCGATGACGTCGCCCTCGCGGAGTTCGAGCGGGCCATCGCGATCAACCCCACGCTCACGCCCGCCTACGTCGGCATGGCCGACATCCACCGCAAGCAGGGCAACCTGGCCGAGGCCGAGGCCGGGTACAACCGCGCCGCCCAGCTCGAGCCCGGCAACTTCCGCGCCCAGTACGGCCACGGCCTGATGCTGCAGCTCCTGGGCCGCCTGGCCGAGTCAGTCCGGGCCTACCTCCGCGCCCTGGCGATCGCCCCCAACGACTTCGACGCCAACCTCAACCTCGCCACCGCCTACCTCCAGCTCCGCGAGGGCTCCGCGGGCCTGCCCTACGCCCAGCGCGCCGTGCGGCTCAACGGCGCCAACGGCGCCGCCCGCGTCAACCTGGGCGCGATCTACGCCGCCCTGGGCGACCCCGAGCGCGCCGTCACCGAGTACCAGCAGGCCGCCGAGCTCATGGACCTGACCCCGGAGCTGCTCCTGAACCTCGCCGACAGCCTCGGCCAGATCGGGCGCTACGCCGAGATGCAGAACGTCCTGGAGCAGCTCGTCCGCCAGCGCGCCAGCGCCCCCGCCTATGAGCGGCTCGCCACCGCCCTCTTCCGCCAGCAGAAGTACGACGAGTCCCTCGAGAACTTCCGCAAGGCCCTCGAGCTGGATGGGAACTACTACCCGGCGCTGAACGGCGTCGGCGTCAGCCTGCTCAACCGCTACCTCGCCGGCGAGCGGCAGGACCAGGCCTCGCACCGCGAGGGCGTCGAGGCCCTCCGCCGCTCCCTGCGGATCGAGCCGCGCCAGCCCGCCGTCGTCGACCTCCTGGCCCGCTACGGCTGAGCCGCCCGTACCATTACCCATGCCCGACGCGTCAGCCCTCGAGACGTTCCCCACGCCTACCGACTCGCCCCTGGTGATCGAGCACATCGCCGAGGAGTTCACCTCCCAGTGCCCCAGGACCGGCCACCCGGACTTCGGCGTCGTCACGGTCCGCTTCGAGCCCCGCCCCGCCCGCGAGGGGGGAACCTGCGTCGAGCTCAAGAGCCTGAAGGTCTACCTCCAGAGCTTCCGCACTGAGGGCATCTTCTACGAGGCCGTCACCGACCGCATCAGGGACGACCTCGTCAACGCCATGCGCCCCCGCTGGCTCCAGGTCCACACTTCCTGGCGCGGCCGCGGCGGCATCCGCTCGCTGATCCGGTCCGAGTCCGGCGAGGTGCCCCCGCGCTTCCAGGTCTGATGTCGGATGCCGGATTCGGGATTCTCGGGAGGCTGGCGCACCGGCGCCCGCCCCCTCTCTCCACATCCGCCATCCGACATCCCCCATCCGACATCCCCTAGACTCGCCCCATGCCCGTCGCCTTCCGAGAGCACGTCGCCCCCAGCGGCCTCCGCATCATCGCCGAGGTGGACCCGGCCGCGCACAGCGCCGCCGCCGGCTTCTTCGTCAAGACCGGCGCCCGCGACGAGGCCCCGCCCGTCATGGGCGTCAGCCACTTCCTCGAGCACATGATGTTCAAGGGGACCGACACCATCAGCGCCGAGGACCTCAACCGCCGCTTCGACGCCATGGGCGCCCGCAACAACGCCTACACCTCCACCGAGCTCACCTGCTTCTACGCCCACGTGATCCCCGAGCGGCTGGCCGACGCCACCGAGCTCCTCTCGCTCATGATGCGCCCCGCCCTCCGCGAGGAGGACTTCGAGCGCGAGAAGCAGGTCATCCTCGAAGAGATCGCGATGTACAAGGATGAGCCCAACTGGGTCCTCTTCGAGGAGGCCCTCGAGCGCCACTTCCGCCGCCACCCGATGGGCCACCGCGTGCTGGGCACCACCGAGACCATCACCGCCCTCCAGCGCGACCAGATGCGCGAGTACTTCGACCGCCGCTACTCCGCCGACAACACCGTCGTGGCCATGGCCGGGCGCCTCGACTTCGACGCCGCCGTCGCCCAGGTCGAGCGCCTCTGCCGCGCCTGGACCCCCACCCGCGTCGGGCGCGACCGGGCCCGCCCCCCCGCCGGCGCCGGCCCCTTCGAGCTCCGCTCCGAGAAGGTCACCCGCGCCTACATGATCGGCCTCGCCGATGCCCCCGCCGCCGACGACCCCCGCCGCTACGCCGCCGTCCTCCTCGGCCAGGTCCTCGGCGCCAGCGACAACAGCCGCCTCCACTGGGCCCTGGTCGAGCCCGGCCTCGCCGAGGAGGCCCAGGCCGGCTACGACCCCCACGACGGCTCCGGCCAGTTCTACGTCTTCGCCTCCGGCGACCCGGACCGCGCCGACGAGATCTGGTCCGTCGCGATGCGCGAGGTGGAGGGCCTCGTGGCCTCCGTCACCGAGGATGACCTCCTGCGGCTCCGCAGCAAGCTGGCTACGGGCGTTACCCTCGGCGGCGAGCGCCCGGCCGACCGCATGCAGCGCATCGGGCGGCACTGGACCTACCACGCCGCCTACACGACGCTCGAGGAAGAGCTGGACCGGATCAACCGCGTCACCCTGCGCGACCTGCGCGAGGTCTACGACGCCTTCCCCATGACGCCGGCCACCGTCGGCCGCCTGCTCCCCGGGGCGTAAGCGGGCTACGCGGCCGCCTTGGGGATGAACGCCCGGATGCAGTTGCCCCCGCCCTTGGCGGCCGCTTCCAGGGCCCGCTGGCCGGCGCCGACCAGCTGCTGGACCCGCGCAAACTGGTTGGCCGTCTGCGGCTCCATCGTCGCCACGCCCACGCTGGTGCTGACCGGCAGCGGCAACGCCCCGGCGACCCGCCAACCCCTGCTCTGACGGTGGATCATCTCCCGCACCTCGGCCGCCGCCTTGACCGCGGCGAGCCGGTCCATGCCCCGCACCACCACATCGAAGCCGGCCTCCTGGGCGCGGGAGACGTGCCCGCCCTTGCTCTCGAACTGCTGCTGCAGCAGCGCGCCCGTCTCGAAGAGCACGGCGTCGCCCGCCTCGATCCCCAGCCCGCTGATGATGCCCTGGAGGTTGTCGACATGCACCTTGATGACCGTCAGGCTCTCCCCCGCGCGCCGCGCGGCCTCGAACTCGCTCTCCGCGTGGGCGGCGCCGGCCGCCGGCGCCAGCACCCCCGTCAGCGGGTCGAACTGGTCGCTGTCGCTCAGGACCGTCTCCATCTCCGGTCGGGCGGCGACGGCGGCGCGGTAGGACTTCTCGCTGATGTCGGCGAGCTGCTCCTGGGCCTTCTCCACGATGCCCGCGGCGTCGGCGAGGGCCCCGGTCTCCAGGTGGAAGAGCGACGAGACCTGCCGCGTCCCCTCGGCGACCCTCACCAGAATGTCGTCGCAGACGGCCGGCGTGAAGCCGAACCATCGCCTCGCCTGGTCATAAAAACGGCGCACGGCATCCCGCGGGTCCTCGTCGGTGAGCACGTCGTGGGCGATGTTCCCCAGCGCCACGCAGCGCACCAGCGGCGCGTACTCCGCCGGCGTCGCCGTCGGGCGCTCGTGGTACTTCACCGGCATGATCAGCCGGGGGGGGAGCCGCCAGCGCTCCGCCAGCATCGCCCCCACATCCGGGTGCTGCACCTCCAGCGCCGCCAGCTCGTTCCGCACCAGCTCGCGGTGGTGCCCCGCCGTGAGGATCACCCGCAGGTACGCCCGCCCCAGGCCCTGGTACATCGCCATCATGCCGATGTCCTGGAGCAGCCCGCCCAGAAACGCCTCATCCTCGAACGGCTGCGCGCCCGCGTGGGCGATGGTCTTGGCCGCGACCGCGGTGTACAGCCCGCGCCGCCAGTAGGCCACGTGGTCGAACTCCTCATCCCCCGTGTTCAGCGTCGACACCAGCGAGAAGCCCAGCGCCAGGCTCTTCACCGCCGAGATCCCGAGCATGATGAGCGCCTGGCCGACGGTGGCGCACGGCTTCCGCAGGCCGTAGAAGCTCGAGTTCACCGTCTTGAGGACCTTCGCCGCCAGCGCCTGGTCGTTCTGGATCGTCTCGGCCAGCTCTTCCAGCGAGACGTCCTCATCCCTCGTCAGGTCCAGAATCCGCACCGCCACGGTCGGCAGCGTCGGCAGCGCCGGGCATCGGAGGATGCGTTCGAGCAGCTCTGGGTTCATCAGGCGTTCCGATCGGTCCGGGAAGCCGGACGCCTGTTCATCGGCCCGACGGATACCGGGCCTGAGCGCTGGGGAGGTCGCCCCACCCTCACGCCCGGAGTTCGCCGAACAGCGCCGCGGCCGCGGGCACCTCGCGTCCGAGAACCTCACGCACGTACGCCGCGAGGAGGCGGTTGGCCCGGTCGAGCGACTGCGGCGAGCGCACCCCCAGTTCGCCGTTGCCCCCCAACTGCCGCAGGATCGCCACGGTCTCCGCCCGCGCCCGCCACGCCGGCCCGGGCGCGCCGGCGGCGTCGGCGGAGAAGCCGCCGAGCCGGGGGAGGAACGTGTAGGTGCGGGCCTCCGCGAGCGGGCCCCCCGTGGCCACGTCAACGCCCACCTCCGGCCGGTACCCCGTCTCGTCCAGCGTCGCCCACTGGAAGCGCAGCACAGCGCCCGCCGGCACCTCATCCGCGCTGACCGCGCGCAGGCACCCCAGCAGCCGCTCGAACAGCCGCGGGTGCGGGTCGCGCTCCGACAGGGCGTGGTGCACGAGGTCCGCCATGTACATCCCCGCGTAGAACGCCGGCAGCGAGCGCCGCAGCGCGGGGAACACCTCCTGCAGGTCCCACGCCGTGATGTTCGCCAGGTCCGCCGAGGGCTTCAGGATCGCCGTCGCCTCCCCCCGCGTGAGCACCTCCAGCCCGCCGGAAAATGGCGCCTTCTCCCGCTTCGCCCCCTTCGCCACGCCCCGCACGATCCCGTGCTCGCGCGTGAACAGCGACACCGTCTGGCTGGTCTCCGACCAGTCCCACTGCCGGATGCACACCGCCTCGTCGATCACCGTGGCCACGCCCCCATCGTACCGGTCCGCACCCCCTACCCTCCCCGATGCACTTCGACCTCGCGGGCCGCATCGAGCAGCTCTCGCCGGAGCGGATCGTCACCCTCAAGCACGTCTCCGCGGCCGAGGAGTACCTCCAGGACCACTTCCCCACCTTCCCCGTCCTCCCCGGCGTGCTGATGCTCGAGGCGATGGTCCAGGCCGCACGCCGCCTCGCCGAGGCGCACCCCGCCCACGATCCCGCCGGCCCGCCGCTCGTGCTCGGCCGCGTGCGGGCGCTGAAGTACGGCCGCTTCGTGAAGCCCGGGTCAACCTTGCGCGTCGAGGTCTCGCTGGTCAGGCCGCCCGAGGGCGGCCTCTGGGACTTCAAGGGCGAGGGGCGGGTCCTCGACCCCCGCGCACCCGGCGATCCGCCCCTCGCCGTCAGCGGCCGCCTCACACTGCGCCCCGCCACGGTCGGAGCGCCCCCGGTGGTAAGTGCCGGCTTACGCGGCTAGAGTGCCAACCCCCCCGACCCCGCCGGGCCATGGGGCCGCGGAGCAACGATGACCAGCGACCAGATCTACTCGAAGGTGCGTGATGTGCTCGTGGATGCCCTGGCCGTGGATGAGGATGAGGTCACGCCCCAGGCCAGCCTGACCCGCGACCTCGGCGCCGAGTCCATCGACTTCCTCGACATCGGCTTCAAGCTCGAGCAGGCCTTCGGCTTCAAGATCGCCCAGGGCGAGCTCTTCCCCGAGAACGTCCAGCAGGACCCCCAGTTCGTCCAGGACGGGAAGGTGACCCCCAAGGGCCTCGCGGCCCTGAAGCTGCGCCTCCCCCACGCCGACTTCTCGAACCTCGAGAAGGACCCGCAGGTGAGCAAGGTCGGCGAGATCTTCACCGTCGATGCCCTGGTCCGCTTCGTCGAGCGCAAGCTCGCCGGCGCGAAGCCCTGATTCCCCCGTCCCCCCCGCCCCCTGCGCCAGCCCCCACCGCCCTCAACGCCCGCCACCGCCCCGCCAACGCCCGCCCCCCGCCGCCATGCGCTGGATGTGGATCGATCGCATCGTCGAGCTCGTCCCGCGGGAGCGGCTGGTCGCGGTCAAGAACATCTCCCTCGCCGAGGACCACCTGCACGGCCACTTCGCCGCGCGCCCCGCGGCCGCGGGCGTGCCCGCCCGCCCCGCGCTCCCGATCATGCCCGCCTCCCTGATCATCGAGGGCATGGCCCAGACCGCCGGCGTGCTCGTCGGCCACGCCGAGCAGTTCCGCGAGAAGGTCATCCTCGCCAAGATCCGCGAGGCGACGCTCGAGCGCGACGCCACCCCCGGCTGCACCCTCCGCTACACCGCGACCATCCAGCAGATGGACGCCCAGGGCGCCTCCACCGACGGCCTCGTCGAGCTCCTCGACCACGCCGCCCCGCGCCCCGCCTTCCAGAAGATCGGCCGCATCGACCTCATGTTCAGCCACCTCGACCGCAACATGGCCGGCCTCGAGTTCCCCGACCACAACTTCGTCTTCGGCGAGTCCTTCCGAACCCTCCTGCGCACCAGCGGCATCCAGGACTGACGTAAGGCGGGCGTGGCACCAACCGCGTCGCCGGCCACCCGTGCCACCGACCGCCGCTCTGGGCGATCGGTGCCCCTTCACATCCCGAGATGGCGAGTTGGAGTGCGACTACCCCCCGGTGAGCACGCACCGTGGCCCCTCCCCGGTCCCCCTCTGAACGCCAAGGCCGCGAAGGCGAGCCAACTGACAGGCGTGCCGAGCGCCGTCTGCGCCTCGCGGAGGATGCCCTCGTCATCAGATCCTCATCGGGGAGCCCAGCTCCATGCCCGAGTCCATGTCCAAAAGGAATCGGGGGCGTGGCTCGAGCGCCACGCCCCCGCGTCTTCATCTTTGGTGCTGCGCGAGTTTCTCGCTCAGCCTGGACCACTACCGTTGAGGCACCCTTGGCATCCCGCCGGGCAGGTGCCGCCATTAGCGCCGGCGCTCCCGGCACCGCCGTCGGTTGCCCCATGTGAAATCCCGGGCGTACCGGAGTTCCCGTTGGGAGAACCGGTACCACCGCTTCCGTTGTTTCCAGCCAATCGACCAATGCCATCACCAGCGGCCCCGCCCGCCCCGCCAGGACCCCAAGCAGGGTCACCGCAACCGTCACCTCCCTTACCACCAGTTCCACCATCACCGCCCAACCCGAAGCCGGAGTCGCCACCGTCGCCGCCATCCCCGCCTGCGGCCATGTAACCGTTTCCTCCGTTCCCTCCGTCCCCACCTGTGCCCGGCATCGCCGAGCCGCCATCGCCGCCCTGCCCACCGCTCTTGCCGCGGACTCCGGTATAACGTGGTTCGTCGGGACACTGCCAACAGCAGCTACCGCCGATTCCGCCGGTTCCACCGTTACCGCCGGTGGCGTTGCCTCCAGTACCGCCGGTACCTCCCGTACCACCCACGCCAGATGGCGCAGAACCGTGACCGCCCGGACCGCCCTCTCCCCCATCGCCGCCGATAGCACTATCGCCGGATACCCCTGTGTTTCCGACGCTGCAGACGATTCCGGAGTTGCCGTTCGCTCCGTTTCCACCGTTCCCGCCGGTGGCGGGATTGCCGTTCCAGCCCGGGTCCCCGTTCGTGCCGGGGTCGTCCATTACCCCTCCGGTGGCCTGGTGCCACTCCGCGGCCGAGTAGCTGAGCGCTGCGCCGCCGTTCCCGCCATCCCCGCCGGGGTCCCCGTCAGGCAAGAACGGCGATGAGTCATCAAAGCCACGACCGCCCGCGCCACCACGACCCCCACGGAGTGTGCCCCGCGGTTGGTCCGGGGACAGCGGAACGACCGTGCCGACCACCAGGACGGTACCCCCATCACCGCCCTTTGCACTGGGTCCACCCTTCCCGCCTCGGCCGCCGACCAGGTTCGAGTACCCTCGAACGATGATCGGGGCATCGATCAGGATGCTCCCACCGTTCCCGCCTCCTTCTTCGAGACCGGATGGGGCGGTGAGATCGCCCAAGATGACAATCCGCCGACCGGCGACCAGCTCGATGTTCGGCGCATGCTGCGACTCGCGGCGAGCGGATCTCTGTACAACCAGCGCACCGCTGACGACGATGTCGTGTTCCGCGACGATCCGAAGGTCAGCGCGAAGTACGAGCGGCTCGCTCGCGTCAACCACGACGGTCGATCCGAAGACTTGGCCTCCGTCGCACGTCGATCCCGCCAGGCGGATCCGATCCTGGGCGAGGGCACGCTCGCCCCCCACGAACAAGCAGACCAATACCGCAGCGATCAATCTCACGGGTCAGCCCTCCCTTCAATGGGCGGTGAAACGCTCACCGCAGATGTCAGGTCACGGCGCGGGGCAGGATCCCCCGCGCGCCCCAGGGGTGCCGTCGGGGCCGAGCCCAGCGGCACCGCCGCCTCCCTCGGCACCGGTTGGCCGTCCCCCCCTTCCCCCCCGCCCGGGCGACGCAACCCCGGCGGTACCGCCGTCGCCCCCCTCGCCGCCGTTCTCCTCTTGAGTTCCGGAGCGCCCCCGGCCTCCGGGGCCGCCTCGGCCCCCGGCTCCGGAAATGGCGTTTCCTCCCTGTCCACCCCCTCCACCACGTCCAACTGGGGCTCGATCTCCTCCCGATCCACCGCTCCCGCCCGCGCCGCCGTTCCCCGCTACGGCAAAGCCGCCGGCGCCTCCCTTACCACCACGACCGGCTGATGCGCCGTCCAGACACCCATCCTGGCCCGCGCCGCCATCCGCACCCGACTGCGCCACCGCCCAGCCGCCCCTGCCGCCCCTCCCACCGTCACCGCCACTCGAGGTGTCACCCTCTCCTGCATTCCCGCCATCGCCACCTCGGCCCGCCGCACCCCCCACCGCGCTCAGCCCGTGTGGACCCCCGGCGCCGCGCGGGCCGGACGCGCTTGCAACGGCGGGACGAGGCTTCCGCACGGGCCCGCCTGCTTCGACCAGCCCTTGGAGTGTCTGAAAGGTCAGCGGATGCGGTACCTGCTGTGGGAGGGATGCAACGACGATCGCCCAACCGCCATCGCCGCCAACTCCCCCCGTCGTCCCGCCCTTGTCCTGCGCTTGTGCGTCGAGTCCACGCCCACCCCACCCGCCCGTTCCACCCCGAATGACTGGAGGGACCGGACCAATCGCGAGAACATCGCCAGAGACAATGACGTGCCCGCCAGAGCCGCCGTCTCCTCCCGGTCCGCCATCCCCGCCATCCGCGCCCACGATGGATACGCCAAGTTCGATGACCGGCGCTTCCAGGATGATGTGTCCCCCATCGCCACCTTTTTCCCTCACGACCGTCGAGTCTGCGCCGCGTTCAACACGGATGCTGGCCGATGGACTGATCACGATCTTCCTCTTGGCCCGCAGAGTGAGCGTGAGACCATCCCGCGACTTGAGAGACCTGTCCTGGCCGGCGGCCCCCAAACGGCAGGCGCCAATCACAATGTCCCCCGACGAGTTGACCGTCAAGTGATCTCGGAGCGTCACCGTCGTGCCGTCTGCAAGCTCGAATCGGTCGACGTTGAGAGTGCCCCCCAGGCTTCGATCAGAACTGATCAGCCATTCATCCTGGCCGCACGCTAACGGTGAGGCTGAGAGAACAGTCATCATTACGAAGAGAAGGCGTTGCAGTACGAACATGGCGATCACCCTATGGTGCAGTGATCACCGACGTGCATGAAAAGCCGACGAACACTCGTATTGTTATAAACAGCCGTCGCGGCTGTAGTTGCGCGCCCGCTAAGCCTCGTAGGCGTTGTGAAGTACTCCAACCAAGCCCCCCCGTCCCGCCGGCCCGCACCTCCGCGGGCGGGGCGGGGGGCTGTCGCGGTTGTCGGGGGGTCGGGGCCGCCCGCTCCGGCACGGCCCGGCGGGGGGCGGAATTGTATAGGTGGTTGTGGTTTGGTAGGCCGTCCGGCGCGGCGGGGGAGCTTCGGGGCGGGACGACAGGTTTGTCGTGTTTGGGGGTGTTCAGTGGGCGGAATGCGACAGTTCTGTGGTGTTGGGCCGCATCCATGCGGCACGGGTGCGCGTCTCTTGGAGAGGGCGGGGCATCCTCGCGACGAGAAAGAGCGCCCGGCGTTCTCCTTTCCCCTCACCTCATCACGTCATCACGTCATCACCTCATCACCGTCTCACCTCAAAACAGGTGCGTCCACGCCGCCACCTGCAGCAGCCCCAGCCCCACCGGCAGCGCCGAGATGACGATCGCCGCCGCGGCCAGCCCCCGCCCCACCCGCGGTCGCCGCCGCCCCACATACTCGCACACCAGCACCACCACCACCACCGTGCTGTACTTCAGCGCCACGAGCCCCCACACGCCGTACCGCTCGATCAGCCGCGCCGCCAGCACGTTCACCTCCCACCCGCCGAGCTGGCTGAGGATGAAGTGCGTCACGAGGATGTCCAGCGTCCCCGCCAGCAGGTACCACGTGTAGAAGCGCCCGTAGAGCAGCGCGGGGAAGGGCGCCGCCAGAGGGACGGGCTCGGGGACGGGGTCACGGGCCTGCATCAGGCCGGCGAGCCTACCAGAGCCTCGCGGCACAGGCGGTCGAACAACTGGAGCGGCGCCCGCCCGCCCGTCCACCCCTCGAACTGCAGCCCCGCCTGCCGCACGAACATGCTCAGGCCATCCACCGTCGGCAGCCCCGCCGCCCGCGCGGCCAGCAGCAGCGGTGTCTCCACCGGGTTGTACACCGTCTCGATCAGCACCGCGCCCGGGCAGCGGCCCAGGGCCGCGACGGCGACCGGGGCATCCCGCGCATCGCACCGCGCCGGGGGCTTGTCCTCACCCTCATCCATCGCCTGCCGGGCCTCATCCCGGACGCGCTCCTCCGCCGTCCGCGCCAGGCCCCCGCTCATCCCCTGCGGCGTGCCGTGGATGATCGCGGCGAACCCCCCCCGGGCCAGATCGGAGAGCGGCTCGGCGACGACCTCACCCGGGCCGAGGTGCTTCGACGACTCGGCGAGCAGCACCGATTTCTGCCACCTCCGGCTGAAGACCGAGACCCTGGCGCCGCCCGTCGCCAGCGCGTAGACCGCCGCCCGGGCCACCCCGCCGGCGCCGATGACCGCCACCGACCGCCCCGCGACCTCGCCCACCTCATCCCGGATGATCGCGCTGAGCGCCGGGGCGTCGGTGTTGCTCACCCGGACCCGCCGCACCGAGCCGTCGGGGTCGCGTTCCGCCGTCAGCGTGTTCGCCGCCCGGATCGAGGCCGAGACCTCGTCCATCTCCCACCCCATCTCCACCGCCAGCCGGGCGAGGTTCTCCTTGTGGGGGCTGGTCACGCTGGCGCCGCGCAGGTTGAGCGGGCCGTAGTCCAGCAGCTCCCCCAGCGTCGCCTTCAGGTTCTCGTAGCCGCCGCTCGCGGCGATCGGCCCGCCCTCGATCCCGCCGGGGACCGGCAGCGGCAGGTACACCGCATCCAGCCCCGCCGCCTCGAACCCTGCGTTGTGCACCAGCGGCGAGAGCGAGTGCCCCAGCGGGTACCCGATGACGCCGTACACGGCCGTCCCCGGCCCGATGGAGCGGAATCGGTACAGGTCGAGCAGCTCGCGCACCGTCGGCTGGCCCGGGGCGGTCGCCGTCTCGGGGCGGAGGCTCGCGAAGGTGAGGAAGCCCCCGAACTTCGGCGCCAGCACCCGCGACATCAGCCCGAACTCCCCCATCGCCAGGGCGATCGTCGGCCGGTCGCGCTGCGCGAGCAGGTCGAACACCTCGATGGTGTCCCGCAGCGAGCGCGCCCGCCAGGCGACCTTCAGCACCTTCGGCGCTGCCTCCTCCTGCATCCGCAGGATGCGCCGCGTCAGGTCGGCGGGGCGGCCGTCGTAGTCGTGCGTCGAGAGGATCAGCGACGTCGAGAGGTCCCGCGACTGCTCCGGGTGGTCCACCGCCAGGTTCACCTTCTGGCGGATGTTCGCGGACCGCGTGTACGTGGATAGCTCCACGTCGATGTACCGCGGCGGGCTCTCGCCCGTGCCGAAGGAGGTCGCCAGCCGCTCGAAGAGCGCGATCCGCGAGGGCTCATAGCCGTCGTAGTGGCCCCCCTCCGAGGCCGGCCGGCAGGTGATGATGCACGGCAGGGGGCAGTCCGCGACCAGCCGGAACACCAGCCGCTGCCCCGCCTCATCCCCGTCCCCCTGGAACACCTCGTCGATCCGCAGCTCGACCAGGTCCGCGCCCTGGTCCTTGGCGGCCCGGGCATCGCGGAGGGCCTGCTCCGGACCGAGGACCATGATGGGGACGCACACGAGCGACGTCATTGATGGTGACTCTAGCCGGGCCCCCCCGGGTCACCCGGCCACCCGGCGGCGCGGCGCCCGGCGATGAAACCGCTGGCCCACGCCCACTGGAAGTTGAACCCGCCGATGCGCCCGTCCACGTCGAGGATCTCGCCGCACAGGAAAAGGCCCGGGCAGAGGCGGGATTCCATGGTCTCCAGCCGCACCTCCGAGAGCGGGATGCCGCCGGCGGTCACCTCCGCGTGCGTGAAGCCCCGGTCGCCGGTGATGGGCAGGGGGAGCGCGGTGACGGCTCGCACAACGGCGAGGCGCTGCTCGCGCGTGAGGCGGTGCGTGGGCGTGGAGGGGGCCACGGCGGCGCTCTGGAGGAGCGCCCGGGCCAGGCGCTCGGGGAGCCGCTCGGCGAGGAACCGGGCCAGGCCCGAAGAGGGCGAGCGGCGGGCGAGGTCCTGGAGGTCGCGGTCGAACTCCTCGGGGCTCACCGGCTCGCGGAGGTGGTCGGGCGTGCCGCCCGGCGCGGCGGCGGCCGGGGCACGGGTCAGCCAGTTGATGACGAGCGTCGCCCCGGGGCCCATCGCGGCGGCGTCGGTGTAGTAGCGGCTGATGTCGAGCACGGCGGGGCCGGAGAGGCCGAAATGGGTGCAGAGGGTCGCGTTGGTGAAGGCGGCGAGCCGCTTGCCGGCGCCCGAGCGGACCTCGAGGGTCGCGGGCGCGGCGATGCCGGCGAGGGCGCAGAGGAAGTGGTCCCGCGGGAGGGTGAGGGGGACCAGGGCGGGGAAGATGCGGGGCGTGAACGAGTGACCCAGGGCGGCGGCGAAGGCGTAGCCGGCGCCGTCGGAGCCGGACCGGGGCAGGGCCCTTCCGCCCGTGGCCAGGATGATGCGATCGGCCCGCAGCGCCGCGGCCGCGCCGCCGGCGGCGGCGTCGGGCGTGATGAGGAATCCGCCCTCCGTGCGCTCGACGGAGGCGGCCCGCCAGGGGTGGCGCAGCTCGACGCCGGCCTCGGCCGCGGCGCGGAGGAGGGCGTCGAGCACGGTGTGGGCATCGTCGGTGGTGGGGAAGAGCTTTCCGGTCTGCTCGCGTTTGAGCTCGACGCCGAGGTCTCGGAAGAACCCGACCGTCCGCTCGACGCCGAAGCGGCCGAGGACCTTGCGGATGGCGGGGCGGGTGGAGCCGGCGAAGGCGGACTCATCGACGGCGGCGTGGGTGACGTTGCAGCGGCCGCCGCCGGCGACGAGGATCTTGGCCCCGAGGCGGCGGGCGCTGTCGAGGGCGACGATGGAGAGACGGGGCCCGCCACGCCCCCCCTCGGCCGCGGCGGCGGC
>JBBDXI010000024.1:43186-45115 GCA_040902425.1 Phycisphaerales bacterium
CGCCCCCCCGGGCCGGGGGGGGGGGGGGCGCGGCCGGCCCAGATGGCGGCCATGAGGCCGGCCGCGCCGGCGCCGAGGATGGCGATGTCGGCGGAATCGCGCACGGGCGGAGCGTACCCGGGGGTGCGGGCGTCGCGCCGGCGGCAGGTAGGGCGCGTCGTACTCTCTTATTTGACGGCTACTTAGGCGCGTCGTCGACGAGCCCGCGCAGATGAACTGGTGTTCACAGCCTTTTCACTCGCTGTTAACCGGGTGATCCCACACTCGTCCACGTTGAGATGAGCGGCCCGGGAGACCGGGCATGCCAAGGAAGTTGCGGGGACCGCGCGGGGCTCAGCTTCGCGCAGATGAACGGGCCGGTTGGGAGCCTCCCCTCCAACGCCGGCCCGTTTGTCGTTTTTCGATTGGTCCCTTCCTTACTCTCACTCGCCTCTTCGCCTGTTCCCCCTTTTCAACTTCTTCAACCTCGTCACCGCGGGGGCGGCAGATCGGCGATGGCTCTTTCGATCTCGGCGGTCGGGACGCGGCGGATGAGGCTGGAGCGGTTGAGGGTGAGGCTGGCGAAGGTGGTGACGCCGGTGGCGATGTGGATGCCGATGAGCACCGGCGGCTCGCCGCCCCCCCCCTCGGGTACGGTGAAGACGGGGCCGCCGGAGAGGCCGCTGAGGTCGGTGCGGCCGGCGGCGTAGTCGGCGTAAAGGAAGGTGTCGTTCCGCCGGGCGTCCGGGGGCGGCGCGGCGAGCGTGGTGCGGACGACGACGGGGGTGCGGGAGAAGACGGCGGACTCGGTGGCGGGGGGCTTGCCCTCGGGGAAGGGGTAGCCGGCGATGAGCACCGGCGTGCCGGGGGGCGGGGCGGGTGCGTTCTGGGCGCAGAGGCAGGGCGCGGCCGTGATCCCCTGGCGGGAGAGCGGGCGGTCGAGGATGAGGAGGGCCCAGTCGCCGCCGGAGGCGGCCGGGCCGCCACCGCGGATGACGGAGCGGATGCGGACGCCGGAGGAGCGGCGCGAGCGCTGCGACTGCTGCGGCTGGTCGGCGGAACGGAGCGAGGCCCAGCGGGCGCTCTGGGGGACGACATGGGAGGCGGTGAGGATGATGCGCTCGTGGACGGCGATGCCGGAGCCGGCGCCGATGACGCCCCCCCCACCCCCCCCGCCGCCGGGACCATCGTCCTCGCGCCCGAAGACGGCGAGGAGGAGGGGGGAGCAGCAGAGCTGATCGGAGAGTGCGGGGGAGAGCGGCTCGATGCGGCCGGAGGGGTTTAACGTAAGGGAGGTGCAGGCGGGGGCGGCGAGGGTAGTGAGGGCGAGCAGGAGGAGGTTGAGGCAGCGCCGCATGGGGGAGGGTAGGGCGTGATGAGGTGATGAGGTGATGAGGTGAGGGGTGAGACGTGAGCGGTGGTGACGAGCGCGGGGTGCGGGGAACATCGGGGACATCTGTGGCCTTGGTTGCGCGCACTGCTGCGCGGCGAGGACGCCGCGAGCAGTGGCACCCCTGCGGGGGGAGCCACGAGCACCCCTTCGGGGTGCGCGCGCCGGGGGGGCGGTGACCGGGGGTGGCGCTTGGCTGCGCCTCGCTTCACCCCCGGCTACTGACGTTCAGCCCTTCGGGCTGGGGAGTTTTGGCGCATTCGCGCATTCGCGCATTCGCGTATTCGCGTATTCGCGCATTCGGACATTCGCGCCTTCGCCTGTTGCGCTTTGGCAGTCGTGGTCCTGCGCTATCGCGCTCCTGCGTTTGGCGACTTCCGGTTCTTCTCGCGTGCCGCATCCTCTCGTGTTGAGGTGGTTGCACGCACTGCTGCGCGGCGACGACGCCGCGAGCAGTGGCACCCGGAGTCAACTGGTGTCGGGGGTGGGCTCGTCGGCGGTGATCTGTTCGAAGCGCCAGACGGGTTTGCCTTTGCGGTGGTAGTCGTCGTGGAGGAGGT
>JBBDXI010000025.1:0-7525 GCA_040902425.1 Phycisphaerales bacterium
GGGCAGGGCCCCCCCATGGCTAGCGGACCAGTTCCCCCAGCCCCCCCAAACCCAGCGGCTCGCGGCTCCAGAACGGCTCGGCCGCGGGCGTGCCTATCCGCGAGCCGAAGTACACCGCCTGCGACCGGACCCACTCCACCACCGGCCGGTTGACGGGGTTAACCCCGAACTGCGAGTGGTAGGCCCGGATCGCCCCCATTTTCCGGTCCAGTTGCGGGGCGATGTCGATGCAGAACGTCGGGCTGGGGACGATCCGCAGGTGGGTCGCGTAGTAGTAGAACAGCCACTTCGGGTAGACCGGTGGCCGGCCCTCGTCGCCCGGCATCGAGAGCCCCGTCAGCTTGGCGTCGAAGCGGGCATCCTCGGCCAGGCGGGTGATGGCGCGATGGTCGGGGTGGGCATCCTCCGGGTAGGGCACGAACAGCACCTGCGCCTGGTGGGCCCGGATCACCCCCGCGATCTTGTGCCGGGCGTCGATCATCGCCGTCACGAACCGGTTCGGCAGGTCCAGCAGCGTGCGACGGACGGGGTTGCCTGGCGGGGAGAGGATGGCCGCGGCCTCCTGCGCCTCGCGCTGCCGGGTCTCGACGGTGCCGTGGGGCGTGGGCTCGCCGTTGGTGGCATCCAGGAGCAGGACGCTGTGGCCCTGCTCGGCGAGGCGGGCGATCGTCCCGCCCATGCCCAGCTCCTGGTCGTCGGGATGGGGGCCGATGACGAGGATGTTGGCCATGGGCGGAGGATAAAGCAGCACATGGCAAGGCAGCAAATAGCAAGGGCGCGCCGATCACGGGCCCTGATTTGCCATGTGCTGCTTGCTCTTTGCTGCTTTGCTACGGCGCCTCGCCGCCGACCACCACCAGGCCCAGCATCACCGTCTTCCCGTCGGGCTCCACGGTCTCGATCTCGGCGAGGGCGAGGCGGTCGGGGGCCTCGGTGGCGAAGAAGCCGCCGGCCCGGAAGCTCTCGCCGTACTCGTCCGTGAACTCGCGGAGCGGGAGCACCACGTGCTGGCCGACCTCCAGCCCGGCGACCGGGCGGGCGAAGCGCCCGTTGAGCCAGAGGATGCTCGCCCCGAACGGGCGCGCGGTGGTGTTGGTGAACTCGATCTCCGTCGTACGCCGGAAGACCTGGATGTCCAGCGAGGGCCCGTAGGGGGTCCCTTGGGGGTACGGGCGCGCCTCCTTGATCGTCTGGGCGGCGCACCCGGCGAGGAGCGCGGCGGCGAACACGGCGGGCAGAAGGGTCGCTTTCATCCGTTCCCTATAGTCCCCGAAATGTCCTGCCACGGCAACAACGCCACCCCGCCCTCGCCCGCGATCGCCCCGGGGGCGGAGGGGATCGACCCGCGCCGGGCCGCGGAACAGGCCGCCGCGCGCGGCATGGACCCGCGCCTGACCGCCCTCGTCCCGGCCTTCGACGCCCCCTTCTTCCAGGCGGGGCTTTCGGGCTACTCCGACGCGGCCATGCGGATCATCGCCCGCCGGCACGGGTGCCCGCTGTGCGTGACGGAGGCCCTGCTCGACCGGACGCTGCTCGCCGGCGGGCGCGGCTTCGCCAAGGCCGACCTCGGCGAGATCGAGGACAACATCCCCGGCGGCGAGGAGGACCACCCACTGGTCGGGCAGATCATGGGGAGCGACCCGCGCGAGATGGCCGCGGCGGCGGTGAAGATGGTGGAGCAGGCGGCGCGGGCGGAGCGCGAGTACCGGAAGCTGGCCTACGCCGACGGCCGGCTCCCCGCGACGCACCTGCGCCTCCCCGGGGGCGAGCAGCTCGCCCCGGCACCGGCCCCCGCGACAGCCACCGAACGCCGCGGCCCGGGCTCTTCCACTTCGTGCCTCCGTCCCTCCGTCCCTCCGTCCCTTCCTCCCAGAACCTTCGCCACCATCGACGTCAACCTCGCCTGCCCGGTGAAGAAGATCGACCGCAAGGCCCGGGGCGGGCACTGGCTCAGCGAGCCCGAGGGGGCCGTCGAGATCCTGGAGGCCGTGCGCGAGGCGGTCCCCGCGCACATCCCCTGCACCGTCAAGCTCCGCCGGGCCTACGACGACACCCCCGAGATGGCCGCGGCCTTCGAGCGCCTGCTCGACGCGGCCTTCCGCATCGGCTACGGCTGGGCGACGGTGCACGCGCGGACGGTGGAGCAGAAGTACATCGGCCCCAGCCGGTGGGACCTGCTGCGCGGCATCGTGCGGCGGCACCCGGACAAGGTGATCCTGGGCTCGGGGGACGTCTGGAGTTCCGCCGAGCTTTTCCGCATGCTCGCGTACACCGGCGTCTCGGCGGTGGCGGTGGCGCGCGGGTGCATCGGGAACCCGTGGCTGTTCCGCGAGGCGCGGGAGATGATGGCCGGGCGCACGCCGCGGCCGCCGACGATCGGCGAGCAGCGGGCGGTTCTGGAGGAGCACTTCCGGCTGGCGCTGGCGGTGAACGCGAACGGACGGAGCGGCGTGAGCCAGCTCCGCCGGGCCGAGGCCTTCACCGGGATGGCGATGCGGAAGTTCGGGATCCGCTTCGCCGAGCACCACCCGCGCGCGGAGGAGGCCCGCCGGCGGTTCATCGGGGTCTCGAGCCTCGAGGGGTGGCGCGCGGTGCTCGAGGAGTATTACGCCGAGCCGGCCCTCGCCGGCCAACCCGCCTGAGGCCGCTACTGGGCCCCGCGCTTCTTCTGAAGGGCCTTGGTCAGCGTCTTCTCGAGGCTCGCCCCGCGCAGCTCGCCCCGGACCGCCAGGACCTCCCCCGTGTCCCCATCCACCAGGAACACCGCGGGGATGGAGCTGATCCCGTAGAGCTGGGCGATCTCCGCCTTCCAGAACTTGCCGTCGTAGACCTGGCGCCAGGCCATCCCGTGCTTCTCCAGCGTGTCCTTGATCTTCTTCTCCGCGTTGGGCTGGTCCAGCGAGATGCCCAGGACCTCGAACCCCTCCTTGTTGTACTTCTCGTAGGCCGCGACCAGGCCGGGGACCTCGGCCATGCAGGGGCCGCACCAGGTCGCCCAGAAGTCGAGCATCACCACCTTGCCCTTGAAGTCGCCGGGGAACTTCACCGCCTTCCCGGCCATGTCCGTCGCCTCGAAGGCGGTGATCTTCTTGCCCACGGAGTGGTCCGGCGGCGGGTCGATCTGGGCGACGGTCTTCTGCGACTTGACGATCCGGAAGTCCGAGCCCAGCGGCTTCATCGCCGTGATCTCGTACGCCTGCCCGCCGATCGCGAACGGCTGGCGGACGTCGTACCGCTCGCCCCGGGTGTCGTACTTCCCGTCGCCGTTCACGTCGATGAGCAGCTGCACGCCGCTCCCGCGTGCGGCCGCCGCGGGGGCGGCGCCGTTCTCGGCCCTGGGCGGCTCCTTCCCGCGGAAGTCGCCGGTGGCCAGGTCATCCACCAGCACGACCTTGTAGGTCTTGTCCCCCAGCTTCACCTCGCCCTCGTAGGCGTAGTCGCGGTAGTACATCAGGATGTTCTTGAGCGCCGCCCGGGCGGGGTCGGTCTTGTCGAAGCGGTACATCGAGAGGTGGGCGTCCATCTTCTCGTTGCCGTTCACCAGTTTCACCACCGCGCCGCCATTGTACTGGGTGTACTCCCTGGGCTCGGGGGCCGGCGCCGGCTCCTCGCCCTCCGCCGCCGGCTTCGGCGCGGGCGCGCGGGCCTTGACCTTCCGCGAGGTCCACACCGCGTCGCCGTCGTCGGTCAGGTCGCCGTTGCCGTTGCTGTCCACGAAGAGCCGCGCTTCCTTCCCCTCCGGCTCATCCAGGATCACGTGGAACTTGCCCTTGCCGATCGGCAGCACGCCGTACAGCGGCGCCTCCAGGCCCGCCGGCGCCTTGCGGATCGTCGCCGGCTTCTCCTCGCTGAGCATCAGCCGCTGCGGCTGGTAATACCCGCCCGCGGCCTTGCTGCCCTCCTTGGGCACAGGCGTCAGCTTGAACGTGCCCTGCGCGAGGGCGCCCGATGCGGCGATAAGGACGGCGGCGGCGGTCAGCTTCATGGTGTGTGCCCCTTGGGGTGGTGGAGAAGCAGCATACCAGCAACGCCACGGGTGCTGTTAAATGCTCCCGGTCCCGAGGGTCGCATGGATCCCATGAGACCCATGGGGCTCTACAGGCGGGGCCCGATCACCGCGGCCATCCGCCCCGACCGCTCCCGGTCCCGCCGGTGGGAGAAGAACAGGTCCGGCTGGCCGAACGTGCACCCTTCATAAATGTCCACCTCGGCCGCCCCCGCCGCCCGCAGCTGCAACCCGATGGCCTCCGCCAGCCCCGCGTGCAAGCGGTCCCCGCGCCCGGGGCGGAGCGGGGCCGCCTCACCGAACACCCGCCTGAACTCGGCCGCCACCTCGGGCCCGACCTCGAAGGCCCCCCGGCCGATGCACGGGCCGACGGCAGCGATGACCCCGCCGGCCCCCAGGCCCTTCATGGCCTCGACGGCCGCGGGGACCACGCCCGCGACGACGCCGCGCCACCCCGCGTGAACCGCCGCGACCACGGCCCCATCGCCGCTCGCCAGCAGCACCGGCGCGCAGTCGGCGATCCGCACGGCCGCGCCCCGGGCGGGGTCATCCGTGATGATCGCGTCGGCCTTTGTGTCGCGTGCGCCGGCGTGGGCCGGCGTTCCCGCGTGAACGACCAGCACCCCCGCCCCGTGCACCTGGTGCACCTCGACGAGCCCGCGCCCGCCGCACCCCGCAGCGCTGAGCAGCCGTTGGTAGTTCTCGCGGATGTTCGCCGCCGGGTCGCGCCGCGCCAGCGGCAGCTCGCCGGGGTTGCCGAAGTTCAGCGACTCGAAGCACCCCGCCGACACTCCGCCCCGGCGCGTCGCGAACGCGTGCGGGACCCCCGCCCGCTCCAGGACCTCGGAGCGCAGCACCAGCGCGCCGCCCGCACCCCCGTCGAGCCTCACGCCGCACCCGCCGGCTGCCCGGCCCGCGAGAGGAACATCGCGACGCGGGCCAGCACCCGCTCGGCGCTCCGCTCGTCGCACGCCCTCCCCCACGTGCACGAGAGCCACCCGCCCCGGATGCACCACCGCTCCTTGCGCGGCGACTCCAGCAGCCACGCCCGCAGCGCCGGCGTCATCAGCACCAGCGCCCCCTCCCCGTCGGCCGCGCGGATGCGCCAGCGACGGTCGAAGGCCTCATCGCCCGTCCGCGCCCCCTTCTCGCCGAAGAGCTGCGAGATCGGCCGGCTCGCGAGGCCCACCGGCGGGTCCAGCTCCATCTCCGGCCACTCCGGCGGGCACTCGATCGCCGCCTGGAAGTTCCGCCAGGTCTTGTTCGCCTTGCCGTGCCCCGTCTCGTACTTGAAGTCGGCCACGCGCGACCTCCGGCCCCGCCACTGCGCCTCGGCGTAGAGCACCACCCCGAAGCTGTGGTGCTTCTTCTCCGGCGTGTAGTGGACCGCCCCCTCGGGGGCCGGCGCCTCCTCGAACCCCAGCGCCGCGAGCCGCGCGGCCACCCGGCGCCGCCGGTCGCGCTGGTCGAGGTAGTCCGCCCCCATGTACGCCAGCACGACGGCCGCGATCCCGCCGTAGGTGTACAGCTTCGCCTGCCCGCGCGGGAACCCGGCCGTGAGCATCCAGACAAAGCCGGCGACACCCGCCGCCGCGATGGCCAGCTTGACGACCTGGAGCGGGCGCACATCCATGCCCCGCCAATATACGGCGGGCCGCCGGCCGGGTCCCCGCCTCTCCGGGCCGGTCTGTGGGTGAGAGCCGTCGCTACGCCCGGACCCGCAGCACCACCAGCGTCTGGTCATCCGGGCGCTCCAGCACGCCGGCGAACTGGCGCAGCTCCCAGAGGATGTGCTCGAGCACCCGGGCCGCGGGGGCCTCGGGCTCCCTGCCCAGCAGCGCCAGCACGGCCTGCCGCAGGCGGATGCGCCCGAAGCGGCGGCGCTGGAAGTCCAGCGTGTCGGTGACGCCGTCGGTGTAGGCCACCAGCACATCCCCCGGGCGCAGGTCGCACGTGCCGCGGAGGTACTGCTGGCTGGGGTCGATCCCCACGGCCATGCCCCCGACCGTCAGCTCGGTCAGGTCGGCCTCGGCGGGGGCGCGCCCGGCGGGCATGCGGACCAGCATCGGCGGCTCGTGCCCGGCCGAGCAGTACGTCAGCCGCAGGGCCCCCGCGTCGATCACGCCGTACCAGAGCGTCGCGAACTCGTGGTCCAGCGTGTCGCGGCACAGGGCCCGGTTCACCCGCGCCAGCACCTCGTCGAGGTGGTACACATCCTCCACGTGCGCCCGCAGGCTGGAGCGCACGCTGGACATGAGCAGGGCGGCGGCCAGGCCCTTGCCCGCCACATCGCCGATGGCGACGCCCAGGTTGCCCGCCATCTCGTAGAAGTCGTAGAAGTCGCCCCCCAGCTCGAAGCTGGGGATGTAGCGGGCCGCGAGGTCCAGGCGCGGCACCGCGGGGACCCCGCGCGGGAGCATCCGCCGCTGGACGCCGGCCGCCAGCTGCAGCTGCCGCTGGACCCGCTCGTCCCGCTCGCGCAGCTCGATCAGGCGCGCCTGCTCCACGGCGACGGCCGCCTGGTGGGCGATGGCGGAGAGCAGCCGCTTCTCCGACTCGCTGAAGGTCCGCGGCTCGCGGGCGTAGAGGCGGATGACGCCGATCGCCTTCTCCTGGAAGACCAGCCCGCAGTGGATCGCCCCGCGCAGCCCCTCGCGCTCCACCTGCTCGCGGATCAGAACCCGCTCGTCGCCCCGCAGGTCCTCGGAGACGACCACCTCGCCCCGCAGCGCGAGCCGGTCGAAGAGCCGGTTCCTGCTCAGCGGCAGCGGGCACGCCAGCCACTCCGCGCTGAGCTTCCGCGAGGCCTTCAGGACCAGGTCCTCCTCGTTCTCGCTGTGGGGCCCGTCGGACCACTCGAACAGCACGATCGAACCCGCGTCGAGCTCCAGCACGTCGATCGCGGACTCCAGCGCGATGTCCAGCACCGCCTCCATCCGCGTCGCCCGCGTCAGCAGCGACGACAGCCGGTAGAGCGCCTGAAGCTCCTTCACGCGGTGCCGCAGGTCCAGCTGCTGGCGGCAGAGCTCCGCGGCCGTCGAGGCCAGCAGGCTGACCGTGCCGCGCAGGTGGTCCCGCTGCGCCGGCTCGCCCTCCGCCGAAGCGCCGACGCCGAGGTAGCCGATGGTCTGGCCCTCCACGTCGAGCGCGACGCGCTCCTCGCCCGGGGAGGGGCGGTCGGCCTGCACCGCCCAGGAGCGCGCCCCGGTGGAGCGGACGATCCGCCGGCCCTCGCGGTCGCGGAGGACGACCGGCACGCCGGTGAGCGTGCTCAACTCCTCGCACAGCCCCGCCAGCGACCCGTCGGTGATGAAATCGAGGATTGACAGCCCCGGCGCGGGGCGGCCCGCGCCGGGTGGCGGCGGGATGGGCGGGGCGGCGTCGGGCGCTGCGCCGGCGGCCTGGGACGGTGGGACGCTCATGCGGCGGGGCTATTTCCCTGGCGGCGCGGGCGCCGGGGGTGCGGGCGGCGCGCCGGGGGCGGGAGCCGGGCCCGCTGGGCGGCGTTCGGCGGGGGCG
>JBBDXI010000026.1:0-7200 GCA_040902425.1 Phycisphaerales bacterium
GCTGCATTTCTCGCCGAGCTTCCGGGAGTACGCGGAGGGGCTGGCTTCGCGGCTGGTGGCCGTGCGGGGGGTGCGGGGCGGGACGGTGGTCGAAGTCGGGTGCGGGGATGGGTACTTTCTTGGGCTCCTGGCGAGGCTCGGCGGGTGCCGCGCGCACGGGTTCGATCCGGCGTTCGACGCGGGGCGGGCGGGGGTTTTGCCGGAGGGGGTGACGATCCACGCGCGGGAGTTCGGTGCGGGCGATGCGGGGCTGCGGGCGCGGCTGGTGGTGTGCCGGCACGTGCTGGAGCACATCTGGTCGCCGGTGGCGTTCCTGGCGTCGCTGCGTGGTGCGATGGGCGGGGCGGGGGGCGAGGGGGCGATCTTCGTCGAGGTGCCCAACGGCCGGTGGCTGGTGGAGAGCCGGGCGGTGTGGGATGTGATCTACGAGCACTGCACGTACTACACGCCGGGCTCGCTGGCGCGGGTGCTGGAGGCGGCGGGGTTCGCGGTGGAGCGGGTGGAGGCGGCGTACGGGGACCAGTTCCTGACGGCGCTGGCGCGCGTGGGGTCGCCGGGGGCGGGCGCGGCGAAGGGGCCGAACGCGGGCGAGGCGGCGGCGGCGCGCGGGTTCGGAGAAGGGCACCGCGAGAAAGTGGGGCACTGGACACTCGTGCTCGCGGAGCGTGCCGCGCGGCGGGAGCGGGTGGCGCTGTGGGGGGCGGGCTCGAAGGGGGTGACGTTCCTGAACGCGCTGGGGAGCGCGGCGGCGGGCGTGGCGTGCGCGGTGGATGCGAACCCGCGGAAGCAGGGGTGCTTCATCGCGGGGGCGGGGCACGAGATCGTGGCGCCGGCGTCGCTCGCGGCGCAGCGCCCGGCGGCGGTGATCGTGATGAACCCGCTGTACCAGAAGGAGGTGGCCGGCGCCCTCGCGCAGCTCGGGCTGTCGCCGGAGGTGCTGGTCGCTTAGGGCTGCGCCGTGGCGGGGCGGGCGAGCAGGTGGACGACGGAGCCGCCGTAGGCCTCTTCGAGGCGTGAGGCGGCGTAGCCCCACTGGGCGAAGAGCCCCTCGACCTCCGCGACCTTGCGGGCGAGGGCCGCGGGGCTGGTGTCATCCAGCTCGCAGATGATGATCGGGCGGTGCGTGCGGGCGGTCTCGGCCATGCCGCGGAGGGCCTCGACCTCAACGCCCTCGACGTCGACCTTGATGAGCGTCGGCGGGGGGGCCTGGCCGCGCCCCACGAGGTCGTCGATCGAGACCACGCGGGCGCGGATGCGGCCGCTGGCGTCGGGGGGCGGGGCGAGGGCGAGGGCGGCGCCGCCGGGGTGCTCGCTGAGGACCAGGTCCATCTCGCCCGGCGCCGAGGCGACGGCGGCCTGGACGACCGAGATGCTGTCGAATCGGTTGATCCGTGCGTTGCGCCGGATCGCGTCGGCGTTGGCGGGCACGGGCTCGAAGGCGATGATGCGCCCCGCGGGCCCCGCGGCCCGGGCCGCGATCAGCGAGAAGAAACCGACGTTCGCCCCGACGTCGAAGAAGACCCCGCCGGGGCGGACGTGCTCGGCCACGGCGCGCTGGATAGCGGGCTCGTTGGTGCCCCGCGCGTACCAGGCGCTGGCCCGGCGCAGGTCCATCCGCAGGCCGCGGGCCTCGCCGGCGCGGACGCGGCGCGGCCAACGGGAGAGGGCCCAGCGGGCGAGGGACCTGAGGGGGGAGCGGCTCATGGGGGTGCGGGGGAATGGGCGGCGGAGTCGCCCGGCGGCCGGGCGCGCGGGACGAGCGAACGGTAGATCTCTTCCAGCGCCCGCGACGATGCCCGCTGGGTGAATCGCGAGACGGTCCGCTGGGCGGCGTCGCCCATGGCGCGCCGGAGCGCGGGGTCGGCCAGGAGCCTCAGGATCGCGCGGAGCAGGGCCGGCTCGTCGCGGATCGGCACGAGGTCGGCGTCCGTGTCCTCGCTCACGAGCTCCTGGAAGGCGGGGAGCCGGAAGGCGACCACCGGGCGTGCGGCGGCCATGGCCTCCAGGACCGAGAGGGGGAACCCCTCGCTGTGCGACGGGAAGACGAAGAGGTCGGCCAGCCAGAGGAGGGCCGCGACATCGTCGCGCCGGCCGAGCAGGCGGACCGAGGGGCCGAGGGAGCGCTCGCGGATCATCGCTTCGAGCACGGGCTGGTCGGGCCCGTCGCCGGCGAGGAGCAGGACGGCGCGGGGGTGACGGGCGAGGACCTCGGGCATGATCCGGACGAGGTGGCGTTGGCCCTTGCCGTCGATGAGCTTGCCGACGTTCAGCAGGACGGGCGCTGCGTCGGCCAGGCGGAGCTCATCCCGGAGGGCCGCGAGCCGCTCGGGCGGGGGTGGCCGGAAGCGGTGCGGCTCGAGCCCCGGGTAGACGACCGAGACTCGGGCGGGCGTGGCGCCCTGCTCCCGGAGGTACGGCTCCCAGAACCGCCGCACGCCGCGGGAGACGGCGACGGTGTGGGCGACGACCCGTCGCGCGGCCCAGAGGCCGACCCGGCGCGAGGCGCGCCGCCGGAGGCCCGCGCTGGCGCCCGAGAGTCCGCCGAGGGCGACGAACTCGGAGTGCAGGGAGTTGACCACGGGGAGCCGCAGGGCCATGGCGCCGAAGTACCCGAGGGTGCGGTCGAGCGCCGTGTTGTTCGTGTGCACCACCTCGACGCGGAGGCGTCGGAGCAGGCCCACCAGCCGCGCGGCGGCGAGCGGGAGACCCGGCCGGGAACGGAGCCCCAGGGTGTGGCAGGGGACGCCGAGCTTCTCGAAGGCGTGGCGCATCTCCTCGGGCGGGCCGACGACACAGACATGGTTCTCGACGGCGCCGGGGTCCATCCCGGAGAGGTGGCGCAGCAGGAGGTGCTGGCCGCCGCCGACGGCGAGGTCCGGGAGCATGTGGAGGACCCGGATGGGCTCAGGCATGGCCGGGCTCGTGCGCCGGCGCCGACGGGGCGTGGGGCGCGGGCGTGGGCGAGGTGGGCGGCGCCACGGGGGGGACGCCGCGGGCGGAGGGTATGGCACGCTGCGTGGCGGGGGAGGGGAGGAAGAAGAGCTCGTGGCGGCGGAAGAACTGCTTCAGGAAGAGGGGGCTGAAGACGGCCCACCCGGGCTCGCCGGTGAGGTTGGTCATCTGGGAGACGAACGCGTCGAGCGCGTGGCGCTTGCGGCCGAGGTGTCCGTCGGTGCGGACGGCGATGGCGGGGAGCGTGAAGGCGGCGACGGCGGGGCGCCAGAGGACGCCGAGGGCGGGGGCGAGGCGCCCGCGCCCGGGCGAGAGCCAGGTGCGGGCGTTGAAGAACCAGATCGGGTACTCGAAGACGGGGCAGCGGAGCGTGCCGTCGGCGCGGAGCGAGGCGATGACCGTGCCGAGGGCCTGGTGGTCGCTGCTGCGGTCGATGGCGGTGGGGGCGAGGACCTGCTGCGGGGCGACCTCGCGGATGAGGGCGGCGAGGCGCTCCCGGATGGCGGCCCCGTCGCGGGCGATGTGGCGGTCCTCGAAGCCGAGGCAGTGGGTGCGCTCGGGAGGGACGCCGAGGCGGCGGCAGGCCTCGAGCACCTCGTCGCGCCGGATGCGGGCGAGCTGGTCGGGGGAGAGCCGCTTCGAGGGGTGGGAGTGGCGCCCGTCGGCGACGACGGCGACGTGGACGGTTTGGCCGCGCCCCGCGAGGCGGGCGATGGTGGCGCCGCACCCGAGGGTCTCATCGTCGGGGTGGGGGGCGATGACGAGGGTGGAGCGGGAGGTGAGCTCATCGGTGGCGTCCTGGGCGCGTGCGGCGAGGACGCGGCTCATGGCGCCGAAGGCGGCGGACTCGATGACCTTGAGGGCATCCTTGACCACGCCCGCTCCGTGAGCCTACCCCCGCCGCAGGTTCTCGCGCCCGATCATGACGTCGAGGGTGGCGCAGACGATCTCGACATCGCGCGGGGGCAGGTCGCCGTAGAACGGCAGGGCGATGGTGCGCTGGCTGACGCTCTCGGCGATCGGGAACATGCCGGGGCGGAAGCCGAACTGCTCGCGGTAGAAGGGCTGGAGGTGGATGCAGGGGAAGTAGTCGCCGGCGCCGACGTCGTGGTTGCGCAGGCCGGCGATGATGCGGTCGCGCTCCTCCTGGCTGTAGCTGGTCTCCAGCCGGAGCACGAAGACGAACCAGCTCATCGCCGTCTCGGGGAGGAGGGTCGGGAGCATGACGTGGGGGTTGCCCATGAGGCGGCGCATGTAGAGGTCGGCGACCTGCTGGCGCTTGCGGATGATCTCGTCGAGGCGCCGCATCTGGGCGACGCCGAGGGCGGCGTTGAGCTCGGAGAGGCGGTAGTTGTAGCCCAGGCGCACGTGGCGGAGCCAGGCGCCGACGGTGCGGGGGTTGTGGCGCTCGACGGGGGCCTGGTCGGGGCAGACATCCCGCCCCTGGTTGCGGTAGGACTGGCACAGCTCGGCGAGGCGCTGGTCGTCGGTGACGATCATGCCCCCCTCGCCGGTGGTGATCTGCTTGTTGGGGTAGAAGCCGAAGACGCCGGCGCGCCCGAAGCTGCCGCAGGGGCGGCCCTGGTAGGTGGTGGCGAGGGCCTCGCAGCAGTCCTCGACGAGGGGGACCTCGTGGCGGGCCGCGATGGAGCGGTAGGCATCCATGTAGGCGGGGTTGCCGAAGGTCTCGACGGCGAGGATGGCCTTGGTCGTGGGGGTGATGGCGCGCTCGAGCTGGGCGGGGTCCATGTTGAGGGTCTTGGGGCAGATGTCCACGAAGACCGGCCTGGCGCCCACGAAGAGGATGCAGTTGCTGGAGGCGATGAAGGAGAAGGGCGTGGTGAGCACCTCGTCGCCCGGGCCGACGCCCAGGCCCTTGAGCACCAGGTGCAGGCCGCAGGTGCCGCTGGAGACGGCGACGGCGTAGCGGCACCCGGCCCGCGCGGCCACGAGCTTCTCGAACTTCTCCTGCATGGGGCCGATGGAGAGGCGGCCGGAGCGCAGGGTCTCGGAGACCATGTCGATCTCGAGGTCGGTGATGTCGGGGCGGGAGAGGGGGATCTCGTGGTGGCCGGACATGCGGGCAAGCCTAGTACTCGGCGGCAAGGACGACCTTCACATCCGGTGTCGATCTGACCTGACCGGTCCGAGGGTCACTCAGCCTAACCCCCGCCGGGGCCGTTCGGCGGGAGAGCGACCGGCGGGAACGGGGTATATGGTCCCGCCGGCTCGGGCCGTGTTCCAGTTTCGAGCTGATCGGGCCTACGCTTTCCGGAATGGAGCACAACGGCGACATCCCGGTGGTCTTCGAGCACGGCGTCTTCCGCCCGACAACGCCCGTTCACCTCCCCGAGAACGCCCGGTTCCGGATCATGATCCGGCCGGAGAAGGCGGGCCCGACCGGCCCCGGCAACGGCATCCCTTCCGGGCCGGTCAACGGGTCGTTTCAGCAGCTGCGCGACCGCGCGCTGATCCGCGCCGGCAACTGGCGCCCGACCCGCGACGAACTGCATGAACGCGGTTGACACCAACGTCCTGATCTATGCCTTCAACACCGACGACCGGGACAAGGGGCCGGCCGCGGCTGCGCTCCTGGACCGCCTCGCCGAGGCATCAGGCGAGACGGTGATTCTGTGGCAGGTGCTGTGCGAGTTCACGGCGTTCGTCGCCAAGGCCCGCCAGCGAGCGGCCGCGGGACCCGAGGCGTTCGACTACGTCCACGCGCTGCGGCAGCGGTTCACCCTCGTGTCTCCGGGACCCGCCGTTGCCGACCTGGCGCTCTCGATCCACCTGCGGGACCAGGTCTCGATCTGGGACTCGTTCCTTCTTGCGGCCTGCGTGGCGGCGGGAGTGGACCGGCTTTACTCGGAGGACGTTCAGAGCAGGCCCGAGATCCGCGGCGTCCGGATCGTCAATCCGTTCGCCGCAGCCTAGGCGCGGGGCCGGTCGCACGGGCCGGGGTGGGCGCGCCGGGGCCACGAAAGAGGAAGGGACCCGCGCACGTCATGCGCGCGGGTCCCGCCGAGGAAGAGAGGGGAAGAGGCGCCGTCCGGGGAGGTCTCGGGCGGCGCCCCGAGGAGGAAGGTCAGGTGGACTCGGGGAGGCGGAGGATGTCGCGGCGGACCTGCTCGCACAGGGCGCCGATGGGCATGTCCGGCGCGAGCCCCGTGGCGGACCAGTCGCCCGGGGGGAGGCTCTCGCCGCGCTCGATCTGCCTGGTGATCCGCTGGCAGGCGGTGATGACGGTGGAGTGGTTGGGGCGGCCCATGGCGCGGGCGATCTCCGGGTAGGAGTGGGTGGTGAGGGCGCGGGCGAGGCAGGTGGTGACAGCGCGGGCGAGGACGACGCGCTTGTGCCGGCCGCGCCCGACGAAGTCGCCGATCTCGATGTGGAGGGTCCGGCAGACCTCCTCGATGATGGCCTCCATGCGGACGGGGCGGCGGAGGCGTCCGCCGGCCTCGGCCTCCTGCAGGCCGAGGCATTTGCGGACGAGGAGCAGGCCGATGGCCCCGCCCTCGTTCGCGCCGCCGCTCTCGGGGAGGAGGCGGGCGAGGGCGTCGAGCCGGACGAGCACGCCCTCCAGGTCGCGGACGGAGCCGTCGCGCGACGCGTGATGCGAGGCGATGAGCCTGACGGCGGCGGGCTCCAGGGCCATGCCGCGCCGGGCCGCGAGATGGGCGACGATGCGCTCGCGCAGGGCGGGCTCGGGGGGGTCGAGGCGGACGACCATGCCGGACATGAACCGGGAGACCAGGGCGTCGGAGAGCTTGCGGACGTGGCGGGGGTGCTCGTCGCTGGCGAGGGCGACCTTGGCGCCGGAGAGGTCGATGGCGTCGAAGGTGTGGAGGAGCTCGGCCTGGGTGGCGGTCTTGTTGGAGAGGAACTGGACATCGTCGAGGCAGAGCAGCTCGACGGAGCGGTAGGCCTTGCGGAAGGCGTCGAGGCGGTCGGAGCGGATGGCGCCGATGTACTCGTTGGTGAAGGCCTCGGCGGTCATGTAGCGGACGACGGCGGAGGGGCGGGCCTCGCGGTAGCGCTGGGCGGTGCCCTGGAGCAGGTGGGTCTTGCCCAGGCCGCACCCGCCGTGGATGAACAGGGGGCTGAAGGTGCGGGGCGTTGCGGGGTCGGCGAGGCGCTCGGCAGCGCCGAAGGCGAGGCGGTTGGCATCGCCGACCATGTAGTCGTGGAGGCGGTAGCGCAGCGGGGGCGTCTGGGCGCCGGCGGCGCGGTTGCGCTCTGGGGCGTGGG
>JBBDXI010000027.1:0-672 GCA_040902425.1 Phycisphaerales bacterium
TGTTGGGGGGGGGGCGTGTGGGGGCGCGGGCGCATCCGGGGGGCGTGTGCGCGTCGGCCGGGGGCGTTGCTTCGCGGGCGCGGGGGCGGTCTACTGGGGGGATGGAGCCGCTGCGGGTCTATGACTATCTCGTGCTGGCGCGGGCGCGCGTGCTGGCGGCGGTGCGGGGGCTGAGCGCGGAGGAGTACGGGCGGGAGTTCCCGATGGGGCCGGGGTCCATCGCGCGGACGCTGACGCACATCATGATCAGCGAGTGGTACTACGTGGCGCGGATGCGGGGGCGGGAGGTGCCGGAGTACGCGCGGTGGCCGATCCGGTCGGAGGAGCCGCCGGCGTTTTCGGAGGTGGAGCGGGTGTGGGAGGAGCAGGCGCGGGAGACGCGGGCGGCGGTGGCGGAACTGGCGGCGGCGCCCGGGCGCACGGCGGGGTCGCGGGCGTGGGAGGAGGCGCTCGAGTACCGCGTGACGACGGACGACGGGCGGCGGGTCGTCGTGACGGCGACGGCGGCGGGGCTGTTTGTGCAGCTGGTGCTGCACGAGGTGCACCACCGGGCGCAGGTGCTGAACATGCTGCGGCAGATGGGGGCGGGGGTGGAGGGGGACCTGGACTTCAATGCGATGATGTTTGAGCGGCGGGAGGCGGGGGGGTGAGGGGAAGTCGATGTGGCGGCCG
>JBBDXI010000027.1:682-6711 GCA_040902425.1 Phycisphaerales bacterium
CCCTCCGGGCTCAAGAGAAGAATGAAGAAAGAGGGGAGAGGGTGGGTTGCTACCAGGGCTCACGCCCTTCGCAACTGTCTGTCGCCCTGCGGGGCTGCGCCCCTCCGGGCTGAAGAGAAGAATGAAGAAAGAGGAGAGAGGGCGGGTTGCTACCAGGGCTCACGCCCTTCGCAACTGTCTGTCGCCCTCCGGGGCTGCGCCCCTGCGGGCTGAAGAGCGTTCGTCATCGCGCCGGCCGCTCGGCACTCGTGACCTTGTCGGCCATTCGCCGCAGGATGCGGTCGGTCAGGCCGGGCATGGCGACGCCGAGGGCGAAGGCCAGGCGCATGGGGAGGCTGGTCCAGACCTCGCCGGGGGGGTTGCGGTCGCCGCGGCGGAGGCAGCGGACTACGGCGTTGGCGACGGTTTCGGAGGGCTGCATGAGGAAGTTGGGGGTGCGGGGGGCGTGGCGGCCGCCGGAGCGCTCTTCGGATTTCTCGAAGAGCTCGGTGCGGGTGCCGATGGGGTGGACGCTGGAGATGTGGATGCCGGTGCCGCGGAGCTCGATGCGCATGGCGCGGGCGATGTGGTCCTGGGCGGCCTTGGTGGCGGAGTAGTGGCCGTGGTAGGGCATGCCGAGCTTGGAGAGGCTACTGGAGCAGATGAGGATGTGGCCGCGGGGTTTCGGGGAGCACCGACTTCGTCCCAAAGCTGACGAAGTCGGTGGCACGGGGATCGGTGGCACGGTCGCCGGTGGCACGGCGAGCATGCGGTCGAGGGCGGGGCGGATGGTGTGGAGGGTGCCCCAGAAGTTGGTCTCGAAGATGTCGCGGAGGTCCTGCTCGGAGCATTGGTGGATGGGGCGCTCGAGGCCGTAGCCGGCGTTGGCGAAGACGGCGTAGATCGAGCCGAAGGTCTCGGCGGTGGCGTCGATGAGGCGGCGGCAGTCGCCCTGGTTGGAGACGTCGCCGGGGACGGCGAGGGCTCGCCCGCCGAAGGCCTTGATCTCTTCGACGAGCTGGTCGAGGCGGTCGGCGCGGCGGGCGCTGACGGCGACGGGCATTCCGGCGCGGGCGCAGGCGAGGGCGGTGGCGCGGCCGATGCCGCTGCTGGCGCCGGTGATGGCGATGGGGAGGGCGCGGAGGTCCATCGGAGGAGGATAACGGGCCGCTGCGCGGAGCGATGCTGGCCGATGCGTGGGTCCGAGGAAGAGGGAACTCAGAGGCACCAGAGGGACCAGAGGGCACAGAGATAAAGCGAGGCGGGAGGAGAATCGGCGACGAGGTCTCTGCTCCTGTGGTTGTTTCCTCCTCTGGGCTCTCTGGTTCCTCTGGTTCCTCTGAGTTCGGCTGCTCGCAGGTGATCGCGTGGAGAGGAAGAGAGGCATCGAGGCAGGAGGCATCGAGGCATCGAGGACAGAGCGGGGTCAGGCGGCGCGGCGGAGGAGCCAGCGGAGTTCGGGGGCTCCGAAGGCCGCGGCGGCGAGGGGGTATGCGGCGAGGCCGATGGCGCAGGAGGCGGAGAGGAGGAGGTGGTGGCCGGTCCACGTGGTCGGCGCCGGGAGGAGGAAGCGGATGACGATGACGGCGGCGCCCATCGCGAGGGCCGCGGCCGTGGTGCGGAGGAGGGCGGCTCGGGTGGGTGCGTCGAGGAGGGGGGCGGCGAGGGAGCGGGAGAGGAGGATCGCGAGGATGACGCATTGGATGGTGGCGGAGATGGTGGTGGCCCAGGCGAGGCCGGCCTCGCGGAGGGGCCAGATGAGGATGAGGTTGAGGGCGAGGTTGAGGGCGACGATGGCGAGGGCGACCTTCATGGGCGTGCGCATGTCGCCCCTGGCGTAGAAGGCGCGGGTGAGGACGTGGTTGAGGGAGTAGGCCCAGACGGCGGGGGCGAAGCCGGCGAGGACGGCGGCGGATCGGGCGAGGCCGCCGGGGCCGAAGCCGTGCCGGCCGCCGCCGAAGAGGACGGTGGTGAGGTCGGTGCGGACGAGGAGCAGGCCGATGCTGGCGGGGAGGCCGATGAAGAGGGAGAGGCGCAGGCCGCGGCGGAGGGTTGAGAGGAACTCGCCGGGCTCGTCGGCGTGGCGTGCGAGCATGGGGAAGACGGCGGTGGCGACGGCGATGCCGAAGACGCCGAGGGGGAACTGGTAGAGGCGCTGGGTGAAGGTGAGGATGGCGTTGGAGGCGTCATCCATGGGGTAGGCGAGGCCGAGGATGGTGGGGCCGACCCAGATGGGCCACATGGCGAGGAGGATGTCGAGGAAGGCGTTGATCTGGAGGGTGCCCATGCCGACCAGGACGGGGACGAAGCGCCGGGCCATGCGCTTGGCGGAGTCGCGGGCGTCGCCGTAGGCGCGGGTCCACTGGATGTGGGGGCGGAGGAGCAGGGCGAACCAGGCGCACTGCGTGAGGCCGGAGAGGACGGTGGCGAGGCCGAGGAGGTAGGCGGTGGCCTCGGTGCCGAGCTGCCTGGTGAGGAGCGACCAGGCGGCGACGGCGATGATGAAGGCGTTGAGGAGGAGGGGGCCGGTGGCGGAGGGGCCGTAGCGCCCGTGGACCTGGAGCATGCCGCCGAGGATGGCCGCGGTGCAGACCAGGGGCATGAACGGCAGCATGAGCATGATGAGCTTGAAGGAGAGGGCGCGGGCGGGGTCGTAGGGGAGGAGCAGGAGGGCGGCGAGTAGGGCGAGCTCGATGAGGACGGTGAGGGCGGTGGTGACCAGCAAGAGCCAGAGGACGGTGAGGGATGCGAGTTGATCGGCGCGGCCGGGCAGGCGGGACGCCTGCCCCACTGGATACACCGAGGCGTCGGCCTTGTGGGCCTGGGCGTACTCGGGGATGAAGGCGGCGGAGAGGGCGCCCTCGCCGAAGAGGCGGCGGAAGAGGTTGGGGATGGCGAAGCCGGCGTTGAAGGCCGAGCCGATGGCGGTTGCGCCGAAGAGGCGGGCGAGGAGGAGGTCGCGGGCGAGGCCGCCGAGGCGGGAGAGGAGCGTGACGCCTGAGAGGGCGCGGACGGCGCCGGCGAGGCCCGCAGCGCCCGGGGGAGGGGGCGTGGTGGTCGGGGCCGCGGGGGCGGGGAGGGGGTTGGTGGCGGGCCCGGCGGGCATCAGGCGTGTATCGGCTTGGGGCCGCCTAGGCGAAGCAGATGAACACGAGCCAGTGGAGGACGAGGACGGGGAGGAGGATGAGGCAGGCGCGGAGGAGGTAGGCGATGAAGGAGGGCATGGGGACGGCGGCGGCCTCGGCGATGGCCTTGACCATGAAGTTGGGGCCGTTGCCGATGTAGGTCATGGCGCCGAAGAAGACGGCGGCGGTGGAGATGGCGTGGAGGGCGAGGTTCTTCCCGGGGGCGGTGGCGAACTCGTGGACGACCTGGCGGGTCATCTCCTGGTCGCCGATGGCGACCTGGAGGAAGTTGAGGTAGGTGGGGGCGTTGTCGAGGACAGCGCTGAGGGCGCCGGTGGCGAAGTAGAGGGAGGTGGGTGAGCCGATGCCGAGGCGGCTGCCGTTGGCGGCGAGGTAGGCGAGGGCGGGGGCCATGGCGGCGAAGATGCCCAGGAAGAGGAGGGCGACCTCCTTGACGGGGCCGAAGGAGAAGTCGTTCTCGCGGAGGTACTCGCGGGGTGCGAGGGCGTAGGCGGCGCCGGCGACGAGGACCTGGAAGGTGGCGCCGATCGGGTAGCCGCGGATGTGCCAGAGGCGCTCGAGGAGCGGGTCGATGAAGACGCCGGCGATCATGAGGGCGAGGCAGACGAGGCCGACGGCGCCGCGGATGCGGAGGCCGGGCCTGGCGTGGATCTCCTCGTCGATGAGGGCCTCGGCGAGGGGCTCGTGGGCGAGGGGGGGGCCGGACTCGGTGCGCGCGGGGCCGATGCGCCAGTCGATGACGAAGAAGATGGCGAGGAGGATGCCGACGACGAAGGCCCAGTCGGCGGAGAGGTTGAAAAGGGTCCAGGTGAAGGGGACGCCCTTGAGGTAGCCCAGGTAGAGCGGGGGGTCGCCGATGGGGGTGAGGGAGCCGCCGACGTTGGAGACGATGAAGATGAAGAAGATGATGTGGAGGGGGCGGAGCCGCCCGCGGTTGATGCGCATGAAGGGGCGGATGAGGAGCATCGACGCGCCGGTGGTGCCGACGAGGTTGGCGAGGATGGCGCCCGCGGCGAGGAGGCCGGTGTTGAGGCGGGGGTTGCCGCGCCCGCGGAGGTCCACGAGGATGCCGCCGGAGACGATGTAGAGCCCGCCGACGAGGGCGATGAAGGAGTAGTACTCGACGAGGGTGTGGACCATGGTGTAGCGGCCGTAGGTGGAGCCGTGGAAGGGGGTGGAGAGGCCGGTGAGGTAGTAGCCGACGACGACGCCGCCGAGGAAGAAGGCGAAGTCGGGGTAGTGGCGGTGCCAGAAGCGGGCGTTGATGAAGGGCATCAGGGCGATGCTGCCGAGCAGGGCCACGAAGGGGGTGACCAGCCAGAGGGGGATGACGGGGTGGCCATCGTGGATCACCGGTGGGATCAGGGCGGTGATGAGCCAGCCGAGGCCGAAGCCGCCGGCGCCGGTGATGGCCCAGAGGAGCGGTCCCTGGAGGCGTCCGTGATGGGCGTGGTCGTGCGCGGCCATGGGAGGGGGAGGTTACGCGCGGTCGGGGCCGCGGTCGCGCCGCTCCCGGCGGTCGAGCAGGGGGCGCAGGGCGAGGGCGCTGAGGCAGGCCAGCGCGATCCCGGCCACGTTGCAGAGCCAGTCGTCGACGCCGGGGTGGCGGCGGACCCAGGGGATGCCCTGGAGGGCCTCGTCGAGCGCGGCCCAGGCGGCGCCGAGGACGGCGACGGCGAGGATGTTGCGGATCGAGAGGGGGGGGCCGAAGAGGCCGGCGGCGATGAGCAGCGCGGCCCAGAGGGCGAAGACGGCGAGGTGGATCCAGAGGTCGGGGCGGCCCTCGCCGGGGATTTCGAGGGCGGGCCAGTGGGTGGCGGTGAAGAGGGCGAGGGCGTAGAGGAGGAAAGCCCAGCGCGCGAGTTGTCGGGAGAGCACGGGTTTGGCCCGAAGACGGGCCCAACCCGTGGCACGGTCCGCCGTCACGAGGGCGCCTCGGCGGGGGCGGGCGGCGTGTTGAGGGACTGGGCGGCGGGGGTGATGATGACTTCGGTCTGGCCTGAAGGGCACTGCCCGCCCGGAGCGGCGGGCAGTGGCACGGTCATGAGGGGGCTGGGCGCGGTCGATGGGGTTGTCGCCGCGAAGGCCTCGGCGAGGGCGCGGTAGTCGAGGGCGCCGGGGGCGCCGGGGGCGTAGTCGAAGATGGTCTTGCCGAAGCTGGGGCACTCGGCGAGCTTGATGTTGCGGCGGATGGGGGGGCGGAAGACGCGGGCGGAGCGCCAAGGGACATCCTGGGTGCGGGCGGCGTCGAAGAAGGCCTCCAGGTCGGCGACGACCTCCTGGGCGTGGGTGGACTGGGCGTCGTGCATGCAGAGGACGACGCCGGAGACGGTGAGCCCCGGGTTGATGCCGGCGCGGACGAGCTTGACGGTCTCCAGCAGCTTGCCGACGCCCTGCAGGGCGAGGAAGTGGGCCTGCATGGGGATCAGCACTTCGTTCGCGGCGGCGAGGCCGTTGATGGTGAGCAGGCCGAGGGAGGGGGGGCAGTCGATGAGGATGGCGTCGAAGGAGGCGGCGAGGGGGGCCAGGGCGCGGGCGAGGCGGCGGTGGCGCTCGTCGGCAGCGCCGAGCTCGGCCTCGGCGGCGGCGAGGTCGGTCTCGCTGGGGATGAGGGCGAGGTTGGGGGCGACCTGGATGATGGCGGCCTGGGGGTTGTCATCCGAGTCGAGGAGGAGGTCGTAGACGGAGCGGGCGGCGGCGCTTCCGCCCTCGCCCCCCGCGCCCCCCCCTGGGTCGGCCCCGAGGTGGAGCGTCGCGTGGGCCTGTGGGTCGAGGTCCACGATGAGTACGCGGCGGCCGAGGAGGGCGAGGCCGGCGGCGAGGTTGACGGTGGTGGTGGTCTTGCCGACGCCGCCCTTCTGGTTCATCTGGGCGATGATGCGCGCGGGGCCGGGGGGGCTTGGC
>JBBDXI010000028.1:0-59510 GCA_040902425.1 Phycisphaerales bacterium
GGTACTTGGCGCGGTTGAGGGCGAGCTTCTCGGCGGCGGCCTCGGAGGCGTCGATGCCGGCGACCATGGCGAACTCCAGGAGGAGCAGGAGGACGTCGGCGACCTCGTGGCGGACGGCGGCGGCGGCGGCCGGGTCGGTCATGACCTCGCTCGCGGTGCGGTTGTCGATCCAGCGGAAGTGGTCCATGAGCTCGCCGGCCTCGACGGCGACGGCCATGGAGAGGCTCTTCAGGTCGTGGAACTGCTCCCAGTCGCGCTCGGCGACGAAGCGTTTCATCTCGTCCTTGAGGGCCTGAACCATGGTCTGGGCATCGGCCATGGGGCCTTTCCGGCGGCGTGAGTGCCGCATCATGAGGCCACCGGGCTCTCGTGCTTTCGGCGCCGGGTGGGCCACTAGCCTACGCCGCGCGGTCGGATGTTCCGCCGCGTAACACACACTCCCTAGGGGGCCGAATCATGAGAAGTTTGCCGATCGTCGTCTCTGTCCTGGCTCTTTCCGTCGGGGCCGCGCTGCCCGGCTGCAAGACCGACTCCAGCACGGGCACGTACAACACGGTGACGGGGAACCTGAACAACACCATCGAGGCCGACCTGAACCGGACGTTCGAGGCCACGCGGGCGGCGGTCCGCGACATCGGGTTCCGCGAGACGAAGGCCAACAAGGATGCGCTGCAGGCCGTGGTCCTGGCGAAGGACGCCACCGACAGCACCATCGAGATCAACCTGAAGAAGCTGAGCGACCGGGCGACCGAGGTCACGATCGACCAGACGGTCATGATGGGCAACGAGTCCAAGGCTCGGCTGCTGTTCGACAAGATCCGCGAGCACGCCGGCGCCCCGATGCGCTGAGGCTGGTCGAAGCCATCGGATGCCGTTCGCACGATCCCGGGGCGGGCCGCTTCACGCCCGCCCCGGGCCCGCGCCCGGGTCGGCGGGGAACAGGGCGGCGGCGAGCAGACAGTGGAAGTGGTGGACGCCCTGCTCGCGGGTAGGGGAATACCGGCCGCGGCCGTAGAGGCTGCTGCGGGTGCCGCGCTGGACGGCCTCGACGACGGCCTCATCCTCGCGTTCGACGCGGTCGAGGCCGCTGCCGGCGCCTTGGTCGAGCCTGCGCTCATCGAGGATGTAGGAGAGGAAGCGGACGCGAGTCCGGTCGACGGCCTGGGGCTCGACGACGTTGACGGAGACGCCCCAGGGGTAGATGTTGAACATGGTGCTGGGGAAGAGCCACCAGTAGTAGGCGGCGATGCGCTTCCCGTGGTCGGGCGAGGATGGGGGCAGGTCGAAGGCCGGCTCGCCGGGCTTGGCGATGCCGAGTTGCAGGTTTGACCACGGGAAGAGCTCGGTCGAGTAGGCGCCGTAGTCGATGGCCTCGTTGAGGGAGGCGTGGACGAAGGGGATGTGGAAGCCCTCGAGGTAGTTGTCGATGTAGAGGGCCCAGTTGGCGCGGACGAGGTAGTCTCGGGAGCGGCTGGCGTCGAAGCGGAGGTCGCGGAGGGGGAGCCACGCGAGGCGCTCGGCCAAGGGCCGCAGGATGTCGGCGAGGGGCGCGGCCGGGTCGAGCGACGCGAAGAGGAACTGGTCGCCCCAACTGCCCATCGCCACCTTCGGCAGGTTGTCCGACGGGGAGGGGAACCCCTTCACGCCCTCGAACTCGGGCATGTGGCGGAAGGTGCCGTCGAGGTCGAAGCGGCGGCCGTGGTAGCGGCAGACGAGCGACTTCTCGACGCCGCCGTGCTCGCAGAGGATGGTGCCGCGGTGGGTGCAGACGTTGGAGAGGCCGTGGAGGCGGTCCTCGCGGTCGCGGGTGAGGAGGATGGGCTCGTCGAGGCAGCCGGGGAGAAGGGTGACGGGGTGGCACTGCCCGGGCACCTTGACGGCTTCACGATCGGCGACCACCTGCCACGACCGGCGGAAGACCCGCTGGCGGCAGAGGTCGTAGACCGCCGGGTCCGTGTACGCCCGTCCCGGGAGCGTCTGGGCGGCGGTGATATCAGGATCGACCTGGAACGCCTCGTCGGCCATGCCCGGGAGTGTACGGCGCGGCGGTGCGGCCCTTCGGTAGCGAGCCCACGGCGCTGGCGGACGCCGGGCACGGGCGGGCCATGCTCATGCGAAGTCCGCACCGGCGGCGGCAGCCGATCGTGCGCCGGGGGTGAGGCTTGACGCGGCGCGGGGGGACCCTGAGGGGGCCTTCAGGCGCCATTCACCTGCTGTTCAGCCGGGTGTGCCACCTCTTGGTTGTGATGGACCGAATCAATCGCGGAAGCCCTCGTGTCCCGGACCGCCTGGCCAAGGTCCTGAGCGTCCTCGCGCTGCGGTTCCCGCAGCGGGGACGCCATGCGGCGCCGCGCCGGTGCCGGCCGCGCCCGGCGATGCCGGTGCTGGCGACGACCAGCGACAACGGGCGGTTCCTGCCGTTGGCGATCGCGGTGGCGCAGAGGCAGCCGGGGCCGGCGGGTACACTCCGCCCGTGCCCGAGGCCGGACCAGAGCTGACAGACCAGTCCGAGGGCGGCGCGGCCGGTGGGGCGGGGGGCGCGGCCTTCGGGTGGGCGTGCTTCCTGGCGTCGTCGTGGACGTGGTGCATCGGGATGTTCCTGCCGGTGCTGCTGTTCCGCGATTTCGGGGCGTGGAGCTTCGCGGCGTTCGCGGTGCCCAATGTCGTGGGCGCGGCGGCGATGGGGGTGGGGCTGCGCTCGGCGGGGGCGAGCCGGGGGCTGATCGCGCGGCACAGCGCGGCGTGCGGGGCGTTCTCGCTGGTGGCGCGGGCGTTCCAGTTTTTCTTCCTGGTGTGGGTGCTGCTGAACACGCCGGGGCGGGGGGCGGGGCTGCTGGTCCTCGCGGCGTTCCTGGTGGGGCTGATCCTGGGGAGCCGGGCGTACGCGGGCTCGGCGTTGCGCGGGGCGCGGCTGGGGGGGGCGGGGGCGCTGCTGATCTCGGTGGCGCTGCTGGCGGCCTTCGGGGTGCTTGGCGGGCTGCGGTTGCCGCCGGAGGCGGTTGGGGCGGCGGGGGCGGGGCCGGCCCGGGACCTGCTCTGGCTGGCGCCGGTGATGGCGTTCGGGTTTGCGTTCTGCCCGTGGCTGGACCTGACGTTCCATCATGCGCGGCAGTCAGCGCCGGGGTGGGCGGGGGACCGGGCGTTTGTGCTGGGGTTCGGGGTGCTCTTCGCGGGGATGATCGGGGCGACGTTCCTGTACGCGTGGGTGTTTTTGGACCCGGCGGGGGAACTCAGTTTCGCCGGGCTGGGGGGAGCGGCGATGGCGCTGCTGCTGTGCCACATGGGCGTGCAGCTGGGGTTCACGACGGAGCTTCATCGGGCGCGGGTGGACCGGGCCGGGGCAGCGCCGCGGGTGGTGCACGCGCGCGGGATCGACTGGTCGGCGCTGGGGATCGCGGCGGGCGTGCTCACGGCGTTCCTGCCGCCGGTGGCGGGGCTGACGGGTGGCGAGGTGCTGTACCGGCTGTTCATGGCGTTCTACGGGCTGGTGTTCCCGGCGTACGTGTGGGTGTGCGTGATCCCCGCTCGCGGGGGGTCGGAGGAGGCGGCGGGCCCGACGGCACGCTCGCTGGTGCTGTGGGGCGCGGCGGTGGCGGTGGCAGCGCCGATGTTCTGGATGGGGTTTGTCGAGCGAGAGGCGTGGTGGCTGGGGCCGGGTCTGGGCGCGGTGCTGCTGGCGCGGGTGCCGCTGATGGTGGGCGGGGCGGGCCCGCGCGCGTGAGGATTCAGTCCTGCGGCGGGGCGGTCTGCTCGGAGTAGCGGCGGAAGACGCCGCGGATGAGGCCGGTGTAGCGCGGGGGGATGGCCTGCTGCTCGAGGGATCGCTCGGCGCTCTGGGCGGCCTGGCGCATGGCCTCGGCGGGGGCAGGTGCGCCGGGCGCGCCGCCGCGCTCGACGGGCTTGTTGCTGAACCACTCGGCGATGACGGTCTCGCGGGGGCGTTCGCCGTCGGGGGCGGGGCGGCGGATGTCGACGGGGTCCTGCTCGGCGGGGCCGGCCGGGGTCGGGCTGGGGGAGCGGTCGGCGAGGCCGCGCGGGTCGGCGCCGGGGCTGGGCTGGCGCGCGAGGTCCTGGAGGAGCTTCGCGAGTTCGCGGCGCTGCTCGGGCGTGGATTCTTCGAGCATCTCCCTCGCCGCGTCGCCGAGGCGCTGGGACCGCTGCGACTTCTGCTCCGCTGCGGAGGATTTCCTCGCCATGTCACGCAGGAGCTTGCCGACGCGGTCCATCCCCCGCTGGGGGTCGCCGATATCCGGCGGCGCGCCGGCGGGGCCTGTGGGGGGTGGGGCGCCCTTCGGCTGCTCGGCAGCGCCGGGCGGACCCTGGGCGCCGGTGGGACCGGTGGCGCCGGTTGGGGCCTGCTCGCCACCGGGCTGCTCTTCGGGCTTCATTCCGGTTGCGCCGGTGGCGCCCTCGGCTCCGGTGGGGCCTGTGGCACCCGTGGCGCCGGTGGGCGACGGGTCGCCCGTTGCGCCGGTTGTTCCGCTGGGGGGCTGCGGCGCGCCGGTGGGGCCGGGGGATTCGGTGGGGCCCTGTTGGCCTGTTGCGCCCGTGGCGCCAGTAGCCCCGGTGGCACCGGGCGTTCCGGTGGCGCCTGTGGCTCCGGTGGGCCCTGTAGCGCCGGGCGGCTGCTCGCCGGGGCGCGGCGAGCCGGTTGGCGAGGGCTCGGTGGCTCCCGTCGATCCGGTTGCGCCCGTAGAGCCCGTGGCCCCCGTCGGCGCCCGGTCGCCCTCCTCCCGGCCCGGCGGCTGGGCACCGGTTGGCCCGGGCTCGCGTCCCTGAGCGTCGCGCGGCTCGCGGCCCTGGTTCGGCTGCCCCTCGCGGGGTTCGCGCTGCTCGCCGCGTGCTTCGCGCGAGCCTTCCTCCAGGGCGCGTTTCAGTTCCTCCATGTTGCGGCGGGCCGCCTCTCTGGCCTCATCCTCGGCGCGCCGGGTCTCTTGCTGCTCGGCGGGTCTGGGCTCGGCCTTGGCGCCCTGCTCGCGGGGCTGCGGTGGGCCGGGAGACTCGGGTTCGGCCGCGCCCACATCCGGGCGCGCGGCTTCATCACGCCCTTGCGGGCGCTCGCCGGGCGCGGGCGTGTCCGGCCTTTCGGGCGCGGTCTGGGCCTGGCGGCCGGCGGCTTCGCGGGCCTCCTCGGCGGCGATCATCTCCGACAGTTTTTCGAGGCCCTCGGCGAGGCGCGACCGCTCGTCGGGCGACATCTCGTCGAGGCGCTTCGCGAGGTTGTCGGCCTCGTCCGCGGCGGCGCTCACATCGCCCTGGCGGAGCTCGCGCATGAGGGGGCCGAGGGGGCCCTGGTCGGCGGGCGATGACTCACCCGGGGCGGCGCGGGCGGCAGCGCCGGCCAGGCTCTGGCGCAGGGCATCGCCGGCGGCCTGCTCGGCCTGCGCGGCACGCTCCATGCGGTCGGAGAGGGTGGAGAGTTCGCGGGCCGCGCGGGCCATGGCCTCGGCGGGCGCGGCGGTGCCGGCTTCGAGCTCGCGCTGCAGCTCCTCTAGGGCCTCGAGCTGGCGGGCGTCGGCCTCGGTGGCCGGGGTTGCGTGGGGCTGAGCGGGGGGGATCGCCTCGCGGACCTCGCGGATGCGCGCGGCGGCGGCGGGCGGCGGGGGGGGGGTGGGGGGGGCGGCGCGGCCGGGGGAGCGCCAGTCGAGGGGCGGGAGGAGCACGCCGGCGGCGATCGCGGCCGCGACGAGCGCGGGCCAGGCCGCCCAGGTCCAGCGTGGGCGCAGGGGGACGATGCGCTCGGCGGGGACGGTGGCGGCGACGCGTTCCGCGTCGATGAGGGTCCAGCTCTCAAAGGGGCGGGCGCGGTCAGCGCCACGCCGCGGGCCGGCCATCTCGATTGCGGAGGCGAGGGTGTCGCGGAGGCCCAGGGCACGGTCGATCGCGCCCGCAGCGCGGAGCAGGGACCAGCGGCGCGAGAGGGCGATCGCGACCGCCACGGCGGCGCCCGCGGCCACCGGGGCCACGGCGGCCCACCACCATGGGAAACCGCTGCCGGACGCCTTGGCGGCGCCGACGAGCAGGAGAGCCGCGCCGGCCCCGACGGTGAGCCAGAGGCCGCCGGCCCGCAGCAGGTTGCCGGCGAGCGCCCGGCGCGCCACGCGGCGTGCTGCGGCCTGGGTGTTGGGGATCGCACTCACGCGGAATGGTAGTTCGTGGCCGGGGGTGTCACGCGCCCCCGAGGGGCCCGGTTCACCACGACTCGGGGCCCGCCAGCGCATCCATCCCTGTGCGGAAGAGGGTGTCGCGTTCCTTGATCTTCGCCTTCGGGGTCTTCGGCGTGACGACGAAGTAGTGGTCGGTGCCGCCCTCGCCGCCCTTGGCGAACCAGACGACCAGGCCGAGGTCGCGCTGCTCGGCCAGCCAGGAGGCGAGGCGGGCGCGGACCTGGAGGTCCTCCAGGGAGCCCATGTCGCGGACGCGGCGGGCGTCGACTTCGAGGGCGAGCTGGTGCTCGATTTCGCCGGGGCCGGCGTCGTTGCCGGGGAAGTTGCCGACGAGCTGGAAGCCGGCAGTCTTGAGGCGGCCGACGGCGGCGGTGATGGCGGGGGTGACCTGGGTCATATCGCTGATGACCAGGGCACGCTCGCCTTTGACGGCGGCGCGGGCGCCGGGGCCGATGCGGCGCTCGGTGCCGGCGAGAGTGGCCGGGGCGGGGACCTCGCCGCTGGCGAAGATGGTGCCCGCCGCGCGGTCGCGGTAGACCGTCGTGGTGGGGCTCTTGCCGCGGACGACGCCGAGGAACAGGGCCGAGACCGCCGCGAGCAGGAGCACGACGGCGAGGCCGACGCCGACGTTCATGGTGGAGAAGTCGCCGGGGGTGCGGTGTCGGCGGCCGTGGGCGCGGGCGCGCTCGCGGGCGGCCTCGCCGCGCTCGCGGGCGTGGGCGACCTGCTCGCGGGCGGACATGGCGGGGGCGCGGCGTCGCCAGAGGGGTTCGGCGGGGTCGAAGGCGGGCGCGGGCTCGGGGATGGAGCCCATGCCGGCGTAGAAGCCGGCGCCGGCGGGGGGGGCGGCGAAGGGGGTGGGACCAGCGCCCGGGGCGTGCCCGTTGGCGGCGTCCTCGGAGACGTACCCGCCGGTCCACCCGCGGTCCACGCGGAGGGGGGGGCGGTGCCGCGGGGGGGGACCGACGGCCGGGCCCGCAGCGCCCACGGCGGCCGCGCCGCCCATGGCCGCGGCTGCGCCGGCAGCGCCGAAGCCGACACCGGCGGCGCGGGGGCCCTCATCAGCGCGGGCCTGACCGAGCGGCTGGTACTCGCCCGAGCCGGCGCCGACCTCGACGGGTTCCGGGGTTCGGCGGATGGGGCCGACCTCGGCGAAGCTCTCGCTCTCGGCGCCGGGGCGCATGCTGGGGAGCTCGAAGGGCTTCACGGCGGAGGGGTCGGCCGCGCGGCGGATGTACTCGAGGTCGGCGAGCATCTCGCCGGCGGTGGCGTAGCGTTTCTCGTACTCGGCCATGCCGCGCCGGACGACCCAGCGGAGGGCCTCGGGGCAGCGGCGGGTGATCTGGGAGAGGCCGCCGTGGGCGGGGAAGGAGTTCTCGACGATGGAGAAGAGGACGGCGCCGGCGGCGTAGACGTCGAACTTGGCGCCGTTGACCTGGTCGACCTTCACGCCCTTAAGGGCGAGGCGGACCATCTCCGGGTCGCGGAAGTACTCGGTGCCGTGGGTGGTGAGGGTCATCGCGGAGCGGAGGGGGGTGACGAGGCCGAAGTCGACCAGGTGGGCGGTGGGCCGGGGCGTGTGCTCGCCGGCGGGCGGGACGCCCGCCCCACCGACGATGATGTTGTCGGGCTTGACATCCTTGTGCCAGAGGCCGCCGCGGTGGTAGGCGTCGAGGGTCCGGAGGAGGTCGGACCCGTAGCCCATGGCGGTGCCGAGGCCGCCGGCATCGAGGCCGTCGCTGCCGGCGGCGGCGTGGAGGCGCTGGGTGACCAGGGAGAGGGACTCGCCGGGGACGTAGCGCATGACGTAGAAGAAGCGCTCGTCGGTGAGCTCGTGGTCGAGGACGAGGCCGAGGCGCTTGGCGGCGTCGAGGGCGCGGCTCTCGCGGACGATCTGGGGGAGGCTGCTGCCGTCGCGGAGGGAGAAGGTCTTGATGACGACCTGGCGGACCTCGTGCTGGCCGGCGCGCTCGAAGGCGGCGCGGCGGATGGGGTCGGGCTCGGCGACGTAGAGCTTGCCGCCGGAGCCGCCGCCGGGGAGGGACCCGACGATGGTGTAGCCCTCGAACTGGCCGGCGCGCCGGATGCTGGGGGCGTCGGCGCCGGGGGCGGCGGCCATGGCGGCGGGGATCCGCTTCTCGATGCCGTCGGTGAGCGCGGTGAGGCAGAGGAGGCGGGCGGGGTGGCCGATGACCATGCGGTAGACGGCGGCGCCGGCGACCTTGCACTCGGCGCTGACGGCGCGCCCGTAGTGGGCGGCGGCGGACCAGCGGCCGATCAGGATGTTGACGATGACGAGGGGGAGGAAGACCAGCTGGGTGACGAGGGCGCCGACGATGCGCAGAGCGTCGCCGATCTCGCCGAAGACGAACCGGGCGAGCTGGCGCACAAGCCAGGCCAGGCCCTTGAACACGGGGACCACGAGGAAGACGGCGGCGAGGACGGCCATGATGACCGCCAGCACGCTCGCGAAGACCGCCAGTACTCCAGCGCCGCCCATGGTGAAGCTCCGTCGTCGTGCCCGTCAGTCTCGGACGCTGGCCTGCTCCTGGCGCCTCAGCTCGGCCTGACGGTGGAAGATCTCCGCGATGCTCTCGTCGAACAGGTCGTCGTCGGCCTTACTCGGATTGAGCAGCAGGCCGTTTCGGTCGGGCTCCTCCATCTCCTCGGCGGTGAAGGAGTAGGTGGCGATGACCTCGCGCAGGCGGGCCCGCAGCAGGTCCCGGACTTTCGCCAGCCGGCGGCTGACGGTGGGCTCGCTGATGCCCAGGGCCGCGGCGACGCCCTTGCCGGGCTGGCCGTCGAGGACGCGCATGCGGTAGATGGAGAAGTCCATGAACTCGCACTCCTTCTCGACGAGGCGGATGGCCTTCTCGACCTTGGCGCGGAAGACGGCGGCCTCGTACTGGCCGTCGGCAGCGCCGGCGGCGGAGGCGCTCATCCAGGCCTCGTCGAAGCCGGCGTCTTTCTTCCCGGAGCCGCGTTTCTGGGCGTTGCGGCGGTCCATCTCGTCGCCCAGGACGTGCTTGGCGATGGCGAGCAGCCAGGTCGAGAAGCGGGCGCCGCGGGCGGGGTCGTAGCGGTCGATGGAGTCGGAGAGGGCGGCCATGGTCTCCTGGGAGAGGTCCTGGACGGTCTGGGAGCCGATGCGGCCCTTGCCCCACTTGGCGAGCTGGGCCCGGATGACGGGCCCGAAGGTCTCCCAGAGCTCGAACCACGCCGACTCGTCGTTGCGCTTGAGCCGCGCCACGAAGCTGGTGGTCATCGAGTTCAGCATCGTGGGGGCACTCGGGGGGGCGCGGGGGTCGGGGCCCCTTGTTCGGGGGCGGGTAGACGGGGTTTCAACCCGGGAACGCTATGGAGCATACCGGCATGGGTGGGGCATTCCCTTGCAATCTGGCGGCCCGGGTGACCCCTGTTCCGGGCTGGGAACGGGGCGCGGAGCCCTGATAACCGGGCCCGCACGCGTTCGGCGGCGGGGGTACGCCGCCAATCCGGCAGCGGCGGAGCGCCGGCGCTGGCTGGGGCCGGGCGTCGCTGCGGCGCGGCGGATGCGAGGCCGACCCTCCATCGGTGGCGCGCCGGTTCCTTCCCTGAAATCGGCGGGGAGGCTCTCCCAAGAACCGTCTCGAGCAAGCACCCGCGGGCCGCCGGACGCACTTGACCTGCCCGTGCCCGCCATTTCAGGAGGTCTCACAATGGCCATCGGCAAGACTCTCATTCGAGCGGGCGTGGTGACGGCCGTTGTCGGCGGCGTCGCGGTCGCGTTCGCGGGGCCGGATGCGGTCCGGGCGTATTACACCCAGGCGAAGTCGAACGTCCGCAAGGCGATCGACTCGAAGGTGAGCGACCCGGTCGCGCTGCGGGCGCAGCTGCGGGACCTGGAGGCGCAGTACCCCAGGAAGATCGACGACGTGCGCGGCGACCTGGCGGAGCTGGAGGTCCAGATCGCCCAGCTTCAGCGCGACCAGGCGGTGAGCCGCAAGGTGGTGGAGATGACGGGCAGCGACCTGGAGTCGATGCGCTCGGTCCTCTCCAAGGCCGAGGAGGCCCGTGTCCAGAACGGCGGGGCCCACATCATCCGCGTGCGGTTCGACCACTCGGACCGGCCGGTGAGCCTGGATGAGGGCTACGGGAAGGCCACGCGGCTCTCGCAGCTCATGGAGGTCCACCAGGCCCGAATCACCGAGGTCGACCGCGACCTGGGGTACCTGACCACGCAGCGCGACCGGCTGAGCAGCCTGCTGGAGCAGCTGGAGGCGGAGCGGGCGGAGTTCCAGACCCAGCTCTGGAGCCTCGACCGGCAGGTCGATGCCATCGCCCGCAACGACCGCATGATCGAGCTGATGGAGAAGCGGCAGGCGAGCATCGAGGAGCACACCCGCTACCGGGCCGCGAGCCTGGAGCAGGTCCAGGGCCGGTTCGCGGACATCCGGGCCAAGCAGGAGTCGAAGCTCGACAACCTGGCGAAGGGCGCGGAGCTGAAGAACTACGAGAACGCGGCGAAGTACCTGCTGGATGCCGAGGCCTCCAAGAGCGGCGCCTGGACGCCAAAGACGCAGCGCAAGGCGCCGGTGTCGCCGGCGGTCATCGAGATCGGCCCGGACTCCACGAGCCCGGCCCCGAAGAACGACAGCGGCCAGATCGTCAGCCGCTGACCGATTGGGCGCACAGGCGGGACGCCTGTGCCACTTTGTGTCCACTGGTGCATGATCTCCGCGGCCGCCGGGCGCCCAGCGTGGGTACCGGCGGCCTTTTCTTTGGTGGCTCCTGAATCCGGCAGGGTGGCGCACCGATCGGGGTGCAGCGGCCGCGCCGGCGGTGGCGGCGGCCCGAAACGCCGGTCGCCCCGCAGTTTCCGCTTACCGACAGGCAAGACTTGCGGTGGCAGGCGGCCTCTATTGCCGATAACCTCTGGCCCGGTACCCCCGCGACCCCCCCTTTCCCAGAAAGAAACCCGAACCGTGCTCGACCGGTTCCTCGGCCTCTTCAGCGTTGATATGGGCATTGACCTCGGCACGTGCAACACCCTGGTTGCCGTCCGGGGTCAGGGCATCGTCATTAACGAGCCCAGCGTGGTGGCGGTCCGCAAGGGGACCAACCAGGTCCTGATGACCCGCAACGGCCCGGCTGTCGGCTGGGTGGCCAAGGAGATGCTCGGCAAGACCCCCGGCGCGATCACCGCCATCCGCCCGCTGAAGGACGGCGTCATCTCCGACTTTGAGATCACCGAGGCCATGCTCGGCTACTTCATCAACAAGGTCTCCCGGCGCGGCCGCTTCGTGGGCCCGCAGGTGGTGATCTCGATCCCCTCGGGGATCACGGCGGTGGAGAAGCGGGCGGTCTTCGACTCGGCGGAGCGGGCCGGGGCGCGCCGGACGTATCTGCTGGAGGAGCCGATCGCGGCGGCGATCGGGGCGGGGCTGCCCTTCGCCGAGCCGACGGCGAGCATGATCGTGGACATCGGGGGCGGGACGACGGAGGTGGCGATCATGTCGCTGGCGGACATCGCGACCTGCGAGTCGGTGCGCGTCGCGGGCGACGACATGGACGAGGCGATCATCAGCTACATGAAGCGGACGTACAACCTGATGGTGGGGGAGCAGTCGGCGGAGCGGATCAAGATCGACATCGGCTCGGCCTCGCCGCTCCCGGAGGAGCTGGAGATGGAGGTCCGGGGGCGGGACATGATCACGGGGCTGCCGCGCAAGGCGCTGATCAAGAGCGAGGAGATCCGCGAGGCGCTGCTGGAGCCGGTGAACGCGATCGCGGAGGCGGTGACGCGGACGCTGGAGCGGGCGGAGCCGGAGCTGGCGGCGGACCTGGTGGAGAACGGCATCATGATGGCGGGCGGGGGCTCGCTGCTCCGCGGGCTGCCGGAGGTCCTGGGGAAGGCCACCGGGTTGAACGTGATCCTCGCGGAGGACCCTCTCACCTGCGTCGCGCGGGGGACCGCCATCTACCTCGAGAACATCGACGAGTGGAAAGCCACGCTCGAGAACGACTCGCAGGTCTGAGGATGCCCGGCGGGGCGCTCCCGCTCGCGGCATCTTCGAGCGCCGCCAGCGCCGGCCGACGACGAACGCGAAACTCCCGGCTTGCTCCCGCCCGTGCAATCCCGGGGCTGACGACAGCAGGAGCCTGACCGCCCGTGCCCGCCGCGACCCCCAGCCCCTCGGCCCTGAACCCGCCGCTGCTGGGCGCGCTGGGGGTGCTGGTGATCCTCTCGTTCCTGCCCTCGCGGTGGCTGGGGTGGACCTCGTTCCTCGGGGCGATCACGACGCGGGCTGTGGCCCCGGTCTCTCAGCCCGCGCACACGCTCGCGAGGTGGGTATCCGGCGCTGGCGGGGAGCGAGACGACGCCCTGATGGCCCAGCTGGAGCGCGAGCGGGACCACTTCCGGTTTCTGTATCACCAGGAGCAGGCCCGCTCGGAGGACATCCGCAGGACGCTGGAGCAGATCCAGCAGGGGAAGATGGTCAACGACCTGCCGGTGGTGCCGCTGCTGCGGCCGGTGATCGGCGGGGCCAGCGACGGGCGCGGCGGGCAGCTGCTCATCCGCGCGGGGCGGTCGCAGGGCGTGGAGGTGAACGTCGTGGCGGCGACGGCGGGGGTGCAGGTCGCGGGGAAGGTGGTGCACGTCGATGCCCGGACGTGCTGGGTGCGGCTGCTCACGCACCCGGATGCGGGGGCGATCACGGGGGTGGTCATGACCGCCGACGAGAAGCCGGGCGTGGTGTGCCAGCTTTTCCCGACCAAGGCCGGGGGCGTCCTTCGCGGGGAGGTCGCGTACACCCCGGGCAGGCCGCCGCCGATGCCGGGGCAGACCGTGCGCCTGGATGACCCGCAGTGGCCCAAGAGCTCGCGGATGCTGGTGCTGGGGACGATCACGGACATCAAGACCATCGCCAGCGGGCGGCAGGTCGTCGAGGTGAAGCCCACGGCCGAGCTTGACCGCCTGAGCGAGGTTGTGTTGAGGCTCAACCCGGCGCTCGATGACGGGGCGGCGGCGTCGCCGCCGGGCGCGCCCGGGGCCCGGGGCACAACCGGGAAGGCGCGTTGAACATCCTCTTGGTCATCCTCCTCGGCTGGCTCTGCCTCGGGCTCGACGCGGGGCTGCGGCAGTCGCTGACAGTGAACCTGGGGGCGAGCGGGTCGCCCTCGTTTGTCATCCCGCTGGCGGTGGCGATCGCGCTGTGCGCGCCGCCGGTGCACGCGCTCTGGGCGTGCCTGGCGCTGGGGCTGGCGCTGGACCTGACCTCCCCGAACCTTGCCGGCGCGCCGGTGTACATCCCGGGGCCCAACGCCGTCGGGCTCCTCCTGGGCGCCCAGTTCATCCTCGCCGTCCGCGGGCTGGTGATGCGGCGCAACCCGCTGACGATCGTGGTGCTGTCGGTCGCCGCCGCGGCCATCTCGGGGATCGCGGTCACGGCCATCTTCACGTTCCGCTCGTTCTATGACACGCCGGGCCACCCCGCGCAGGAGCTGGCGTCGCGCCTGCTCTCGGCGGGGCTGACGGGGGGGACGGCGTTCGTGCTCTCGTTCCTGCTGCTGCCGCTGTCGCCGATGCTGGGGCTGAGCCCGCCGCGGCACTTCCTGCGGCGGTGAGCGGAAGTCTGGGCGTGGGCGCGGGCACGCCGGGGCGTTATGATTGGGGCATGAAGAACGAACCAGCGGCGTCGGCCGGCCGGCGGGGGCACGGGGCGCTGATCCTCGTCGTCCTCGTGGCGATCGCCATCATGCTGGTGCTGATGTTCGGGAGTTTCGGCGGGGGTTCGAGCTACACGAAGGCGGTGGGCGGGGCGCGGACGCAGGCGAAGGCGCGGGTGCAGGACATCAACACGCAGCAGCAGAGCATCCTGCTGGCGCAGTGGCGGCAGAGCAACGGGGGGAAGCTGCCCAAGGGGCCGGCGGACCTGGAAGAGGATGCCGTGCACTTCAAGGACCCGTGGGGCGGGGAGCTGACGTTCACGTTCGAGGCGTCGCGGGGTGGGGCGGGCGGGGCGACGAAGGTGCACTACAAGAGCAAGGGGCCGGATGGGGCGGCGGGGACGGAGGACGACGTGACGAAGACGGATACGCTTCCGTTCTGAGAGGCCCCGCCGTTGGCTGAATCCCCCGCGCTGTCCATCGAAGGGCTGAGGTTCCGCTACCCCGGGAGCGAAGGGGGGGAGGGGTGGACGGTGGATGTGGCGCGCCTGGTGGTGCCGCGCCGGGGGCAGGTGCTGCTGACGGGGGGGTCGGGGACGGGGAAGAGCACGCTGCTGCAACTGGTGGCGGGGCTGCTGGACCCCGGGGCGGGGCGGGTGGAGGTGGCGGGGCGGGACATCCACGCGCTGCACGGGGCGGGGCGGGACCTGTTCCGCGGGCGGCACATCGGGATGATCTTCCAGACCTTCAACCTGCTGCAGGGGTTCAGCGCGCTGGAGAACGTGATGGCGGCGCTGATGTTCTCGGCGGTGCCGCGCCGGGAGCACCGGGAGCGTGCGGCGGGGCTGCTGCGGCACCTGGGGATTGCGCGGGTGGGGGCGCCGGCGGAGACGCTGAGCGTGGGGCAGCAGCAGCGGGTGGCGGTGGCGCGGGCGGTGGCGGCGGGGCCGGTGCTGGTGCTGGCGGATGAGCCGACGGCGAGCCTGGACCCCGAGAACGCGGCGGGGGCGATGGACCTGATCCAGTCGGCGTGCCGGGAGACGGGGGCAGCCCTGGTGTGCACGAGCCACGATCCGGCGATGCGGGAGCGGTTCGAGGTGCGGGCGTCGCTGGGGGAGCTGGCGGGGGAAACGGTGAGACGGTGAGACGGTCGTGATTATGGGTGAACCGGTGGATTGTCAATGGCGATGACGGACTGGACGATTATCCGGCGGAGTATGGGGGCCCGCCTGTTCTCGACGGTGACGACCGTGGTGACGGTTGCGGTGGCGGTGGCGCTGATGCTGGTGCTGCTGTCGATGCGGGATGCAGGGCAGCGGGCGTTCGAGCGGGGCGGTGGGAACATGCACATCCTGATGAGCCGGGATGCCGACCCGCTCACGGCGATCCTGAACAACGTCTTCTATGCGCGCCCGCCGCGGAACTGGATCCTGTGGCACGAGTACGAGCGGCTGGCGGCCAAGTGGCCGTTCGAGTTCGCCATCCCGACCCAGCAGGGCGACAGCTACCGGGGCTACCCCGTGCTGGCGACCACGCCGGAGTTCTTCACGAAGTTCGAGGCGGTGCCGGGGCGGCCGTGGCGCGCGGCGGAAGGGCGGGTCTTCTCGGAGGACTTCGAGGCGACTCTTGGCGCGGAGGCGGCCCGGAGCACGGGGCTGCGGATCGGCGACAAGATCGTGCTGACGCACGGGACCCCGGACTCGCGGGCGGCGGATGCGCACGTGCACGACGAGTACGCCTTCACGGTGGTGGGGACGCTGGAGCCGACGGGGACGAGCCACGACCGGGCGGTGTTCACGAGCCTGCGGAGCGCCTGGATCATCCACGCGCACGACCGGATCGAGGCGGACCGCGCGAAGGAGGGGTCGGGGAGCGGGGAGCACGCGCACGGGCCGCTGGTGACCGAGAAGGACCTGACGCCGGAGGACAAGAAGCTCACGGGGATCTACCTGCGCGTCGCGGGGCGCGGGGGCGCATCTTCGGCCCTGCTGCCGCAGGCGTTCGAAGCGCTGCGGCGGGAGCCGACGTTCGTCGCGGCCAACCCGGCGCAGGAGATCGGCAACCTCTTCCGGATCATCGGGAACATCAACCAGGTGCTGGTGGGGATGGCGGCGGTGGTGATGGTGAGCAGCGGGATCGCGATCATGCTGGCGCTCTACAACTCGATGGAGCAGCGGCGGCGGCAGATCGCGGTTCTGCGGGTGCTGGGGTGCTCGCGGCCGCGGGTCTTCGGGCTGGTGGTGACCGAGTCGGCGGTGCTGGGGCTGGTCGGGGCGGCGGCGGGGGTGCTGCTGGCGATGGCGGGGGCATGGGTGGTGGCGTGGATCATGCGGCAGCGGCTGGGGCTGGTGATCGACCCGGGGCTGACGCTGGTGTGGGTGCTGGCGGTGGCGATGGGGACGGTGGCCCTGGCGGCCGTTGCCGGGCTGGTGCCCGCGGTGATGGCGTACCGGACGAGCGTGGCGAGGAACCTGCGGCCGCTGGGATAGAGTTGACTATGAAGGTGTTCTGGGCGCTGCTGGCGGTGCTGATGGCGGGGGCGGTCGTCCTTGTGATGAGGCGGCAGGAGAGCGGGACCGTCGGTATTCCGGCGCCGGTGATCGGGCCGCGGGTGGAGCGGCCGGCGCCCGGTGCGGTCCGAACAGCGGTGCCCCCGGATGACCCGAACGGGTCGCCGGCGGCGCAGGCCAGGCCGCCCGAGGGCGGGACGGACCGGGGCGTGCCGGATGACGACCAGGACGATGCCGGCCCGGATGACGATGAGGACAGTGGGCTTGCCACCGCGGGAGACCGGCCGGCTCGCGAGGGCGGTTCGCAGGCGGCGAAGATCGAGAAGCGCGAGGATGGGTCGGTGCTGGTGGATGGGCGGTTCCTGCTCCGGGGCGAGGGCACGGCGGAGAGCCCGTACCAGGTGACGTGGGACCAGCTGCTCTCGGCGCAGGATGACTACATCCCGAAGGAAGGGCGGAAGAAGATCCCGGAGCGGATCGCGATGCTCGACGGGAAGGTGGTCGAGTTGACGGGGCACATCGCGTTCCCGGTGATGAGCGAGACCGAGGATGAGTGCCTGTCGATGATGAACCAGTGGGACGGGTGCTGCATCGGCATCCCGCCGACGCCGTACGACGCGGTGGAGGTGCGGCTGCGGGATGCGGTGGACAGCAAGGAGCGGCTGACGACCTACGGGTCGGTGAAGGGGACGCTGAAGGTGGAGCCGCACTTGGTGGGGGGGTGGCTGGTGGGGCTCTACGTGATGGATGATGCGGAGCTGAGCCCGACGAGCTTCGGGGGCTTTGCGCCGTAGTCGCGCCGCGTGCGGGGGCGCTCCCGGGGGCGACTTTTTCCCGAACCCGGCGTAGGCTTGCCCCGAGGTCAGCAACCATGATGAGACACGTGATCTGGGCCGCGGCCGCGGGTGCGGTCGCGTTGACGGGCGGGCTGTCGGCGCAGCCTCCGAGCGGGGGGCCGCCGCCGACGCCGGTGGTGGTGGATGAAGCGCGGATGGAGCCCGCGGAGCAGTGGCGGGAGGTGACGGGGGAGCTGCGCGCCGCCCGCCGTGCCCTGCTGGCGACCGAGGAGGAGGGCCTTATCGTGTCGCTGGAGCCCCAGGAGGGTGACCAGGTGGAGGCGGGGCAGGTGGTGGCCCGTCTGCGGGACACGCGGGCGAAGCTGGATGTGCAGAAGGCCGAGGCGGACCTGGCGGTGAAGGCGGCCGAGGTGGCGGCGCGCGAGGCCGACGTGAGCAAGGCCCGGCGCGACGTGGAGCGGATCGAGGAGGTGATGGCGCGCAGCTCGGCCGCGGCGTCGGAGGTGGAGGACCGCAAGATCCTGATGCGGGCGGCGGAGGCGCGGCTGGCGGGGGCGAAGGCGGATGTGCAGTCGGCGCAGGCGGCGCTGGACTGGGTGAGGGAGCGGCTGGCGCGGATGGCGGTGACGGCGCCGTTCCGCGCGCGGGTGGTGGCTAAGAAGGCGGAGGTGGGGCAGTGGGCGCGGCAGGGTGAGCCGGTGCTGGAGGTGGTGGCGCTGGACGAGATCGACGCGCGGGTGGATGTGCCGGAGGCGTTCATCGACCAGTTGGTGAGGTCGGGGGCGCCGGTGCGGATCAGGCTGAGCGCGACGGGCGAGGTGGTGGAGGCGCCGATCGCGGGGGTGATCCCGGATGCGGACTCGCGCTCCCGGCTCTTCCCGGTGCGGGTGCGGCTGGCGAACCCGGAGGGGCGGCTGCGTCCGGGGATGAGCATCGCGGCCCTGGTGCCGACGGGGGCGCGGCAGGCGACGCTGACGATCTCGAAGGACGGGGTGCTGCGGAACGACGCGGGGGAGTACGTGCTGTTCAACGCGGGGGGCACGGCGGCGGTGGCGCCGGTGAGGACGCTCTTCCCGGTAGGGGACCGGGTGGCGGTGCAGAGCAGCGCCCTGCGGCCGGGGGCGCAGGTGATCGTGGAGGGGAACGAGCGGCTGTTCCCGGGGATGCCGGTGGCGGCGACGGTGCGGGGGGCGGTGCCGGCGAACGGGGGCGCGGCCGGCGCGACGGGCCCGGCGGCGACTTCGCCCGGGGAGGGGCGCTGACCTATGGACATCATCCGCTGGTCCATGAACCGCCCGGTCTCGGTGACGGTGGCGGTGCTGCTGGTGGTGATCTTCGGGCTGATCGGGCTGGGGGCGATCCCGATCCAGCTCACGCCGACGGTGGACCGGCCGGTGGTGACGGTGTCGACGGCGTGGCCGGGGCGGTCGCCGGAAGAGGTGGTGGACGCGATCACGAAGGAGCAGGAGAAGCGGCTCAAGAACGTCGCGAACCTCAAGAGCATGCGCTCGATGACCCGCGAGGGCGGGGCGGACATCACGCTGGAGTTCTACCTCGGGGCGGACATCAGCCGGGCGCTGCAGGAAGTCTCCGATGCGCTGCGGCAGGTGCCGAACTATCCCGAGGAAGTTGACGAGCCGACGATCCGGGCCACGGAGGGGGCGACGGAGAACGCGGTCGCGTGGATCATCATCGACCTGGACCCGGAGTGGCGGGCGCGGCACCCGGGGTACGACATCTCGACGCTCTTTGACCCGCTGGACCGGGAGGTTCGGCCGTACATCGAGCGGATCGACGGGGTGGCGGAGGTCAACGTCTACGGCGGGCGGAACCCCGAGGTGAGGGTGCTGGTGGACCCGGTGGCGCTGGCGCAGCGGGGGCTGACGCACGAGGAGGTGGTCGGGGCGCTGCGGGCGGAGAACCGCAACGTCTCGGGGGGGACGATCGCGGAGGGGAAGCGCGACTACCGGGTGCGGGTGATCGGGCAGTTCGGGGGGCCGGAGGATGTGCTGGCGGCGATCGTGGCGTACCGCGACGGGCGCCCGGTGTACGTGCGCGACATCGGCACGGCCGACATCGGCTACGAGAAGGAGCGGGGATTCGTCCGGGCCCTGGGGGAGCCGTGTCTGGCGATGAACATCAAGCGGCAGAGCGGCTCGAACGTCATGAAGATCATGGCGCAGGTGCGGGAGCGGCTGGAGGTGGTGCGGAAGGAGATGCTGCCGCGCCTGGACCCGGTGGTGGGGCCGGGGCTGCGGATGCGGCAGGTGTACGACGAGACCAACTACATCCGGTCGTCGATCGATCTGGTGCTGACCGACCTGCGGGTGGGCGGGGCCCTGGCGGTGATCGTGCTGCTGGTGTTCCTGCGGTCGGTGCGGATCACGCTGCTGATCGCGCTGGCGATCCCGATCTCGGTGATCGGGACGTTCCTGATCATGCTGGCGGCGGGGCGGACGCTGAACGTGGTGTCGCTGGCGGGGCTGGCGTTCTCGACGGGCGTGGTGGTGGACAACGCGATCGTGGTGCTGGAGAACATCGACCGGCGGCGGCGGCTGGGGGACCGGCCGCTGGCCTCGGTGTACAACGGGGCCCGGGAGGTGTGGGGGGCGATCCTGGCCGGGTCGCTCTGCCACGTGGCGGTGTTCCTGCCGATCCTGACGGTGCCGGACGAGTCGGGGCAGCTGTTCTTCGACCTGACGATGGCGCTGTCGGTGTCGATCCTGCTCTCGCTGCTGGTGGCGATCACGGTGGTGCCGTCGGGCGCGGCCATCCTGATGCGGCTGACGAAGGACCGGGGGGCGGAGGCGGAGCGCGAGCGGCGGGCGCAGCGCGGGCGGGTGTCGAGGGCGGTCGCGAGCGCCTTTGGCCTGGCGCCGCTGTTCGCGCGGCTGACGCGGGGGCTGAGCGGGGGGCTGTACTGGCTGATGACGGGGTGGCGGGGGTGGACGCTGCGCCCGGCGCTGATCGTGACGATGGTGGGGGCGAGCATCCTGGGGGCGCGGGCGCTGGCGCCGCCGATGGACTACCTGCCTGCGGGGAACCAGAACCTGGTGTTCGGCATCCTGCTGATCCCGCCCGGGCTGTCGATGGCGCAGCAGCACGACTACGCGGAGAAGATCGAGGCGAAGGTCTCGCCCTACCTGAGGGCCGACCTGAAGAGGCCGGAGACGGTGGCCGCGCTCCCCCCGATCATGCGGTTCGACGCGTTCGACGCGAGCGGCCGCCCGAAGGTGTTCGACCCGGTGCCGCTGGAGAACTTCTTCATCGGCTCGTTCAACGGGGGGCTGTTCGTGGGGGGGACGAGCCAGGACCCGCAGCGGGTGATCCCGGTGGGGACGCTGCTGACGCAGTCGATGAACGGGATGCCGGACGCGTTCGGGTTCGCGGGGCAGGCGTCGATCTTCGGGCAGGGGCTGGGGGGCGGGAACCGGATCAACATGGAGATCAGCGGGCCGGACCTGGCGCGGGTGCGGGCGGCGGCGGGGTTCGCGATGGGGAAGCTGATGGCGGACCCGCGGTACGGCCCGTTCAGCACGCGCCCGGACCCGCAGAACTTCAACATGTCGCAGCAGGAGTGGCGGATCAAGGTGAACCGGGCGGGGCGGGAGCTGGGGCTGCGTCCGGCGGACCTGGGCGTGGCGATCCGCGGGCTGTTCGACGGGGCGTTCATCGACGACTTCCAGCTCCAGGGGCGGGCGGTCGATTTCAAGCTGTACCCGAAGGACGGGCGGCTGGTGAACAAGGAGCAACTGGCGGACATCCCGATCGCAACGCCGGACGGGCGGGTGGTGCCGCTGGCGTCGGTGGTGGACATCGAGCCGGGGCTGGCGCCGCAGGAGATCCAGCGGATCGAGGAGCTGCAGAGCGTCACGATGCAGATCAGCCCGCCGAAGGACCAGCCGCTGCAGGCGGTGATGGACGACCTGACCGAGCGGGTGATCGAGCCGGCGAAGGCGATGGGGATCATCGACCCGTCGATGCTGGTGCGGCTGGAGGGGTCGGCGGCGAAGCTGACGCAGGTGCGGGAGTCGCTGGTGGGCTCGCCGCCGCCGCCGGACCGGAAGATGAGCGGCTGGCAGAAGGGCCTGATGGGGCTGTCGTGGGCGGTGGTCTTGGCCGGGGCGATCGTGGGGCTGATCGCGCTGACGCGGGGCGTATCGCGGGGGCGGGGGGACCTGGTCTACGGGGCGGTGGGGGCGCTGCTGCTGGGGGTGATCGTCGGGGGCATCCTGCTGGGGATCGCCTGGCGCCCGGACCTGCTGATGGCGCGGATGGTCTGGACGGTGATGGTGACCTATCTGCTGATGTGCGCGCTGTTCGAGAGCTTCCTGTACCCGTTCGTGATCATGTTCACGGTGCCGCTGGGGCTGGTGGGGGCGTTCGCGGGGCTGTACCTGGTGCACCGCTGGACGCTGGCGCAGGAGACGATCGCCCCGCAGCAGATGGATGTGCTGACGATGCTGGGGTTCGTGATCCTGATCGGGACGGTGGTGAACAACGCGATCCTGATCGTGGAGCAGGCGCGGCACTTCATGGGGCAGCTGCGGCTGCCGGGGGATGAGGGGAAGGAGCCGCTGGAGCCCAAGCTCGCGATCGCGGAGAGCGTGCGGACGCGGGTGCGGCCGATCTTCATGACGACGTTCACGACGCTGGGCGGGGGCCTGCCGCTGGTGATCGCGCCGGGGGCGGGGTCGGAGATGTACCGGGGGCTGGGGGCGGTGGTGTGCGGCGGGCTGCTGGTCTCGACGCTCTTCACGCTGGTGCTGGTGCCGCTGGTGTTCAGCCTGGTGATGGAGATGGCGGCGGGGGTGAGGGCGTTCTTCGGGTACCCGGCGGGGCCGGGGGAGGCGCAGCGCGAGGTGGTGCTGGCGCCCAGCGCCGAGTCGCGGGAACTGGAGCCGGTGTGAGCCTGGCCGTTTGCGTCAGGGGGAACGGAGCTTCGGCGGGGCGGCCCAGCCCATCTTCTCGGTGAGCGTGGCCCAGTAGCTGCGGGCGGGGTTGCGGATGAAGCGGGCGATGCGGGCATCGCGGGTGACCGTGACCGTGTCGCCGGTGGAGAGGGGGGAACTGACCTGGCCGTCGAGCACCAGCATGGTGCCGGCGCCGTCGCGGGGCGTGTTCACGCGGGTCATGGTGAACTCGATGCGGCTGGAGGCGGGCACGATGATGGGGCGGAACGAGAGCGAGTGGGCGGCGATCGGCGTGATGACCACCACACCCGACCCGGGGGCGACAATGGGACCGCCGGCGGAGACGTTGTAGGCGGTGGAGCCGGTGGGGGTTGAGACGATGATGCCGTCGCCGCTGACGGCGGGGCCGGGCTCGCCGTCGATCCGCATGCTCATGGAGATGACGCGGAAGGGGGCGCCGGCGGTGATGACGCACTCGTTGAGGGCGGCGCCGGAGAAGCGTCCTTGGGGGGCGGCCGTCCCGGCTGCCGGCAGGCGGGACGCCTGCCCCACTGTCTGCCCCACGGCTGAGTCGACGGCGGCGTGGACGAGGAAGTCCTCGCGGGTCGGCAGCGGCTCGCCGGCGAAGAGGCGGGGGGCTTGCTCGCGCAGGGCGGGGAGGTCGAACTCGGCGAGGAAGCCGAGCTTGCCGAGGTTGACGCCCAGGAGGGGGAGGCCCAGGTCGAGGCAGCGGCGCGTCTGGGAGAGGAGCGTGCCGTCCCCGCCGAGCACGACGATCAGGTCGGCGCCGCCGGCATCGGCGATGGGTGGGGAGACCTTCGCGGCCTCCTCGCGGATGAGCGTGGCGTGGCGGGTGATGAGGGCGCGGACCTCTTCCGTGGCCGCGACGGCGTCGGGCTTGTCGCGGTTGACCAGGAGGAGGACGGAGCGGGGCACGGGTGGAGTCTACCGCGGGGCGGTGCGGGGCAGGCCCGGCGCGGGCTCGGCGGGGTGCGGGGCGGGGGCGGGGGCGGGGGCCGCGGCGAGGGCTTCGCGGATCGCGCCGGCGATGCCGTGGGCGTCGAGGCCGACCTCGGCGAGCTGTCGCGGGCGGGAATCCTGGTAGACCCAGCCGTCGGGGAGGCCGAGGCGGGTGATCCCGGATGTGTCGAGGCCCATCTCCTGCGCGGCCTCGAGGACGGCGGAGCCGAAGCCGCCGATGAGGCTGTGGTCCTCGAGGGTGATGACCGGGAGGCGCCGCTCGAGAAGGGAGCGGATCAGGGCGGCATCCACGGGCTTGGCGAAGCGGGCGTCGTAGATGGAGATGGAGTAGTCGGGGGCGAGCGCGGCGGCGGCCTCGAGGGCGGTGGCGGCGAGGGTGCCGAAGGCGAGGATGGCGGCGTCGGGATCGGCGGGCTCGGCGAGCGGGCGGGCCTTGCCGAGCTGGAAGGGGGGGCACGGGTTGCCGCTGAGGACAGCGGCGAACCCGTGGCACGGGTCGGGGGCGACGTTCGGTTGCGCGACGCTGTCGCGGGGGTAGCGGACGGCGGAGAGGCCGGCCTCGTAGGTCCGCATGAACTCCATGGCGGCGATGAGCGACGGCTCGTCGATGGCGGCCATGATGGCGGCGCCGGGGAGGGTGCGGAGGAGGGCGACGTCGCAGAAGCCGTGGTGGACCGCGCCGTCGCCTCCGACGAGGCCGGCGCGGTCGAGGCAGAGGCGGACGGGGAGCCCCTGGAGGGCGACCTCCTGGAAGGCCTGGTCGAAGGCGCGCTGCAGGAACGTCGAGTAGACGAAGAAGAAGGGGCGGTAGCCGGTGCGGGCGAGGCCGGCCATCATGTCCATCGCGTGGGACTCGCAGATGCCGGTGTCCCAGGCGCGCTCGGGGAAGCGGGCCATCGCCTTGCAGACGCCGGTGCCGTCGGCCATGGCGGCGGTGCAGGCGACGACTCTGGGGTCGCGCTCCATGAGGGCGAGGAGGGCATCGCCGGCCGCGGCCGTGAAGCTGCGCCCGTCGGACTTGAGCTCGACGCGGCAGCCCTCGGTCTCGAGGGTGTGGTCGTCGTCGGTGGCGCTGGTGTCGGCGCCTTGTGGGGCGGCCGTCCCGGCTGCCGGCAGGCGGGACGCCTGCCCCACGGTGAAGGCGGGGGGGGAGTGGAAGCGGCTGGCGTCCTGCTCGGCGAAGGGGTAGCCCTTGCCCTTGACGGTCTTGACGTGGAGGACCATGGGGCGGTCGAACTCGCGGGCCTCGGTGAGGAACTCGATGAGGGCGGGGAGGTCGTGGCCGTCGATGGGGCCGACGTTGACGAGGCCGAAGTGCTCGACCCAGGCGGCGCCGCCCCCCTCGGCGATGATGGCCTTGGTCGCCTCGCCCGCCTTGTGGTAGGCCCCGCGGGCGAGGGCGCCGCCGGGCATGTGGCTGAGGAAGGAGGCGGCGCCCTTCTTGAAGTCGGCGTAGAGGTGGGAGAGGCGGAGGCGGTCGAAGTACTGGGCGACGGCGCCCTGGGGCTTGCTGATCGACATCCCGTTGTCGTTGAGGACGACGAGGAACTGGCGCTTGAGCGTGCCGGCGTTGTTGAGGCCCTCCATGGCGACGCCGTTGACGATGGAGGCGTCGCCGATCAGGGTGACGACGCGGCGTCCCCTGGGGTTGGCTCTGGGGTCGAAGGCCTCGCCGGAGAGCGAGTCGCCGCGGGCCATGCCGACGGCGGTGGAGATGCCGGTGCCGGCGTGGCCGACGGCGAAGAGGTCGAAGGGGCTCTCGCGGGGCTCGGGGAAGCCGGCCATGCCCTCGCGGGTGCGGAGCTTGTGGAGCAGGGGCAGGCGGCCGGTGAGCAGCTTGTGGGGGTAGCACTGGTGGCCGACGTCGAAGAGCAGGCGGTCGTGGGCGAAGTCAAAGACGTAGTGGAGGGCGATGGTGAGCTCGACCACGCCGAGGTTGGGGGCGAGGTGCCCGCCGGTGCGGGAGACGGCCTCGCAGATCGCCTCCCGGATCTCGAGGGCGAGAGCGGGGAGCTGCTCCGGGGAGAGCTTCCGGAGGTCCGCGGGGGAGTGGATAGTGCTGAGGAGGGGCATCACAGGGGCGAACTTTCAGAGAAGATCGGAAGTATGCACCTGAGTCAATCGGCGGTGCGGCGTGAATCCTAGCGGTTTCGGACCCCGGTTGTTCGGGGGATCGGACGGGCGGCTACCCGCTACGCGGCTTCTGCGCAGCGCCGCGCACACCCCGCGCGTAGGTGACTTCTCTGCGCAGCCCGCGAATTATCGTCCGGCACGATGATTGCGACGGCTGCACAACCCATGCCACGAAAGCCACGGACGGCTCCGGCGCGTTCACCCCTGCGCCTCTCGGTTGACACCCGCATCGTCTACTGCGGGGACAACCTGGACGCGCTCAGGCGCATGCCCGATGCGTGCGTCGATCTGGTCTACATCGACCCGCCTTTTTTCTCGGGACGCACCTACGAAATCCTCTGGAACGAGACGTGGGAGCAACGGGCGTTCGAGGACCGGCACGAGTCGATCGGGGAGTACATCCGCTTCATGGAGGAGCGATGTGTCCAGCTCGCTCGCGTGCTACGGCCGTCGGGATCGTTCTTTCTGCACTGCGATTGGCACGCGGGGTATCACCTCCGACTCATGCTCGACAGAGTGTTTGGCCCACACCGCTTCCGCAACGAAATCGTGTGGCGGCGCACGACCGCCAAGACCCAGAGCTACCAGTGCTTCCCCAACAACCACGACACGATCCTGTTCTACGCCGCTGGCGATGAGAACACCTTTCACCGGCAGTTCTCCCCTCACTCTGAGGAGCGCCTTGAGAAGCACTTCAAGACGACCGACCCTGATACTGGCCGACGCTACTCGCTGAGCGACCTGACGGGCGACGGCACGCGCAAGGGTGAGACGGGCAAGCCGTGGCGGGGGTTCGATCCGAACACCATCGGTCGGCACTGGGGGCGTCCTCCCGCAGACATGGACCGCCTGGACGCAGGGGGGCGCGTCTACTGGTCCAAACGCAAAGGTGCGTGGCCGCGGCTCAAGCGGTATCTCGATGAGTTGAAGGGCGTGCAGGTCGATTCGGTCTGGACGGACATTCCGCCGATCAACTCCCGAGCCGGCGAACGGGTCGGCTACCGGGCGCGGCCCCCCCAGTACATTTCGTCCGCCTCAATTGTGCCCGTCAGCTTCGGCGGCGTGGCCTCGCCGTCCGCCATCGCGTGGCGAATCCGGTGAAGCATGAACAGCGCCGTCTTGTACGTCACCTGGAGGCGGCGCGAGAGTTCGAGCGCGCTGCACCCGTTCTTCGCGGTGGCCGTCTCCCAAAGGGCGCGGCACCACTTCCGGAGCGGGATCAACGACTCAGCGTAGACCGTGTTTGTGCGGACGGTGAACATCTTGCCACACCGCTGCTCGGGCGTCCCCTTTGTCTCGCGGCACTTCCAGAGGAACCGCTTGGACCGCTCGCCCGTCTTGCGGTCGCGCATCTGGTAGACGTTGGCCGACCCGCAATGCGGGCAGCCGGGACAATCGCCCCAGCGCCGCCGCTCTAGAAACTCCGCGGCCGCCGCCTCGCTCGCGCAGGCCGCTGGGAGTTCTTCGACAAGCTCGGTTTGGGCCAGCTCGGGGCGGGTGCGTTGACGTGCCATGGCGACATAATACTTGATGCAAGTGTCAGTGTCAAGTGGGGATTCGCCCGAGATGGGCCGGGGTAGGATGTTCACCCCGCCTAGACCGATTCTACGGCTAGGCAAACGGTCGGGTTGACGGGTAATTCACTTTTGAGTAAAGTGATGGACTGGGTAACCGAAAGACTCCCCACGGACGGCAAGACGCCGGTTACTCGGCTGTGGATCAGCAAGCGTGCCCAGAAGGGCATGAACAAGGATGCTCCGACGACCTTTGACTCCCAGTTGGACCGGTGGCAGGCAAACGGATTCCCCACCTACCTCACGGTGTCGGTTCGAGCGGAGCCGTTTGGCACCTGGAGGATCGGCCCTGGCGGGAACGAGTTTCGGCTTCTGGGGTTCTTCGAGTTCGGCAACCCGGACAAGGACCCCTTCATTGCGATTCTCGGAGGATGGAAGCCGCCCAGGAAGATCTATCAGCAGTGGTTCGTAGAAGTCGCAAGGGTTCGAGACACAAACGACTGGAGGCGCGTTGTTCCTCAGATGGACGTACAAGACACCGCTCGCCGAGCGAGCCCGTGAGTTCGCCCAGAGCGCCGCGTATTTGGCCTTTCAGCTCCGGCTCGATTTTGCAGACTTGATTCTCGCCGGATTGAAGCGCCGGAACCTGACCCAAAAGGACCTTGGTGGTCTGTGTGGCAGGGGCGAGTCGTTTATCAGCCGTTACGTCAACTCCAAGGGTAACTGCACCTTTGGGGTCGTCGCCCGAATTCTGTTCGCGCTGGGCATCCGGCCCAAGCTTGTTGACGCGGACGAATGGGAGGCGCTGCAACAGTTGAAAAAGCGGTCAATGGCCGCCTCTGGAGATGCCCATGCCCGAGTCGCCAGAATCGTCCACGCCGGAACGGAAGCCGAGGAACTCCAAGGCGAAGGATCAGCAGTCTCAGGGAGAAGCGCCGGAGTTACCGAGCACCACGCTGAATATTCCCGCAGTGACGAGGCCCGAGCTGCCTACCTTGTGGATCGATCATGTCCGTTTCTCGCAACGGATTAACTCGAAGTCGGGTAGGCATGTCTCGGTGGTCATGTCGTTTCATCATCTAACCCTTGAGGCGGACGAAAGCCCTGTATTCACAGAGGTCACCCGGATAGCCGTAAGCCCGGAACTCGCACGGAACATGGTGGATGCGATGTGCAAGAACGCCAACTACTACCCGACAAAGCCCGACGAACCAGAGAAGCCAACGGAGGGTGCCGCGTGAGCGCCCCTGTGGTGAAACTGGTAGACGCGCCGCCCTTGGAAGGCGGTGGCAAGCGTGCTTGTCGTGCGGGTTCGATCCCCGTCGGGGGCATTGGGTAGACTGATCCCATGGCACAGAAGCCCACGCCCAGGGAGGGGACCGGCGGCGACCGCCTCAAGCTCAACGTCGATTGGGAGACGGCGGCCGAACGGCTGCTCCGGACCCCGCCGGGGTCCATCCCGAAGCGGGTGGTGAAGCCCCGCCCCCGCAAGCCCAAGCCGAAGGCCTGACGAACCCGCCCCGGACGGCTGGACTACTGCTCACCAGCCGGTTTGATTCAGGTGCATACTTCCGGATTGAAAGAACTGTAGGTCTGGCGGCGGGGGGTGGTGGGGGAGACCGCGCGGCCGGGGCTTCACTTTCGGCGTTCGGCGAGGAGGCGGCACAGGGATCGGAGGCCCTCGGCGTCGGGGCCGAGGGGCCGGAGCGCAGAGAGTGCTTCATCGTGCAGGCGGCGGACCTCGGCGCGGGAGCCCTTGAGGCCGAGGATGGAGGGATAGGTGAGCTTGCCCTGGGCCGCATCCTTGCCGGTCCGCTTTCCTGCGGTGTCGTGGTGGCTTTCGACGTCGAGAAGGTCGTCGATGATCTGGAACATGAGACCTACGCACTCGGCGTAACGCGTGATCGCGCTGAGGTGAGGGGAGCCTGAGGCACTGGCAGGCAGGACGCCTGCCCCACTGGTGAGCGGGACGCCTGAGGCACAGGCAGGCGGGAGGCCTGCCCCACTGGAGGCGCAGAGGGCGCCCATCCGGCAGGAGGCGCGGATGAGGGCGCCGGTCTTGTTGCGGTGGATCAGCTCCAGGCGCTCCCGGTCGGAGAGGCCGGGGGGCAGGCCGCCGAGCGTGTCGTAGACCTGCCCGGCGATCATGCCGGCGGTGGCGGCGGCGAGCTCGTCGACGAGGCGGCCCGCGAGGGCGGGACTGGGGGTGCGCCGGGCGAGGATGTCGAAGGCGAGCGCGTGGAGGGCATCGCCGGCGAGGATGGCCAGGGCCTCGCCGGAACGGATGTGGAGCGTGGGGCGGCCGCGACGGAGGTCGTCGTTATCGAGGGCGGGGAGGTCGTCGTGGATGAGGCTGAAGGCGTGGATGAACTCGACGGCGGCGGCGGCCGGGAGGCTGGCTTCGCCGGGGGACCCGACGGCCTCGCAGGCGTGCCAGGCGAGGGTGGGGCGGATGCGCTTTCCGCCGTCGAGGGCGTAGCGGAGGGCATCGAGGAGTGCGGGTGGGAAGGCGAGGTCGTCGAGGCAGGAGCGGAGGTAGGCCTCGATCTCCGGGAGGGGGTGTGACGGGTCGGGGATCATGGGGATCGAGCGGACTGTCGGCACTGCTGCGCCCGAAGACGGGCGAGCAGTGGCACCCGCCGCGCCCGATCGCTCAGGCCCTGCTCTCCTGGCTCCGCAGGAGCTCGTAGATCTCTGGGGCGGTCTGGGCGGCGTAGATGCGGTTGCGGAAGTCGTCCATGGTCATCAGGCGGCTGATGCGGGCGAGGGCCTGGATGTGGTCGCTGGTGCGGTCGGGCGGGCTGGCGAGGAGGACGATGAGCCGGACCGGCTGGGCGTCGATCGCCTGGAAATCCATGGGCTGGAGGGGCTTGCCGATGGCCATGGCGAGGGCGCTGAGGCCCGCCGACTTGCCGTGGGGGATGGCCAGGCCGTGGCCGATGCCGGTGGTGCGGGTCTGCTCGCGGGTCCAGACGGCCTCCTTGAGGCCCGGGGCATCGGCGACGCGGTTGTTGGCCGCGAGCAGGTCCACCAGCTCGTCGATGACGCCCTTTTTGTCGGAGGAGGCGAGCGGTGCCTTGATGGACTCGGGGGTGAGAATGTCGAGCAGATTCATTCCATCCTCGCCGGAGTCGCAACACAGGGGGCCGGGGCCCGCAGGGCAAGAGTGTACCCGGGCGGGGGCGCGACGGGGGCGGATGGGGGCAGGTTCACGCGCGTGCGAGGAGGGCGGCGTAGGAGCCGTCGTGGTACATCTTGGGGGCATCGCCGGGCAGGCCGGCGGGGAGCGAGAGGCGGGAGTGCTCGATCGTGAGTCCGAGGCGGCGGGCGGCATCCTGGGCCTGGAGCTCGTTCTCTTCGGCGTCGATGCTGCAGGTGGTGTAGAGGATGCGGCCGGCCGGGGCGAGGAGGGGCGCGGCCTGGTCGAGGATGCGGCGCTGGAGGTCGGCGAGGCGCTGGAGCTGGGCGTCCGAGCATCGGTACTTGGCCTCGATGCGTCGGGCGAGGACGCCGGTGTTGGAGCAGGGAACATCGAGGAGGACGAGGTCGGCGGCGGCGGCGGCGCGGGCGAGCAGGGCGCTGAAGGGGAGGGCGTCAACCCGCGCGTGGCCGCGCCAGGTGTCGGCGAGGGTCGCGAAGCGGGACTCGTCGATGTCGGTGGCGAGGATGCGGGCGGCGGGGAAGGCGGCGGCGAGCTGGCGGGTCTTGGTGCCCTGGCCGGCGCAGAGGTCCACGATGGTGCGGGGCGTCAGGTGGCGCGAGTCGTCGATCGCGCGCGAGGAGGCGGGGTCCTGGACCCAGAGGTCGGTCCGGGCGCTGAGGAGGTCGGCCAGCGCAGCGCGGGGGCCGGTGAAGACGTGGTGGCCGGGGGCGGTGTGCGGCGCGAGCCCGCGCGGGAGGGGCAGCGCGGCGAAGGCGGTGTTGAGGATGGTTGGCGGGGCGGCGAGGCTGTGGAGGGCGAGGGATGCGGCGGTGTCCATCCCGTGCCCGGCCATCCATCGGTCGATGACCCAGCGCGGGTGGCTGGTGGCGGTGGCGAGGCGATCGGCGGGATCATCCGGGAGCGCCGCTTCCGTGAGGCGGCGGGCTCTCCCATCGCCGAGGGGGATGAGGTCGCGGTGGTCGGGCCAGCCGGCGGGCCTGGAGGACTCACCGGCGCGGAGGGCGGCCACCTTGCGCAGGACGGCGTTCACCAGGCCGCCCGCGCCGGGGCGGACCTCGCGCTTGGCGAGTTCGACGGACTCGTTCAGGGCCGCGTGGATGGGGATGCGGTCGAGGATCAATGCCTGGGCCGCGCCGGAGAGCAGGACCGCCTGCAGGGGCTGCTCGAGCGCGTCGAACGGCTGGCGGAGGAAGCCGGAGAGGAGGTGGCGGAGGGTGAGCCAGTGGCGGATGGAGGCGTCGTAGATGGCGTGGGCGAGGGCGGCGTCGCGGTCGGTGAGGCCGGCGGTCTCCGGGGCGGCGGGGAGGAGGTCCGGGAAGCGGGCGGCCTGCTCGGAGAGGGCGGCGGCGGCGGCCCAGCGGGCGGAGCGGGTGGGGTCCGGCGATCGTGGGGCGTGGCTTGCCCGGGGGGTTGCCCGTCCAGAAGATTCACGGGAGCCCGGCACGGGCCAGTGTAGTCGGCGCTGCGCCCCCCCTCGCTCCCCGCACGGACCTCCCGCCGCTCATGCACCCCACAGCCACCGAGCCCGTGCCGGAGCCCGCCGAGGATGGGATGGTGCGCGCGGGCGCGCGGCCGCGGCGGCGCGGGTTCCTGACGGGGATGCGGGTGCGCAAGAAGGTGCTGATCCTGCACACGCTGTTCTCGATCGGGCTGGCGGCGATCCTGCTGGTGCCGCTGCGTCCGGCGATCACGGAGGTGGTGGAGCAGGCGGAGATCAGCGAGGCGCGGGTGCTGCTGCGGCTGGCGATGGCCCAGGGGGCGGAGGGCGCACCCTTCGAGTCGTTGGCGCCGGAGGCGAGCCTGCGCCGGGCGGCGGACCCCGCGTCGCTGGGGATCGTGGAGGGCGCGGTGTCGCAGGCGCGGGCGGCGCCCGGGAGGCCGGTCACGACGTTCCTGGAGTCGCGCGAGCCGGCGGCGGTCGCGTACATCCCGGGGGCGGGCGGGGGGGAGTTCTGGCTGATGCGGGTGAGCATCCCCGAGGCGCGCCGGGCGGTGCTGCGGCTGTACGCGCTGACGGCGATCGCGCTGCTGGCGTTCTTCGGGCTGGTGGCGGCGGCGCTGGAGCTGTTCGTGCTTCCGCAGCACGTGTACGACCCGATCGGTCGGATGCTGGAGGCGGACCGGGCGGTGCAGGGCGGGGAGAAGGCGCGGGAGCTGATCGCGGAGAGCGCGATCCCGGCGGATGAGCTGGGGGAGATCATGCGCTCGCGGAACCGGACGATCGTGGCGCTGCGGCGGCACGAGCGGGCGCTGGCGGAGGCGCTGGAGGAGCTGGGGCGGGTGGCGGGGGACCTGAAGCGGAAGAACCACCTGCTGGAGGCGGCGCGCCGGAACCTGGCGGATGCGGACCGGCTGGCGAGCTTCGGGGTGATGTCGGCGGGGATCGCGCACGAGCTGAACACGCCGCTGGCGGTGGTGAAGGGGCTGGCGGAGAAGCTCAACGCCGACCCGGCGCGGCGGCTTCAGCCGGTTGAAGCGGCGCTGATGCTGCGGGTGGTGCGACGGCTGGAGCGGCTTGGGGAGAGCCTGCTGGACCTGGCGCGGGTGCGCCCGCCGGAGACGCGGCCCACGCTGGTGCGGGCGCTGGTGGAGGAGGCGGGGACGCTGGTGCGGCTGGACCGGGGGGCGGCGAGCATCGAGCTCGCGAACGCGGTCCCGGAGGACCTCTCGCTGGAGTGCGACGCGGACCGGATGATCCAGGTGCTGGTGAACCTGCTGCGGAACTCGGTGGATGCGATCCGGTCGGCGCGCCCGGGCCCGGGGCGGGTGGAGGTGGCGGCGGAGGTCTCGACGAAGGACGGGCGGGAGTGGGTGTCGATCACCGTCGCGGATGACGGGCCGGGGATCGACCCGGAGGTGCTCTCGCGCCTGTTCGAGCCGTTCGTGAGCCGGCGGCTGGATGCGCAGGGGACCGGGCTGGGGCTGGCGGTGTCGGAGGGGATCATCCGCGAGCACGGGGGCGTGCTGGTGGCGAGGAACCGGGCGGACGGGCCGGGGGCGGTGTTCGAGGTGCTCATGCCGGTGCGGGCGGTGCCGTATGCTGCGGCGGGCGCGGCGGCGGGCGCACCGGATGAGCTTGGCGACGGGGCCGGAGGGAACGGGCAAGGATGAGCACCGGGGCGCGCGAGCAGGGGACGGCGGGCGCGGGCGACGAGGCGCCGGCGCCGGTGCTCTCGATCCTGGCGCTGGACGACGACGAGGATTTCCTGCAGTACATCCGCTCGGTGCTGGAGGCCGAGGGGCACGACGTGCGGGCGGTCTCGACGCCGGAGGCGTTCTTCCGGGGGGCGGAGGAGCGGCTGCCGGACATGGTGCTGCTGGACATCAAGATGGGGCGGCACGGGGGGGAGGAGGTGCTGGCGGAGATCCGCCGGCGCTGGAAGGGGCTGTGCGTGGTGGTGGTGACGGGGTACCCGTCGCTGGACAGCATGCGGCAGACCTTCAAGCAGGATGTGTTCGACTACCTGGCCAAGCCGTTCTCGCTGGCGGAGCTGCGGAGGGTGATCGCGCAGGCGGCGCTGGCGTTCAACCTGGGGCAGAGGCCGGAGGACCGGCTGCGGGCGGAGTTGGGTCGGCAGGTGCGGCTGGCGCGGACGGAGCGGGCGTGGACGCTGCGCGACCTCTCGGAGGCGTCGGGGGTGAGCGTGAGCCAGCTGAGCTCGATCGAGCGTGGCGCGCACCTGCCGAGCCTCGAGTCGCTCCTGGCGGTGGCGCGGGCGCTGGAGCGGGCGCCCTCGGCGTGGATGCACGCGGCGGGGTTCTGACGCGGGCCGAAGGGCGGCGGTCCCGGTTTGACTCTCCCATCGCGGGCCGCTTGACTTGGGTCTTGGCCTTCCCGCCACGCGAGCCCGCGGTGATCCTCTTCACGGCCTTCGAGCCCAGCGGCGATGACCACGCCGCGCCGGTGGTCGCCGAGCTGCGGCGGCGGCACCCCGCGCTGCGGATCGCGGCGTGGGGCGGGGCGAAGATGGAGCGGGCGGGGGCGGAGATCGTGGAGAGGACGGGGGACGACGCGGTGATGGGGCTGCCGGGGCTGGCGAAGATCCGGGAGCACGGGCGGATCAATGACCGGGTCGAGGCGTGGATGGCGGCGAACCGGCCGACGGTGCACGTGCCGGTGGACTCGCCGGCGGCGAACTTCCCGATTTGCCGCGTCTCCAGGGCGCGGGGCGTGAAGGTGGTGCACCTGGTGGCGCCGCAGATCTGGGCGTGGGGGCGGTGGCGGATCCACAAGCTCCGTCGGCTGACCGACATGGTGCTGTGCCTGCTGCCCTTTGAGGAGGGGTTCTTCCAGAAGCGGGATGTGCCGGCGCGGTTCATCGGGCACCCGCTGTTCGACGAGATGCCGGACCTTGCCTCGCTGGACCAGCGGGCGGCGGCGTTCGGGGAGGGGAGCCCGAGGCTGGCCCTGATGCCCGGCTCGCGGCCGTCGGAACTGCGCAAGAGCTTCCCCCTGCTGCTGGAGGCGTTCCGGCAGCTGCGGCGGGCGTACCCGGGGGCGGCGGGGGTGGTGGCGGCGACCAAGCCCGCGGTGGCGGACGAGCTGCGCCGGGCGGCGGCGGCGATGGGCGGGTGGCCGGAGGGGCTGCGGCTGGCGTCGGGGGACACGGACGCGGTGATCCGGTGGTGCGACCTGGCGCTGGTGAAGAGCGGGACGATCACGCTGCAGATCGCGCGGCAGAACAAGCCGATGGTCGTGTTCTACAAGTCCAGCCGGCTGCTGTACTACCTGCTGGGGAAGTGGATCGTCTCGACGAAGTACTTCACGCTCCCCAACGTGCTGGCGCACCGGGAGATCGTGCCGGAGCTGGTGCCGCACTTCGGGGGCGAGGCGGAGATCGTGGAGGCCGCGCGGGCGCTGATCGACGCGCCGGAGCGGGCGCGGACGCAGCAGGAGGAGCTGGCCCGCGTGGTGGAGCTGTTCCGGGGGCGCAACGCGGCGGCGGCGGCGGCGGACGCGATCGAGGAGATGGCGGGGCTGCGTTTTTTCGGGGCTGAAGCGGGGGAGCCGGTCACGGGCGCGCGGCGCCCGGCAGCGCCGGCGCTCCGCAGCGCGGAGCCGGAGCGGTCTACAGCGCCGGGGCCGGCAGGTCGCCCTTGACGATCACTTCGTCGAACCGGCCGGACTTGCCGCTGGTCATGACGGCGATCTTGCCCCGCTTGCCGGAGGCGATCGGCACCTCGAGCGGGAGCAGTTCACCCTGCGACGTGAACGTGGCCAGTTCCTCGATGATGCGGTCGTTCTGATCGATGAGGGCGAGCTTGAGGGTCTTGCCGTTCCCGGAGTTGATCGAGCGGCAGAAGAACCGGGCCTTGTCCTTCCACTCGGGATTCAGGAACAGCGACGCCTCTCCCTTGTACCCGTTCTCACCCGAGAAGACGACGCGCCGCGTGTCCTTGGAGAACAGCACGCTCTGGATGAACCCGGCGTCGCCCTTCAGCTCCTTCTGGATGGCCTCCAGGAAGCCGTTCGCCTGCAACTGGTCGGTGATCTCTTTGTAGCGGGCCTGCCACTGGAAGGTGGTAATCCCGAACACGATCGCCGCGGCCGCGAGCCCCAGCGCCGCGGTCCGCCACAGCGGGTTGATGGTCCGGGGGCGGACCATGCTCTCGGCGACGAGGAGGGCGGGGTTCATGGAGGCGGCCTGTCCGGCGGCGATCTCGCGGCGCACGGCCTCGATGACGGCGGCGCGCAGCCCCGCCGGGGCATCGACCCTGGGGAGGAAGTCCTCGATGCGCGAGAGGCGCGTCTGCTCGCGGCGCACCTGGGCCTGCACCGCGGGCGCAGCGCCCCGGAAGGCGAGCTCGAACGCGATCCGCTCCTCCTCGTCGAGGAGGCCCATCGCGTCCAGAATGGCCAGTTCGATCAGTTCCTGCATGCTCATGCCGCACCTTCCTCGTTCGTCCGCTCTCTCAAACGCACCAGGGCCCTGCTGAGGGCCGACTTGATGGTGCCGATGGGTGTGTTCAACTCCTCGCCGATCTGCCGGAGGGTCTGCCCGCCGAGATAGGCCCGCATCACGACCGTGCGCTGGAGATCGGGCAACGTCGCAACCCGTTCCAGGAGGCCGGTGAAGCGCTCGTCCTGCTCCAGACGGGAGAGGTCGGGCACGCCGCGGGGCGCTTCACCCTGGCCGGACTCCAGCGTACCGGCCCTGACCCGGGCCTGCGTGCGCCGGAGCTTGTCCACCAGGTGCCGCCGGGAGATGAGCATGACCCAGGTGACGAGGGCGGCCCGCTTGGGGTCGTAGCGTTTGGCGGTCCGCCACAGGCGGACGAAGATCTCCTGGACGGCGTCCTCCGCGTCGGCGCGGGTGGGCATGGCCTGGTAGGCCATGCGATAGACCAGCGACCCGAAGCGGTCGTAGAGGGCCTCAACGGCCCCGGCGTCGTCGCCCGCCACCCGACGCATCAGGTCGAGATCGGCGTCATCTCTGTCGATCGAACGTCTCATGTCCGTGTTGTCGTGTCAGACCGTGGGCTGTAATGGGCCGTGGGAATCCGGCCCCTGAAGTGATACGCAGAACGGTGCCGGGGGGATGCTGTTTGGGCGTGCTTGTGGTGTCAAACTGGGGGCGAAGCCACGGCGTATCCGGCCCAATCTGTTCGGTATCAATACGGTTCCTTGAATCTCGACAAACTCATCTTGTGGAGAGGCGGATGTGCCCGTATGCTAGTTGGGACTGAAACGGGGGGCGAGGTTCCTCAGCGCCTCAAGGCGCCCGAGGGCCACCAACAGGAATCGTGGGCCGCACAACGGCCTTTGGCGGAGTGCCAGAGCGTGCGACGCGGGTTTACGCTGATCGACGTTTTGGTGACGCTGGCGGTCATCTCTGTCCTACTTTCGATCCTGATGCCGTCGCTCTCCTCCGTCCGGGAAACGGCGCGGCAGGTGGTGTGCCGGTCGAACGTCCGCCAGGTAGGCATCGGGCTGGTGCTCTATGCGGAGGCGTATCAGGACCGGGTGCCGTACTCGGGCTTTCTCGAGGGGCCAAACCCCACGCCCCACGAGACGGTGATCCTCCGTCGGGTTGCGCCGGACTCGTGGGACGGCGCGGGGCACCTGTACGACGATTACATGGCGGCGCCCCAGGTGTTCTACTGCCCGTCGCACCGGGGCTCCCATCCGTACCGCGCCTACGCGGACGCCTGGATGCTCGGCGCGGGCCTGATCGTCGGGAACTTCCAGTACCGGGGGAAGGCCCCGATCGATGGGGGCGCGACGACGGCGCTGACCTCGCGGCTGGGCGCGATGAGGCCGGGGACGACGCTGCTGGTGGACGGGTTCCGGACCGCGGTCGAGTTCAACCACGGCGTGGGCGCCAATCGCTTCCGTGCGGACGCGTCGGTCAGTTGGTTCGGCGACCGGGTGAACGGCGGGATCGTGAGTCTGCTTCCGAAGGATGACCAGAGCGGCATCGTGTCGCCCCAGGTCGTCGAGGACATCTGGGAAGAACTGGACCGCTAGGCGGCGCCCGCTCCGCCGCGGGCGGAGACGGTAAGGGGCACCGCGCCGTAGCGCTCGGCGGTGATACGCGCCCGCCCGATGCGCACCCCGCCGGGGGGCGGCTCCCGGCCCTCCTCGCGCATGAGCCGGCGGAGCGCGGCCGGGAGCGCGAACTCCACATCTTCATCGACGAGGTCGGCGGTCTCGATGGCGGCGCCGTACTGGCCGACGAGCGCCCGGCAGATTTCCGCAACGAGGTCCTCGGGGGCGGAGGCCCCGGCGGTCAGCAGGACGCGCTCGCGCCCGGTGGGGAACCACTCGGGGCGCAGCTCGCTGACATCGTCGAGCAGGTGGGCCGCAGCGCCGGCGGTCCGGGCGATCTCGGTGAGCCGGACGGAGTTGCTGGAGTTGCGCGAGCCGACGACCAGCACCACGTCGCACTCGGGGGCGACCTGGCGGACGGCGTGCTGGCGGTTGGTGGTGGCGTAGCAGATATCGCTGCTCGGCGGCTCCTTGATCGCGGGGAACACCCGCTTGAGGGCGGCGATGATGACGCCCGCATCGTCGGTCGAGAGCGTGGTCTGGGTGAGGTAGACCAGCCGGTGCGGGTCGCGGATGGTGAGGCGCGGGATGTCGTCCACCGTCTCGACGACCTGGATGGCATCCGGGGCCTCGCCGCTGGTGCCGATCACCTCCTGGTGGTCGCGGTGGCCGACGAGGAGGATCTGGTAGCCCTGGCGGGCGTAGCGGACGGCCTCGGAGTGGACCTTGGTGACCAGGGGGCAGGTGGCATCGACGGCGATGAGGGCGCGGGCCTCGGCCTCGAGCCGGACGGCGGGGCTGACGCCGTGGGCGGAGAAGACGACGATCTGGCCGGGCGGGACGGCGGCGAGGTCATCGACGAAAACGACGCCGCGCCCGCGGAAGCGGCCGACGACGTGGCGGTTGTGGACGATCTCGTGGTAGACGTAGATGGTGCGGCCGGGGTAGAGCTGGAGGACGCGGTCGACGACCTCGACGGCCATGCCGACGCCGGCGCAGAAGCCTCGGGGATTGGTGAGGATGATCCGCATGGGGGCGCGGCGGATCGTAGCGCAATCTTCACTCGCGCCGGCCTCGCGCGGGGCCCGGACGGGGCGGGGGGGCCCCCCTGTACACCCACGTTGGGGGCGATTCGCTATACTCGTCGTCCGCTGGCCGCGGTGGTGCGGCGGGCCCCGATCGGGGCGCTGGAGCGGGTTCGGGAGCGGGCATGGAGAAGGCGAAGACCTGGCAGATCGCGATCATCGCCGTCGCCGCCGTGGCGCTGGCGGTGTCGCTGTTCTTCACGCTCCGGGGAGACGGCGTGGACCTGGACAGCAGCCTGCGAATGGCGGATGTCGGCACGGGCGAGGTGTTCTCGCTGCCGATCGGCAAGGGGCCGAACGCCGCGATGATCCCCGGGAAGAACCCCAGGACGGGCGAGATGACCCTGTTGCCCATCATCGAGAAGGACGGGCGCTGGTTCCTGCGGGAGCGGTACGCGGTCTCCCTCAAGAGCATCCAGGGTTCGCACGCGGCGGTAGACGAGAAGACCCTCGAGGTGAGGGTGAAGTGACGATGGAGGTCCCCATGCGATCGACGCGCCCCATCCGAGCCGGGAGGCACGCTTTCACGCTCATCGAGCTTCTGGTGGTCATCGCGATCATCGCCCTGCTCATCAGCATCCTGCTCCCCAGCCTCGGGCAGGCGCGCGAGGCGGCGCGGCGGCTGGTCTGCTCCGGCAACATGCGCTCGATGTTGCAGGGGCAGGACATGTACATGAACAGCTGGAAGGACTACTTCGCCGGGATCAACACCTCCGGCGCGGCCATTCAGATCGGCGCGGCCTCGGCGCTGGGGGACCGCACGGCGGAGACGCCGGTGCAGGACTACGACTGGCTGAGCCCGTGCCTCGGCGAGTCGCTGGGCATGTCGGCGAACCGGGCTGAGCGATTCGGGCACATCCTGAACCGGTTCCGGTGCCCGACGGCAATCCAGTTCTCCATCATGTGGACGGGCGCGAGCTCGGGCGACCTGAGCGATTTCCAGACCGTTCAGAACCGGGACGGGTGGCGGCAGGTCAGCTACCTCTCCCCGGCGGACTTTCATCACCACTCACGGCTCGCTCAGGGCACGGCGGTGAACACGTACAAGGGCGTCCAGCTGCGCACGGGGTTCGACACGCCGGCCCAGATTCCCCGCGACTACAGGCCGAGGCGCGACCGCGTGGGGCAGCAGCCCGCGACGAAGGTGTTCGTGGCGGACGGGACGCGATTCCTGGATGTGAACATCCTCGACTTCGACTGGGCGGCAAGGGCGGGCATCTTCGGCTCGTTCACGGCGTCGGGGCCGATCTTCCATGGCTCCGCCGAGTACGGGCGCACGCACGGTTCGGCGGTGGCTCCGACGAACTACAGGCTGTCGGCGCGGCACTCCGGCCTTGTGCTGAACGCGGGGTACTTCGACGGGCACGTGGGCTCGATGCGGATCCAGCAGGCGTGGCGCGATCCGACGCCGTGGTTCCCCGGCGGCAGCATCTACAACGGCACGAACGGCACGCCGGAGTCCCAGCAGTTCATGCAGGGCCGCAGCTCGATGGTCATCCCTTGAGCCGCCGCCAGTAGGCCCCCCCATCGCAGCCGGGGCCGGGGCTTATCCTGTGCCTCAGGAGGTGCCCCATGGCCACCATCGACGCCGTTCTCTCCACGCTCAAGTCCTCCGAGCGCGACTCGGTCGCGCGCTGGATGGACTGGCTCCGGATCCCCAGCATCAGCACCGATCCGAAGTACAAGGCCGACTGCCGGCGGGCGGCGGAGTGGGCGGCGGCCCAGCTTCGCGAGGCGGGGCTGCGGGCCGAGCTGCGTCCGGCGCGGGGGGATGACGGCAAGGAGGGGCACCCCATCGTCATGGCGTTCACCGAGGGCTCGCCCGGCTACAAGGGGCCGCACATCCTGTTCTACGGGCACTACGACGTGCAGCCGGTCGATCCGGTGGACCTGTGGGAGAGCCCGCCCTTCGAGCCCGTGCTGAAGCCCGCAGCGCCGGGCGGGCCGGGGGAGCGGGTGGTCGCCCGCGGGGCGGTGGATGACAAGGGGCAGGTGATGACGTTCCTGGAGTCGCTCCGGGCGTGGAAGGAGGCGGGCGCGGCCGCGGGGGGCGTGCGGATGACGGTGCTGCTGGAGGGCGAGGAGGAGTGCGGCTCGACGAGCCTGCCGCGGTTCGTGCGGGAGAACGCGGCGGACCTGAAGAAGTGCGGCGTGTGCGTGATCTCCGACACGGGGATGCTCGGTGTGGACAAGCCGTGCATCACGTACGGCGTGCGCGGGCTGGCGTACACCGAGGTGACGCTGCACGGCGCGGACCAGGACCTGCACTCGGGGCTCTGGGGCGGGCGGGCGCCCAACCCCAACAACGAGCTGGTGAAGGTCCTCTCGCAGCTGTGGGACAAGGACCGGCGGGTGACGATCGACGGGTTCTACGACGATGTCCGGCCGCTGGGGGCCGACGAGCGGGCGGCGTGGAAGAGACTCCCGTTCGACGCGGGCGCGGCCCTGAAGAAGATCGGGCTGCCGCCGGAGGCGGACATCGGCGAGGCGGGGTACACGGCGATGGAGCGGGAGTGGGGGAGGCCGACGGCGGAGGTCAACGGCATCTGGGGGGGGTACACGGGCCCGGGGGCCAAGACGATGATCCCCGCGAAGGCGAGCGCGAAGGTGAGCTTCCGGCTGGTGGCGGACCAGGACCCGCAGAAGATCACGCGGGCGTTCTTCGGGTGGCTCCAGAAGCGCACGCCGCCGGGGTGCCGGTGGGAGCTGACCGATCACCACGGCGGGTGGGGTGTGACGGTGCGCACCGATGCGCCGGCGCTGGCGGCGGCCGTGCGGGCGCTGGAGCGGGCGTCGGGGGCGAAGCCGTCGCTCATCAAGAGCGGCGGGTCGATCCCGGTGGCAGGGTTGCTGAAGGCGGAGCTGGGTCTGGAGACGATCTTCATGGGGTTCGGGCTGGAGGATGACCGGGTGCACTCGCCGAACGAAAAGTTCGAGCTGGCGTGCTTCCGGCTGGGGGCGCGGGCGCACGCGCTCCTGATCGATGAGCTGCTGAAGATGTAGCCCGGGGCGGGGATGCTCCGGCTCCCCCGGGCGCGGTCACGCGGCCCTGGCCTTCGGCGCCATCTCCACGGGCCCCGGGCCATCCTCGATCACCTCGACCTCGATGACCTCATGCTGTGTGTGCTGGGCGGCCAGCTGCGCTGCGTACTGACGGCGGAGGCGGTCGGCGATGACCCGGGCGTCGTGCAGCCGTTTCTCGTCCTCCACGGCCGCGGCCAGGCGCCCCAGGACCGCCACCACCGTCGCCACGGCGACGAGCCCCAGGACGACCCAGACCCAGACGGGGAACGTAGCCACAGGACAGGAATCGGGCGGTGAATCCCTTCCCTTGAGCAGCCGGTAGAATCCTTCCCGTGCAGAACCCGAAACCGATCATCCCCCGCGTCCTGCTCGCCCTCGTGCTCGCCGCTGCGTTCGCGGGGTCGCTGCTCCCCGCGCCGGCCGCCCGCGGGCAGGAGCAGCGGGCGGAGACGCTGGCGGAGGGCGAGGTGGAGATCACGTGCCGCTGGTTCGGCGTTGGGGACTGGGTCCGCGCGGGGGACTGGGTTGGTCTGCGGCTCGGGATCGCCGACAGCGCCTCGCGCCCGCGCGAGGTCGTGGTCCGCGTGACGCACCCGCGGGGCGACGCCGACGGCGACATCCCGCTGTTCGAGCGGTCGATCACCACCAACCCCGGCATGGCCCAGCCGCTGTGGCTGTATGTCCGCCTGCCGTCGCGCTTCGCGCCGACCGAGCACCTGATGGTCACCGCGCACGCGGCGGTGGAGGGGGGGCCGTCGGCGGAGGGGCAGCGGGCGGCGCTCGCGGCGGGGAAGGTGCTGGGGGTGGCGCGGCTCATCCGGCCGCAGGTGACGTTCCGGACCGACGCGATCGCGGGCATCGTGGGCAACCGGTGGATGGGCCTGGGCGGGTACGGGGGGACCGACTCGCAGTGGCTGCCGGCGGGGCACGAGCGGACGCGGTTCGTGACGCGGCTGGATGCCGACACGCTCCCGGACCGGTGGCTGGGCCTGGCGCCCTTCGATTTCCTAGTGTGGAACGAGCCGACGCCGGTGGGGCTGGGGCCGGAGCGGGCCTCGGCGATCCGCGAGTGGGTGCAGCGGGGCGGGCACCTGGTGGTGGTGCTGCCGCGCGTGGGGCAGGCGTGGACGGACGAGGCGAACAACCCGCTGTTCGACATCGTGCCCAGGGTACGGGTGATGCGGCGCGAGGGCGTGGACCTGGCGCCCTACGCGAACCTGATCAACCGCACGCAGCGGCTGCCGATGCCGACGAACGAGGTGCTGCAGACGTTCACGCCTCTCCCCGGCGCCACGCAGGACGAGGCGACGTGCATCCTCGCGGGGCCGCCGGATGAGGCCGGGCAGCGCGAGTGGATCGTGGTGCGCCGGCTCGTGGGGACGGGGATGGTCACGCTGGTCGGCCTGGATGTCGCCAGCAGGTGGATGGAGATCAACAGCCGGCCCGACCCGGAGCTGTTCTGGCACCGCATCCTCGGGCGGCGCGGCGAGATCGTCACCGGACCGGAGGTGCGCGAGCTGTTCTCGCGCGTCCGCGAGGAGATCACGTTCGACGGGTCGATCCCGCGGCAGATCGCCAAGACCGGCCAGGCCGCGGCGGGGGTGATGCTTGGGTTCGTCCTGTTCGTGCTGTACTGGCTGGTGGCGGGGCCGCTGGGGTTCGCGGCGCTGAAGCGGGCGGGGATGGCGAAGCACGGGTGGGTGGCGTTCGTGGGGGCGGCGGCGGTCTTCACGGCGGTGGCGTGGGGCGGGGCGACGCTGATCCGGCCGGGGCGGGTGGAGGCGAAGCACCTGACGTTCATCGACCACGTCTACGGGCAGGACATCGACCGGACGCGGACGTGGATGAGCCTGCTGGTGCCGGAGTACGGCGAGGCGACGGTGTTCGTGGGCGACCCGGCGGGGCGGGAGCGGGGGCGGTTCCACAACGCGCTGGCGCCGTGGGAGCCCGACGGGCCGGGGAGCGAGGGCTTCCCCGATGCGCGCCGGTACCGGGTCGATGCGCGGTCGCCGGACCAGGTGACGATCCCGACGCGGGCGACGGTGAAGCAGCTGCGGGCCGACTGGGCGGGCGGGCCGCCGTGGCAGATGCCGCGCCCGGTGTCGCCGGACCCCGAGGCGCCGGATGGCCGGGTGCGGATCGCGGCCGAGGACGCGAACCACTACCTCAGGGGGAACATCGTCCACCACCTGCCGGCGAGCCTGACGGATGTGCAGATCGTGGTGAACCTGGGGCAGCGGGACCTGCTGCGGTCGTTCGCGGGGGCGGCGGGGGCGAACAACCTGTGGACGCAGGCCTACGCCTACTCGGTGGGGGAGTGGGCGCCCGGCACGCCGATGGACCTGGCGCTGGCGACCGTCAAGGATGGCAGCCGGCGCTCGGCGCTCACGGCGCTGCTCAAGACCTGGGTGGATGGCGGGCAGACGGACCAGCAGGACGGGGCGAGCCGGGATGACAGCTCGACGATGACGCGCCGGCTGACGGCGCTGGCGTTCTTCCCGCTGCTGCAGCCGCCGGATGTGCGGACCGAGTCGCGGATGTACGTGAACGCGCACCGCGGGGCGCAGCGGCGGTACGGGCACGGGCTGGACCTGGCGGAGTGGCTGACCCAGCCGTGCCTGATCATCGTGGGGCATATCGGGGCGAGCGAGGATGCGCCGTCGCCGACGCCGCTCTATATCAGCACCGGCGGGTCGCCGCGCCTGCTGGCCACGGGGGGCCGGACGGTGGTGCGGTGGGTGTACCCGCTGCCGGCGAAGCCGCCGGAGTTCCCCGCGGCGGGGACGGGCCCGGAGGTGACGCCCGAGCCGGAGACGCCGCCGGACCCGGAAGGGGATGGGGGGGGCGGGGGGGACGGGGGGGGCGGGGGCGGGGGCGACTGAAACCCCCGAGCGCCGACGCCGGAAGACATGACTAGATAGAGCGCTCGCGAGAGACGAGCCCGAGAGAAGGAGCCCTGCCCCGTGCCGATGATCGAGACCATCAACCTGACCAAGCGCTACGCGGAGCTGGTGGCGCTCGACAACCTGAACCTCTCGATCAACGAGGGCGACTGCTACGGGTTCATCGGCCCCAACGGGGCGGGGAAGACGACGACGATCAAGGTCCTGGCGACGCTGCTGAAGCCCAGCAGCGGGCAGGCGCAGGTGGCCGGGTTCACGGTCGGCTACCAGAACCGGCAGATCCGGCCGCTGATCGGCTACGTCCCGGATTTCATGGGGGCCTACGAGGACATGGTCGTCACGGAGTACCTGGAGTTCTTCGCCGCGGCGTACAACATCCACGGGCAGCAGCGGAGGAAGGTCGTCAAGGATGTGCTGGAGCTGACGGACCTGACGTACAAGGCGACGGCGGAGGTGAACAGCCTGAGCCGGGGGATGCAGCAGCGGCTGAGCATCGCGCGGGTGCTGCTGCACGACCCGAAGGTGCTGCTGATGGATGAGCCGGCGAGCGGCCTGGACCCGCGGGCGCGGATCGAGATCCGCGAGCTCCTGAAGGAGCTGAAGCGGATGGGCAAGACGATCCTGATCAGCAGCCACATTTTGCACGAGCTGGCGGAGCTGTGCAACGTGGTGGGGATCATCGAGAAGGGGCGGCTGCTGTTTTCCGGGACGGTGCGGGAGGCGCTGCTGCGGGCGAAGATGGGGCACATCATCCACGTGGGGGTGGCCCCCCCCGACCGGGCCCAGCAGGCGGCGGAGATGCTGCTGAAGGTGCCGGGGGTGAAGAAGGTCTCGATGGGCGAGAGCGAGACCTCGGGTGGCGGCGGGGTGGGTGGGGCGGCGGGGGGGAACGGGCACCTCAAGAGCCAGATGCTGCACATCACGTTCGACGAGGCGGGGGGCCACTCGTACACGGACCTGCCGAACATCCTGGTGAACGGCGGCTTCCGGATCACGAAGTTCGCGGAGGAGCAGGTGAACCTGGAGACGGCGTTCATGCGGCTGACCAAGGGGCTCGTGCAGTAGAGAGAGATCGTTCCATGCCACGCCGGGCGGTGGTGTCGCTCATACTCGGGCTGATCACCTCGGTGACGATCGCTTGGTCAGTCGCCTGGACGCCGCCGACGGGACCTGGGTCGCAAGCCCTTTGGGGGAAGCAGAACACCGGGGTGTTTTCCAGCAGCGGCTTCCCGTTGAACTGGTACGTCCTTCGGTCAGGGTCCTGGGGGAGGCAATCGAACGAGTTTCGCGTTGACCTCGCGTCTTCGGTTTCCTCAGAGCAGGCGGCCAACTTTCGCCGCCTCACGTCGGACCGAGCGAGCAGGGCCGCCCTGGAACGCCACGCGTTCCTACTGAAATCGAAGGACTCACTGTTCTGTTCGTTCGGCGTGCACTTCTACGGCTGGCCTCTCCCATGCCTCACGATGGAAGAGGCCTGTACGCCGCTGAAGGTGTTCATGTGGAAGGCACTGGTGCTCACCCCGGCGCCTTACGACGTAGAAACACCGGACGCGCCGGGCCTCTGGGACCCCGACCCGGCCAACTCTCTTCTCCCGTACTACAGCGCCTTGCAGATCGGGGAAGACCACGCGTTGCCGCTTCGGCCGCTCTGGGACGGGCTGCTGACGTGCACCGCGCTGTATGGGACCGCTTGGTACGTGATGCTGTCGCTCTGGTCGGTCGTGCGGAGGGCGCGCATCCGGCCGGGTTTCTGCTCCCACTGCGGCTACGACCTCCGGGGCCTGAGCGCGGCGAAGCCGTGCCCCGAGTGTGGAAGGGAAAGCTAGAGGCTTAGCCCTTCATCCGCCGTCCCGCACCTGCGCGGGCGGGGCGGGGGGGTCTGGGTTCTTCTACGCACCCGGCCGCCCGCTCCGGCACGGGGCGGCGGATCGGAATTGTACAGGTTGACCGCGGTCGGTGGTTCCCCGCGGTGGCCGGGGGCCGCTCGCTCCGCATCCGTCCGTGCTTCGGCAGGGTGAGCCCGCACCCCGGACGATGGCCCTCACTGTGGCTTCCGCAGCGCCGGACGGCTCTCCGGCCGCGGCGGGCGTGGGTCGTGTCCGCAAAATGTACAATTCGCCATCGGCCGGGGTGCGGGCGTCGGTGGGGGTAGGCGCGCGGGCCCGTCGGCCCGTCGGTGCCCCACGGATGGGCCGCAGCGCGGCGCGGCTGGGCGTACGCGGCGCGCTGCCGGGCCGACGCGGGGCTTTGCTGGGCATTCACGGCGCAGCGCCGGGCATCCGCGCAGCGCGGCTGGGCCGACGCGGGGCTGTGCTGGGCGTGCACGGCGCGTTGCTGGGCGTACGCGGCGCGTTGCCGGGCAGCGCCGCGGCCCGGTCGGGCAGTCCTTGCGCGGTGGGGCCGGTTTTTTCCGTCGCGGGCGGGGGCGCGGGTTCAGCGCGGGTGCGGGGACGCCGATGCACCCGGTCGAGCGCAGCGCACAGGGCGCAGCGCAGCGCCCAGGGCGCAGCGCCCGGCACACCGGCACCCACCAGCACCAGGAGACACGCCATGGCCATCCTCCCCCGCAACGTCGAAGAGCTCATCCAGTTCTGCGAGAACCACCAGCCCGTCTGGCAGAACGCCGGCACGCAGATCGGGATCACGCCGGCGCAGCTGCTGGCCTTCGGGGATGCCGTCGGCGAGGCCCGGGCCGCGTTCGACGCCAAGACCGCCTCGCGCCAGGCCGACCGGGATGCCACCGTCGCGCTGCGCAGCGAGGCCGGGCAGGTCCGCCAGGTCGCGGCCCAGCTGCTCGCGAGCATCAAGGCCTTCGCCGAGAACCAGCCCGACCCCACCGTCGTCTACGTCGCGGCCCAGATCCCGCCGCCCGCCAGCCCCAAGCCCATCCCCCCGCCCGGGCTGCCCGCCGACTTCCGCGTCGGGCTCGACCAGGAGGGGAACGTGCTGCTGGCGTGGAAGTGCGCCAACCCGCCCGGCGCGGCGGGGACCGTGTACATCGTCGAGCGGCGGAGCGGGACCAGCGGGCCTTTCTCGTACCTCGGCGCGACGGGCGAGCGCAGGTTCCTGGATGAGACCGTGCCCGGGGGCGGGCCGGTGCTGGACTACCGCGTCTTCGGCCAGCGCGCCGGCAAGAGCGGGCCGGCGGCGATCTGGACCGTGCGCTTCGGGCAGGGGGGCGGGGGGCTGACGATCACCGAGAGCTTCGGGGGGCCGGAGGTGGCGGCGAAGCTCGCGGCGTAGGGACTCTAAAAGCGCAAAGCGATAAAGCGCAAAGCGCAAATCAGATCAAGACGGCGGGCCTCGGGAGTTCACCCGGGGCCCGCCGTGCGTTGGTAGGCTTAGGCCACATGGAGCGCAGGTGGCGACGAAGACTCGGCCGGTTCTCGCGGTGGATGCTGCTCCTCGCCTCTGTGTTGCTGCTCACGTCGATGCTGGTAAGCACTCGGCGGGGATTCGGCCTCGTGCTGTGCGCGAGTCACGGGTCCGGAGGGTTCATCTGCGACTCCGGCCTTTTCACCTGCGGTTACTCGGTCAGACAGACGTATGTCCCCATGCGGGGTACGGTGCTGTCGGGCAAGGACTGGTCGCTCCGATACTGGTGGGGGACTGCATACAACGATTGGCCGAGTTGGCGCGTCGGACCCAACGAAGCGATCTTCCCCTTGTGGGTTCTTCTCGTCCTGGTCGCCACGCCATGTAGTCTGCTCTGGTTGTGCCAGTATCGCCGCCGCGCGCGCCCCGGCCACTGCCCCTGCGGCTACCCGCTCGCCGGGCTCGCCGTGGGTGCGCCCTGCCCCGAGTGCGGGCGGGCGGCCGCGTCACGCGGCGGGAAGGGCCCGTCGGCGCCTCCCGGCGGGGTGGGGGACGGGGGGGGGGGGCGGTAAGTTGGGGGGCGGTACACTTCGGTCCCCAAGGAGTTCCTCATGGTCTGCACACGCCGTCTCCGTCTCGCCGCCTTCCTCGCCGCCGCCGCCGGCCTCGTCCTGCCCGCGCTCGCGCAGCAGGGGGGGGGCCAGAAGCTGACATATCCCCCCGCGCCGACCGTCGAGCAGACCGACGTCTACCACGGCACCACGGTCGCCGACCCCTACCGCTGGCTCGAGTCGTACACCGACGACACCAACGCCTGGATCGAGGCGCAGAACAAGGTCACGTTCGCCTGGCTGGAGAGCATCCCCGAGCGGGCGGCGATCAAGGCGCGGCTGACGCAGCTGTGGGACTACGAGAAGTACAGCGCGCCGTACCGCGAGGGGGGGCGGTACTTCTTCAGCAAGAACGACGGGCTCCAGAACCAGTCGGTGTTCTACACGACCGAGACGCTCGACGGGCAGGCGAGGGTGCTGATCGATCCCAACGCGCTCTCGGAGGACGGGACCGTGGCCCTCGCCGGGGCGTCGGTGACGGACGACGGGCGGCTGGTGGCGTACGGCGTCGCCGAGGCGGGGTCGGACTGGAACACCTGGCGGGTGCGCGATGTGGCGACCGGCAAGGACCTGCCGGATGAGGTCCGCTGGGTGAAGTTCGCCGGGGCGTCGTGGATGAAGGATGGCAAGGGCTTCTTCTACAGCCGCTTCGACGAGCCCAAGGCCGACGGCGACAGGCTCAAGGGGAAGAACGAGTACCACAAGGTCTACTTCCACACGCTGGGCACCCCGCAGAGCGAGGACCGGCTGGTCTACGACCGGCCCGACCACGCCAACTGGTACCTCGGCGGCGGCGTCACCGACGATGGGAAGTACCTGGTCATCGGGGTCAACCCCGGCGACAAGATCGAGAACAACCTGTACTACCGCGAGCTGTCGGGGCCGGATGCCCCGGTGGTGAAGCTGCTGGACAAGCTGGATGCGCAGTACAGCTTCATCGACAACGACGGGCCGACGTTCTGGGTGCAGAGCGACCTGGAGGCGCCGCGCGGGCGCGTGTGGGCGATCGACATCACCCGGCCGGAGCGGGAGAACTGGAAGGAGGTCATCCCCCAGCAGGCCGAGGCGCTGCAGGGGGTGAGCGTGGTGGGGGACCGGTTCTTCGCCAGCTACCTGAAGGATGCCCGGACGCAGGTGCGGGTCTTCGACCTCAGCGGCAAGCCGATCGGCGAGGTGGCGTTCCCGGGGATCGGGACGGCGTCGGGCTTCCGCGGGAAGCGGGCGGACAAGGAGACGTTCTACACCTTCAGCAGCTACACCATCGCCCCCACGGTCTTCCGCTACGACGTGGCGAGCGGGAAGAGCAGCATCCACAAGGCCCCGAAGATGCCGTTCAACTCCGGCGACTACGAGACGGTGCAGAAGTTCTACACGAGCAAGGACGGGACGAAGGTCCCGATGTTCATCAGCCACCGCAAGGGGCTGAAGCTGGACGGGAGCAACCCGACGCTGCTGTACGGGTACGGCGGGTTCAATGTGCCGATCACGCCGGGGTTCAGCCCGGTCAGCCTGGCGTGGATGGAGATGGGCGGGGTGTACGCGGTGGCCAACATCCGCGGCGGGAGCGAGTACGGGGAGGAGTGGCACCAGGCGGGGATGCGGCTGAAGAAGCAGAACGTCTTCGACGACTTCATCGCCGGGGCGGAATGGCTGATCGAGAACAGGTACACCAGCCCGAAGAAGCTGGCCATCCAGGGCGGCAGCAACGGCGGGCTGCTGGTGGGGGCGTGCCTGAACCAGCGGCCGGAACTGTTCGGGGCCGCGATCCCGCAGGTGGGGGTGATGGACATGCTGCGGTTCCACGAGTTCACCGTGGGGTGGGGGTGGATCGGCGACTACGGGAGCGCGAAGGACCCGGCGGAGTTCAGGGCCCTGCAGGCGTACTCGCCCTACCACAACATCAGGGACGGCGTGTGCTACCCGCCCACGCTGATCACGACGGCGGACCACGACGACCGGGTGTACCCGGCGCACAGCTTCAAGTACGCCGCGCGGCTGCAGGCGGCCCAGGGCAAGGTCGAGGGGTGCACGAACCCGACGCTGATCCGGATCGAGGTTCGGGCGGGGCACGGGGCGGGCAAGCCGACCTCCAAGCGCATCGAGGAGGCGGCGGACCTGTGGTCGTTCCTTGTGAAGAGCCTGAACATGAAGGTCCAGGGCCCCGCGGCCAGCATGGGCGGGGGCAACGGCGGCGGGAACTGAGCGGCCGCGGCGGCCGGTAGCGCTGAGGGCCGCCCGACGATCGCGCGTGCGCGCGGCGCGCGCGGGCGGCCGGTGAGGCTCCCATCATGAAGGCGGCCCTGTGAGCGCGGGCTCACCGTGGTCGAGCGCTATGACACACCCGTGCACGGGGCGGCGGCTGGTTGCGCACCCGCGGATGGCGGGTCATCCGGGCGCAGCGCGGGGGCGGCCGGGAGGCCAAAGGAGTCGCGGGGGTGAGGGCACGAGTGCTGATGACGGCCGACGCGGCCGGGGGCATGTGGACGTATGCCACCGAGCTGGTGCGGGCCCTCTCGCCGCGGGGCGTCGGGTTCACCGTGGCGTGCATGGGGCCCGAGCCGACGGCGGCGCAACGGGCGGAGATGCTCGACGCGGGGTGCGCGGGGCTGGAGTACGGCGGGTTCCGGCTGGAGTGGATGCAGGACGCGTGGGCGGATGTGGACCGCGCGGCGGACTGGCTGCTGTCGCTGGCGATGGAGTGCGGGGCGGACCTGGTCCACCTGAACGGCTACTGCCACGCGCACCTTCCGTTCGGGAGGCCGGTGATCGTGACGGGGCACTCGTGCGTGCTCTCGTGGTGGGAGGCGGTGTGCGGGTCTGGGGCGCCGTGCCAATGGGATGAGTACCGCCGGCGGGTCCAGCGCGGCCTGCTGGCGGCCGACGCGGTCGTGGCGCCGACGCGCTGGATGCTGTCGGAACTGGGCCGGCACTACGGCGAGCCCGAGTACGGGTTGACGATCCCCGGCGGGCGTACGGGGCCGCGGCTGGCCGTCCGCCCGAAGGAGCCGCTGATCTTCGCGGCGGGCCGGGTGTGGGATGAGGCGGGGAACATCGGCCTGCTGGCGGGGGTCTCGGAGCGGCTGCGGTGGCCGTGCATCGTCGCGGGCGAGGAGGGCGGGAACGCCGATGCGGCGGGCGCGCTGATCGTGGCGGGGCGGCTGGAGTCGCGGGCGATGTGGTACCACCTCGGGCGGGCCTCGATCTTCGTGCACCCCGCGCGGTACGAGCCGTTTGGCCTCGCGCCGCTGGAGGCGGCGCTCTCGGGGTGCGCGCTGGTGCTGGGCGACATCCCGTCGCTGCGCGAGGTGTGGGGCGATGCGGCGGTGTACGTGGACCCGGATGATGCCCCGGGGCTGCTGGCCGCGGCGAACGGGCTGATCGAGGATGACAGCCGGCGGGCGGCGCTGGCGCAGGCGGCCCGCGAGGCGGCGCGGCTGTACGCGCCGGAGCGCTGCGCCTCGGCGTACGCGTCCCTCTACGGCGAGCTGGCGCACGCCCGGACGATCAGGGCGGGCCCGCTGGCGGACCTGCGGGCGGGGGCGGCCTGATGAGAGTGGTCCTGTTCTGCCCGGCGGTAGACCGTGGCCGCCGACCGGGCCCGCCGCCACCCAGCTACGATCCCGCTCGCGCGGGCGTAGCTCAGTGGTAGAGCGTCAGCCTTCCAAGCTGAACGTCGAGGGTTCGAATCCCTTCGCCCGCTTTCCCCCTGCCTGAGTCGTGGCCGTCGCGAACGACCCGATCCAGCAGACGCCTGCCGAAGACGTGAAGGGAGCGATGCGTGAACAGAGCGTGGACCGGGAGCGAGCCTTGGCGGTCCTCCCGTTCCTCTCCCAGGCGATGGGAGAGTCCGTTATTGCCAGCTGAGGGCGCTCCGTGCGGACTGGTCAGTCCACGGGGATGACGGGAGACTCTTGAAGAACTGGATCGGCTCCGGTTGGACTACGCCAAGGCGGGAGGCGACCGTGGTGCTGCGCCGGTGGAACGGGCTCGCTCCAGCTCGTGTGCTTCGAGTACGTCTCTTCGTGACGTCGGCGGTGGCGGTTCAGGCACGGATTGCTGGCAGAATCGCTGGGGAAGCGAACGGACTATCACGATCGGGGCCCATTCCCGACCAAAGTCCCGTAGAGCGTCAGCCGCGCAGGCTGAGAGCCCCCTTTCACCGCGATTCCATCAATGAACAATGAGGAACGCTCCGTTCGGCTTGGCGACCACGGCCGAGAGGCTCCACGTCGGTATGTCCCCACCCACCGATTGCCTTAGTACCTTCCCATCCGCAAGAAGTGACCAGCCGAGCTTCCCAGGCGTGTTCCACCCGCCCGCCTCGGTCCAGGCCACGATCACGCGACCGTCCCTGTCAGCGGCAATGGACGGATGTCGGCGCCTCTCGCGCTTGCCAGGGATTGAGCGAGCCTCGATGGTGGCGGGCCCCACGGACCAGCGCACGTCCTCCATCGTCTCCCAGGCGAGCGCCGCGCCATGCTTCGCCGGCACGATTGCGGCCATGGACATGGGGCAGGTCCGGACCTCCCACGGGTCGATCCGCTCATCCGTGAAGGTCTTCGCGCCGTCGGTCGAGCGCATCAGGTGCATGTCGCGGTGGACTGTCTCGCGGGCGGACCGGTACAGCACGAGCACTTCGCCGTTGGGCAGGGCGGCCGCCTTCAGGCCGCAGCAGCCGCAGGCGCCGTTGGCCGGCCTGGAGCGGGCGACCTCAGGGGCGAACTGCCCGCCGTCGTCGGTGGACACGGCAACCAGCACGCGGCGGGCGGCCTCATCCTTCTCCGGGGCATCAACGGGCGCGGCGTGCCAGATGACGTAGACGCTGCCCTTGGAGTCGGCCGCGACGCTGCCGCCGCCATCCAGATGCGTGCTGGCGGTCATCAGGTTGCGCTGGGGCTCGAACTCTGAGGCCCCGGGGGGCAGGCGCGAATAGAGCATGGGGGAGCTGCGCTCGGGGCCTGACGGCGTCGCCTTGTGCGATCCGTTCCACGCGACGTGGACGAAGCCGCCGCGGCCGAGGGCGATCTGACCGCCCCTGTCCGTGCCGACAGCGATCGCGCTCCCCGGTTGTGAGTTGACCCGTACCGCCTTGCTCCAGGTGGTCTCGGCGGGGGCCCGCGTGACGTAGAAAAGGTCGCCGGCCCGCGGGTCACCCTTGTAGTACAGGAGGTGGATAATGCCGTCCTCGCCCACCGCGGCTTGCGGCTGGATGCCGCCATCCGGCAGCCGCGCGGTCTCCACGAGCGGGGCCTCGGCACCTCCGCCCTTCGTTGGTGGCTGGGCCTGGGCATGCGTAACGATCGTCGCTGCGCCGAGGAGCACCGCGAGCACACGCGATTGATTGAACCTTGTCATCTTCGCCTCCGGGTTTGGAGCCGAGTCTATCGCCCCCAGAACAGCATGAGCCCGGCCATGGCGGCCATGCCCAGGTCTTCGACCAGCGTGACGGTGGTCATCGGCAGGTTGAGGGCCGTGCCGAGGCACGCGCAGCGGATGCGATTCTTCTGGAGCACCGCCCGCAGGACACCGATCGAGCCCAACAGCATGAGGACCAGCGTGACGGCGTTCACGAGCGTGAGCTGCCAGCGGACGAGGTACGCGACTCCCAGGGCGAGCTCGACGAACGGGTACACGAGCGCCCACGGCCGTGACCGGCGGGCGACGATGTCGTAGGACTGGTAGGCATCCGCGAAGCCGCGGAGGTCCAGCAGCTTGAAGAACGAGAAGACCAGGAAGAAGCCCGCCATGAAGTCGAGCATGAAGGTGTGCGGGTCTCTCGTCCCGCGGAAGTAGGTCGCCAGCGCGGCCGTCCCGGCGATGTACAGGACGATGAGGCCAAGGGGATAGAGACTGGGCCTTGGCTCGGCGGGGGCGTCCACGGCCGGGCTGCCGGCGGCCTGCCCGTGCGCGTGATGGTCGTGCGCATCGGGCCGGGCCGAGGTGGCCGCGGCCGTGCTGCCGTTCACCGAGTAGTTGCCGGCGGACTTGGCCGCGCGATCGAGGTCCTGGACTGGCACCGGCCCGTCGCTCTCGATATCAGCCGCGGGCGGGTTCAGGGTGACCTGCGCCGAGCGCACGCCGGGCACGCGCTGGAACGCGTCGGTAAGGCGTTTGACGCATGCTGGGCAGTGCATGCCCTTCACTTCGACCGTTGTCCTCATAGTCTCCCTCCGTGCCCCCCGGGCCCCCCGTCCCCGCGTGCGGGGGACGAGCGTGGCGGCGGCGCAGCCGGCGGCTCGGCGCCGGGCCGCGGCGGGGCCTGCGGCCAGGATCGCGTGGCGGCCGCGGGCGCCCGATCCGCCGTGCTGCCATCCCGCGCGACGCCGTGGCGCTGGAGCACCTCATCGGGGGCCGGCGAGGCCCGGCTGCCGGGCGGATCGGCGTACCACCCCGGATCGTCGGCGTCGGCAGCGAGTGTCTCGCGCACTTTCAGGATCGTGAACATCCCGCCCATCGTGATCTCGTCGTGCGGGCCCATACCGCCCACCATCGGGATGCTGTTGGGGGGCACCGGCATGGCCATCTCCGTCATGCCGGTCATCCCGGCCTGGCCCATCGTCATGTAGTCCGGGAGCAGCCGCCGCACCCTCTCGTCGAGCCCCCGGGTATCGACGCCGATCATGTTGGGCAGCCCGTGGCCCATCTGGTTCATGACGTGGTGGGTCATGTGGCAGTGCAGCGCCCAGTCGCCGGGATTGTCGGCGGTGAACTCCACGGTGCGTGTGGAGCCGACCGGCACGAGCACCGTCGTCTCGGGCCCCTGGCCCGCCTCCGGGATCGCGCCCCCGTCAGTCTCGGTGACCTTGAAGTAGTACCCGTGCAGGTGGATGGGGTGGTGGCTCATCGGGCTGAGGTTGCCGATCCGGATGCGCACCCGTTCGCCGAGCTTGGCGACGAGCGGGCGCGTTCCCGGGAACACCTTTGCGTTCATCGTCAGGATGTTGAAGTCGGTCATCTCGTTGGGATCGGGCCTGGCCGCGCCGGCGTCGATCTTCCACTCGTGGAGCAGGATGGCGAAGTCGCGGTCGGGGCGCGGGCCGCGGGGCGAGCGCGGGTGGATGACAAACAGGCCGGTGAGGCCCATGCCGATCTGCGTCATCTCGTCGTGGTGGCTGTGGTACATCAGCGTGCCGTGCTGGCGGAGCGTGAACTCGTACACGAACGTCTCGCCCGGCAGGATGGCCTTCTGGGAGAGCCCGCCCACGCCATCCATCCCGCTCGGGAGCAGCACCCCGTGCCAGTGGACGGTGGTGGGCGCTTGCAGCCGGTTGGTGACGAAGATCCGGACCCGGTCGCCCTCCACGGCCTCGATGACCGGGCCGTGAACGCCGCCGTTGTAGCCCCAGCAGAACGCCTTCAGCCCGGGCGCGAACTCGTGCTCGACTTCCTCCGCGACGAGGTGGAAGACCTTGACCCCGTCAACCAGCTTGTAGGGGAGTGTCCAGCCGTTCGGGACGATCACGGGCGTGTAATCGCGGCCGGGCTCCCCCGGCGCGGCGGCGCGCTGGTCCGGCACATTCGTGCGCGCCGGGTTGTCCTCCTTGAACTTGAAGTCCTTGTCGGGTGGCGCCGGCGGCTGGTGCTGGTGCTGCGCGGCCGCACGACCACCGAGCAGCGCCGCGGTCCCGGCCAGGGCGCCCGAGGCCAGCAGGTCGCGGCGCGTCAGAACCGGACCGGCCACGCGGAGACGGCCGTTTGCGCTCATCGGTGATCTCCTTCGCTGGCGCCCGCGGACCACTCTGAAGCTGGGCCCGAGCCGCTGGCTGGCCCGAGCGGTGCAAGACGGCCGCTGAGGATCTGATCCAGCCGCGCGCTGGCCTTCCAGAACTTGCGGAGCGATTCGATGTACTGCGCGCCCGTCTCGATCTGGTCGCGCCTGGCCTGGAGGAGCTGGAACGCGCCCACCTGCATCCCGTTGTACTGGAGCTGCGTCTCATCAACGATCTTCTGCCGCAGCGGCAGGAGGACCCGCTCGTAGTAGACGGCGCGGTCCCGCGCCGCGGCCGAGTCGAGGTAGGCCGCGCGGACCCGGGACCGGATGCGGACGGCTGTGGCGGCGTGCCGCTCCCTCGCCTGCGCTAGGCGGGCCCGCGCGGAACCGACGGCGCCCTGCCCTTGATCGAAGATCGGGATGGGGAGTGAGATCGCCGGCCCGACCGACCAGTCTCCCTCTGGCTCTCGCTCGGCCGCCACACCTACCTCGCCTTCGGACATCCGAGCCAGCGGTCGCGCGAGCCCCAATGTTCGAGCCGCAGTCTCAATCTCGCGCCTGGCAATGCCCAAGTCGAGGCTGTTGGCCAGAGCGCGCTTCTCCAGGTCCAGCGGAGAGCGCCGCTCGGCGGGAACCTCAGGGAGCCTGGCGGCGATCTTCCACTGGGTGTCCTCGCCCCGCACGCCCATGAGCTCGCTGAGCCGCTCCCGCTCAAGCGCCGCCATCGCCTCGGCGGCCGCCAGGTCGACTCTGGCCTGCTCGTGCAGAGCACGCTCGTTGGAGACATCGAGATCGCGGTTGTTGCCCGCCTGGCGCAGCCGCTTGGCGAGGTCGTACGACGCCTCCGTCGCCTCGAAGACGGTCCGGCGCATTTCCAGCAACTGCTCCGCCGCCTGGAGGTCGTAGTAGGCCGTACGCACATCGCCAACAAGGTCGAGCACTCGCGCGGTCACCCTCAGCTTCGCGGCCTCAGACTCGGCCTCCGCCCGCGCCCGGCGCATCGGCAGGAAGAGCAGGCTCAGGAAGTCCTGGGCGACATCGAGCGCCACGCCGGTGCCGCCCCCCGAGGTGGACCACCGCACTTCGCCGCTGAACACCGGATTGCGGAGCAGCCCGGCGCCGACGAGGTCGGCCTGGGCGAGGTTGAGCTCCTCGTAGGTCGCTTGGAGGTCCCGGTTGTTCAGGAGCGCGATCTGGACGGCGTCATGATCGCCCAGCTCTGACGCTAGCAGCCTCTGGACGGCGGCCTGAACCTCTGCATCCTCGGGTCCCCCAGAGCGCCAGTGGACTCTCACGCCGGCGCGGGAGGCCACAGACTGCTGCACGTCGTCGAATCCCAGCCCCGGCCGCATCGGTGCACAACCACCGATGAGCACCGCGGCGCTCAGCACCAGCGGCCACCCGTTCATGGCTTGCCTCCTGCCGGCTCCTTCTTGACGAGCGTCATGCCGCACTTCGGGCAGCGGGCGGGCTCGTTGGAGGTGACCTCGGGGTGCATCGGGCAGACGTACTCCGCGGGAGCGGCGGGCGTAACGGCGGGCTCTGGAGCTGGCATCTGGTGTTGGTGCGCCTGCGGCGCCGGGGCCGCCGTCGGAGCTGCCGGTGCGTGCTGGTGATGGTCGCCCCGGGGTGCCGCATGCACCGGCGCGGCGGCGACCGGCTCGACGTTGCTCGGATCGAGAGTCGCGGAGCGAGCAGGAGGCGGCGACGCGCGCGAGAGGTTGGCAGGGTGATCGGGCGGGGGGTCTTCGATCCGGAACTCACCGGCGCAGCCGCTCACCGCAATGCACGCCGCAACAAGTCCCAGCAGCGCTCTGGCGTTCGCTCGCAGCATGACGTTCTCCGAAGAGGAGGAGGGCTGGACCCATGATACCCCGGGGGGGTATAATGGCAAATGCCACCCACGACGACTCACCCGTCCTGTCAATGCGGCTGCGCGATGAACTCTCAGGCCCGCAAGGCCGTCGGAGTGGATCCCGAGATCAAGGCCGCCAATCTGGTCCGGCTCAAACGGGCTCAGGGCCAGGTCGGCGGGGTGCTCCGCATGATCGAGGAGGACCGGTACTGCGCGGACATCATCACGCAGATCAACGCGGTGCGGGAGTCGCTGCACGCGGTGGCCCGAAACCTCATGCGGAATCACCTCTCACACTGCGCCGTGGCGGCCATTCGGGAGGACGGGCCGAAGCGGGAAGCGATGATCGACGAGCTGGTGGACCTGGTCGGCAGGATCAGCCGGTGAACAGCGTGCTGATGGTTGGGACGATCAACCTGCGAAGGAGTGCCGCGATGAAGTACGTGGCGATGACGGTGCTGGCGGTGGTGGGCTTGGGCGCGACGCTTGGCGGCTGTGCGGCGGGCGGCACATCTGACGAGACGGTCGCGGCAGCCCGGCTGGACGACTCCCCGGTAGAGGGCCGCCAGGCGATCCTGACGGTGCATGGGATGAGCTGCCCCCTCTGTGCCAACAACGTGGACAAGGCCCTGATGGAGGTGCCCGGCGTGACCGGTGTGAACGTCGATATGAACACAGGCAACGCCACGGTTGCCCTGGATGGGAAGACGCCCGTGACCCGGCGCCAGCTCGCCGAGGCTGTTGACAAAAGCGGCTTCAGCCTCAGGCGTGTGGATGTTCCGTAAGCAGAGTCACCGGGCGCGCGAGATGGACCTGCCAGCAAGCCGGCCCTTCGCTCACGCTGCGGTACTCGCGTCACTCGCGCTGACGGGGGTCGCGCTCGCCCAGGAAGCCACCAACACGCCGGCCGCGACTCAGCCCGCTGAGGGCAAGCTGTACCTGCGACAGAGGGTGCAGTACTTCGACCTCGGCGATGACCCGTCACCGAAGGACCGCGATATCGACAAGGTCGTGGCGACCACGTCCCTGACGTACGGTCTTCGACGGGACATGTCCCTGAGCCTCGACGTGCCGGTCGTGTACGCGATCGAGGACACGGCCGCGGGGACCGAGCGGGATGTTGGTCTGAGCGATGTGGCGCTCACCTTCAAGTACCGCCCGGTGCAGATCGACCTCAACCCCATCGACTCGGTGCGGTTCGCGGTCTTCGGCGGCCTGGAGATCCCCAGCGGCGACGGCGACTTCTCGAGCCAGTCGCTGGACCCCTTCATCGGGGGCGTGTTCACGGCCATCCTCGGGCGGCATGGCCTCAACCAGAGCCTCTCGTACAAGCTCAACACCGGGGGCGACCGGTTCGACACTCGCGCCGGAGACGGACCGAGCAACGCGCTGCGCTACGACACCGCCTACCTGTTCCGGCTCGCCCCGGCGCAGTACGCCGCGGACACCGCGGCCGCGACCTACCTGACCCTGGAGCTCAACGGCCTGTACGAGACGAGCGGGGATAACGAGATCCTGCTCGGACCCGGCATCCTCTACGAGGCCAGGACCTTCGCCCTGGAGGCGGCGGTTGGCATCCCGGTCGTGCAGGAAGTCGATGAACGCCCCGAGACGAGCCTTGTGGTCACGCTCGGTTTCCGAGTTCTCTTCTAGGGCGTGTCTGATATGACGGATCAATCCTGGGTGGCG
>JBBDXI010000028.1:59520-175422 GCA_040902425.1 Phycisphaerales bacterium
CCGCCACTCGGGGGGGGGTCCGCGGCTTCCGAGCATCAGCGGCCATTCGCCCGCCGCGGAGCGTCGGGCCACCCAACCAGCCGTCCCTCAGATACCCCCCAGGCCGGCGACCGTCTCGCGCAGCCGCGACGCGAGCTGGTCGGCCGACGGCACGCCGTCGTCGTAGGTGCGGCACCCAATCGAGGTCGAGGTCGGCACGGGCATGCCGAAGAGGTCCCGCCCGTTGACCAGCACGGTGGGCGACCCGTAGCCGCGTCGCGGGTCGCCGTCCGGGAGCGCTTCCAGATTGAGCTCGGTGACGCGGGCATCCATGGAGAGGGAGGCGAGCGCTGCCCGGAGCCGATCCCGCATCACCGGCGAGTTCGGGCACCCGGGGAATCCCAGCAGCTCGACCCGCAGCGCAGGAAGCGTGGGCATCGCCTCAGCGGCCATCGCCCGGATCGCCTCGAACAGGCTCCCCCGGCGCGGCGGGGCATCGGGTGAGTCGCGCCAGTAGTTTGATGTCGTGCCGTCCAGCCGTCCGACGTGCCGGACCCAGTGGGACGGCGCTGGAACCCCACCCTCCCACGTCACGCCCGGTGGGTAGAGCATGTAGAGGTCCCACTGCGGCCGGTCGGAGCGCTCCCCCTCGAACATGCCATGGAGCGGGCTGCCCTCGGGGAGCGAGCGCTCGGCGCGCCGCGCGAACCCCGCGAACGGCCCCTTCGAGTAGGCCGTCCCCAGCCGCTGGCCGCCGTCGTAGAACTGCTCAACAGCTGCCTGCGGGAAGATCGCCGAGGCCTGACGCGCGGTCGTGGGGCTGTCGCCCCGGAGATTCGGGCTCCAGACGACGAGCGTCTTCACCCGGGACCCCGGGTAGCGGCGGGTGATCTCCTTCTCCACCGCCTCCGCTCCGAGGATGCACTCCGAGCAGACCGGTGACACCAGCAGCACCGCCCGCCAACGATCGGAGCTGGCGTTGAAGGCGCTGCGGAGGGGCTCGAACGACGGGCCGAGCTCGGTCGCCTGGCGCGCGGGCCCCGGCCGGGGGGCGACCGGTACCCCGTCCCGGGAAGCGCAGCCCAAGAGCAGGGTGGCAAATCCAAGAACGAACAGGAGGGTACATCGCACGGGTCTTCCTCCGGTCCTGAATGAAGGTGCGCGAGCAAGATCAGAATGGCCGGGATGCCGATCTGTGGTACTGTAAGCGGGGCCGGAGCCGCTGAGCAGAGCGTCTCTGTCAGGACCGCTCAACCCATGGGGTTACACGCATGCGCCACTCTCGATCGACGCGTGCCACGACCACCTTTGTTCTCCTGCTCGCCCTCCCCGCAGCCGCCCGGGCTGACGGGACTGTCGAAGGCCTGATCCAGGCCGCCAGCCAACCCGTCCCCAGCGCACGCATCACCGTCTTCACCCCCAATCTGTCCTATTTCGCCGAGACCCACACCTCCGCGACGGGCGCCTACGGCATCGGAGCCCTGCCCGATGGCACCTACCGCCTGGGCGTGGCCAGCCTCGGCCGCGGCTATCAGGAGATCGGCATCACCATCGCCGGCTCATCCCTCATCCGCAACTTCACCCTCGCGCCGGAAACCGAGCCCGGCCGCTGGGACATCATCGGGACCACGCTGCCGGAGTTCTTTGACGCGACCGACATCGCCATCCTCACGCCGCAGGGCAAGGTGTTCTTCTGCCACGACACCATGGACCCCGTTCTGTTCGATCCGGTCACGGGGCAGAACACGTTCCCGCCCGGCTCCGGCCTCCCGCAGGGGTGCATGAACTCGACCCACCTGGCCGACGGCCGGCTCCTCCTCGTCGGGGGCCAGGAGGGCGACGAGCCCGGAAACTTCCGGCTCGCGGTGCGCTGGGTCAAGGCGTTCGATCCGTTGACTTCGCTCTGGGAGCGGCTTGCCGATCTTCAGCACCCGACGGGGAGGTGGTACCCCGGGCTTGCTCGCCTTGCGGACGGGTCGGTCCTCGCGATGGGGGGCGGCACCCGCCCCAACGCCGTGCGCACGGAGACCTGCGAGCGCTTGGACCTAACGACGCTGACGTGGTCCTACACGGGCTCCATGCTCAATCCCTCGGAGTTCACGCCCTCGGCGCTGCTGCACACCGGCGAGGTGCTCATCACCTGGTCGCCGCCGCAGCTCTACAACCCGGCGTCGGGCCAGTGGCGGGCCACGGGGAACTTCGTGCAGCCGAACCGCGGCTGGCCGGACCATTCTGACCACTCGATGGTGGTGCTCGCCGACGGCCGGGCCCTCGCGCTGGGAATCCGCCGGGGCGGTGCCGGCTACACCGGCATGGGCGAGGTCTACAACCCGCAGACCGAGTCGTGGTCGCTCACCGGGCCTTCGGCCCTGCCGAGGTACCAGTCCGAGGTCGTCCACCTCCCTGACGGCCGCGTGCTGGTGGCCGGCGGCGACATTTCCAACCAGATGCCCGCGAGTCCCACGCCGAACACGCTGGGCTGCGTGAAGTGGTCGGAGCTCTACGACCCCGCCACGAACGCCTTCCGCCGCGTCGCCGACATGAACTGGTTCCGGGAGTACCACGCCGTCTCGGTGCTCGTCCCGGACGGCCGCGTCGTGATGACCGGCGGCACCCGGATCAAGTTCCAGGTCGGCCCCTTTAGTGCCGACATCGAGGGGTTCGTCCCGCCCTACCTGCTCCGCGGCGTCCGGCCGCAGATCAACGCGATATCAACGGCGACCCTCCGCCGCGGCGACCCGCTGAGCCTCGACATCTTCCCGGCCACGACGCTCACCAGCGTGGTGCTGATGGGGGTTCAGACGCACACCCACTGGGTCCAGGGCGGCAACGCGCGACACCTGGTGCTCCCTGTCCAGCAGACCGGCTCCAACGCGACGGCCACGCTGCCCGTGAACCCCGATGTCCTTCCCCTGGGCTTCTACATGGCCTTCGCCATGGTGGACGACATCCCATCGGTCGCCCGCATCGTGCAGGTCGTCGCCTCGCCCGCCTGCTACGCCAACTGCGACCAGTCCACGACAGCGCCGGTGCTGAACGTTCAGGATTTCGGCTGCTTCCTGGCGAGGTACGCGGCCGGTGAGGCCTACGCGAACTGCGACAACTCGACCACCGCTCCGGTGCTCAACGTCCAGGACTTCGGTTGCTTCCTGACGAGGTACGCCGGGGGCTGTCCCTAGCGCATGCCTCGCCTCCCGGCATCGGCGGCGCTGGGGTCGCTACGTTCAACTGCACCCTGCGGCTGTACGCAGACGACGGCCTCTGGGGCGCCCCCGGGACGCAGCGAGCAGGCCCTTGCATTGAGCCCGAGGACGACGCAGGACTGTCGTCGCCTCCGCAACTCGACCGGGCGACCCTCTTGTGCTTGCTAGCAAGAGGGGGGCCCGTCATCGCTTGCTCGGGCATGGGTCAGCAAGCGGCCCTCAGTACCGTACCGGAATCACGCGGCGTTCACCTGGGGAGCCGTCTTTCACGACTTGCGGAGCCGCAGCGCGTTCCCGACGACCGACACGGAACTCAGGCTCATCGCTGCCGCGGCGAAGAGTGGCGAGAGCAGCACGCCAAACGGAGGGTACAGAATGCCGGCCGCCACGGGAACGCCCAGAGCGTTGTAGATGAGCGCGAAGACGAGATTCTGCTTCATGTTCGCGACGGTCGCGTGGGAGAGTTGGCGTGCCCGGGCGATGCCGCGGAGATCGCCCTTGACGAGGGTCACGTGCCCGCTGTTGATCGCGACATCCGTCCCGGTTCCCATAGCGATTCCGACCTGGGCCCGGGCGAGAGCTGGCGCGTCGTTGATGCCGTCGCCGGCCATCGCCACGCGCTGTCCTTTGGCTTGGAGCGAAGCGACGAGTTCGACCTTGTCCTGCGGCCGGACTTCCCCGTGCACTTCGTCGATCCCGAGCCGCTCAGCGACGGAGCGAGCGGTCGTGAGCCCGTCACCCGTCGCCATGACGATGCGGATGCCGGCGTCGTGGAGTTGCCGGATAGCGTCGGGTGTCGAGTCCTTGATGGGGTCAGCGGCCGCGACAAGCCCCGCCGCCTGGCCATCCACGGCGACGAACACGACGGAGGCGCCCTGCGCCCGGCGCTCTTCGGCGGCGGCGCGCAGCGGCGCGATGTCCACCCGCAGTTCCTCCATGAGGGGCGTGTTGCCGAGCGCGACTCGTCTGCCGTCCACGTGCCCGCGGACACCGATGCCGGAACCCGACTCGAACGCCTCTGGCTTGCTGAGTGTGAGCCCCCGCCTCCTCGCCTCCGCGACAAAGGCATCGGCGAACGGATGTTCGCTACCCTGGTCAAGGCTCGCGGCGAGACGGAGCACATCATCCTCGGAATACCCGGGAGCGGCGGCGAGGCTGTGGAACGCGGGCTTACCGACCGTGAGCGTACCTGTCTTGTCGACGATAAGGGTGTCGATGGTGCGGAGAGTCTCGATTGCTTCGGCGTCACGAAACAGGATGCCGGAAGTGGCCGCGCGCCCGGTCGCCACCATGATTGACATGGGTGTGGCGAGCCCGAGCGCACATGGGCAAGCGATGATGAGGACCGCCACGGCGTTCAGCAAGGCGTAGGTCCAGCGCGGCTCGGGGCCAAAGAACCCCCAGACCACGAATGCCAGGACAGCGGCTGCGAGCACAGCCAGCACGAACCAATACGACACGGCATCCGCCATCCGCTGCATCGGGGCGCGGGAGCGTTGCGCTTGCGCCACCATCTGCACAATCTGCGAGAGCACGGTCTGCGCGCCCACCTTCTCGGCCCGCATGAGGAGGCCCCCGCCGCCGTTGATGGTGGACCCGATGAGGCGGTCGCCCGCGTGCTTCTCGACCGGCACGGGCTCTCCCGTGAGCATTGATTCGTCGACGCTTGAGACGCCATCGGTGACGACGCCATCCACGGGCACCCTTTCGCCCGGCCGCACGCGCAGCACGTCACCGATGTGCACATGAGTCAGCGGAACGTCTTCCTCGCTGCCGTCAGCACTGACGCGGCGCGCGGTCTTGGGAGCAAGGCTCAGGAGCGACTTGATCGCGGCGGAAGTCCGCGAGCGAGCGCGGAGTTCGAGGACCTGTCCAAGCAGCGTGAGCGACACGATCACCGCCGCCGCCTCGTAGTAGACGCCGATGCGGCCGTGGGCCTCGAATCCGTGGGGGAAGAGCCCGGGGACGAACGTGGCAACCAAGCTATAGAAGAAGGCCGCGCCCACGCCTGTGCCGATGAGCGTCCACATGTTGGGGCTTCGGTGGCGGAGCGACTGCGCCCAGCGCCCGAAGAACGGCCAGCCGGCCCAGAACACGATGGGCACGGTGAGAAGCAGCTCAATCCAGGTGCGGGCCGCGACCGAGAGGCCTGGAAGGTAATGGCCCGCCATCGCAAGCACGGTGACGATGATGGTGAGCGGCAGTGTCCACCAGAAGCGGCGCGTGAAACTGACGAGCTCGGGGTCTGGCCCCTCGTCGAGGGTGGGAAGGAGTGGCTCGAGGGTCATTCCGCAGATCGGGCAGTTGCCGGGCGTCACTTGCCGGATCTGCGGGTGCATCGGACACGTGTAGAGTGTCTCACCGGGCTTGGCGGCGGTAGGTGCGTGCTGCGAGGATTCACCTCGTGAGTGTGGAGGCTCGTGTGAGGGACCCGGGGTGCGGTGCGCGTGGCCGTGGTCCATGGAGCCCTCTCTCATATCAGCGGCTTGGCGTGCCCGCCGAGCTACCCGACGACGTGCAGGGCGCCCAGCGATGCGCGGTTCCGCACCGCGATACGGGCGGCCGCCGCGAAGGCGCGCGCGGAGGCCTCGGAGAAGTCCACCGCGACGAGCCAGAGGTTGTCCATGGGTCGCCCCTGGTTGCAAGACTTGATCATGACCGATGCCCCGGGCGCGTGCCCCGGCTCACGGCCGTCCGCCGCGCTGCGCGGGCCGGGCTCCCGGTTCCTGGTACACGCCAGACGCGCCGCTGCGCGCCGTCGTACAGGGTCAGCGTGGGCGCTCCCACGCTGCTCACGCCGAGGAACAATCGTTGGAGGCCGGCGGCGTCCGCCAGCCCGATGCGCGCCCCGCCGGGGGGCACGCCCAGGAAGAGCCGGGTTCGTCCCACACCGTCAGAGAAGCAGAGCGACGGGCCGTTCCGCGAGAGGGAGATGACGAGCGCCGCGGCGCCGGTCGGGTCGAACATCGACAACGCGGCCCCGGATGTGCTGGCCTCTAACACCGCCCGCACACGGCCGGTCCGATCGAGCAGACGGATCGATCCGGTCTCGATGGCGGGCGCCGCCGCCCGGGGGCGTCGGCGCGCGCCGTCTTTCGACCGGTCTTTCCGGGATGCACCGGGCCTGCTCCTCATTGGCGCCTCGCTTCGGCGGGGAGCGCCCCGGAGCCGATCGCCTCCAGCAGGTCGAGCGTCGTGACGATGCCGATCGGGAACCGGTCTCCGTCCACGACGACGAGCCGGTGGATCCTGCGCTCGCACATCAGGCGGGCCGCCGACGACGCCGGCGACTCGGGGGGCACGGTGACGGGGTCCGCGGTCATGAAGTCCTCAACGCAGACCAGGGGCTCGCGGATGACCTCCTCGTCGTTCTCATCGCCCTGTTCGCGGAGGACCTCGAAGAGATAGGCCGGGGGCAGCTCGTCGGTGCCCTCGGAGCAGCGGCGGATCAGGTCGGTCTTGGAGACCACCCCGACCACGCGGCCCTCCTGGTCCACCACCGGGGCGCCCGAGATCTCGTTGTTCTCCAGGGTGCGGGCCAGCTCGCGGATGGTTGTGGAGGGCGAGACGCAGACCGGGTCAACGGTCATGACGTCGCGGATCCGGAGTTCTCGGCTGATGTTCATGGTTGGTCTCCCGTGCGTGACGGACCGGTCCGGCCGTGGGGGCGGAGCCTTTGATCGAGGCGCTGTAGCCGGCGGCGGCCACGGCTTCGATGAGGGCGGCGGGCGTGCAGGGAAAGCGGTACGAAACCCGGGCCTGGCCCCGCATCAGATTGACCTCGGCGTCCGTGACGCCGGCCTGGTGGGCGAGCACCTCGGCCAGGCATTCGCGGCACCTGTTGCCGCGCATGCCGAGGATCAGGAGAACAGTTCGGGCCGTGCGGTCGTTCACGTCGCAGATTCCCGTGCTCAGGCCCGGCGGCCGAAGGTGGCCGTCCGTGGGATCGGGGGTCCTCCTGCGGGTGCACGCTTCCTGTGGCCCGCTTGCGAAGATGATCGCCCTGGCTGTCGGGATGCTCTACGCGGAAACTTCCCCCATCCGCGGGGCGGGGAGGGGGGGCCTGGTGCACGCCCGGAGCGGCTCCCGGTCACTACCATGGTTCGGTGCCATCCCCGCACGCCCCGCATTCAGAGCCGGTTTCTGCCCCCGCTGGCGGCCGGCAATCAGCGGATGCCGCGCGGATCGCGGCGGCGCGTGACCGGGCGGTGCTGGCGGCGGCGCTGGACCCGATGATCACCATCGACGCGATGGGGACCATCCAGGCGGCGAGCAACTCGGTGTTCCGGGTGTTCGGGTACGCGCCGGAAGAACTCGCGGGCAAGAATATCAACGTGCTCATGCCGGAGCCGCACCACTCCGCGCACGACGGGTACCTGTCGAACTACCGGCGGACGGGGCAGACGAACATCCTGGGTCGGACGCGGGAGTTTGAAGCGGTCCGGCGGAACGGGGAGCGCTTCCCCATCGAGCTCTCGGTGTCGCGTGTGGAGGTGCCGGCCGGCGGGCTGCCGCTGTTCGTGGGGATCATCCGCGACGTGACGGAGCGGATGCGGCTGGAGCGGGAGCTTCGGCTGCTCAAGGACCTGGCCCTGTCCATCACCGGGGCGAGGGATGTCTCGGAGGCGCTGACCAAGACGCTGGAACTCATTGGCCTGGCGACGGCGTGGGACTACGGCGAGGTGTGGGAGCCGACCACTGAAGGGCGCGAGCTGACCGGGTGCGCCTCGTGGTTGCGTCCGGGCAGCGGGCTGGAGGCGTTCGCGGGGACAATGGAGCGTGTGCGCTTCACAGCGGGCGACGGACTTGCGGGGCGGGCGTGGGAGAGCGGGCGGTCGGTGTGGATAGGCGACCTCGGCGCGGTCGGAGAGCCGGAGTTCTCACGGGCGGACGCGGCGAGGCGCGCCGGGCTGCGGGCCGCCGCGGCCGTACCGATCACAAGCGAGGAGCGGGTAACGGCGGTGCTGCTGTTCTTCGTGCGGGCGACGCGGAGCGAGGACCTGCACCTGCTGGAGCTGGTGCGGGCGGCGGTGGCGCCGCTTGGCACCCTGATCCAGCGGAAACGTGCGGAGGGCGAGCTCGAGGAGTACCGGCGGCGGCTCGAGGAGCGGGTGGAGGAACGGACGCGGGCGTTGCAGGAGAGCCAGGATCGGCTCCGGGTGGCGGATCGGCTGGCGTCGATCGGAACCCTGGCGGCCGGGCTCGGGCACGACATGAACAACGTGCTGCTGCCCGTGCGGGCGCACCTGAACGCGCTGCGTGCGGCGCCGGAGGGGAAGAGGAGGGGTACCGGCGGCAAGCCGGGGGGAACAGACGTTCGCCGGCACATCGAGCAGATCGGGAAGGGCGTGGCGTATCTGCAGCAACTGGCGGACGGGCTGCACTTCCTGGCGCTGGACCCGGAGACCGACGCGGACTCGCGCGGCGGGGGCGAGAGCACCGAGCTTCGGGGCTGGTGGGGGCAGACGGGGGTGCTGATTTCCAAGTCGGTTCCGAAGCATGTGCAGGTGCGGGCATCCATCCCGACCGGGCTGCCGACCGTGCGGGTGGCGGCGCACCGGCTGACCCAGGCCGTGCTGAACCTCGTGGTGAACGCGGGGGAGGCGATCCCCTCGCCCGCGGAACGGGTGCGGCGACAGGGGATCGTGCGCGTATGGGCCGAACGCGGGGCCGACGGCACGGTGCGGCTCGGCGTGACCGACAACGGTCGCGGGATGAGCGACGAGGTGAAGCGCCGGGCGTTCGAGATGTTCTTTACGACGAAGGTGCGCGGGCTGGGGACGGGGCTGGGGCTGTCGCTGGTGCACAAGGTCGCCTACAGCGCGGGGGGCTCGATCGAGGTGGAATCGAAGGTGGGGCAAGGGACGACGATCGTGCTGACACTGCCGGTGGGACCGGCCGCGGGCACAGCGACCTCGGGAGCGGCGCCGACGGCGGCGGTGACGCTCCGCGACGGTCGGGCGGCGGCCATGGTGCGCCAGGTGCTCGAGGCCGGGGGGGCGCGGCTGGAGGAGGACCCGGCGCGTGCGGATGTGTGGGTGGTCGCTCCAGTGGAAGCCGACCCGCGGGCCGCCCGGGAGTGGCGGAAGCGGCGCCCGGGGGCGCGGCTGGTGCTTCTGGGCAGGCCGGCGGAAGGCGCGGAGGCGTCTTGGCGCGATCTGGATCCGGTTATCATCGAGAATCCTGACGATTTCCCGTCGGTGCGGGCCGCCCTGGGGCTCGCGCTGTCGTCCTAGACACGGAGGCGCTCACCATGTCGAAACCGACTGCAAAGGCGTCCGCACCGGCCCGTGCCGTCAAGGCATCGGCAGCCGCGGGCCCCGGATCGGGCTCGGCGTCAGCGCCGGGAGTGCGGGTGCTGTGCGTGGATGACCACGCGGTGCTGGTGGAGGGCCTGAAGGCGCAGTTCTCGATCGACGGGCGGATCGCGGTGGTGGGACGCCTGGGCTCGGCGGAGAAGCTGCTGGAGGAGGTTGCGCGGCTGCGCCCGGACGTGGTGCTGCTCGACATCGAGATGCCGGGGCCGGACGCCTTCGAGATGGCGGACCGCCTGCGGCACATGCACGCAGGCGTGCGGGTGATCTTCCTGAGCGCGCACATCCGCGACGGGTACATCTCCTCCGCGTACCGGTGCGGGGCGTGGGGGTATTTCGCGAAGTCGGACGACCTGACAGCGATCTGCGCGGGCGTGATGGAGGTGGCGCAGAGCCGCGAAGGGACGTTCGTGCTGGGCCCGAAGGTCCGGCAGCGGTGCCGGCCGGCGCCGGCGGGCGGCGGCACGCGGACGGCGGCGCCGGCGACGCCCCTGGACTCGCTGACAGCGCGGGAGATCGAGGTGCTTCGGCTGATCGGCAAAGGGCTGTCGCGGACGGAGATCGCGGAACAGCTCTCGCGGAGCGCCAAGACGATCGACGGGCACCAGGAACGGATCATGAAGAAGCTGCGGCTGGAGAGCCGCGCTGAGCTGATGCGCTTCGCGATCCGCGAGGGGCTTGCCGAGGCTTAGCCAGCGCTTCCGTGGGGGATGGATGCCTCGTGCCGCCGATCTGATTCGCGCGGGCTCGACCCGTCCAGAACAGGGAAATCTTCCCGATGAACCCGGGGCATGCCCGGGCAAGACTCGTCCGATGGCTCTACGGACGGACCGCCTCCCTGCTGTCCTGTAACGGGGAAGCCCGCCCGGAGCCTCGGAGAGCACTCGATGGCGTTTCTCACCAGCGTCCCGCCCGTCGCCCAGCCGAGCCGCTCATGCGGCCCCCGGGATCCGTGGCGGCGGCCGGAATCCAACGGCTTCAAAGAAGCCGCCAAGGCCTTGGGTGTTGCGCTGGTGCTCAGCGCCCCGCTCTCGGCCGCCGGCGGATCCGTCATGTATGCCTACTACGCCGACCAGCACACCCAGCGCCTGCGGGCGACCGCGTTCCGTGAGGCGCACACGCGCCTCGCCAGCGCCCCAGCCCTCCCCGTACTGCCGGTCCCCGTAGTAGCGCACGGACGCGACCTCTACCTGACCACATGCACGGCCTGCCATGGCCCGCGGGGAAAGGGCGTCGAGGGCCTCGGCAAGGACCTGACCGTCAGCGCCTTCGTCGCCTCCCTCGCCGACCCCGACCTCCACCGCTTCCTCGCCGTCGGCCGGCAGGCCGCCGTGCCCATGCCCCCCAAGGGCGGGAACCCCGACCTCACCGACGCCGACCTCTCCGACGTGGTCGCCTACCTGCGGGGCATCCAGGACCCGCGCCGCATGCCCGACCTGCCGCCCCCCGTCATCGCCGCCGCCGCCCCGCCCAGCGAGGCGCAGAAGGCCGCGGCCCTCGCGGCCGCGGGCGGCGATGCCGAGCTGGCCGACTTCATCGCCCAGGGCGCCCAGGTCTTCGCCGGCACGTGCGTGGCCTGCCACGGGAAGGACGCCCGGGGCCTTCCCGGCAACGGGAAGGACCTCGTGACCAGCACATTCTGCGGGACGACCAGCGACGACGACCTCCTCGCCTTCCTGAAGCGCGGGCGCGACCCCGGGGACCCGGCGAACACCACCAGGGTGGGCATGCCCGCCAGGGGCGGCAACCCCGCCCTCAGCGACGACGACCTCCTCGACGTGATCGCGTACCTCCGCTCGCTCCAGACCGCCAGCGCCAAGTAGACCCAAGCCGCCGCCATCCCCGGACCGGGCGCGTCGCCCGCTCGGGAGCCCGGATCAAAGAAGGGACATCGACCATGCCCACCCCCACGAGCCCCCGCCCCCCCGCCCACCCCGTCCTCGCACGAGCCCTCGCCGGAGCGGTCCTCGCGGGGATCGCCCTCGCGGCCGCCGCCCCCGACGCCGCCGGCCAGGAGACCCGGCGCCGCCGCCGCCCCGTCGAGGAGGCCAAGCCCCTGGAGCTGACCGCCGCGCAGGTGGCCGACCTCACGAAGATCGCCAACGAGCGGAAGCTGCAGCTGGCCGACCTGCTCGCCGCCGCCAAGACCTACACCCCCAGCGGCCGGCACGACGAGTACCTGCTCTTCTCCTCCGGGGGCCAGAGCGGGCAGGTGTTCGTGATGGGCGTGCCCTCGATGCGGCTGCTCCGGTCGATCGCGGTCTTCACGCCCGAGCCCTGGCAGGGCTACGGCTATGCCGGCGAGAAGGACCACGCCCGCGAGATGCTGAAGATCAACAACCGCCCGGTCGAGTGGGGCGACACCCACCACCCGGCGCTCTCCGAGACCGCGGGCGACTACGACGGCCAGTTCCTCTTCATCGGCGACAAGGGCAACGCGCGGATGGCCGTGATCGACCTGCGCGACTTCGAGACCAAGCAGATCGTCAAGAACCCGCTGACCATCAGCGACCACGGCGCCGCCTTCGTGACCCCGGACACCGACTACGTCGTCGAGGGAGGGCAATACGCCACCGTCCTGGGCTACGGCTACGCCACGCCGGACGACTACAAGAAGTCCTACCGCGGGATGGTCACGTTCTGGAAGTTCGACCGTGCCAGGGGCCGCATCAACGAGGCCGAGTCCTTCGCCCTCGAGCTGCCCCCCTACTGGCAGGACCTCGCCGACGCCGGCAAGGCCGCCTCCGACGGCCTGGTCTTCATCAACTCGTTCAACAGCGAGATGGCCACCGGCGGCGTCGAGCAGGGCAAGCCGCCGTTCGAGGCCGGGGCCAGCATGCGCGACACCGACTACCTGCACATCATCGACTGGAGGAAGGCCGAGGCCGCGGTGAAGGCGGGCAAGGCCGAGAAGATCAACGGCTTCCCCGTGCTCAGCATCGCCACCACCGTCGCCGAGGGCATCCTCCACTTCACCCCCGAGCCCAAGAGCCCCCACGGCGTGGATGTCACGCCCAACGGGCAGCACATCGTCGTGGCCGGCAAGCTCGACCCCCACGTCACCATCTACGGCGCCGCGCGCATCCGCCAGGCGATCGCCGAGAAGAAGTACAGCGGCACGGATGAGTACGGCGTGCCCATCCTGGACTTCGACGCCGTCATGGAAGCCCAGGTCGAGCTGGGCCTCGGGCCCCTGCACACCCAGTTCGACGACAAGGGCTACGCCTACACCTCCCTCTTCCTCGACTCCGCCGTCGCCCGCTGGAGCCTCGGCGGGGAGTACGCCTCGAAGCACGGCGAGCAGCCCTGGAAGCTGATCACCAAGACGCCGGTCCACTACAACATCGGCCACCTCTGCGCCGCCGAGGGCGACACCGTCTCACCCGACGGCCGGTTCCTGATCGCCATGAACAAGTGGTCCGTGGACCGCTTCTTCCCCACCGGCCCGCTGCTCCCGCAGAACTTCCAGCTGCTCGACATCACCGCGCCCGGCACCACCATGCCCGTCCTCTACGATGCGCCCGTCGGCGTCGGCGAGCCGCACTACTGCCAGATGATCAAGGCCGACAAGCTCAAGCCCTGGACCGTCTACCCCCAGGTCGGCTGGAACTCCCGCACCCAGTCCCTCGACCACCGCGCCCCGCAGAAGGGCAAGGAGGGCGTGACCCGCGAGGGCAACAAGGTGTTGGTCACCATGACCGCCATCCGCAGCCACTTCTCGCCCGAGCACGTCGAGGTCGAGGAGGGCGACGTGGTCACCTGGCGGATCGTGGCGCTCGAGAGCACCCAGGATGCCACCCACGGCTTCTGCATCGGCGCGTACAACATCAACCTCAGCCTCGAGCCCGGCGAGTTCGAGGAGTTCACCTTCACCGCCCACACCCCCGGCACCTACCCCTTCTACTGCACCGAGTTCTGCTCCGCCCTCCACCTGGAGATGATGGGGTACCTCCACATCAAGCCCAGCGCCTCGCCGCGCCCCGTCGCCGAGAAGAACTAGCCCGTTGCCCCGCCCGCGCGGAAGCGCCGGCGGGGCTTTCCACCACGGATCGGAGCCCCATGCCCAGCATCTTCGGCAAGCTCATCGGCCCCCGGGTTCCCCCCGAGGACCTCCGCGCCCGCCCCCTCCGCTACGGCCTCCCCACCGTCCTGCTCTCCGTTGCCCGCGTGCTGCTGCTGGTCTCGGTCTTCCTCCCCTACTGGCATATGGAGCTGGTCGCCCCGCAGTACCCCGGCGGCCTCTTCCTGACCGCCTACGTCAACCACCTCACCGGCGATGTCAAGGAGATCGACGGCCTCAACCACTACATCGGGATGCGCCCCCTCGGCGAGGCCGCCCACTTCGAGAAGTCGATCGCCGTCTGGGCCGTCATCGCCATGTTCCTCATGGTCGAGGGCGCGATGTTCATCCACAGCCGCTGGGCCCTGCTCCTGGCCCTCCCCGCCGTGCTCTTCCCCGCCGGCTTCCTCGCCGACCTCCAGTACTGGATGGCCGAGTTCGGCCAGAACCTCGACCCCAGCGCCCCGCTCTCCGCCTCCGTCAAGCCCTTCACGCCAACCGTCCTTGGCGAGGGCGGCATCGGCCAGTTCAGGACCTACGCCGACATCGGCCTTGGGCTCTGGCTCGCCTTCGCCAGCTCCGCCATCACCATCCTCGCCTTCTACTTCCACCGCCGCGCCTACAAGCCGCTGGCCGAACGCGCCGACACCCCCCTCGCGCGCGCCTGCGCCTGCGGCGGCCGGGTGCGGCAAGCAGGCCGGGGCGAGGGCGGCATGAACCGGCTCCTCGCCACGCTCGCCGTCGCCCTCATCGCCGGCGCCCGCCCCGCCGCGGGGCAACCGCCCGCCGACGGCATGGCGCCCCCGGCCGCGCTCGCCGCCGGCCCCGCTCCCCGCCCCGCCGGCCCCGTCAACACCGGCGCCATCGGACGCATGATCGAGGCCGCCCCGCCGGGCGCCACCGTCCGCGTCCCCGCCGGCCTCTACCGCGAGCACATCCGCATCGCCCGGCCCCTCACCCTCATCGGCGAGGGCCGCCCCGTGATCGACGGCGAAGGGCGCGGCGACATCGTCGAGATCGTCGCCCCCGGGGTCACCCTCCGCGGCTTCACCATCCGCGGCACCGGCATCGACCTCGACAAGGAGAACGCCGCCATCCGCGTCTGGGCCGGGCGGGCCACGCTGGAGGACAACACCCTCGAGGATGTCCTCTTCGGCATCGATCTGCGCGAGTCGCCCGACAGCGTGATCCGCAACAACCGCATCGGCGGCAAAGCCCTCGACATCGCCCGGCGCGGCGACGGCCTCCGCCTCTGGCGGGCCGACCGGGCCCTCGTCGAGGGCAACACCATCCACGACGGGCGCGACGCCGTGCTCTGGTACTCCACCGGCGTCACCGCCCGCAACAACACGTCCCGCGCCTGCCGCTACGGCTTCCACCTCATGTTCAGCGACGACGTCACCCTCGAGGGCAACCACCTCGAGGGGAACTCCGTCGGGATCTACCTCATGTACTCCCGCGGCGTCCGGGTCCGCGGCAACCGCCTCATCCGCAACCGCGGCCCCAGCGGCTACGGCCTGGGCTTCAAGGAGACCGACCGCTTCACCGTCGAGAACAACCTCATCGCCGGCAACCGCGTCGGCATCTACCTCGACGGCTCGCCGTTCACCGCCGACCAGCCGGGCGCCTTCACCCGCAACATCATCGCCCGCAACGACGCCGGCGTCACGTTCCTCCCCGCCGTCCGCGGCAACGAGTTCACCCTCAACAGCTTCATCGACAACCTCGAGCAGGTCGGCGTCGCGGGACGCGGCGAGCTCAGGGGCAACGCCTTCTGGAAGGGCGAGACCGGCAACTTCTGGAGCGACTACACCGGCTACGACCAGGACCACGACGGCGTCGGCGACTTCGTCCACGAGTCCCGCACCCTCTTCGAGAACCTCATGGACCGCGAGCCCAAGCTGCGGATCCTGCTCTTCAGCCCCGCCCAGCAGGCCATCGAGTTCGTCGGCCGGGCCCTCCCCGCCGTCCGCCCCGAGTCCGCGTTTGTGGACGAGGTCCCCCTCATGAGGCCGCCCCCGATCGAGGGCCTCGCACCCCTGCCCGGCTCCGGCAGCGGCCGCCCGGGCCTCGCCCTCGCCAGCGCCGCCCTCCTCGCCCTCGGCGGGGCCCTCGTCGCCGCCGGCCGCTCCCCCGCATTCTCCACCGAGGCCGCCAGGCCCAGGGAACCAAACCCGTGATCACCATCAGCCACGTCACCAAGCGCTTCGGCCGGGCCCGCGCGGTCGACGACGCCGGCCTCGCCCTCGCCCCCGGCGACGCCGTCGCCCTCTGGGGAACCAACGGCGCGGGCAAGACCACCCTCATCCGCTGCATCCTCGGCCTCATCCGCTTCCGCGGCCGGATCACGGTGGGCGGCTTTGACTCCCTCCGCCAGGGCAAGCGCGCCCGCCAACTCATCGGCTACGTCCCCCAGGAGATCGGCTTCCACGACGACCTCCGCCTCGCCGAGGCCGTTGCCTTCTACGCCCGCCTCAAAGGCCTCGGCCGCGTCCCCGCCGCCCCCGTGCTCGCCGAGGTCGGCCTCAGCGGCCACGAGTCCAAGCGAATCCGCGAACTCTCCGGCGGCATGAAGCAGCGACTCGCGCTCGCCCTGGCGCTCCTGGGCGATCCCCCCGTCCTCATCCTCGACGAGGTCACCGCCAGCCTCGACGCCTGCGGGCGCGAGGAGTTCATCGCGCTCCTCTCGCGGCTCATCCGCGCCGGCTCCGGCGCCCCCACCGGCGCCCAACCCCGCCGGACGCTCCTTTTCGCCTCCCACCGCGTCGAGGAGGTTGCCCGCCTCGCCACCCGCGTCATCACGCTCGACAAGGGCCGCACCACCGGCGAGACGCCCGCCGCGGAGTTCGCGCAGCGCCAGGCGATGGCCGTCGCCGCGCCCGGAGTCGCCATTCCCACCCTCCACCTACACATCGCCGTCGGCCTGCGCGAGCACGCCGCGGCCGTGCTCCGCCGAGCCGGCTTCACCCCCTCGCACAACGGCGTGGGCCTGCTGGTCCCGGTCCAGGGCGGCCGCAAGGCGGCGCCGCTGCGGCTGCTCGCCGACGCCCGCGTGGAGGTGGACGACTTTGACCTCCTCGGCAGCGCCCCCACCCCGGCCGCCACGGAGGCCCACCCATGACCGCCCTCCCCGCCGACCCCGCGATGGCCGCCGCGCTCCGCCCCCCCGCCCCCGCCGGCCTTGTCCGCAACACCCTCACCCTCGCCCGGCGCGAGCTGCGCGACGCCGTCCGCTCCCGCTGGTTCATCCTCTACACCCTCGCCTTCGCCGGCCTGGGCCTCGCCGTCTCCTACATCTCCTCCGCCGGCGCCGGAGGGTCCATGTCCCTCTCCACTTTCGGCCGCACCACCGCCGGGCTCGTCAACCTCGTCCTCCTCGTCGTCCCCCTCATGGCCCTCACCGCCGGCGCCGGCGCCATCGCCTCCGACCGCGAGCGCGGCGTCCTCACCTACCTTCTCTCCCAACCCGTGTCCCGCCTCGAGGTCATCCTCGGCAAGTACCTCGGCCTCGCCGGCGCCCTGCTCGCCTGCCTCGCCCTCGGCCTTGGCTCCTGCGCCGCCATCATGGCCTGGCAGGGCCAGACCACCGGTCCCTCGAGCATCCTCTGGCTCGGCGGCCTCGCCTTCGCCCTCGCCCTGGGCATGCTCAGCGTCGGCATGCTCGTCTCCGTCCTCGCCCGCAGGGCCTCCGTCGCCGTCGGCACCGCCGTCTTCCTCTGGCTCACCCTCGTCTTCGCCACCGACCTGGCCCTCATGGCCGGCGCCATGGCCATGCGCCTCCGCATCGAGGAGCTCTTCGCCCTCTCCCTCCTCAACCCCCTTCAGGTCTTCAAGATGTGGTCCCTCCACGCCGCCGAGGCCTCCCTCGACGTCCTCGGCCCCGCCGGCCTCTACGCCACCGAGGAGTACGGCGCCCGCCTCCACCTCCTCTTCGCCGCGAGTCTCGGGGCCTGGGTCTTGATCCCCCTCGCGTCCGCGGTAGCCATTTTCAGCCGGAGATCACCCCTGTGAGCCCTGAACTCCCCCATTCCCGGCCTTCGGCGTGGCGTGTGCCTCTTATCCTCGCGTCCACCCTGACCACTCTTTTCGCCGCCTCCTGCGGCCGCGAGCCCCTCAGCGGCCCACCGGACCTGCGGCTGGCCCGCGAGGAATGCGCCGAATGCGGCATGCTCATCATGGAGGACCGCTTCTCCGCCGCGGCCCTGGTCGAGCACGACGGGCACCGCTCCTACGCCTTCTACGACGACATAGGCTGCCTCCTGGACCACGAGCACGCTGAGGGGGCCCGCGTCGTTCAACGCTTGGTCCACGATGCGCCTTCGCATCGGTGGATCGACGCCCATACCGCCGCCTACCTCGCGGCAAACCCTGAGAAGCTCCCCACGCCCATGGGCACGGGCATCGCCGCCTACGACGATCGAGAGGGCGCTGAACGCGCCAAGGCGGAACACGGTGGGCAGATGCTGGATTGGGCCGGCATCCAGGCCGCCCGCCTCGAGCACCGTCGCGCTCGCGGCTTGACCGTTGGCAGTCCTCCCAAGTGACATAAGCCGAGCGAACGACCTTGGGCTACTTGTGCCCCTGCTCCGCAGGCGACTTCCCAGCGGCTGCCGGTGTTTCGTCGTAGCCGGAAGAATCTGCGCTGGGGATGGCAGCCCCCCAGGCTAGAACGTCGAGGGTTCCAATCCCTTCGCCGGCTCTTGCGGTTCTCGGGGCTCACTCCACGTTCAATCCGCGCACGTACGCCTCCAGTTCCTGCCGCTGCTGCTGGAGTGTCCCCTCCTCCCTGGCCCGCTCCTCGCGGATCGCCTCGAGCCGCGTTTCCTGCTCGTTCAGCTTGGTCATGTAGCGGCGGTAGAGCTCGGTGTCGCGGGCGATGTTGGCCATGTTCTGGCGGATGCGGCTCTGGTCCTGGTCGATCGTCTGCCGCTCCTGGTCCAGGAGGCCGATCCGGCGCTCGGTCTGATTGATGGCGGCCTGCATGTCCGCGGCCTTCTGCACGGCCTCCAGCACCTTCTGGCTGGCCTTGCCTTGCTTGACGTAGCCCAGCAGCGTGGGCAGGTCGAAGCCGACCACGGCGAGGGAGTGCAGGGCGGTGTGCTCCTGCACCACATCCACCTTCCCGGCCTCGGACGGCGCCAGCGCCACCTCGAAGCGGTAGAGGCTGTCGGTCTCGTCGGCGGCCTTCTTCGGCTCGACGAGGTCCCAGTTCTGGACCTTGGGGTGCTCGACGAGGACGGTCCGCGGCCGCTTGGCGTCCTTGTTGCTGAAGGCGTAGGAGACGCGGGATTCCTGCTTGAGGGTCCGCTCGATGAGGCCGCCGGCGATGCGGACCTTGCGGACGGTGCTGGTGGAGTCGTGCTTGGTGAGGGCGTGGACGTCGAGGTCCACGGCGTAGGCGAGGAGGCGCTTGTCGCCGAGGGTGACGTGCCCGATCTGGGCATCGCCCGCGTAGGCGGGGCCGTCGAAGACGCTGATCGGTCCGGGCATGAGCTGGAGGCCGGTGGTGTTCTTGAGTTCGACGCCGCGCATGGGGTGCTCGGCGTTGTCGCCCCGGTTGTAGATGCTCACGCGCCGGCCGTCGATGGCGGAGGAGAGGATGGGGAGCATCGCCGAGCGCTGGCGGGAGATCGAGACCGGGGCGCTGAGCTGGTACTGGAAGACCTCGCCGACATCGCCGGCCTGGGCCTGGGACTGGGCGGCGTAGCGGGCGAGGTCGTCCCCGCTGATCTCCTTCTCTTCGAATGGTGCCGCACCCCCGCGGACGCCGTCGATCGCCTGGCCGAGCTCGATCCGCGGAACACTTCTGAACCGCTCGGCATCGCCGGCAGTTCTCGCGGGCGAAGCCGGCGCCGGCACGTTTTTGGCCCGATCCTGGAGTTCACGCCTAGCCGCCAGGGAGCTTCCCTCTTGGTAGATCTTCGGTTTCGCCCCCGCCACCATCGGCACGGGCACATCAGGGCGCTCGACGTGCAGGGGCTCGTACAGGTCCATCTCGAAGCTCACCGGGCGGCCGGCGACCAGCGAGAGCTTCACGTCTTCCCAGTCCTCATCCGTGGTGTTCTCGACGATGGCCCAGCCCTGGATGGTCGGCTGGCCCCCCTCCCCCCCGCCGCGCTTGGCGTCGGGCCGCTGGTTCCCGCTCTCCGGCGGCTCGGGCAGGATGAGGCGGTAGCTGGTCTTCCAGACCGGCATCTCGTGGACGTAGGCGATGATGGCCTGGCGGGCCCCCCGGCCGCTAAAGCCGACCTCGACCATCTTGGTCCGGTCGGCGTGGTGCTCGGCGAGGGCGGCGAGGGCCTTCTGCAGCTCGGCGTTCAGGCCCTTGTCGAGCAGGTCCACGGCGGTGATCTTCGTCAGGTTCACCGAGCGGATGCCGCTCTCGGTCACCACGTTCACGTAGGGGGTCTGGATCGGGTTCTGCGCGTTCCCCGAGGCCTCGGGACGCACCTCGCCGCCGAGAATCGCCCCCTGGATGACGGTCCCATCGCTGACGGTGAACCGGGCCTCCGCCCCGCGCAGGCGGGCCAGGATCGTCCCCAGCGGCGGCTGGTCGGAGAGGTCGATCCCGAAGCTGGAGAGCCGGCGCTGCAGCGGGTCCTTCGAGCCGTAGCTCACGCCGTCGATCCGGCCGCCGTCGAGGTCCAGGATCACCATCGACTTGAGGATGTCGTTGATCTGGTCGGTGGCGAAGCGGAGCTGGACCTTCTCCGCATCCTGCACCATCGCTCGCCGCTCGAAGTACCCCACGCCCGAGCGGTACAGCGTGATCCCGCGGATGGGCATGCGGACCTCGGCCGCCTCAGCGCCCGGCGGGCGCGCGATCGGGGCCAACCGAGCCGGCTCGTTCCTCTCGCCCCTTGGCGTCGGCAGTTGGGCGACGGAAGCGGGCGCGGCCAGCCCGGAGGCCAGAACGAGGGCCAGCGGCGTCAGGTCGCGAAGGACAGCGGCGGCACGGGCGGGCCGGCGGCGGGCGGGGGTCATCACGGGAATGTCTCCTTGGGGGCGGGAACCGCCGCTGGGGTTCGGTCACTCTACCACTGTTGGAGTGCGCCCGCGTGGGCCGGGTTCCGGGTCCGCCCGCCGTCGTTACACGCCCGTGACACGCCAAGGATCACCCATGACCACTCCGGCTTCGCGGAAAGAGGCGGTCGAACGCCGCGTGTGGCGGCTGGGGTATCTGCTCACGGGGGATGGGGGGCACGCGGCCGCGCTCGTGGACCGGGTGGTCCGGGTCCGGCCGGACCTGCTGGCGCTCGAAGAGCCGAAGCTGGACCGCCTGGTCGTGCTCCATGCGCGCGAGATGCCCGCGGCCAGCGTCGCCTCCGTACTCCGGGGGTCGCCCGCCGGGGCGCCGGGCGCGCCGGAGGACCCGGGCGCTGCGCTGCTCCGTCAGGCCCGGGCCGCGGTGCTGGCCCTGCCCGAGCAGCCCCGCGAGGCGTGGGTTCTCACGCATCTCGAGCAGCTCGACGACCTTCACATGAGCCGCGCGATGGATTGCTCGAAGGTCGCCGCCCGGAACCACCTCGCGGCGGCCGATGAGCAGATGACCGTGAGCCTGGGCAAGGACCTGCCGGCGGCGACCGACCGGCTGCGCGCCCACGCGGCGGCCCTGGATGCCGCGCCGCTCATCGCGGCCCACCGGGCCGGCCGGCGCAAGCGGGCGATGACGAAGTGGGGGATCATCGCGGTGGCGGCGGCGGTGGTCGTGCTGGGCGGGGCGTGGACGGTGCTGCGGGCGCTGGGGCTCAGCGCGGGGTAGAGGGGATGAGGGCCTCGACCCGCTTCATGTATCGGTCCATGTGGAGCGTGGTGATGTCGAAGCTGCCCCACGTCCGCTGGTGCAGCTCGGGAGAGAAGTTGATGGAGCGGAAGTCGGACCAGTCGTCGAGCACGATCATCGGGATGTCGCGGTGCGCGTCGGTGAGGCGGGAGCGGGTGACGACGGGGATGGCGCCCAAGTAGAGGGCCTCCCAGGTGCGGTGGCAGTCGATCCCGTTCCCGTGGGGGGAGATGCAAAAGAAGGTGGAGGCCAGGTCGCGGAGGTAGCGTTCGAAGGGGAGGGGCTGCGGGTAGCCGCCCATCTCGCGCCCGCCGCCGAAGCCCTGCCACCCGTCGCCCTCGGTCTGGGCGAGGGGGATGCCGGTCTCGGCGAGGCACCGCTCGCGCTCGGCGCGGTTGGTGCGGAGGGCGTAGTTGGCGTAGAAGAGCCGGGTGCGGGGGATGGCCTCGGCACGGATTCGGTTGAAGTGCGACACATCGCCGTGCTCCCAGCCGGGGTTGGCGATGCCGATGGGGATGGGGTGGACCTTGGAGTGCACCAGCCCGGCGTTGACCGTGAACCAGGCCTGGACTCGCGGGTCGTCGGCGATCCGCCGGTGCTTCTCGCCCACGATGTCGTCGCTGTTGGCGGTGAACAGGACGAAGGGGAAGGGCGGCGCGCCGCGCTCGTAGAGCAGCTCGACGTACTGGGTGCGGACGAAGAACCAGTTGTTGGTCAGGGTCGGGTGGACCTTGGGCGGGTCCCAGTTGGCGATGAAGCGGCAGCGGACGGCGAAGCCGTTGCCGGAGATGTAGGGGTGGGCGTGGTCCTCAAGCGAGGTCCACTGCGGGAACGGCTTGAACTCGCGCACGCTCACGGGGTGACGGGGGTCGGCGCGGGCTGCGTGGCGGGGGCGGTCGCCGGGGGCTCCTCGGTCACCAGCGGGGCCGGGCGCTCGGGGTGCCAGTAGCGGGTGTAGGCCTCATCGGGGCTCCAGCGGGGGGACCACGGGTGTTCCCAGATAAGGCGGGGGAGGAAGAGGATCGGGTCAAGGAGCGTCGCGAGCCAGTTCGCCGGGACCTCCAGTTGCTGGTCGCGCTCGCTGCCGGCCGTCAGCTCCAGGGCCGAGAGGGCGGTCGGGTACTCGCGCCGTTGGCGCGCGGTCTCGTCGGCGATGACGACGCGGGTGGTGTAGGTCGGGTGGTGCGCGGTGCCATCCACGGGAACGAGGAAGGGCGTGGCGGCCCAGTTCGAGCGTTCGAGGCTAACCACGGAGGGCTGTTGCGGGGGCGTGAGCGCCGGCTCACCGGGGGGCATCGCCGGCGGCACGGGCGTGAAAGCCTCGATAGGGGCCGAGCGGCCGAGGGTGTCGCGGTCGTTCTCGGTGCTGATGCATCCGGATGAAAGAAGCGCAACGGGGAGGAGCATCGCAGCGGGGCCGGTTCGCATGGCCACTAGTGTACGGCAGATGCGCCCGGGCACGGACGACCCCGCAACATCCCAGGATTCCATCGCGCGGGGCCGGGCGGCCCCGGCCGACGTTGCGCCGCCGCAACGGATCCCGCTCCCGACGCGCCACAGCATCGGCTACCTGCTCCCGGAGTTCCCCAGCCAGACCCACGCGTTCTTCTGGCGCGAGCTGGCAGCGCTGGAGATGCTCGGCGTGGATGCGCAGATCATCAGCACACGTCGGCCGGACGCCGGCGAGCGGTGCCACCAGTGGGCCGCGCAGGCGTCGCGCCGGACCATCTACCTGTTTCCGCCGGGGATGCGGGGCCTCGCGGCCGCGGGGCTGATGATGAGGGCGTGCCCGGACGGGGTGGGCGAGTGCCTGAGGGCGGCGCTGGGGGCGGGTGGGCGAGGGTGCTCGCGGGTGCGGATGATGGGCCTGATTGCGATGGGGGCGCGGCTGTCCGGGATCGCCCAGAGGATCGGGCTGGGGCACATCCACGTGCACTCGTGCGCGGACGCGGCGTTCATCGCGATGTTCTCGAACATGATGGGCGGGCCGCCGTACAGCCTGACGTTGCACGGCGATGCGGACGATTATGGGGCGGGGCAGGCCCTCAAGTGGGGTCACGCGGCGTTCGGGTTCGTGGTGACGTCGGCCCTGCTCCCCGGGCTTCACCGGGCGGCGCCGGGCCTGGACGATTCAAAGGTGCTGGTGGCCCCGATGGGAGTCGATATCGAGAGGTTCACGCGGGGGCGGCCGTATCCCCCGGCTCGGCGGGGTCCGGCGCGTGTGGTGTGCTGCGGGCGGCTGAACCGTGCGAAGGGGCAGGTCGAGCTGGTGCGGGCGGCGGCGGCGCTGCGGTCCGTGGGGATCGAGGCCGAGGTGCGGCTGATCGGCGACGGGCCCGCGCGGGCGCTGGTGGAGCGGGAGATCAGGAGGCTGGCGCTGACCGGGCGGGCGCTGGTGCTTGGGGCGCTCCCGGAGTCGCGCGTCAGAGAGGAACTTGAAGGGGCTCATGTGTTCGCGCTCCCCAGCCACGCCGAGGCCCTGGGCGTCGCGACGATGGAGGCGATGGCGATGGGGGTGCCGGTGGTGGTCTCCGCGGTGGGGGGCGTGCCGGGGCTGGTCCGGCACGGCGTCGATGGGCTGTTGGTTCCCGCGCGGGATGAGGGGGCGCTGGTCGAGGCCTTGCGTGAGGTCCTGGGCAACCCGGCGGAGGCGCGCCGGATGGGCGAGAGCGGCGCCGGGCGCATCCGCGAGTACTTCCACTCGGGGGTGAGCGCCTCGCGCCTCACGGCCGTGCTCGATACCCTCTACGGCAGCGAGCCGGAGCCGGGGCTGGCGGCGCGGAGAGGGTGAGCCGATGCGGGTCCTTCTTATCGCCGAGGCCGCGAACCCGGAATGGGTCTCGGTGCCGCTGGAGGGCTGGTCGCACTCGCGGGCGATCGCGGGGCTCGTGGATGCGCACCTGGTGACGCAGGTCCGCAACCGCGCGGCGATCGAGCGCGCGGGCGCCGGGCCGTCCGAGTTCACCGCGATCGACTCGGAGGCGGTTGCACGCCGGGCCCACGGCCTGGCGACGTTCCTGAGGGGTGGGCCGGACAAGGCGTGGACGATGGCCGCCGCGGTGAGCGCGATCACGTACCCCTACTTCGAGCACCTGGTGTGGAAGCGGTTCGGGCCGGAGATTCGCGCCGGGGGCTTCGACGTCGTTCACCGGCTCATCCCGCTGAGCCCGACGGCGCCGAGCCCGATCGCCCGTCGGTGCGCGGCGGCGGGGGTCCCGTTCGTCGCCGGGCCCTTGAACGGGGGCGTGCCCTGGCCGCGCGGGTTCGATTCGGCGCGACGACGTGAGAAGGAGTGGCTCAGCTACTTCCGGGGGGCGTACCGGTTGCTGCCGGGGGTTCGTTCGACCCGCCGGCACGCCGCCGCGCTGATCGTGGGGTCGCGGGACACGCTGGCGGAAATGCCGGGGTGGGTCCGCCCCAAGTGCGTGTACATCCCGGAGAACGCCGTGGACCCTTCCCGCTTCCGGAAGACGGTGGCGGCAGCGGCGGCGCGGCCGGTCCGAGTGGTCTTTGTGGGGAGGCTGGTGCCGTACAAGGGGGCGGACATGCTGCTGGAGGCCGCGGCCCCGCTCGTGAAGGACGGGCGCGTGGTCGTCGAGATCATCGGGGACGGCCCGGAGATGCCGTCCTTGCGGGGGCTCGTCGAGCGGCTGGGAATCGGTGGCGGCGTGTCGCTGCGGGGTTGGGTAGCGCACCGGGCCCTGGAGGAGCGGCTGATCGCCTCGGATGTGTTTGCGTTCCCGAGCATCCGGGAGTTCGGCGGTGCGGTGGTTCTGGAAGCGATGGCGGTGGGGCTCGTCCCGGTCGTGGTCGGCTACGGTGGTCCGGGCGAACTGGTGTCGAAGGAGACCGGCATTCGGGTTCCGATCGGATCACGGGTGGAGATCACACGTGGCTTTCGCGAGGTGCTGACCCGCCTGGCGGATGCTCCGGAGACGATCCGGCCGATGGGGCTGCGTGGGCGCGAGCGGGTGATGCGCCACTTCACGTGGGAGGCCAAGGCGCGGCAGGTGCTCGAGGTCTACCGCTGGGTGTGCGGGCTGCGGCCCAAGCCGCCTGATTTCGGGGGCGAGGCGGCCTCGGAGGCGCCGGTGGACGCGGCGTTCGTGGGGCGTGTGCCGGTGATGCGAGGGAGTCACGTGTGACACAGGCCTCGGCCGAAGCGCCCGCCACGGCAGCCCCGCACGCGCCGGCTGGTGCTGCGACTGCGAGCGAGAGCGGAGGGCCGACGCTGAAGGCGCGCGCCATGCGGGCGTCGGCGTGGACGGTGGGGGGGTACGTCTTCTCGCTGGGGATGCGGCTGGTCAGCAACGTGCTGCTGACGCGGCTGCTGGCGCCGGAGCTGTTCGGGATCATGCTGTTCGCGCAGAGCCTGCTGGAGGGGCTGGCGCTGTTCTCCGAGCTGGGCGTGGGGCAGAGCCTGATCCGCGACCCGCGGGGGGAGGAGCGGGCGTTCGTCAACACGGCGTGGACGATGCAGGTCGTACGGGGAGCGATCCTGACGGTGATCGCGTGCGCCGCGGCGTGGCCGATGGCGGTGGTCTACGACGCGCCCATCCTGCTCGGCGTGATTCCCGCGATGGGGGCGGTCTCGCTTCTGGCGGGGCTCTTCTCGCCCTCGTACCACCTGATGTACCGCCACCTCACGCTGGGGCGGGTCATGGCCCTGGACCAGTCCTCCGCGCTCCTCGGGACAGCGACGGCGATCCTGCTGGCGTGGCTGACGGGGAGCGTGTGGGCGCTGGTGATCGCGAACCTGTCTTCGGTGGGCTGGAAGGCGGTGTGGACCCACTGGCTGCTCCCGGGGCCGCGGGTCCGGCCGCAGTGGGACCCCGGTGCGGCGCGCGCGATCTGGGGCTTCGGCCGCTGGATCCTTCTGAGTTCCGCGATGATGTTCGTGTCGCGGAAGGCGGACGCGTTCATGCTGCCGAGGCTGATCGGGTTCCAGATGCTGGGCGTGTACAACATCGCGATGGCGCTGGCCGAGATCACCGTGTCGTTCGGCGCGCAGATCACATCCAGCGTGCTCTTCCCGGCGTACTCGCGGGTGGCGCACGAGGGCGTGGACCGCCTGCGGGACGTGTACTACCGGTCGAGGCTCCGCATCGACATTCTCTGCCTTTTCACCACCGGCGGGATCTGCGGGGGCGCGCCGTGGATCATCCGCTTCCTGTACGACGACCGCTACGCCATGGCGTCGGTGATGCTGTCGGCGCTCGCCGTGCGGTCGGCGATGATGGCGATGCTCCTGCCCGCGGAGAGCGTGCTGTTCGCGATGGGGCACAGCTGGTACAGCTTCACCCGCAACGCGGCCCGGGCCGTGTGGGTGATCGCGGGGATCCCGATCGCCTGGGCGGTCGGGAGCCACCTCCCGGACCCCAACGGCGGTCTGTACGGGGTGCTCGTCGTCATGGCGCTGACCGAGGTGCCGGTGCTTCTGGTGCTCTGGCCGGCGGCGATCAAGCACCGGGTCTTCTGGTTGCCCGGCGAGCTGCGATCGGTCCTGCTGTTCGCGGTGGGGCTGCTGGCAGGGTACCTGTTCCTGACGATCGTGCCCCAGGTGCGGCTCAACGACGTGTTCCAGGCGATGGGGTGGACGCCGCAGCAGAGCCGGGGAACACCGTGAACCGGGCGCGCTGCGTGACGCTCTTCAGCCCCGCGTGGCCGCCGACGGCGGCGCCGAACGGCATTGTCACGTACACGGGCTACATGAAGCGGGCGCTGGAGTCGGGCGGTGTCCGCACGATCGTGGCGGTGCCGGATGATGGGGAGGACAGCGCGGATGTGTTCCACGCGATGAAGCGTCCGGGGCTCCTCCGTCGCGCAGGGGCGAAGCTGGGGCTGGGAGGGAACGGGGACGCGGCCGGGGCGAGGCTTGCGGGGGCGGTGCGGGGGCTGGTGGGGCGGGAGCGCGTGGATGTGGTCGAGATGGAGGAGAGCTTCGGGTGGTGCGGGGATGTCGCGCGCGACTGCGGGGCGCCGGTGGTCGGCCGGCTTCATGGTCCGTGGTTCCTCAACGGCCCGAACGTCGGGGCGGCGCAGGATGAGGGGTTCCGCCTTCGCGTCGATCGCGAGCGAGAGGGGATTCTCCGCTGCGCGGGGGTCACCTCGCCGTCGCGGGATGTGCTGGAGCGGACGCGGGCGTACTACGGGGTTGAGCTGAGCGGGGCCGAGGTGATCCCGTACCCGATCGAGCCGTTCCCCGAAGCCGCGCGGTGGAGGCCCGATGGTCACGAGCCGGGCCTGATTCTCTTCATCGGCCGGTTCGATCGGCACAAGGGCGGGGATGTGATCCTGGATGCCTTCGGTCTGGTGGCGTCGCGGTCGTCGGCGGCTCGGCTGCTGTTCGTGGGCCCCGACCGGGGGCTCGCGGATGGGAAGGGGGGCCGCGCGATGATGGCGGACTACCTCCAGCGCCTCCCGGCCTCCGCGAGAGAGCGCGTGGAATGGACGGGGTTCCAGCCGGCCGACCGGCTGCCGGCGCTGAGAGCGCGGGCGGCGGTGACGGTGGTCTGCTCCCGTTATGAGACATTCGGGTACACGGTTCTGGAGGGGATGGCGGGGGGGTGCCCGATGGTTGTCACGAGGGCCGGTGGGCCGTCGGAGCTGGTGGAGCACGAGCGGAGCGCCCTGATGTGCGAGCCGGGGGACCCCCAGGGGCTGGCCCTGCAGATCGAGCGGATGCTCGGGGATGCGAACCTGGCCCGTCGGCTGGGCGAAGAAGGGTTCCGCGATGCCTGTACGAGGTACGAGCCCGCGGCCATCGCGGAGCGGACGCTGGGCTTCTACGGGAAAGTCCTGAGAACATGAAGCTCCGGTAAGCGGACGGCCGGACGCCCAACCGGCCGGTACGCTTGAACCGCCGGGGCCAGACGCTGGGCACCGGAACCAACCCGCGGCACACTCGCACGCGGAGGAGACCCCCATGAGCATCATCCGGCCGATCGATCGCGACGAGCTTCGGGCCCGGGTCCGCAGCGCCCGCCCCGTGCCGCACTTCTGCATCGACAACTTCCTGGAGGAGGGCTTTGCGCAGGAGGCGGAGCGCTCGTTCCCCAGCTTCGAGGAGGCCTCGAGGCTGGGGAAGGAGTTCTCGGCGGTCAACGAGAAGAAGAAGATCCAGATCACCGACTCGACCAAGTTCCCGGCGCCGATCCTGCGGCTGCACGAGGCGCTGGCCGAGCAGCCGTGGCTCGACACGCTGTCGCACGTGATGGACATGCCCAACCTGCTGGCCGACCCGCAGCTGGCGGGCGGGGGCATCCACGAGACCGGGCCGCGGGGCCACCTCGATGTGCACGTCGACTTCAACTACATCCCGGACCGGCAGCTGCACCGGCGGCTGAACATCCTGGTGTACTTCAACCCGGGCTGGCGCCCGGAGTGGGGCGGGAACATCGAGCTGTGGGACAAGGACGTCAAGGTGTGCGAGCACTCGTTCTCGCCGGTGTTCAACCGCTGCGTGGTGTTCGAGACCAACGACGTGAGCTTCCACGGGGTTACGGCGGTGACCTGCCCGGCGGACCGGGCGCGGAAGAGCTTCGCGGCGTACTACTACACCAAGGAGGCCCCGAAGCACTGGACGGGCGTATCGCACGACACGATCTTCCGGGCCCGCCCCGACGAGAAGGTGAAGGGGATGGTGCTGATGCCCATGGAGAAGGCCAAGCGTGCGGCGGCGGGGGTGCTGTACCGGATCAAGGACAAGATCCGCGGGCGCTAGCGTGCGACCCGCGCTGCGCCAATGAACCTGCCAGTCACCATCGCGCTGCTGGGTTGGATCCCGGTCGTCTTCGGCCTGTTCGTGCTGCTTCCTGCGCGGCGGGCGGTCGTCGTGTCGTTCGTAACGGGGGCCCTGTTCCTGCCGGTGGGGGGGTTCTCGCTGCCGGGGCTCCCGGATTACACGCGGGCGACCGCGACACCGATGCTGTGCCTGGCGGCCGTGTTCTTGTTCGACGGGACCCGGTTGGTCCGGTTCCGTCCGTCGTTGCTGGACTTGCCGATGCTGGCGTTCTGCACGGTCCCGCTGGCCTCGTCCCTGACCAGCTTCGGGATCGGGCCGAAGGGCCTGTACGACGGCGCGTCGGCGGTGGTCCACTCGACGATTGTCTGGGGGGTGCCGTACTTCATCGGGCGGCTGTACCTGGACGACCTGGCGGCTCACAAGGGGCTCGCCGTCGGGATGCTCGTCGGGGCGCTAATCTACGTCCCCCTGTGTCTGTTTGAGATAAGGATGAGCCCGCAGCTGCATTACATGCTGTACGGGTATCACCCCCACTCATTCGTTCAGCACATGCGTCAGGATGGGTACCGCCCCATGGTGTTCATGGGCCACGGGCTGGCGGTGGGGCTCTGGATGGCGGTCTGCTCTTTGATCGGCGTGTGGCTGTGGTGGACCGGCGCGGTGCGGACACTCTTGAACGTGCCGTTGCGGTTCTCGGTGCCCGTTCTGCTGGTGACCCTGGTGCTGTGCAAGGCGATCGGCGTGCTGCTCATCCTGGCGGTCGCGGGCGGGGCCCTGTTCGCGGCGAAGTGGCTCCGCATGCGCACGGCGCTGGCGGTGCTGGCGCTGGTGCCGCTGCTGTACATCGCGGACCGGATGGCCGGGTCGCCGGCGACGCGGCAGTTCATTGCGGTGGCGGCAGCCATCAGCCCGGACAGAGCGTCCTCGCTGGAGACGCGGATCGTCAATGAGGAGGCGCTGGCCGCGCGGGCGCTCCAGAGGCCGGTCTTTGGCTGGGCCGGTTGGGGCGACTCGCGGGTCAAAGACGAGGAGGGCAACGACGTCTCGATTACGGACGGGCTGTGGGTGATCTTCCTGGGGATCAACGGGGTCGTGGGGCTGGGGGCGCTGCTGGGGTGGCATCTACTGCCGCCGCTGGCGGTGATCCGGAGGGTGGCGCCGGGGGGGCTGGGCTCGGCCGCGGCGGCCCCGGCCCTGGCGCTGTCTGTGGTGCTGCTGATGGTCGCGATCGACGCCCTGCCGAACTCGCCGCACAACCCGGTGTACACGATGATCTCCGGCGGGCTCGTGTCCCTGTCGGTTGCGCTGCGCCGGCCGCGGCCCGTGACGATTGAGCGAACGGCTGTTCAGCGCGGGCGGGCGGGCGCGCCGGCATTGGAGTAGACACCCTGTGCGCCTGCTCATCGTCATCGTGAACTACCGGACAGCCGATCTGGCGATCGGGGCGCTGGAATCGCTCGCGGATGAGGTCGGCCCGCTGGGGGCACGGGCGGTGGTGGTGGATGGGGCGAGCGGCGATGGGTCGGCGGAGAGGCTGCGGGAGGCGATTGCCCAGCGCGGATGGTGGTGGGCCTCTGTGCTGGCCCTGGACGTGAACAAGGGCTTCGCGTACGGCAACAACGCCGCCATCCGGCCGGCGCTGATGGAGCCGGACGGGCCCGAGGTGGTCATGCTCCTGAACCCGGACACCGTCGTGCGGCCGGGGGCGCTGGCGGCGCTGACGGCGTTCATGCAGGTGCAGCCGCACGCGGGGATCGTGGGGCCGCGGCTGGAGGAGATGGACGGGACGCCGCAGGTCTCGGCCTTCCGGGCGCACTCGGTCCTGGGGGAACTGGAGCACGCGGTGCGGCTGGGGGTGGTCTCGGGGCTGCTGCGGCGGTGGGTGGTGGCGCCGCCGGCGCGGGATGAGCCGCACCGGGCGGACTGGGTGTCCGGGGCGTGCATGCTGGTGCGGCGGAAGGTGTTCGAGAGGGTCGGGCTGCTCGACGATGGCTACTTCATGTACTACGAGGAGGCGGACTTTTGCCGTCGGGCCCGCAGGGCGGGGTTCGACTGCTGGTATGCGCCGGGGGCAAGGGTGGTGCACCTCGTCAGCCAGGCCTCCGGCGGCAAGCGGCTGCCGAAGTTCTGGTACGACTCGCGACGGCGCTACTTCGTGAAGAACCACGGGCGGGTGTACGCGGCCCTGGCCGACCTGGCGTGGGCCTTGGGGCACGTGCTGTGGCGGGCCCGGCGGGCGATCCAGCGGCGTCCCGACCGGGACCCCCCAAAGATGCTCTCGGACTTCCTGCGCCACAGCGTGTTCGGCGCGGGCTTCCGGATCGAGGGCCGCTGAATGTCGCCGCGGGTCGGCATCGTCGTGATCGGCCGCAACGAGGGGGAGCGCCTGGTCCGCTGCCTGGGGTCGCTGCCGGCCGGGCTGCCCGCGGTGTACGTGGACTCGGGTTCCACGGACGGGAGCGCGGCGGCGGCGCTGGGGCTCGGGGCGGCGGTGGTGGAGCTGGACCTCTCGAAGCCCTTCACGGCGGCGCGGGCGCGGAACACCGGGCTTTCATCGCTCATGGCGAACCACCCGGGGGTGGGGCTCGTTCAGTTCGTGGATGGCGACTGCGAACTCGATAACGGCTGGATCGAAGCGGGGGCCGCGTTCCTGGCGCGCGAGGGGCGTGCGGGGGGCGTCTTCGGGCGGCTGCGGGAGCGGTTTCCGGAGCGGTCGCTCTATAACCGGCTGTGCGACCTGGAGTGGGATGAGGCGCCGGTCGGCGAGGTCCGGGCGTGCGGTGGGATCGTGATGATGCGGGCGGCAGCGCTCAGCGAGGTGGGCGGGTTCCGCGAGGACCTGATCGCCGGTGAGGAGCCGGAGCTGTGCGTGCGCCTGCGCGAGCGGGGATGGGGCATCCACCGGATCGATGCGGAGATGGCGCTGCACGACGCGGCCATGACGCGGTTCGGGCAGTGGTGGCGGCGCGCGGTGCGTGCGGGGCACGCGGGCGCGGAGGGCGCGTGGCTGCACGGTCGGGGGCGCGACCGCCACGGGGTGCGGACGGTGGCCAGCGCGCTGGTGTGGGGGCTGGGGCTGCCGGTGGCGGCGGTCGCGGCGGCGGTCGTCACCGGCGGGTGGTCGCTGCTGGCGCTGCTGCTGTACCCGCTGCAGTGGGCGCGGCTGACTGCGCGGGAATCGCGCCGCGGCAGGAAGGGCGTGGCGGGGCGGTACGCGGCCCTGCTGCTGGTGTCCAAGTTCGCGCACGTGACCGGGATCGGCCGGTTCCTCGTGGGCCGCCTGTCACACCGTCCGCCGACCCTGATCGAGCACAAGGCGGCGCAGGCGCCCCAGAGCGCGGTCGGGACCCCGGCTGGAGGGCGCGTATGACCGCGCTCGCCGATCAGAGGGCGCCGGTGGCGGCGGGGCGCGACGAGCGGGGCGAGAGCATCTCGCTGCGGCTGGCGTACCTGACCAACCAGTACCCGGCGGTCAGCCACACGTTTATCCGGCGGGAGATCCTCGAACTGGAGCGGCGCGGGCACAGCGTGCTGCGACTGGCGATCCGGCCGGGGGCGGATGGGTTCGTCGATCCGGTGGACCGGGCGGAGCACGAGAAGACGCTGCATTGCCTGAGCCAGCCCCTGCCGCGCCTGGCGGCGGCGCAGGTGTCGGCGGTGGTGGGGCGGCCGGTGAAGTCAGCGCGGGCGCTGCTGGAAGCGGTCGCGATGGCGCGCCGGAGCGACAAGGGGCTGGGGAAACACCTGGCGTACTTCGCCGAGGCGGCGCACCTGCTGGGGGTCCTGCGGCGGGAAAACATCCAGCACCTGCACGTGCACTTCGGGACCAACCCGGCGGCGGTTGCGCGGCTGATCCGAATGCTCGGGGGGCCGCCGTTCAGCATGATGGTGCACGGGCCGCTGGAGTTTGACGCGCCGCGGGGGCTCTCGCTGCCGCAGGCGGCGGGCGAGGCGGAGTTTGTCGCCTGCATCAGCGACTACTGCTCAGCGCAGGTGCGGCGGTGGCTGCCGGTGGGGCAGTGGGAGAAGGTGCACATCGTGCGGTGCACGGTGGGGGACGGGTTCCTGGCGGCGGCGCGGCCGGTGAGCCCGGCCTCGAAGTCGATCCTGTGCATCGGTCGGATGGTGCAGGACAAGGGGCACCTGGTGCTGTTGGAGGCGCTGGCGCGGGCCGAGGGCGCCGGTCGCGAGGCACGGCTGGTGTTCGCGGGGGATGGCGAGCTGCGTCCCGCGATCGAGCGGCGGATCGGCGAGCTGGGGCTCGGCGGGCGCGTCGAGATCACGGGGTGGATCGGCGAGGAGGAGATTCAGCGGCGGGTGCTTGAGTCGCGGGCGCTGGCCCTCACAAGCTTCGCCGAGGGGCTGCCCGTGGTGATCATGGAGGCCCTCGCGCTGGCGCGCCCGGTTCTGAGCACGTACATCGCGGGGATCCCGGAACTGGTGCGGCCGGGAGAGAACGGGTGGCTCGTGCCGGCGGGGAGCGTGGAAGCGGCCGCGGCGGCGATCGCGGAGATCATGAGCACGCCGGTGTCGCGGCTGGACGCGATGGGACAGGCGGGCAGGGCGCTGGTCGCCGAGCGGCACCACACGGGCACGGAAGTCGAGCGGCTCGAGGCCCTGTTCCTCCAGAGCGTTGGGGCGCGCAGCGCACGGGGAGGGCGGTGAGGCATGTGCGGCATCGCCGGGGCCATCGGGGCGGTGGATGCGGGGGTGGTGGGGGCGGTGCGCGCGGCGAGCGAGTGCCAGAGGCTGCGCGGCCCGGACTCGGAGGGAGAATGGCCGCGGGGGTTTGAAGGGGTCGCGGCGGGGCCCGGCGGCGCGTTCCTCGCCTTCCGTCGGCTGAAGATCATCGACCTCTCGCCGCTGAGCGACCAGCCGATGGTGGACCCGGCGACGGGGAACGTGCTGGTCTTCAACGGCGAGGTCTACAACTTCCGGGAGCTGCGGCGGGAGCTGGAGGGGCTGGGGCACGCGTTCCGATCGAGCGGGGACGGCGAAGTCGTCCTGAAGGCGTACGCCCAGTGGGGCAACGGCGCGATCGAGCGGCTGCGGGGGATGTTCGGGCTGGCGATCTGGGACCCGAGGAGGCGGCGGGCGCTCCTGGCCCGCGACCGGCTGGGCATCAAGCCGCTGTTCTATGCGAAGGTGAAGCGGCCGGGGGGCGGGGCGGTGGTGTTCGCCTCGCAGGTGCGGTCGCTGCTGGCGGGCGGGCTGGTGGAGCGGCGGCTGGACCCGGTGGGGCTGTCGAGCTTCGTCTGGAACGGGTTTGTCGTGGGGCCGGCGAGCATCATCCGCGGGGTTCAGCAGCTCCCGGCGGGGTGCACCGCGGAGGTGGATGCGGCGTTGCCGAACGCCGAGGTGCGGCGGTACTGGCAACTTCCCCGGACAGGCGTGCGGACTTTCGACGCCGCGGAGGTCGGCGCCAGGCTGGAGGAGACGGTGCGGCAGCACCTCGTCAGCGATGTGCCGCTCGGCGTGTTCCTGTCCGGTGGGCGTGACTCCAGCGCGATCACAGCGGTGGCGTCGCGCGTCTCACCCACGCGCATCAGGACCTTCAACATCGGCTTTGACGAGGCACGGTACGACGAGGGGGCCTACGCAAGGTCGGTCGCCTCGGCCCTGGGGACCGAGCACCACGAGGTGCGGCTGAGCGAGGCGATGTTCCGGGAGCACCTGGAGGGTGCGCTGCGGAGCATCGACCAGCCGACGTTCGACTCGATCAACAGCTACTTTGTAAGCAGGGCGGTGCGCGAGGCGGGGCTGACCGTCGCGATGGCCGGCACCGGTGGCGATGAGCTCTTCGGGGGCTACCGCAGCTTCCGGGACCTGCCGCTGCTGGCGGCGTGGTCGCGGCGGCTGAGCTTGGTGCCGGGGTGGGCGGCGGGCCCGGCGGCGCGGGCGTTGTCGCGGCTTCGGGCCCGGTCGCTGGCGGCGGTGCCGCCGCAGACGCGCTGGGGGAAGCTGGCCGATGCGCTGGCGACGCGGGGCGACCTGGCGGAGCTGTACCAGGTGGGGTACGGGCTCTTTACCGCGGACTTCGCGGGCCGGCTCTCGCTCAACGGGCACGCGTGTGGGGCGGAGATGGGGCTGCCGCCGGCGCGGGCTCGCGAGGTGCACGAGATGGTGGCGGGGCGCTCGGCGCTGAGCGCGATCTCGGCCCTGGAGCTGGACCTATACCTGGGCGAGCGGTTGCTGCGGGACACGGACGCGGCGAGCATGGGCGTGTCGCTGGAGGTTCGCGTGCCGCTGCTGGACCACGAGTTCGTGGAGGCCGTGTGCGCCGTGGATGACCGGTCACGCTTCCAGCCGCTCATGAAGAAGTCGCTGCTGCACAAGGCGGCGATGCCGGAGTTGCCGGAGGCGATGTTCGACCGGCCCAAGGCGGGGTTCGAGCTGCCGCTCGAGGTGTGGTGCGGCCGCACGCTGCGTGGCACGGTGGGGTCGATGTTGAGCGACGCCGCGGCGTGCGAGGGGGCGGGGCTGAGCCCCGGGAGTGTCGCGTCGTTCTGGCGAGCCTACGACACGGGTGTTCGGGGCCTCTATTGGACGAGGGTGTGGGCCCTCTTTATCCTGCTGTGGTGGTGCCGAGAGCACCGGGTCGAAGCCTGAGGAGTCGTCACGGTGAACCGGCGGATAGTGTTGATCTCTCCCTGCCGCGACGAGGCCCGCTACATGCGGCGGACGCTGGACAGCGTCGCCGCGCAGACGCTGCGGCCGGCGCTGTGGGTGATCGTGGACGACGGATCGACCGACGAGACCCCGCGGATCCTCGCGGAGTACGCTGAGCGTTTCGACTGGATCCGGGTGATGCACCGCCCCGACCGGGGCCGGCGCGCGGTGGGGCCGGGCGTGATCGAGGCGTTCTACGCGGGGCTCGATAGGGTGGACCTGGACGACTTTGACTACGTCTGCAAGCTGGACCTCGACCTTGACCTCCCCGCGCGGTACTTCGAGCTCCTGGTGGCCCGGATGGAGGCCGACCCGCGGCTGGGCACGTGCAGTGGCAAGGCCTACTTCCCCGATCCGTCCTCAGACCGGCTCGTCAGCGAGGGGTGCGGGGATGACACGTCGGTGGGCGCAACCAAGCTCTTCCGCGTCCAGTGCTTCCGCGAGATCGGCGGGTTCGTGCGTCAGGTGATGTGGGACGGGATCGACTGCCACCGCTGCAGAATGGCGGGGTGGCGGGCCGTGTCCTGGGACGATCCGGAGATCCGCTTCGTGCACCTGCGCCCCATGGGTTCGAGCCAGGTCGGGATCTGGACTGGCCGGAAGCGGCACGGTTTCGGGCAGTACTTCATGGGCACGGCCCCCTCGTATATAGTGGCGTCGGCGCTCGTCCGCACGACCCGGCACCCCGTAGTGATCGGGGGGCTGGCGATGGTGGTGGGGTACTTCACGGCCATGCTCCGGGGGGATCAGCGTTATGAGGACCCCGCCTTCCGCCGATATCTGAGGCGGTACCACCGGCTGGTGCTGCTCCGGGGCAAGCGCCGGGCGCTGGAAGCGCTCGAGAAGGAATGGGGACCTCGGCCCGACCCGTCCCCCGCCCCGGCCCGCGTCTGAGCATCCGATAGCGCAACAGAAAGGACGATCCTCTCAGCCATGGCCATTCCATCTACCCACGCCGAGATGAAGAAACGCTTCGAGACCCGCCAGGCGACCGTGGCGGTGGTCGGGCTGGGGTACGTGGGCCTTCCCACGGTGCGGGCGTTCCATGACGCGGGCTACACGGTGATCGGCTACGACACCGACGCGACGAAGATCGCCCGGCTGCACGCAGGTGAGGCGTACCTCAAGCATCTGGGTGAGGACTGGATCAGGGTCCTGGCGGATTCCGAGCGGTTCACGCCGACCCACGATCCGGCGCCTATCGGTTCGGCGGACGCCGTGATCCTCTGCGTCCCGACGCCACTCGGCGATCACCGCGAGCCGGACCTCTCCTTCGTGGAACGGTCCACCGAGATGGTGGCCACGACCCTCAGGCGCGGGCAGCTCGTCGTGCTCACATCGACCAGCTACCCGGGGACGACTCGGGGGGTGTGCAAACCCATCCTCGACCGGTCCGGGCTTGCCTGTGGGCTGGACTACTTTCTTGCCTTCAGCCCCGAGCGGGAGGACCCCGGCCGGCAGGGCGTGACGACCCGGCAGGTTACCCGGCTCCTCGGCGGGGTGGACGCGATGAGCACGGAGCTGGCGGTGGCCCTTTTCAGCGCCGCGATCGACCACGTGATCCCCGTGGCCTCGGCGGAGGTGGCCGAGGCGGCGAAGCTGCTGGAGAACGTCTACCGCGCCGTCAATATCGCGCTGGTGAACGAGATGAAGGTCGTCCTGGCGGCGATGGGCATCGATGTGTGGGAGGTCATCGCGGCCGCGTCGACGAAGCCGTACGGTTTCCAGCCCTTTTTCCCGGGTCCGGGCCTGGGGGGCCACTGCATCCCGCTGGACCCCTTTTACCTGACCTGGCGGGCGCGGGAGGTCGGGTGCGATTCGCGGTTCATAGAACTCGCGGGCGAGGTCAACAGCGCCATGCCAGGCCGGGTCGTCGCCCGGGTGGCCGAGGCGCTCAATGAGGACGGCAAGGCCCTCAAGGGCGCCGATATCCTGGTCATCGGCCTGGCCTACAAGCCGAATATCGACGACGTTCGCGAGACGCCGGCGGCCGAGATCATCGAGACGCTGCTCTCTCGCGGCGCCAAGGTGTCGTACCACGACCCGCACGTGCCCGAGTTCCCGAGGATGCGCCGGTACAGCGTGGAGATGCGGTCCACCGCCCTCACCGAGGCGCGGCTGGCTCAGGCGGACTGCGTGCTTGTCGTCACGGACCACGCGGTGGTGGATTGGCCCCTGGTCGGGCGCGCCGCGCGGCTGGTGGTGGACACCCGCAACGCAATGTCCCGAACCCCAGCGCCGCGGGCGCGGATCGTGAAGGCGTGAGACATGAGGACGGGGGTAGACGGGGAGGAGTTGCCACAGCCGGTACTGGGGGAGCGCCGGCGCGTGATGCTCATGGGCCTGCCCCTCGATTCGCTCACCGAGAGCGGGGCGGTTGACCGCATCATGGCCGGTCTGGCCGCGGGCCGGGGCGGGACGGTCTACACCCCGAACCTCCACAACCTGCGGCTCTGCTCGTTCACGCCCGTCTACGCGGAAGCGGTGAAGGGGGCCTCACTCAGCCTGGCGGATGGCATGCCCCTGATCTGGGCCAGCCGCCTCCGCGGCACGCCTCTCCCGGAGCGGGTGGCGGGGTCGGAACTGATCTGGAGCCTGACGGCGCGGGCGGCGATGGAGGCGCGGTCCGTGTTCCTGATCGGGGGGAACCCCGGCGCGGCCGATGCCGCCGCGACGAAGTTCCGTTCACTTCATCAGGGCCTTCGGGTCGTCGGGACCATGTGCCCGCCCCTTGGGTTCGAGCGCGATGAGGCGTACCTCATGGAGGTGGAGCGGGCGCTCGCCTCGGCGGCGCCGGATATCTGCTACGTGGGCCTCAACTTCGAGAAACAGGTCATGTTTATCGAGCGGTTCGGCCCGCGGCTGCCCCGGACGTGGTTCCTGGGGATCGGGATCAGCTTCAGCTACGTCAGCGGGGAGGTCCGGCACGCCCCGCCGTGGATGCGGCGGGTAGGCCTGGAATGGGCCTTCAGGCTTGCTCAGGAGCCCCGCAGGCTGGCCCGGCGGTATCTGCTCGAGGGGGTGCCCTTCGGCGTCCGGCTGCTCGCCAGGGCCCTTCTGGAGCGGTGGAACGGGCGGCGGACGGCGGACTCCGGGGGGCGATGAGGGGCGGCTCGTGCAGGTCCGGAAGGGTTATCGAAGGGTCCGGCCCCGGGCGGATCGGTGGGACGATCGCGCTCATCGCGCGGCGGAGAACTCACCCGGTTACGGCAACGTAGGCAAGGTGGGCCGATCGGCCGAGGAGAGGGCCGGGGACCGGCGATGAATCGCTCGCCCGAGGCGTGCCCAGGCGGGAGAGTCTCGTAAGATCGGGTCCGGGTGATCGGGTGTGTTTTTCCGGCGAGGGAGCAGAAGAGGATGGCGTCCGGCGCAATCGAACTTGGCCGCCTTGCGGCCCTGAGGCCGTTCCCGGCGCTGGGCGCACCGATGGGCCTGCGCGCGGTGGTGCTGCTCGCGGGCTCCGTTCGCGAGAGCGAGCTCAGCCGGGGTGTGGGGCGCTCGCTGCTGGACCTTCCGATCGCCGCGGGGCAGAACATCCTGGCGCACTGGCACGCGCACGTGGAAAGGCTGGCGACACGGCTGGGGCAGGCGACGCTGCCGCTCCGGGTGGTGATCAACCGCAAGGGCCACGCGCCCGGCGTGGGGCCCAACTCCGCCCGCTTCCCGCTGACCATCGAGCAGGACCGCTCGGAGTACCGGGGCACCGGGGGCGTGCTGCGGGACCTGACCGAGAGCTACGAGGAGTCGGACCGCATCCTGGTGGCGAGCGCTGCGCAGGTGCTGACCGAGCCGCTGGATGACCTGGCGGCGGACCTGGTGGCGGCGGACGATGACGTCGCGCTCATGGCTCATGAGGACGGCACGCCCAGCGGGCTGTTCGTGGTGCGGTGCGGCGCGCTGACGGACATCCGGTCCGGAGGGTTCGTGGACTTCAAGGAGCAGGTGCTCCCGCGGCTGGCGAGCGAGGGCCAGAGCATCCGCGTGCTGCGGCGGGACCTGCCGGGGGCGATCCCGGTGCGGACGCTCGACGGCTACATGGCGGCCGTGAGGGCGATCGCACGCCTGGCCGCGTGCCGGCCGATGGCCCACGACCCCTTCGAAGAGGATTGGGCGCCGACGTTCTCGTTGGTGGAAGGGGGCGCGGCCGTCTCCCCCGGGGCGACCATCCACGACTCGGTGGTGCTGGCGGGCGGGACGGTGGGCGGCGGCGCGGTGGTGGTGCGGTCCGTCGTCTGCCCCGGCGGAAGCGTCCGTCCGGGGATGACGGTGGCCGACCAGATCGTGACCCCGGGGATGCGCGAGCAGAAGGGGCCGCGCCCATGACCGGACGGCTCGCGAGCATCGGGTGGACGCCGTGGCGGATGGTCGCGCTGGCGGTGCTGGCGGCGGCCGCGGTGGTGGCGGCCCTGCCGGCGTGGCGCGACATCGCGCTGATCGCGTCGCTGGATGAGGAGGCGAGCCACATCTACCTGGTGCCGATCGTGGCGGCGTGGATGGTGTGGGCCCGGCGCCTCCGCGTGCGGTTCTGCGCCCCCGCCGGGGAGATGATCGGGCCGCCGATCGTGGTGCTGGGGTGGCTGGCGTACGTCTACGGGTACAACAACGCCGTCCAGTTCCTGTGGCACGGCGGGGCGGTGCTGGTGCTGATCGGGTGCGTGCTCTCGGTGCTGGGGAAGAACGCGCTGTTCCGGTTCTTCCCGGCGTTCGCGGTGCTGGTGTTCCTGGTGCCGGTGCCGGGGGTGATCCGCCAGCAGATCGCGCTGCCGCTGCAGACGGCGACGGCGGCGACGACGCAGGCGCTGCTGGAGACCATGGGCATCGCCGTGGACCGCTCGGGGAACCTGCTCTCGATCAACGGGCACGAGGTGGCGGTGGCCGAGGCCTGCAACGGGATGCGGATGGTCTTCGCCCTCGTCCTGGTGTCCTACGCCTTCGCCTACAGCATGCCGCTGCGGCACAGCGTGCGGGTGCTGGTGCTGCTGGCGAGCCCGCTGGCGGCGATCTTCTGCAACGTCCTCCGTCTGCTGCCCACGGTGTGGCTCTACGGGTACCAGTCCCAGCCGGTGGCCGACAAGTTCCACGACCTGAGCGGGTGGATCATGCTCCCGCTGGCGTTCCTGCTGCTGCTGGGCGTCGTGCGTCTGCTGCGGTGGGCGCTGATCCCCGTGGCGAAGTTCAACCTCGCGTATCAATGACCCCCGTATCCCCCTCTCGATGACCCCCGGATTCCCCCTGCCATGAAGCGCCGCCTCCTCCAGTTCCTTCCCTCGCTGATCTCGCTCGCACTTGTGGTGGGCCTGTTCGTGCAGGTGCGCGCCTACGCGGCGGAGGAGGACAGCGCCGAGTTCCACGCGACGGTGCGGGGGGCGGTCGAGCGGATCCCCATGCAGGTGGGGGAGTGGAGCGGGGGCGACGTCCGGCTGCCGGCGGCGGCGGGGAAGCTGCTGAAGCCCAACGCCCTGTTCTGCCGGCACTACCGGCACGCCGGGACGGGCCGCACGGTCACGGTGCTGCTGGTGCACTGCCGCGACTCGCGCGACATGACGGGTCACTACCCGCCCGTGTGCTACCCGGGGCACGGCTGGACGATGACCTCGGGCGCGCAGTACGAGACGATCACGCTGTGGGGGGAGGACACCACGTTCGCGGTCTACGGGTTCTCGCGGACGGAGGTGAACCGTTTCGTCCAGTGCGTGATCTATGACGTGTTCGTGCTGCCGCGCGCGGGGCTGCGGACGGAGATGAGCGATGTGGTCTCCGCGAGCGCGGACTACCGGGTCAGGCCGTACGGCGCCGCCCAGGTCCAGGTGATCCTGGATGCGGGGATGCCGGAAGAGGAGCGGCGGGAGGCCCTCCGTGAACTGCTCGAACCGCTGGCGCCGGTGGTCGAGGCGATGCAACTCAAGGATGGGGGAACCAAGACATGACCAGCGACCGAGCACTCCCGGTGTCCGCTCAGCGCGACCTGAGCGCCTTCGTGGGGGACCAGCTCCCGGGGCCGGCGGCGGCGGACGAGTCGCCGTTTGTGATCTTCAACAAGGTGCACCGCCTGCTGCGCGGGCGGTACGCCCTGGGCCTCGCCCTGGGCGCTGTGGGGGCCCTGGTCGGCGCTGCCGGGGGCTACATGGCGACCACGCCCAAGTTCATGAGCGCGGGGGCGATCCGTGTCGCGCCCACCCTCCAGACCAAGCTCTACGAGCTGCCCGAGAAGGGGATGCCCCCGATCTTCACCAGCTACGTCCGCACTCAGGCCAACCTGCTGCAGGAGCCGCGGGTCATCGACAAGGCCATGCGCTCGCCCGCCTGGGCGGCGCTGAAGCGGGACACCGGGCCTGCGGGCCGCGACGCCTTCCTGAGGTCGCTGTTCATCGTCACGGAGCGTGACGAGCCGGAGTGGATCCGCGTCCGGTTCGTCGACGGCGACGGCCTGGCCGCGAAGGTCGCGGTCGAGGAGGTGATCAACGCCTACACCGAGATCTGGGGCCCCACGCAGAACATCTTCACCCCCGAGATGGTGAACCTGCTGAAGGACCGGCGGAGCACGATCCAGGCGGAGATCCTCGAGCGGCAGCGGAAGATCGCGGAGATCACGCGGCAGATCATGACGGCCAGTCCGACGGAGCTGCAGTCGGCCTTGACGCGGGACCTGATGGAGAAGAACCGCGAGATCGACCTGCTTGATCTTCGGATCAGGCAGGCCGAGATCGCGCTCACCAAGACCGAGGGCGGCGAGGAGTCGCCGATGGAGCCGGAACTGGTCAACGCCGAGATCGCCCGGGTGGACGATCAGATGCGGATGCTGCTCGACCAGCGGCTCGCGGCGCGGCACACCGTGGCGCGCCTGGACGCGTCGGGCGTCAAGCCGGCGCACCGGAGCCACAGCATGGCCCTGGCGAACCAGAAGGCCGTCGAGCAGCAGGTCAACGGCCACCGGGAGACCTGGCTGAAGGCCCGCGGGGGCATGCTGCCGAGCACATCCGGGACGCTCCTGACCTCGCTTACGCGCGAGCAGATTGATGGGCAGAAGGAGAACCTGAAACTCCAGAAGGAGTTCCGGGACGACCTCGAGAAGAAGTGCCGGGAGGTCGCCATCGCCAAGACCGACGTGGAGCAGTTCCTCTCGGAGATCAAGCTCCGGCAGGACGAGGTGGCGCAGTTCGACCGCCGGCTGGCGGCGATCAACCTCGAGAACATGCCGACGGACTCCCAGGCCACCGCCGCGGGGCGCATCAGCGTGATCAGCACGGGCGAGCAGCCCAGCGCCCCCTACAGCGACCCGCGCAAGAAGCTGGCCGCGGTCGGGTTCCTGGTGGGCGGGGGGATCCCCTTCGCGCTGCTCATGCTCGTCGGGCTCATGGACAAGCGGTACCGCTACTCCGACGACGCGACCGACTCGGGCCCGGGCCACGTCTCGCTCCTGGGCATCCTGCCCAACCTGCCGGAGAACATGGCCGACCCCGAGCAGGCGGCCGTGGCGGCCCACTGCGTCCATCAGATCAGGACCCTGCTGCAGATCGGCGGGGCCCGCGACGACCGGCGCGTGTTCGCCATCACCAGCCCCACCTCGGGCGACGGCAAGACGAGCCTCGCGCTCTCGCTGGCCCTGTCGTTCGCGGCGTCGGGGTCGCGCACGCTGCTCATCGACTTTGACCTCGTCGGCGGCGGGCTCACCTCGGCGATGCAGGCCCGCACCGAGCAGGGGCTGCTGTCGGCGATCGACGAGGGGCGCCTGAACGGGCACGTGCGGCCCACGGCGTTCAACCGCCTTTCCATCGTGCCAGCGGGGGAGAACGACGCCCACGACGTGAGCCGCCTCTCGCCCGTGCTCGTACGGCGCATCCTGGAGCAGGCCCGCAACGAGTACGACACGGTGATCGTGGACACGGGGCCGATCCTGGGCAGCCTCGAGGCCTCCCTGGTGGCCGCGGAGAGCGACGCCGTCATCCTGGCCCTCGGGCGGGGGCAGCAGCGGTACCAGGTCGAGCGGGCGGTGAACCATCTGGGGAGCATCGGGGCGCGGCTGGCGGGGGTGGTCTTCAACCGCGCCCGGCTGGGCGACTTCCGCAGGGCGGTGAGCAGCGCCTCGGTCCGGTCGGTGCCGGTGCCGGCCTCCGGGAACGGCCACCACCCCGGGCTGATGCCCGCGATGGGCCCCATGGCCGCCACCGTCGCGACGCACATCCGGAGCAGCGGAGGCGGCGGCGATGATCTCTAGCCCCGCCACCCTGGGCGCGAGCGCCGACGCCCCGGCCCGCCCGCTGACGCGGACGATCTGGGGCCTGGACCCCGCGCAGCTGCACGCGCGGTTCTGGGCCTCGCGCGGGGTGCAGGTGGTGCGCCAGGGGGAGCCGTCGGAGATCGTCCGGCACGCCGAGCTGTTCCTGTTGGCGGACCCGCGGACGCTGGCGATCTTCCGGCTCACGTCGCTGGTCGAGCAGCTGAGCTGGCTGAACGCGGACCTGCTGGCCGTGCGCCTGATCGACTCGCGCGAGCGCGGTTACCGCGAGCTCGTGCAGACCGACGGGCTCGACCGGTTCGTGCGGTTCCGGCGCGACTACGGGGGCGCGGCGGCCCGGCTGGCCCGCGTCGCGCTCACGCCCGATCAGGACATCGCCCGCCTGTGGCAGTCGGCGCCGGACCCGCGCACGGGGTGGCAGCGCCTGCGGCGGGTGCTCCGCCGGACCGAGCGCTGGTCCACCAGCGCGCAGGGCCGGTTCTACGACCGGACCTCGGAGCGCGAGCAGGCCATGTTCGTCCGCGACTTGGTGGAGACCTGGCGCCGGCCCGACGCGACTATCCACAGCGTGGGCGAGGTGTCCCAGCACGTGTGGGGGACCCCGGGGCTCCACCTCAACGGCACCCGCTTCGCCGGGCCGCTCTGGATCGGGGCCGGGCGCGAGCTGGGGGAAACGCCCGCGGCCGTCGGGCCCGGCGTCCTTTGGGACAGCCCCGGGGTGCGCCCGCAGCCGGAGGAGGTCCGGTGGATCGACCTGGAGCCGACCGCCCCGCCGGCGTTCCCCATCCCGCGCGTCAAGGCCCGCAGCGCCCGGGCGGTGAAGCGGGCGTTCGACGTGGCCTTCTCGCTGCTGGCCCTGGCGGTGACGCTCCCGCTGTACCCGCTGATCGCCCTGGCCATCCTGCTGGAGGACCCCGGCCCCATCTTCTTCGTGCACCGCCGTGAGACGCGGGGCGGGCGGGTGTTCGGCTGCATCAAGTTCCGCTCGATGCGGACGGACGCGGAGAAGATCAAGCGCGAGCTGGCGGCCCAGAACCGCGCGGACGGGCCGCAGTTCTACATCCCCAACGACCCGCGCCTGACCCGCGTGGGCGCGTTCCTGCGCCAGTACCAGCTCGACGAGTTGCCCCAGTTCGTCAACGTCCTGGCGGGCGACATGTCGGTGGTCGGCCCGCGCCCCAGCCCGTACGAGGAGAACCAGTACTGCCCGCCGTGGCGCGAGGCCCGGCTGAGCGTGCGCCCCGGCGTCACCGGGCTGTGGCAGATCAAGCGGACCCGCGCCGCGGGCAACGACTTCCAGGAGTGGATCAAGTACGACATCGAGTACGTGGAGCGCCAGAGCCTGCGCTTGGACCTGTGGATCATCTGGAAGACGGTGATGCTGCTCGTGCGTGGAGTCACCCGGTCATGAGGCTGAAACCCAAGACGGTCCGCAGGATGACGCTGCTTGGGCTCGTCGTCCTGCTGGTGCTCGGCGGGGCGTTCTCGCTGTTCGTGGTGCGGCAGTGGCAGAAGGGCCGCGCCATCGACCGCTTCGCCCGCGAGGCGGAGGAGAAGGTGGCCCAGGGCCAGTACTACCCGGCCCTCATCATCAGCGCCAACTACCTGAAGCGGAATCCGACCACCCACCCGCGCTACGCGGACATGCTCAAGACCTACGCCGATTGCCGGATGAAGGTGGAGGAGGCGGACCAGTCGCACGTGCGGCAGGCCGTCTCGTTCTACCTCAGGTACCTCGAGCAGCGCCCCGACGACCGCGAGACCCAGGAACTCGTGCTGGACCTGCTGCTCCAGTCGCACTACTGGGCCGAGGCGCGCGAGCTGGCGGCCAAGCTCCTCCCGGCGGACCTCTCGGCGGCCACGGCCGAGGATGCGCCGACGCTGCGGGCCGAGGCGCTGGCGCTCTACGCCGTGCGGGGCGACCCCGCGCGGCTGTTCCGGGTCCTCGACCGCCTCTCGGCGGTGCAGCCGCTGAACGTCCGCAACGAGACGGTCCGCCTGCAGGCGCTCGGGCAGGCGAACAGGCCCGCGGAGGCCCGCGCGTACGCGGAGGGGCTGCTGAAGGCACACCCGGAGGACCCGCGGGCGGAGCTGATCCTCGTGGTGGCCCGGATGATCGACCGCCGCCCCGGCGAGGCGCAGGACCAGTGGGAGCGGGTCTGCCGGGCCGCGGGCCTGGAGACAACGTCGCCGACGCCGGTCCGACCGGTCACGCTCCACGACCAGGACTTCGCGGGCGCCCTGATCGAGGTGTTCAACGAGGTGGCGGCGTACGACCACTCCCTCTTCGTGCTGGAGGCGGCGGCGGCCGCCTTCGACGATGTGCCCATGCGGCGGATGCTCGCTCGCCGCCTGTGGCAGGAGGGGCGCCACGAGGATGTGCTCAAGCTGACCGGCGCGCTCGACCCGCGGACCTCCGACTCCGAGCAGGTCGGGTTCCGCGGCCTGGCCCTCGTGGCGCTCAAGCGCACGGATGAGGCGAAAGCGCTGGCCGCGGCCCTGCGCGAGAAGGACGGCGACTACCGGGCCACGACCTGGTCGAAGGCGATCCCGCTGATGGCGCCCGACGGGTCGGCGACGGGCGCGGCCCGCATCGAGCAGGCCCGCGAGATCGTGAAGGCGAGCCCGTACGAGCCGGTGTTCCTCCTCCTGCTGGGTGATGCGCTGGCGGCGGTGGGGCGTGCGGACGAGGCCCGGCGGTACTGGGAGGACGCGGGACGCAACGCCCAGTCCGTCGCCTGGGACGCGCCGCACACGAGGGTGGCCGAGTCGTGCTTCGCCGACGGGCGGTACGACGACGCGGCGCGGGCGGCGTCGGCGGCGCTGGCGAGGAGCCCCGGCTCGGTCCCGGTCAACCTGCTGTGGATCGAGACGCAGGCCGCCCTGATCCAGCGAGGATCGGGGGATGCCCCCCCCGTCGCGGGCGTGCTCGAGCGGATCGACCGGCTGCTGGCCGGCGTCGCCGGCGCGGGGCACGCCGAGACGCTGGCGGCGCTCGGGGACCGCCTGCTGCCGACCAGGGTGCTGCTGATCTCGCGGGACCGGCAGCGGGACAAGGCGATCGAACTGGCGCGGGGCGCGCTGGCGGCGCAACCGTCGCTCTCCGAGGAGAGCCTGAGAAGGCTGGGCGCGGTGAGCGAGGCCGAGCACCTGGGCCTGGAGGGCGAGTGCCTCGCGCAGGCCGAGGCCCGCTTCGGCGACAGCTCCGCGGTGGCCCTCGCCAGGGCCCTGGCCACGCGCGCGGCGGGAGACCCCGAGGGGGCGATGACCACGCTGCGGAAGGCCGCCCATGCCCGGCCGGGGGACCTCTCGTACCACGTCGCGCTCGCCCGGTTCCTCGAGAGGATCGGCGACAGCGGCGCGCTCAAGGCGTGGATGGAGCTGGGCGACAGGCACCCGTCGAGCCTCGAGGCCCAGCGGGCCTGCCTGACCTCGGCGGTGACCCCACAGGACCGGGCCTTTATCGAGAAGACCATCCAGCGGTACACGGCGCTGATGGGGCCCGACGCCATCGAAGACTACTACGCGCGCATGGCGCGGGCGCGGTCGCTCGTCGCCGTCACGCCCACGCGCCGGGCGCGGGACGAGGCGGCCGCCATCCTGGGCTCGCTGGTCGGCGCCAACCCCTCGCTGGTGGAGCCGAGGCTGGCGCTGGCGGGGGTGCTGGCGATGTCGGACCCCAGCAACGACATCCACCCCGACCTGCCCCGGGCGGTCTCGCAGCTGCGCGACGCGGCGACCAAGGAGCCCCGCTCGGCGCGGGTGGCGCTGGAGCTGGCGAAGCTCCACCAGGCGCAGCGCGAGTGGGAGCGCTCGCGGGAGCAGCTGCACCGCGTCGCGACCGACACGACCTTCGACGGCGACTCCCGCGCCGAGGCGGCCCGCCTGCTCATCCTGCAGGGCGAGCCCGGCCCGTTGGCGGTGCGCACGCTCTCGGAGCTGGTCGAGCAGCAGGGCGAGGGCGCCAGCCCCGCCACGGTCCTTCTGCTGGCCGAAGCGCACGCGGCGCTGCGGGACGACGCGAAGGCCAGAGCGATCTACGAGGGCATCGTGGCCCGGGCGCGGGAGCCCGAGTCGATCCTTATGGGCGCCCGCTTCTTTGCCCGCGCCGGGGAGGGCGCCACCGCCCAGGCGGCGCTGGCCCGGCTCGACACGATGCCGCTTTCCCCCGGGCTGCGCGACCTCACCCTGGCCCGCTTCGAGGCCGAGCAGGGGTCGCCCGAACGCGCCGTCGAGCGGTTCGAGGCCGCCGTCGCCGTCACTCCCGCGCCCCCGGACGCCTGGCGGCATTACGCGGGGTTCGTGCTCACGCGGGGCGACCACAGCGCCGCCGCCGCGGTGATCGAGCGGGGTCTGAAGGCTACCCCCGAGGACCCCTCGCTGCGGACGATGCGTGAGCAGGCGAAGGTCTTGGCCTCCGGAAATCAGCCGGGGGACCTGAAAGACCTGATCGAGGCCCTCTCGAAGGACCCGGCGACGACCCAGGCGGCCCAGACGCTGCGACTCCTCAAGCAGGCGATGGACCGCGGGGAACTCCGCACGCACGAGGACATGGTCCGCCTCGCGGACCGCTACCCCGGCTCGGCCCCGCTCCAGATGTACGCGGCCCGCCAGGTCGCCCCCGCCGACATGCAGCGTGCGGCCGTCCTCGCGTCCCGGGCCGTGGCCGCCGCGCCCGCCGACCCCGCCCCTGCGCGGCTCGCCGCGGAGATCTACCTCCGGCTCGGCCGGTGGAACGACATGCTCGCGGCCGCCGAGGCGTGGCGCCAGCGTGACCCGGCGCGCGGGCCCGAGGCGGACCTCGCGGTGGCGGAGGCGTGCCTGCACCTCGGGCGGCACGCGCGGGGCCTGGAGGTGCTGACGCCCCGGGTCGGTGCGGCGCTGGCGAGCCCGCGCGAGGCGGTGTCGCTGGGCGTGCTGAACATGCAGGCGAGGCTGCTGATCGTTGCCGGGCGGTCGGCCGAGGCGCGAAGCCTGCTGGCGCCGCTGCTGGCCGAGTCTCGCGACGTGCGCGTGGCCCTCTGGATGGCGATCGCCGGGCGCGACCTGGCCACGTACGACGAGGCCAGGTCATGGATCGAGCAGGTCCGGCCGATGCTCCCGACCGAGAGCGCCGATGAGCAGTTGGTGCTGGTGATGGTGCTCGACTCGCTCTCGACGCGGTTCCCGCAGCACGCGGACGGCCTGCTCGCCGAGTCGCGCCAGGTCCTCACGCGACTGGCGGAGAACCCGGCGACCGCGACGGGGCTGGTGCTGGAAGCGCTCGGCATCCTCCGGCACCGCACGCAGGACCTGACGGGGGCCGAGGCGGCGTACCAGCGGGCTATCGAGCTCGACCCGACGCGCGCCATGGCCATGAACAACCTCGCCAGCCTGGCCCTGGAATCCCGCGGGAACGTGGAGGAGGCCCTCACCCTCGCCCGGCGAGCGGTGGACCTGGACCCCAACGCGGCGCACCTCGATACGCTGGCGCACGCCCAGCGGATCGCTGCGGGGCGGCTGAAGGGGTCCGACCCCGAGGGCGCCAAGCGGGCGTTCACGGAGGCGGGCGAGAACTACGACCGCTCCGCCAAGGCGGCCCCCGGCTCCCCCAACCCGCTGGCGGCGGCCGCCGCCTGTTTCGAGGAGGCGGGCGCGCTGGACCGCGCGGCGGCGTGCTACGAGCAGTTGATCGCCACGCCGGGTCTGGCCGGGCCCAGCGCTGCGTACGTGAAGAACAACCTGGCGATCATCCTGACCAGGATCAATACGCCTGAATCGCTCCAGCGCGCCCGCGTGCTGGCGCTGGAGGCGACCCGCGCCGTCCCGGAGCCCTCCACCTTTGACACGCTCGGCTGGGTCGAGCTGGGTCTGGGGGACCGGGCGCGGGCCGCCGAGGCGTTCCGCCGGGCACTGGCGGGGCGGGGCGAGCGCCCGCCGATGGCCTCGGCAGCCATTGGCCTTGCCCTCGCGCTGGCCGACGGCTCGGCGGCGGAGCGGCAGGAGGCGGCCGCGGCCATTGAGGGCGTGAAGCCCGAGGCCCTGGCGTCCGACCTGCTGGCCCACTACGCCCGGGCCCGCGAGGCGCTCGGCGGCATGCGCTGAGCCCGGCTCTCTGAAAGCACGGTGACGAGGCGGCCGCGCTTGCCGCTTTCATCTCGCGCGCTGCGGCCTGCGGTCCCCGAGCCGGTGATGGGGCCTTTCAGCCGGCGTTCATCGGGCGCTCACCGTCGGACGCCATCATCCGGTGTCTCCAGCGCCCGCGTGCGGATCACCACCCGGTCAACTGAGGGGGGATTCACAGGGCTTTCAGGGGCGATTAAGCGGCGACCGGCACAATCCGGGTGAATCGAGCCGGTTTCGTTGGCGCGTCACGGATCAGGGCGCGTCCCAGGGAAGGAAACGGCAGCCCGCCCCGGGGAGGGGGCGTCGGCACGGACGGGTCAGCGCTTGCCATGATGGCAGAAAGAGAGAGGATCATGAGGAAAGCGGTCGGCGCAGCGGTCGCCACGGTGCTCGCCGCGGGTGCGGCAGTATCCGGAGCGCCCATCTTTCACTTCGACGTCAACGGACTCACCGTCCAGGCGAGGGACGCGAGCGGCGCGAGCGGCACGTTCGGGGGCCTGAGCCACACCGGCTCGCTCTCCTTCGGGTTCCAGGGGGGCGTGAGCCAGATCGCGGCCATCGGGATCCAGGAGACCATCGGCGGGGCCTCTCAGAACCAGAACTTCACGGGTGTGCTGACGAGCTTCACCGGCACCGTGAACATGGTGAACGGGCGGATCACCGGCGGCACGTTCCGCATCACGGCGGGCGAAGACTTCTACCAGGCGGACATCGTTCCCCAGGTCGGCGCCGTCAGCAACTACGTGGGCGGGGGGTACAAGCTGGACGGTCTGACGTTCAACGGCCAGTTCGGCGACAGCCAGTTCGTCAACGTGGACGTCTCGCCGTGGTTCAACATGCAGCACCTCGCGGGGGGGCTGTTCGGATCGTTCCTGCAGTTCAACTGGGCGCCCAACGCCAGCGGCTTCTCGTACGCGGACATGGACGTGTTCGTGGATGTGATCCCGCTGCCGCCCGCGGCCTGGACGGGCATGGCGACCCTCGCCGGGATCGGCCTGATCGGGTACATCCGCCGGCGACGCTGACTTTCGAGTGACACCCACTCAATCCCTGGTGGAAGGCCGCCTCGTGGGCGGCCTTCTTTTTTTGGACGGCCTCCGGGCACCCGCCCGGTTCCGAATAACGCGTTTCTTCGCTTGCGCAGGGCTTTGTTCTTGGGGCGGAGCCGGGCGTCTGGTACAACCGCCGCTCGCGCATCGGGAGGCGGTGCGCCGCGTTCGTTCCCGCACGAGAGATCGAGCCCATGAGAACGTCTGCACTCGCGGCTGTGTCCGCGGCCGTCGCCTTCGGCGCGCCGGCCCTTGGCGAGCCGGTGCTCCACTTCGACGTCAACAACATCACCGCCCAGGCCACCGTCGGGGGCGTAGCGGCGGCCTTCGGCGGCGTGACCCACACCGGCGCTCTGGCGTTCGGGTACACCGCGGGCATCAGCACGCTTGCCTCGATCAGCGTGCACCCCTATTTCGGCGGCCCTGGTGCAGACCAGGGATTCAACGGTCAGCTCACGGGGTTCACGGGGCACATTGACCTCGCCAACGGTCAGGTCGTCGGCGGGGGCATCCTCCTGCAGGCCGGCAGCGACTTCTACCAGGCTTCCGTGGTGCCCGGGGTCGGGGCGGTCGCCGCCTCCCCGCAGGGCTGGTTCACGCTCCAAGGGCTCACCTTCGGCGGCCAGTTCGGCGACCCCCTGTTCGGTAACGTGGATATCTCCACGTGGTTCAGCACGGGGCTGGCCGGCTCCTTCCTCCAGTTCAAGTTCAACCCGAGCCCCGCTGGCTTCTCGTACGCGGATATCGACCTCTTTGTGGAGTCGGTGCCCCTGCCCTCGTCCGTCCTGGCGGGGCTGGGGACGATCGGACTTGGCTTGGCGTTCCGCGCTTCCAGGCGTAGATAAGGTCTCTGTATGGATCAAGTCACCGTCGTCCGCCGTTCGGTGCACGCCCCGAGGGGCGGACTTTGCCCAGATTCGCCTTGCACCAGCCCGTGCCCTGTGGTACAAACACCGCCTGCGTCCGGCCGGTCGGCCGCCGCGTACGCGAGGAAGAAGGGGTCCCGAGATGAAATCCGTTCCGCTTTTCGGTGTCTGCGCTGCGCTGTCGATGGGGGGCGCGGCCTTCGGCGCACCCACGCTGCAGTTTGACGTGAACGCCATCCAGTTCCAGACGACGAACTCCGTCGGCGGGAACTCCGCGTTCGGCGGGCTCAGCCACACGGGCACGATCAACTTCTCCTTCAACTCGACCTTCACGAACCTCGCGGCGATCAACGTCCAGTCCGCGCAGTTCGGGCCGTGGATCGACCAGGGGTTCTCGGGCTCGCTCTCGGGCTTCACCGGGAGCATCTCGCTGGTGAACGGTGGGGTCACGGGCGGGAGCATCTTCCTGGCCGTGAACGGCAACACCGACAGCTACTCGTGCCAGGTCGTCCCCAACGTCGGCACCGTGCAGAACTACGTCAGCGGCGGGTACACGATCCAGGGGCTCACGTTCAACGGTCTGTTCTCCGACGCGATGTTCGGGAACGTGGACGTGTCGCAGTGGTTCAGCACCAACGGCGCGCTCTTCGGGTCCTACATCGAGTTCAACTTCAACCCTGATCCGCAGGGCTTCGGGTTCGCCGACATGGACCTGTTCGTCGATGCGGTCCCGCTGCCGCCCGGGGTATGGGCGGGCGTCGGCATGCTGAGCGGGCTGGCGGTCCTCAGGGTCGCCCGTCGCCGGCGCTAGGCAACCCACCCATCGGCTCTCAGATCGTTCACCGGCGCCCGTACTGCCTCGCGTAGTACGAGCGGTATTCGCCCGTCTTCACGCTGCGCCACCACTGCTGATGCTCCTGGTACCAGCGGACGGTGCTCTCAAGGGCCTCGGGCCAGGCAGAGCGGGTGGGCTTCCAGCCGAGTTCCCGCTGCACCTTGCCGGAGTCGATGGCGTACCGAAGGTCGTGCCCGAGCCGGTCCTTGACGGGCCGGATCATCTCCGGGCCCTTCCCCATGGCCCTCAGGATCGCGTGGGTGAGCTCCAGGTTGCTCCGCTCGTTGTTGCCCCCGATGTTGTAGACCTCCCCGGCGATGCCCCGTTCCAGGGCCATCAGGACGGCCTCGCAGTGGTCCTCGACGTGGATCCAGTCGCGGATGTTCCGCCCGTCGCCGTAGAGGGGCACCGGCTCGTTCTCGATCAGGTTGGTCACGAAGAGGGGGATGACCTTCTCGGGGAACTGGTAGGGGCCGAAGTTGTTCGAGCAACGGGTGATCACCGCATCCAGCCCGAACGTGTGGTGGTAGGCCCGGACGATGAAGTCCGAGGCGGCCTTGCTGGCCGCGTAGGGGCTGTTGGGGGCCAGCGGCGTCTCCTCGGTGAACTTCAGCGTCGCCGGCTCGAGCGGAAGCTGGCCGTAGACCTCGTCGGTGCTGACGTGGAGGAAACGGGGGGCCGTGTGGCCGCCCGAGGCGTGCCGCCGCAGGCCATCCAGGAGCACCTGCGTCCCGTGGATGTTGGTCTGGATAAAGGGGCCCGCATCCAGGATGGAGCGGTCCACGTGGCTCTCCGCGGCCATGTGCACGATGGCATCGCACTGGCTGACGAGGCGGTCCACCACGAGGTGGTCGCAGATGTCGCCGTGGATGAACCGGTAGCGCGGGTCGCGCTCCACATCCGCGAGGTTGTGGAGGTTCCCCGAGTAGCTGAGCTTGTCGAGGTTGGTCACCCTCGTTTCGGGGCGGTTGCTCAGGACGAAGCGGACGAAGTTGGACCCGATGAACCCAGCGCCGCCGGTGACCAGGATGTGCTTGAACATCGTGTGACAGACTCCGGCTAGGACTCCAGGCGGGCGACGACGGCGGCGAGGTTCTCCTGCCAGGGGGGCATCGCCCCCAGGAGAGCCTCGCTGGCCGAGATATCGAGGACGCTGTACGCGGGCCTCGGGGCGGGCCGGGGGAAGTCGGCGGTCGTGCAGGGCTCTACGGCGGCCGGGGCCCCGATGAGCCGGCCGATCTCGCGGGCGAAGCCGCACCAGGTGCACTCGCCGCCGTCGGTGAGGTGCCAGTGGCCGGTGACGGCCCGCTCGATCAGCCCGAGGCTGGCGCGGGCGAGGTGCTCGGCGGAGGTGGGGCGGCCGCGCTGGTCATCCACGACGCGGAGGGACGGCTTCTCCCGCAGCAGCCGGGCGATGGTGCGGACGAAGTTCGTGCCCCAGGGGGCGTAGAGCCAGCTGGTGCGGATGTTGAGGAAGCGGCAGCCGCTGCGCTCCAGGGCCACCTCGCCGGCGGCCTTGCTGCGGGCGTAGGCCCCCAGCGGCCTCCGGGCGTGGTCGGGCGCGTAGGGCGTGGTGGCGCGGCCGTCGAACACGTAATCGGTGCTGTAGTTGACCAGGAGCGTGCCGTGCTTGAGTGAGAGCTCGGCGAGCCAGGCGAGGGCGGTGCCGTTGACGGCGGTCGCCTCATCCTCGTGCTTCTCCGCCCCGTCCACGTCAGTCCAACCGGCGCAGTTGATGATCACGCGCGGCTCGTGCATGAAGAGGCGGCGGATGCTCTCGTGATCGGTGAGTTCGGCCTCCGGCCTCGTCAGGGGGACGAGGCGGCAGGGGGAGGTCTCCAGCAGGTTCCGCCAGGCCCACCCCAGCATGCCGTCGCTCCCCAGCAGGACCACTGGGCGGCGGGCCAGGGCCCCCCCGTCGTGGAGGTGGGGGGCGGTCATCCGTGCCTCACCCCCCAGGGGAAGCCGGAGATGCTGTCGTGGGCACGCCGCTGCTCGTCGGGCTGCTGGCCGTTGTAGGCGTGGGTGACGTAGTAGAGCAGGCCGGCGCGGGTGTCGCCGACCGTGGCGGCGCCGTGCCAGAGCGTGGGCGGGATGATGACCACGCCCGGGCGCTTCTCGCCGGTGACCAGCAGCCACGACCGGCCGTCATCCTCCCGGTGGATGCCGGCCTTGATGTGGCCGGTGAGGCAGAGCCAGAAGTCGGTCTGGAGGGCGTGGCGGTGCCAGGCCTTGACGACGCCGGGGTACTGCGTGGAGAAGTTGACCTGGCCCTCCGGGCGCATGATCCCCTGGAGCTGGTTCATCAGCGACCAGCCGCGGTCGTCGGCGTGCAGGGTCTGCGGGACGAAGACCGGCTCGCGCGAGGCGAGCGCCGCCTCGAAGGCGTCGGCCAGCGGCCCGGTCATCGTTCGTGGCGCGGATGGGTTCATGGGGTGGGGCGCGGGCGGGTTCAGTTCGCGGCCACGGCGACGGGCTGCGGCGAGCGCTTGGCGGGCGGGACGGGGAACTCGGGGTGGTTGGCCCCGCCGCCCGCGACGAGGCACGAGGCGTGGTGGAGGCTCTCGAACGTGCCGGCGTCGGTCCACCACCCGGCGAGCAGCTCGTGGGTGAGGTCGCCGCGCTGAAGGTACGCGTTGTTGACGTCGGTGATCTCCAGCTCGCCGCGCCCGGAGGGCCGGAGGGTCTTGCAGATGCTGAAGACGTCGGAGTCAAAGAAATAAACGCCGGTGACCGCGAAGGGGCTGGGCGCCTTCTTCGGCTTCTCGACGATCTCGACGATGCGGCCCTGGCCGGGCTCGCCCTCGAAGCGCACCACGCCGAAGCGCTCCGGGTCGGGCACCTCCTTCAGGAGCAGCTTGGCGCCGCTGGCCTGGGTGAAGAAGTCGCCCGCGGCCCGCTTGACGTTGCCCTCGATGATGTTGTCGCCCAGGACGACGCAGATCTTGCCGCCGTCGGCGAACTCCTCGGCGAGTTTCAGGGCGTCGGCGATGCCGCCCTCGCCCTCCTGGTAGGCGTATTCCAGGTGCGTGAGCCCCAGGTGCTTGCCGTTTTTCAGGAGCTTCAGGAAGTCCCCCGCGTGCTCGCCGCCGGTGACGACCAGGACCTCGCGGATGCCGGCGTTCAGCAGCGTCTGGATCGGGTAGTAGATCATGGGCCGGTCGTAGACCGGCAGGAGGTGCTTGTTGGTGACGAGGGTGAGCGGCCTCAGCCGCGTGCCCAGTCCGCCGGCCAGGATGATTCCCTTCATCGCGTTCTCCACCGGGGTTGGTCGGTCTGCCGGGTCAGGGCCGGGCTCGCCGGCGCCCGTGGCTGCCTCCCGGTGCTGAAGTATAAATCCGCCGGGTGAGCCTGAGACGGTACGCCGGTGAAATACGGCTCACCGCGGGTGCTCTGGGCCGCTTATCAGGACCAGCCGGCCGGGCCTCAGGGCGTGGCGGTTGGTTTGTGGGCCTTGATCCTCCCGGCGAACTCCTCGGCGAGGTCGTTGGGTATCGGGATGCTGAGGTTGTACTGGAGGACCTTCCAGTCCTCGCCGCGCTTCACGAGGATGCCCGAGCCGCGGCAGAGGCCGAGCTTGTCGTTGTCCAGGAGCTCGTCAAAGAACGCGGTCTTCCCCTCGTCGAGCACGGTGATCCGCCGGTGGTGGGGGCGGTAGGTCCAGCCCCGGCCCTTCTCGAAGTGGGGCCGGGCGAACTCCTGGAACTCGCGCCCGACCCAGCGCTCCGTCGCGTCCGTGCCCAGGAAGACCGACTCGCCCGCCCAGGCGCTGAAGTACGCGGCGAAGTCGGCCCGGGCCGCGGCGTCATGGAACCGCTCGAGGGCGTTGCCGGCGGCGATCTCCTCGAGCTCGAACCGGCGCCAGGAGAGGTCCGAGCCGATGCGCCGCCACGGCTCGCTCGCCGAGGGGCCCTCGGCGGGCCCGGCCGGGACCGCCTCTCCGGATTTCGGCGCCGGTGCGGCCGTGGAAGCGGGTGCGCGGGGGTCGGTGGCGCATCCGGCAGCGCAGGCGCTGACAACAACGGCGATCAGGCGTCTCATGGGCGTTCCTCCGGCTCGCTCTCCTGGTCTCGCGAAGGCCGGCGCCCCGGCCAGGGCTGGCCGAGCCACGACGCGTACGCGGCCCGCTGATCATCCGTGGCCTGCCGCACGCGTCTGACGGCCCACTTGCCGCTGGGGCGCTCCTCGGCCTTCACCTCCAGGTCGCGCAGGCGCTCGTAGCGGAAGATCGTGAGCCGGACGGTGCTCCCCGGCTTGACGTGCTTGAGCCGCGCGTCGAGCTCGGTGGGCTTGAGCCGGACGCCGTCGATCGCCAGCAGCACATCGCCGGCGAGGAGCCCGGCGCGGTAGGCGGGGCCATCCGCCAGGACGCTGGTGATGCCCGCCAGCCCCTCCCGGGCCTCGACGCTGAAGCCGAGGTAGGCCCGTGTGGCCGGCTCCTTCTGGGCGCTGGCGGACGCGTCGCGAGCGCCGGGGCCGCCGCTCGTGGAGGGCTCGATCCTCACCTCGAGGCCGACCGTGCCCACGGCGCTCTCGAAGTCCAGAGGCGTTGTGCCGGTCACGTGATCCTCGAAGAACTCGCGGAAGCTGCCCCCGCCGGCCCGCTCGGCCGCGGCCATGACATCCGCGGAGGTGTACCCCGGCCCGGCGCGCGGGAACTTCGCGTAGAGGTCGCGCATCACGTCGTCGAGCGTGGCCCTGCCTTCGGAGCGGGATCGGATCTCCATGTCCAGGAGCAGGCTGACGAGCGACCCCTTGTCGTAGAACGAGACGGTGGCGTTCACGCTGTCGCTGGTCTCGCGGTTGAACTTGATCCAGGCGTCGAAGCTGGACTCGGCGAGGCTCTGGACCATCGACCCGGGTCGGCGACGGTAGGCGTCGATGGCGCTGCCGAGGGTCTTCAGGTAGTCGTCGGGCTTCGTCAGGCCCGCCCGCACGAGGCAGAGGTCGTCGTAGTAGCTGGTCGTGCCCTCGGCGACCCAGAGCAGGTCGGTGTAGTTCTCGTGGAGGTAGTCGTAAGGGGCCAGCCCGGCGGGGCGGAACTGCTTGACGTTCCAGGTGTGGAAGAACTCGTGGCTGACCAGGCCGAGGAAGCGCTTGAAGGCGTCCTCGTCGCGGAGGGTGGCGGGGCCCGTCTGGATGATGGTGGAGTTGAGGTGCTCGGTCCCGCCGCGACCGCCGGGGTAGGCGTGGACGAGGAAGACGTAGCGCTTGAAGGGGAAGTCGCGGAAGATCTCCCGCTGGGCCCGGACGATCTTCTCGAAGTCGCCGGTGATGCGCTCCGGCGTGAGCACCGGGGGCAGGCCGCTCTCGTTCCAGATGGCGATCTCGATGGGGGCGCCCTCGACCTCGAACTTCAGGGTCTCGTGGCGGCCGATTTCAAGGGGGGAGTCGGCGAGCACGTCGTAGTCGGGGGCGAGGAGCAGGTCCGGGTCCCGGGGGTCGCGCTCGAGGCCGGTGGCGGTGCGCCACCCTTCGGGGGCGACGATCCGGACGGCCAGCGGCTCCCCGCGGAGGGCGGGGGCGAACATGAGGACGGTGGAGGGGCTGAGGAAGGCGTGGGTGTCATCGACGTGGCGGGAGCGGTCGGCGATGGAGTTGGCGAAGACGCGGTAGGTGATGATGACCTCGCCGTCAGCGCCGCCGGGGGCGTCCACGCGCCAGAGGCTCTTCTCGACCTTCTGCATCGTGAGGGGCCGGCCCGCGCCGCTGCGGGCGGCGACGTCGCGAATAGTGCCGGCCGGCTCCATCAGGGCGTATCGCCCGGGGCGCCACACGGGGAGGGCTACATCCAGCGCCCCCGCGGGGATGCCGCGCAGGGTCATCGAGATGTCCACCATCTGCGTCTGGGGCTCGGTCAGGAGGATGGTGTACTCGACGCGCGGGGGCCGGTCCGCCCGGCCCTGCCCGGCCGCCGCGGGACCGCGCAGGAGGACGAGCGCGCCCACGGTCGCGACGGTCAGGAGGAGCACGGCTCTTCGGGTGGCTGTCACACACACTCCCTTCAGAGGCCCACGCGGGGCGCTTCGGCCTTGATGGCCTCGATGCAGGTCTGGATGTGCTCGCCCTCGAAGGCCGCGGCATCGGCCCCGAGCAGCGCGGCCAGCTCCGCCGTTCCGGTCGCGATGTCCGCCCGGATGACGGCGGCGGCGAAGGCCTTGTCCTTCAGTTTCTTGCGGACGCTCCTGGCCTCCAGGTCCGCGATCCCGTTGGGGCGGACCTTGGCGCAGGCGACGATGAAGCCCGCCAGCTCATCGACGGCGAAGAGCGTCCGGGCCATGGGGGTCTGGCGCGGCGTGCCGCTGTACTCGGCGTGGCCGAGGATCGCGATCCGGGTCTCCTCATCGACGCCCAGCCGCTCCAGGTTGGCGACGCCCACGAAGGGGTGCTCGGCGGGTGTGGGGTGCTTCTCGTAGTCGTAGTCGTGGAGCAGGCCGGCGACGGTCCAGCGGTCGCGCTCGGCGGGAGCGAGGCGGGCCGCGTAGGCGCCCATGCAGGCGGCCACGGCCTCCATGTGGGCCCGGAGCGAGGGGCCGGCGACCCATTCGTGCATCAGGGCCCGGGCCTGGTCGGGGGTCATGGCGCGAGTGTACCGGGGTTGGCGGAACGGGGGCTGTATCATGGCGCCGATGCCCTTGGCCTCCCCGCTCCCCCCGAAGGCCCTCATCGGGATGGTCCATCTCCGGGCGCTGCCCGGCACCCCGGGGGCGATGCTGCCCATCGACGAGATCGTGGCGACGGCGGCGGCCGAGGCCCGGACGCTGGCCGAGGCCGGGTTCGACGCGCTGATCATCGAGAACATGCACGATCGTCCGTACATCCACGGGCGGCACGGGCCGGAGACCGTGGCGGTGATGGCGCGGGCGGCCCTGGCGGTCCGGGCGGCAGCGCCGAAGCTGGTGATGGGGGTCCAGGTGCTGTCGGGGGGGAACCGCGAGGCGATGGCGGTGGCGCTGGCGGCGGGGGGGGCCTTCATCCGCTGCGAGAACTTCGTCTTCTCGCACGTCGCGGATGAGGGGCTGCTGGCGCTGGCGGAGGCGGGTGACCTCCTGCGGTACCGGCGGCAGATCGGGGCGGAGCGGATCGCGGTGTTCGCGGATGTGAAGAAGAAGCACGCGTCCCACGCGATCACGGCGGATGTGCCGATCGGGGATGCGGCGGAGGGGGCGGAGTTCTTCGGGGCCGACGGCGTGGTGGTGACGGGGACCTCGACCGGCAAGCCGGTGCATCAGGAGGACCTGTTGGCGGTGGCGAGGGCGACGGACCTGCCGCTGCTGGTGGGGTCCGGCGTCTCGCCCGAGGGGGCCACCACGCTGCTGGAGCACGCCGACGGCCTGATCGTCGGCTCCTGGATCAAGGAGGACGGGCACTGGGCCAACCCGCTGGACCCGTCCCGGTGCCGGGGCATGGCCAACGCGGTGCGCCGGGCGCGGGCCTAGGGGGCCTGACCGGGGACGGTGAGGATCGGGTCGAGCCAGTTTGCGTGGAGGTGGTCGACGCTCCCGGTGGCGCTGGTGACCCTCAGCTCGAGTCGCCGGACGCCGGCGATGCGGGATCGCATCCGCTTGGCGCCTTCCGCGGGCTCGACGGGCTCGCTCTTCCAGATCAGCTTGCCGTCGCCCCAGACCTCGAAGACGGCGGACACCGGCCCGGCGGGCCGGGCGCCGTCATCCAGGCCGTAGCCGGACTCGAACTGGATGTAGGCGCCGCCGAGGTCGTAGACGATCGAGGAGTCGGCGTGCGTCCCCAGGCCGCGCTCGAACCGCTCGCCGGCGACGTAGAGCGGGCGCCCGTCCACGGCGGTGTTGAGGGCGAGCGTGCCGCGGCTCTGCGTGGCGCGCAGGGGCGGGATCTCGACCAGGGAGAGGGGGTCCGGGAGCGGGGCGCGGTAGCGGACGGTAGCGCCGGCGCCGGTGCTGCCGTCCCACCAGCGCGGCCGGATGGTGATCGCGTGCTCCTCGTGCGGGTCGAGGCCGCTCAGCGAGGCGCGGAACCCGGGGGCGGAGCCGACGGGCTTGCCATCGACGAGGATGTCGTAAGCCGCGGCCGCCTGAGAGGCCGGGGTCCAGGTGATCTCCGCGCCGGTGATCCCGGCGGGGCGCACCGCGGGCGCTGCGGGTTCCGCGAGGGGCAGGCGGAGCAGGTCGCCCCGCTCGAAGTCCACCTGCCAGGAGGCCTCCTGCGTGACCGGGCTGTAGAGGGTGACGGTGCCCCAGCCGGTGCCGCTGGAGACGCGGACCTCCACGGGGGGCGGCGGGGGCTGGCCCGCGGGGATGCGTTCGCCGCCGATCGAGGCGCCGCCGATGATGAAGGACTTGGCGGCCGCGGGCATCGCGAACGTGAGCACGTACGGCTCCCCGGCGATCAGCCGGGACCGGCCGCGGAGGACGGGCGCGGTTTCCGGGCCCAGGCGCTCAAGCGAGACGACATCGACCCAGCCCTGGGTGATGTGGCGGGTGGTGCTGAGGAGAACGGGCAGGGGATCCTCGGCCATGATGGTGAGGACGCGGACATCGCGCGGCGGGATATCGACGAAGACGCCGGCCTCGAAGCACCCCAGGTAGAGGCCCCGCCAGTAGTCGTAGACGTGGTGCCGACGCGCGGGGTCGAGGCCGAGTTGGCTCCAGGAGACGAGGCGGGTTCGCTCCCGGTCGCCGTAGTTGAAGACGCCGACGACGTCGTAGGACCGGCCGAGGTGGGCGACCTTCAGGTCCCAGAGGCTCCGGCGCGGGCCGGTGAGGCGGGCCAGGTCGAGGGGGCGGATGTCCACCGCGGGGAAGGTGCGCTTGAGCAGGTCAGCCCGCGAGGCGGGGAGGTCGGGGAGGCGGTCGCCGCTGAGCAGGACCTGGCCGCTGAGACCGAGCAGCGTCGCCCAGCTCCGCGCGGTGCCATCGGGGATGGGCTGGCGGAGGAGCAGCGGGCCGGGATCGGAGTGCCAGAGGATGTTGTGGAGGAAGGCGCCGCCCTGCGCGGCATCCACAGCGCCGAGGAACCCTTCCCAGCCGGGCGACGGGTCGCCGTTGAGCCGGGCGCCGTTGACGAGGCCCGCGGCCGCCGGGGGGGCGGGTGCGCTGCCGGCGAGGAGATACCCGTCAGCGCCGATCGGCGCGCGGATGGCCTCCAGCGTCTGGCGGTAGAGGGCCTCGGCCCATTGCTCGGGCGATTGCCCGTCGGGGCGCTTGCCCTCCATCAGGGGCTGGCGTGCGCGGAACTCGTCGAGCACGGCCGCCTGGCCGTCGATGTGAAACAGCGAGTACCCCCACCCGTGCAGCTGCGTGAGGACGCCGGAGAGGTGCTCCAGGGCCCGGGGGCGCGTCGGGTCCACCAGGAACGGGCCCGCCGGCGGGTTGGCCCGGAACGGCTCCCCGCCCTCCTGCAGGAAGACGCCGCCGACGCGGGCGAAGGGCTCGCTGCTGTGGCTGTGGGGGGTGAGCCACAGGCCCGGGAGAAGGTTGAGCTTCCGGAGCTCTTCCGCAAGGGCCGCCATGTCGCCGAAGCGCTCGCTGACGGTGGCCCAGTCGCGTCCCGGCCCCTGCGGGGCATCGCCCTGCCAGCCGTCGCCGATGAGGACGACGCGGCCCCCGTACCAGCGGAGGTTCCGCGACAGCCAGTGCGCGTTGGCCATGACCTCGCCGGCGTTGATCTGGCGCCCGTAGAACGGCTGCGACGACCAGCCGGAGGGCGGGAGGGGGTGGATGGTCTTGTCGATCGGGCGGAAGTTGGGGATGCCCAGGGCCTCGCGGTAGTAGTTCTCGATGGCCGTGCCGTCGGCGCGGGTCAGGCGGTCGGCGGCGGGGTCGTAGGTGGCGTCGGCGAGTGGGGTCCGGACATCGCCGAGGATGGTGACAATGAGATCGTCGTCGGGGTCGATGCGGGTGCGCGCCGGGATCGGGGCGGGCCAGGGCATCACCGGCCCCTGGAGCGGCACGCGCTGGGCCGCGGGGCCCGTCGGCGGGGGCGAGCCGGGCGGCTGCGCGGGGGCGGCGCCGCCGCCGAGGGCTCCGAGGGTCCACGCTGCCAGCCACACCCGCGATCTCGACCGCTTGCTCACGCACCGCTCCTTATGTCAACAGATTGAACCCTAGGGCCCGTCGCGCCGGCGGCGGCGTTCCGGGCGTCCGCCCTCGCGCTCCGTGGGAGGGGCGGCCTCGGCCCGTGTCTCGGGGGAGAGGGACCGCTCGACGCCCATCGTCCGCGTGATGAACTCGTACTGGAGTCGCTGGTAGTGCCGGCCGCCGACGCCGTGCCGGGCGTCGGGGTAGAACATCATCTCGAACTGCTTCCCGGCCTGCTGGAGGGCGCGGGCGAGGCGGGTCGCGTTCTCCAGGTGCACGTTGTCGTCGATCATGCCGTGGACGAGCAGGAGCCGTCCGTGGAGGGTGCGGGCGGCGCCGACCACGCTGGTGACCTTGTACCCCTCGGGGTTCTCCTGGGGGGTGAGCATGAAGCGCTCGGTGTAGATGCTGTCGTAGTCGCGCCAGTCGGTGACGGGGGCCCCGGCGATGCCCGCCGCGAAGAGGGTGCTGCGGGCGAGGCAGTAGGAGGTCATGAAGCCGCCGTAGCTGTGGCCGCTCATGCCGACCCGCGCCGCGTCGGCCCAGGGCTGGGCGCCGACCCAGCGGATGGCGGTCTCGATGTCCCTGAGTTCCGGGACGCCGAGCTGCTTGTAGGCGGCCCACGCGGAGACGGCCCCTTTGCCGCTGGCGCTGCGGGGGTCGCACCGGAAGACGACAATGCCGCTGGCGGCGAGGACCTGGTCCCAGAGGCGCCCGCCGCCCCAGGAGTCGCTCACCTGCGGGGCGTGGGGCCCGCCGTAGGTCATGTACCAGACGGGGTACCGGCGGGAGGGGTCGAAGTCCGTGGGCTTCAGGAGGCTGGCCTCGAGCACGAAGCCGTCGTCGGTGGTGATGGTGAACAGTTCCGTCGGCGCGACGCGATAGCGGGCGAGGTCGCGGACGGGGTTGGTGTCGAGCATCCGGATCAGCGAGCCGTCGCGGGCGTCGCGCAGGGCGACACGGGGGCGCTGCTCGCTGCTCGACCACGAATCGATGAAGTACCCGGCGCTGGGGCTCACGTCGGCCCGGTGCCCGCCGCGCTCGGTGGTCAGGCGCGTCGGCTCGCCGCCCCCGAGGGGGACGCTGTAGAGATTGTCGGCGATGTGGGTGTCGAGCGTGCCGCTGACGAAGAGGCGGCCGCCCTCCTCATCGACATGGGCGATCGAGCGGGCCTCCCACTCGCCCTCCGTGATGGCCCTCAGGAGTTCGCCCTCGGGCGAGTAGCGGTAGATGTGTTTCCATCCGGTACGCTCGCTCATGAGCAGGAACGAGCCATCCTTGAGGAACCTGAGGGCGGGCGGGGCATCGACCCAGGCCTTCGTCGTCTCGCGGAGGAGCTTCCTGGCCTCGCCGCCGTCGGGTGGGGCGTGGACGATGTCCAGCCAGCTCTGAACGCGGTTCTGCACATAGGCGTAGACGCGCGAGGAGTCGGGCCACCAGCCCACGCCCGTGATCAGCATGTCCTCCGGCGTGTAGGCGGAAAGGTCCACCTCGCTCGGATCACCGCCGGCGGCGGGCACGGTGAACAGCTTCACCCGCGGGTTGGGCTCGCCGGGCTTGGGGTACGGGGTCATCTCGACGCGCTGGTCGCCGCGGGCGGGGCCGTTGACGATGGCGAAGTCCTTGACGGGCTCGTCGTCGAGTTGGAGGTACGCCAGGCGCGAGGAGTCGGGGGACCACCAGAACGCCTGCCAGCTGCGGTTGAAGAGCTCCTCGAAATAGACCCAGTCGTTCTTGCCGTTGCGGAGGCGGTCGTGCCCGCCCTGGGTGAGGGCCCGCTCGGTCTGCGTCTGCAGATCCACGACCCAGAGGTCGTTGTCGCGGATAAAGGCGACGAACGCCGCGTCGGGACTGAGCGTCGGGATCTCCTCGCGCCCGGGTGTGCTGGTGAGGCGGGCGGCGCTGCTGCCGTCGAACTTCACCATGTACAGGTCGTTCTGGTGCTCGAAAACCCCGACGGTGCGGGCCTTGTCCGTGCGCATGCCCGGGCGGCGGGCGATCGAGTCCGCGGTACGGCGGTCGATGGTGGGCAGCTCGCGCAGGGCCGCGGCGATCTTCGCGGTGTCTTGGAAGGGCTCGGAGCGGCCGGTGGCCGCGTGGACCTTCAGGGTGCGTCCCTCGCGGGACTGAAGGTAGTGCTCGCCGTCTTCCAGCCAGGAGAGGCCGCCGAGGGGCGAGCCGTTGAGGTTGGGTGTTCGGTCGGACCCGTACGCCTCCTCGAAGCTCAGCCGGCGGGGGGCCTCGCGCTTCTCCGGGAGGGGGGCCGCCTCGGCGGCGAGGATGGCCGCGGGCCCCGGGACTCGCGCGACGGGGAACTCGCCGCCCTGCTTGAGATCGGCGTCGAAGAAGTTCCAGGTCGCCAGTCCGTCGCCCGCCTCGGGCTCGAGCAGGTACGCCGCGAGCTGTCCAAGGGGCTGCGCGGTGCGGACCAGCATCGATCCGGCGGGGACCCGACGCGACGCCTCGGCGTCCGTCCCGCGGATGGTCGCCAGCTCGTGCCCCTGGAACGGGCGGACCGCGCGGCTGAGGGACTCGATCGTGAGCGACGAAAGGTCGAGCTCGATGTCCTCGCGCATCTCCTCCACGCGGATGCCGTGGCGCTGGAGCGTCTCGGTCACCGCCGTGAGCGAGGATGGGTACACGTACGCGTGAGGGCGCGGAACGGTCTTCTCCGCCTCGAAGCGCGTGAACAGGTCGACCTCGTACTCCTTCTCGCCCTTCGGCACAGGCCGGCGGCCCTGAAGCTCCTCCTCGAAACCGAGGATGACGGCTCTCTCCGGAGCGGCGACCATGCGGGAGCGGATGGCGATGGTGGCATCGCGGCCAGACTCGGCGCGGCGGTCGGCGGCCTGCACGAGCTCCGCGATCGCCTCGCGGTCCGAGGCCGCCCTCTCCAGGCACGCCCGGACGAACTCGACCTGCGCCCGCGTGCGGTCCTTGAAGGGGGCGTAGGAGTACGACTCGGTCAGGATGCCGATCCGGCCCCTCATCCCGACGTAGTTGATGCCGTAACGCGGCTGGTCGGGGTAGGTCTCCCAGCGGGTGTGGTCCCTCTCGAAGTTGCCGTACCAGAACGTGTCGAAGCCGGCCTTCTCGCGGACCTGCGCGGCCACGGCGGGCAGGAACGAGTCGCGCGTGTATTCGACGATCCCGCGGTCGCCGGCGGGGTTCTTCGGGCCGTCGTAGGTGAGCAGGTAACGGTGGAGGGAGCCGTTGGTCGTGTGCGTGTCCACGACGATGGCCGGGTCCCACTCGTTCATGAACGCGACGAGCGCCCGTGTCTCGGGCGCCTCGAGCTTCACGAAGTCGCGGTTGAGGTCGAGGCCGGCAGCGTTCTCGCGGGTGCCGACTCGCTCCGGGCCCGCCTGGCCGGGACGCAGCCGCGCGGCGTCGCCGACCTTCTCGTTGCCATCCACGTTGTAGACCGGGACGATCGCGACCACCAGGTCCTTCAGGAGCGGGTGCGAGGCCTTCGCGCTCTCGCCCTCTGCGCCCTCCGCTGGGCGCCCCTTGAGCGCGAGCTCGTGGGCGAGCGCGAGCAGGCCCTCCTTCCCGTCGCACTCGCCCGAGTGGATGCCGCCGACGAGCAGCACGAGCAGCTTGCCCGACTCCCGCGCCTGCTCCGGCGTCGAGACCGGCGGATCGGCGATGAGCGCCAGCGGGATCGCCCTCCCCTCGCCGGACTTGCCCAGCTCGCTCAGCTTCACCAGCGGCGATCGCTCCTTCAGCGCCGCCAGGAACCCCTGCACATCGGCGAGGCCCGAGGTTTCGCGGAAGTCCGTCCGCTCCGCCGTGGTGCGCAGGTCCCGGGGTTGCGACGGCGCCGCCGCGCGAATGCCCGTGGCGCCGGTTGGCACCATGTCCAGCGTGCCCGCGCACGCCACGGCCAATGCCGCCGCGGCCAGACCGCCGGTCAGCGCGGTGCCCCGAACCAACGCCTCTATCGTCGCTGTGGGTCGCATGGCCCCGATGGTACCCGAGGCTCCAGCCCGGCCTCAATCGGGCCTCAGAGGCCGCCCCGCTGCGGGATATACTCGGCACGGCGCTGCCGGCCCCGCTCCCCTCCGGGCCTTCCAAACGCCGATCTAAGCCCCGCCATGCACTTCCGCGACCTCTTCGCCCGGCGACCGGCCAGCTTCTCCTTCGAGTTCTTCCCCCCCCGCACGCCCGCGGGCGCGGGGGAGCTGTTCGTCAACATCCGCGAGTTGGAGCGGCTCAAGCCGAGCTTCGTCTCGGTGACCTACGGGGCCGGGGGGTCAACCCGGGAGTTGACGCACGACCTGGTGCTGCGGCTGAAGCAGGAGACGCCTCTGGCGCCGGTGCCGCACCTGACGACGGTGTGCCACACGGAGCAGGAGGTGGGGGGTGTTCTGGAGCGGTACGCGCGGGCGGGGATCGCCAACATCATGGCCCTGCGGGGGGACCCGCCGAAGGGGGTCTCGGGCGACCCGCACAAGTCGTTCAAGTACGCCGCGGAACTGGTCCGCTTCATCCGGAAGTTCAACGACACGGGCGCGCACCCGGACAAGCGCGGGTTCGGGATCAGCGTGGCGGGCTTCCCCGAGGGGCACCCGGACACGCCCAACCGGCTGCTGGAACTCGAGCGGCTGAAGGCGAAGGTGGATGCGGGGGCGGATGTGATCGTCACGCAACTGTTCTTCGAGAACCGGGACTTCTACGACTTCCGCGACCGGTGCTCGCTGGCGGGGATCAAGGTGCCGATCATCGCCGGCATCATGCCGATCACGTCGCTGGCGGGGATGAAGCGGATGGCCGAACTGGCTCTGGGGGCCCGCTTCCCGGCGCCGCTCATCCGGGCGATCAACCGGGCGGGGGGCGATGAGGACGCGGTGCGCCGGGTGGGCGTGCACTGGGCGACCGAGCAGTGCCGCGACCTGCTGGACCACCAGGTGGCCGGGGTCCATTTCTACACGCTCAACCGTTCGACGGCGACACGCGAGATCTACGCGACGCTCGGCGTGCGCGACTCCGACGGCCTGATGTGAGCGAGCCCCGGCGGTCAGCGGACTTCGCGCGTCGCGTTCACCAACTGCCGGAACACGCCCAGCCCCAGGTCGCGGTCGGCGGTCCGCTCCGGGTGCCACTGGACGCCGACGTACCACTTGCGCCCCGCGGCGGTGACGGCCTCGATCACCCCGTCGCCCGACTTGGCGAGCACCGTGAGCGGGCCGGGGTCCGACACCGCCTGGTGGTGGCTGCTCGCCACCGGTCCCGCCGAGAGCGTCAGAGGGCCGCGGGCGCCCGCGAGGGGTGAAATCGCGTGCTCGCCCTTGTGCTGACCGGCGGTTGGTAGCCTCTCGGGGAGGTGCTGCTCAAGCCTGGCCCCCGCGTGCACCGACATGAGCTGCATGCCGAGGCAGACGCCCAGGACCGGCGCTGCCGGTCGGGCATCGCGGAGGGCATCGAGCAGCGCCAACTCATACTCCTGGCGCAGCGGGTGGATGGGCTTCGCGGCCGGGTGCGTGGGCTCGCCGAACGCCTCCATCCGCACGTCATCCCCGCCCGTGAGGACGAACCCGTCGAACGCCGCCGCGTGCGCTCCGGCGAGCGAGGCGATCGGCGGCAGGAGCACCGGCACACCGCCCGCGGCCGCGACGGACTCGGCGTAGCTCATGTTGAGGATGGCCCGGGTCCGCCCGCCCTCCTCGATCACATCCACCGTGATGCCGATCAGGGGACCCCGTGCCATACCCGCCTCCTCCCGATTGCCGCCCGCGTGAGTTCCGGGACTCTACACTCCGCCGAGTGTCCCGTGCCCGTGTGCTCATCGTCGTTGCTCTCGCCGCCGCGCTGGTCGTGGCCGCGTACTTCATCCTCAGGCCGCCACCCGGTTCATCGGATACTCCCGGGCTGCTCCTTCCGTTCGATCCCGCCCGGGCCGTCTCTATCACGGTGACGCGGCCGGGTGGGCGGACGGAGATGGTCCGGCGGACCGATCAGCCGGGGGATTGGGTGGTCGTGCTGCCGAGGCCGGGCGGGGCGGACGAGTGGCCTGCCGGCGGGTCGACCATCCGCGGGGCGCTGCGGATCCTCTCGAACCTGGCGCCGTCCCGCGTGGCCGACTCGGCCGGCACGCTGGGCGAGGGCGCGGTGGTCGTTTCCGTAGGCGTGGAGGACCCCTCGGGAGTCTCGAACGTCTCGATGTCGATCGACGGTCGGGTGCTCGGCGGGCTCGTGCTCGCGCGCGCGGAGATGCCGGAGCGCGGGCCGCTGGTGTGGGTGGATGCCCAGCTCGCGGACATGCTCGTGCGGGCCGGCCCCCGCGAGTGGCGCGATGCGCGGGTGCTGCGGGACATGGCGGAGACCTCGCGGATCACGCTGACGGGGCCGTCGGGGACCATCAGCCTCGCGCGGGTGATGGGCCGGGTGTACCTGCGGGAGCCGATCGCCTCGGAGGCTGACCCGGAGGCGTGGATCGGTCTGACCAGACCCTTGGCGTCGGTGGAGGTTGTGGACTACCTCGATGCGGGCCCGCCGGAGGGGACGGGCCTCCAGGCGCAGTGCCCCGTGATCACGCTCGAGCAGGATGTGCGGGACCCACAGACGGGGCGAGCCGAGACTCGGACCACCGTGCTGCGGGTTGGCCAGCAGGCGGACATCGCGGGAAAGGGCGTCTTCGCGGCCCTCACGCGCCCGGGCGCTGCGGAGCGCGTGCTGGTGGTGACGGCCGAGCCCCTCGCGCGGATCGCGAGCGACCCCGCGGCGTACATCGCCAGGCGTGTCCTTTCCGTTCCGGCCGGTGATGTTGCCTCGCTGGCGGTGGGGGAGAGGCGGTTCACGCGGACCCTGCGGGGGTGGAACAGGGCGAGCCCCGGGCCGCCCGCCCCGGCGCCGCCGGAAGATGTACAGGCGATCGCCGCGCTCCTGAAGCTGTTGACCGAGACGCCCGCGGAGCGGGTCTCGCTGGAGCCCGCGCGGACGGAGCAGGGGCTCGTTGTTGAGGCTCAGGGGTTGTCGGGGGAGCTTCTTGCGAGCTTTGACGTCGAGGCCGCGGTGGACCGCGGGGGGCCGGTGACGGCCGTGATGCTCCGTTCGGGACGCGTGCTGCGGGTGTACACCTCGCGCGAGGTGATCGCGATGTGGCCGTGGCTCTCGGGGCAATAGGGGTTGAGGCGGTCAGCGCGGAGCACGGCTTGCCGGCGAAAACGCCGTCGAAGCCGTGGCACGGGTCAGGCGCGGGCGACCGCGCGGGCGGGGCCGGCGATGGCGCCGCCGATATCGCGCCGATAGGTCTTGCCCTCGAAGCCGATGCGGTCGCAGGCCTCGTAGGCGCGCCGGCGCGCCTCGTGAAGGTCCGCGCCGTGAGCGGTGACGCCGAGCACCCGCCCGCCGGCCGTGACCACCTCGCCCTCGGCGGTGCGCTTCGTCCCCGCGTGGAACACCTGGACGCCCTCGACCGCCCCCGCCTGCTCCAGGCCGACGATCGGGGCATTCAGCCGGGGCGCCTCGGGGTACCCGTCGCTGGCGAGGACCACGCAGCACGAGGCCCCCGGCTCCCAGTCGATCTCCGTCTCGCCGAGGCGGCCCTCGCAGGTGGCCAGGAGCAGCTCCAGGAGGTCGCTGCGGAGCCGGACCATCATCGCCTGGCACTCCGGGTCGCCGAAGCGGACGTTGAACTCCAGCACCTTGGGGCCGGCGTGCGTGAGCATGAGGCCGGCGTAGAGCACACCCCGGAAGTCGATCCCGTCGCGCCGCAGCGCGTCGAGCGTGGGGACCAGCACATCGCGCTGGATGCGGTCCATCAGGGCCTCATCGATGAGCGGCGAAGGGGTGAAGGCGCCCATGCCGCCGGTGTTGGGGCCGGTGTCGTTCTCCCCCAGGCGCTTGTGGTCCTGGGCGGTCTCGAGGATGTAGATGCTGCGGCTATCGACCAGGGCGTGGACGGAGACCTCCGGGCCGCTGAGCCGCTCCTCGATGACCACCTCGCGCCCGGCATCGCCGAAGACCCGCTGGACCATGATCCTCTGGATCGCCTCGACCGCCTCCTCGGTCGTCGCGGGGACCACGACGCCCTTGCCCTTTGCCAGGCCCGCGGCCTTGACTACGGGCGGCTCCTCGCGGGTGCGGATGTAGCTGAGGGCGGCCTCGGCATCGCCGAACATGCGGGCCTCGCCGGTGGGGATGGCGGCGCTGCGCATGAGGTGCTTGGCCCACCCTTTGTCGGCCTCGAGTCGGGCGCCGTCCGCGCCGGGGCCAAAGACCAGGCGCCCGGGGGCGCGCAGCTTGTCGGCGAAGCCCTGGGCGAGGGGCTCCTCCGGGCCGATGACGACCAGGCCGATGCGCTTCTTCTCGCAGAACTGGATGAGCCGGTACGCCTCGCGGACATTCACGGGCACATCGACCGGCTTGCAGAGGGAGGCCAGGCCGGGGTTCTGCGGGTCGCTCGTGTAGAGGTCGCCGAGGCGGGCGGACTGGCTGAGCCTCCAGGCGAGGGCGTGCTCGCGCCCGCCGCCGCCCATCAGGAGAACGTTGATCCGGTCCGCGCTCGGCATCGGCGGATCATACGGGGTGCGCGAAGGCGGCGCGCTCACTCGGGTTCAGGCGGTGACGCGGGCGACGGCTCGCCGGTCGGCGCCGGCGGCGGCGGGCCCGTAGGCGCCGGGGGGGGCGTGGCGCCCGGCGGCGCCGGGGGCACGGGCGGCTGCATCCCGGGGCCCTGCGGGATCGGCGGCATCTCCAGCGGCTGCGTCCCCTCCATGCTCGCCGGCATCGCGGGGGGCGTGTCCTTCAGCAGGCTGGTCATCGTCACGCCCAGCGCCGTCGCCTTCCATTCCGGCAGGACGAACGCCCAGGGCGAGAGCCGGGCGTTCAGCGATTCGGCCTCCGTGCGCACATCCTCCATGGATTTGAGCGCGGCCGGGCGGTTCTCCAGCGGTGCGGAGGCGAGGACCTCGTCGAAGGCGGCCACCAGCTTCGCCCAGACCTTGCCGTCGCGGTCGAAGGTCTGGATCACCAGGACGAGGCCGTCGAACGTGCGGAAGTCGGCCGTCCAGCGGGGCCTGGCGGCGCCCTCGCCCTCGGTCTTGAGTTCGGCCGCGGGGGCGACATCGTCGAAGTGGAGGGAGCTGATCCCGGCGCCGAGGGGGTCGCCGGCGGTGGGGCTTCTGAGCTCCTTGCCCGCGGGCACATCCTTGACGACGAAGCTCGTGTCGGTCGGCTTCTCGCGGTTGATCTCGAGCACGTGCCCGTCGGCGTGGGTGACGGTGACGCTCTTCACGCGGTCTCTGGGGACCTCCAGCAGCTTGGCATCCATCCAGGCCACAACCTGCGGCGGGATCTCGAGTTGCCCGCTGGCGAGCCACGACGGCGCCTCGCCCGCGCGGCGGATGTAGACCCCCGGCTTCGAATCCCACTTGCTGTTGCCGATGATGATGCTGGCGAGGGGTTGGCCCTGGGCGTCCTTCAGGGTGACGAGGGTGGGGCCACGCTCGCCCTCGGGCACCTCGCCGCCGGGGTCCTGGACGCCGAGCTTGGGGTACAAGTCGGGCCTGCTGGTCTTCTGCTCGGCCAGGCGCAGCTGCGAGAGGCCGACGACCACCTGCTTGACCTTCTCGAACTGGACGGGGTACCCGCCCTTCTCGGTGGCCTCCCAGGTGTTCGCGGCGGTGCGGCGGACGGAGAACTGGCCCGTGCCGGTCCTGACCTCGACCAGGGCCACGTCGTTGACCCGCTCGGCCAGGCCCGCGACGGCGGGCGCCCCGCCCGCGAGGGCCGACTCCGCGCGATCCCGGGGCCACACCACCACCGCCGTCAGCGCAGCGCCGGCCCCGGCGACCACCACCAGCCCGATGAGTGCTCCGATCTTCATGGCTTCTCGTTCCTCGCGCGAGCTACGACCGCGGCCCGAAGCCCTTCCACGCGCGCTTCCGGTTGGCGCGGTAGGCGCTGAGCCCCACGGCCGCCAGGCCGACCGCCAGGGGCATGAGCCCGATGTTGATGAACTTCAGGGTGGTGCCGATGCGCTCGATGTCCTTGTTCCGCTGGTAGTTGATGTCGCGGAGCTCCTTTCGGACCCGGACCATCTCGGCGCGGGTGGTCTCGAGCCTGGCCTGCATCTCCGGGGTGAGCATGATCGTGCCCCCGCCGGGGTTCTGCTGCACGAGCTGGCTGAGTTCCTGCTGCGCGGCGGCGAGCTTCTTCGTCAGCTCCTGCTCGGTGGCGAGGAACTTCTGGTCCGCCTCCTTCTGGATCTGCTGGATGCGGTCGAAGGGGCGGGCGGCCTTGCCGCGAGCCCGCAGGCCGATGAGGTCCTGGCTCCCGCTGAGGTTGTCCACCATCGAGACGACGAAGTCGCCGTTGTCGGCGACCTTGTTGTAGCCGAGAATGATGTTGCCGACCCGCTGGGCCTGGACCCAGAGGCCGTCCACCAGCATGTCGCAATCGGCGACGATCACGACCTCAGCGGGGGTCTTGCTCTGGGCGAGGTGACCCTCGTTGGCCTTGCCTTCCTGACCAGGCTGAGGCTGGTGAGTGGGGTCGCCGGCGGGGAAGGCGCTGGCGAGCGTGCCGGAGATGCGGGCCGCCATGGTCAGCGGCTGCCCCTCGGCCTTGAACTCGGCGAGGAGCTTCTTGGGGTCGGCAACCATCTTGACCTCGTTGAGGTTGCCCATCATCGCGTCGGTACCTGTCTGGATGAGCGGCGTGAACGTGCTCGTCGCGCCCTGCCTGGGTCGCAGCACGCCCGCCACCACCATGTTGATGCCCTCAAGCTGGCCGGTGACGGCGTCGGATTCCGCGAGGTTCCTCTTCCTGAGCTGGAGGAAGTGAACGTGTGGGACCAGTCCGGAGGCGGATTGATCGACCGGCATGCTGTAGGCCGCTTCCTTGTCGGCCGCGAAGCGGTCGGCGACCATCTCGACGCCCCAGGCGTTCAGGAGCTTGTTCAGCTGGCTGCCCTTGGGGAGTTGCATGGCCTGCATGCGGTTGATGCCGGGGGGTACGTCGCTCTCGCAGTGGGGGTCTACGAAGGCGAGGAGCCGCCCGCCGCGCATCACGAACTGGTCGATCTCGTAGAGGACCTTGTCGGTGAGCGTCTTGGGGTGAACGAGGACCAGGACGGTTACGTCGGCGGGAATCTCGGCCTTCGCCGGGTCGATCGTCTTGACTTCGAAGAAGTCGCGCAGGCCGCGTACGAACTGCCACGCCGGGATGTCCTGCCCCTGCGCCAACGGGTAGTCGCGCATTCCCTCGACAGGGAGCTGGGCCATGAGCCCGATGGTCTTCTTCGGTGGCCCCGAGAGCACGTGCACGATCCGCGTGAGCTCGTACTCCAGGAACTGCTCGCGCTGAGGGAGGAAGAACGGGACCGTCTCCGTCCGGTCGGTCGAGTTCTTGCCGACCAGGCCGAAATAGAAGGGCGCCCGCCCGGTGGGCTGGCCCATCAGCCCCGCGGCCGTCGCCGCATCCTGGGCGTCGGAAAAAGGCTCCGGATCGACGGTCTCGACCACGACCTTGCCGCCGCTCGCCCGGGCCAGCTCGCGCAGGACCTCCTGCAGGCGGGTCGCGTAGCTCTTGAACATCGGGAGGTCGGTCGCGACCGCCTCGGAGTAGTACAGGGTCAGCCTCACCGGCTCATCGACGCTCGCGGCGATCTTGGCCGAGCCCGGGGAGAGCGTGTAGAGCTTCCCCTCGGTCAGGTCGAGGCGCGGACCGCGCAGGCTCGACGTGGCGAGGATGTTGACCGTCAGGAAGATGACGGCGGCGGCGAGCAGTCCGAGCAGCGTGAGCAGTGTGCGGCTCATGGCTTACTTGCCCTTCTTGAGCTCGACGATGAGCCCGTTGGCGAAGAGGAACAGGACGATGAGCGACCCGAAGTAGATCAGGTCGCGCAGGTCGATCACGCCCTTGCTGATCGACTCGAACCGCGTGAGGAAGCTGAAGGAGGCGACGGCATCGACGACCGGCTGCCCGGCCCAGCCTTTGATGAAGGCCATCACCGGCGGGTAGCCGCTGATGAGCAGGCCGAAGCAGGCGACCACCGTCACCACGAAGGCGATGACCTGGTTTTTGGTGACGGCCGAGATGCACTGGCCCACGGCCAGGAACCCGCCGGCCATGAGGAAGCTGCCGATGTACGCGGCGATGATGACCCCGTTGTCCGGGTCCCCGAGGTAGTTCACGGTGATCCACATCGGGAAGGTCAGGGCGAGGGCGATCCCCGTGAAGGCCCACGCCGCGAGGAACTTGCCCGCGACCGCCGCGGGGAGCGGGATCGGGAGCGTGAGGAGCAGCTCGAGCGTCCCCTGCTTGCGCTCCTCGGCCCAGAGCCGCATCGAGATGGCGGGGATCAGGAACAGGTAGAGCCACGGGTGGAAGTCGAAGAAGGGGCGGAGGTCCGCCTGGCCGCGCTCGAAGAACTCCCCGAGCTGGAAGCTGAACAGGCCGGTCGTGAACAGGAAGATCACGATGAAGACGTACGCCACCGGCGTGACGAAGTACCCGGCCAGCTCGCGCCGGAAGACCGGGCCGGTGTTGGAGAGGGCCCAGAGCCGCCTGAGGCCGGCGGCGGGGGCCGCCGCGGCGTCGCCCCCCCCTTGGGCCTGCTGAACTGTGGTGACCGCGCTCACGCCGCACCTCCCAGGCTCATGGTCATGTCACGGAAGACATCATCCAGCCGCCCCTGCTCGACGGCGAGGCTCTCGACCTGCCAGCCGTGGCGCTGGGCGGCCCTGGTCACCTCGGGGGCGATGGGCTGTCGGTTCTTGGGGACCACCACGCAGTGGTGGACGCCGTCGCGGCTGACCACCCCCTCGACGGTGAAGACCGACGGTATGCTCGACAACTCGCGGACCAGTACCTCGGCCGGCACGCCGGTGGTTCGGACGGTCAGGGCGACGGCGTTGCAGTAACGGGAGCGGCGCTGCAGGTCGGGGGCTGCCCCGTCGAAGACGATCCGGCCGCGGTTGATGATGACGGCCCGCGTGCAGACGGCCTCCACCTCTTCGAGGATGTGGGTGGAGAGGACGATCGCCTTGCGGGGGGCCATCTCGCGGATGAGTTGCCGCACCTCGTGCTTCTGGTTGGGGTCCAGGCCGTCGGTGGGCTCATCCATGATCAGGACGTCGGGGTCGTGGAGGATCGCCTGGGCGAGCCCTACGCGGCGTTTGAAGCCCTTGGAGAGGGTCTCGATCGTCTGCCGCATCACACCCTCGAGGTGCACCCTCTCGACCACCTCCGCGATCCGCTGGCGCTTGGCCTGGCCCCGGAGGCCCCGCACCCGGGCGCAGAAATCGAGGAAGCTCTCGGGGGTCATGTCGGGGTAGGCGGGGGCGCCCTCGGGGAGGTAACCGACAGCCTGCTTGACCGCCAGGGGGTCGCGGATGACGTCGTGGCCGGCGACCACGGCCGTCCCGCCGCTGGGGGCGAGGAAGCCGGTCACCATCTTCATGGTGGTGCTCTTGCCGGCCCCGTTGGGCCCCAGGAAGCCCAGGACTTCCCCGCGCTTGACGGTGAAGGAGACGCCGTCCACCGCCGTGAACGGCCCGAATCGCTTGGTCAGGTTCCGGATCTCGATCATGGGTTGGCTCAGCTGCTGGAGTGCCACCCGCGACCGGAGGGGGCCGTGGGCGGGTCCCCGTGGGCCGGTGCGGCCAAGGGGGGAGTCATTCTCCCCGCCGCGGGCAACCTGTCCACTGTCCGGGGCCTGCGAGTTTGGCCCGCGGCAGGGTGGGGACCAGCGGTACGATGCCCGCGTGACGAGGTTCGCCGCCCCTACTCCGGCCCCGGGCCCCTCAGGACCGAAGGACAGCGGACCCCGCTCCGTTCAGGATGAGGTCCTGGGGAATCTCCGTCGCCAGCCGATGGGGCTGGCCACGGTCGCCGACCTGAACCTGCCCGAGGAGTTCCTCCGCCGGGTGGCCGACCGGGTGATCCGCTCGTCGTACCAGCAGACCTTCCGGATGGTGGTGGGGGAGTCGGGGCAGTCCGGGGAGCCGGGGGCTGTGGCGCCGGAACCGCCGCCAGCCGCCGGGAAGGCCTCGGCGATCAAGGTGAAGACGGGCCCCGCGCCGGCCAAGGTCCGCGGCTACCGCGATGGGTTCCCCGAGGCGGTGACCCTCTTCCACGGCTACCGGGCGCCGCTGCTCGAGGAGGCGGGGGACCTCTGGCCCAGCATACTGCCGTCGGAGGACGAGGCCCTGATGCGGGGGGTGCCGATCGTGGCCGCCCGCCTCGCCGCCGAGGGGTTCCTGCCCACGCTCCTGCACACGGTCGTGGCGATCGGCCCGGCCGGCCTAGGCAACCGGGCGCAGCGGGAGAAGAACCTGCGCCGCGTCGGCCTGCCGATGGACCTGCTCCCGCACTTCGAGGGCGGCGAGACCGTCCTGGACCGGATCGGCGCGGCCATCGAGGGCGACTCGTCGGACCCGACGGGGGCGACGCCCCGGACCAACGCCCTGCTGGAAACGCTGACGCGGACAGCGCTGCGGTTCACGCAGTCGGTGCCGGGCTTCCGCATCCAGTCGGAGACAGGCGAGCAGCCCACGCAGTGGGTGCGGGTGCACGCGACGCGCGCGGAGTACTGGGGCGGGGTCGGGGCCGGGTCGTCGCTGGATGTGATCCGCCAGCTGGCGGGGCTGTTCCCCGAGACGCGGATGATCGTGAGCGCCGACCAGGCGATCGCGCCCGACCTCGCGAAGGTGCTGGCGACGTGGCCGAAACCGGCGCGGTTTACGATTGCCACCGGCTTCTCGCCGGTGTCGCAGTGGGCGCAGGACAACGGGAAGGCGGGCTCGGCGAAGGGGAAGGCCCTGCTGCTGGTGCCCCGCTACGCCTCGCGCGGCGAGCACGACACCACGCTGGTGCCGGGGGACACGTTCATCGTCGATGCGATGGAGGCGTGCGGCGTGCCGGTGGCGCAGTCGCCGTTGCTCTTCCAGGGCGGGAACATCAGCGCCTTCTGGAACCGCGAGACCGGCGTCACGACGCTGCTGGTCGGCGAGGGCGAGGTGTGCCGCAACATGCGCCTGGGGCTTACGCGCGAGCAGGCGACCGAGGCCCTGCGCGTGGAGTTCGGGGCGGAGAAGGCGGTCGTGCTGCCGGCGGCGAGCTTCCACGTCGACTTTGAGTTCTCGCTGCGGCTTCATGAGGGGAAGCTGCTGGCGTTCGTCAACGACACGGGCGCGGCGATCCGCCTGATCGTCAAGACGGGCGCGGAGGCCCTGCTCAACGCGCGCCTGCTGACACCGCAGGAGCAGACGCGGCTGAAGTGGTGCCTCACTCGGCTGCTGCCGATCGACATCGTCCCCGGGATCGGGCCGATCCTGAACCGGCTGGCGTCGGGGGCGGGGGCCGGGGCGTTCCCGGTCGAGCTGACGAAGCACTTCTCGACAGCGCCCTGGGACTCCGGCGTGGGAAACTTCCAGACCTTCCTGCTCGCGCTCGACCTGCTCGCGGCCGAGCTGCTGCCGGCGCACCGGCCGCCCGACCGGCACCTGCGGGCGTATATCGAGAGCTTCCCGCGCCGGGATGCGGACCGGCGGAGGCTCTGGCGAATGCTGGAGGGGGCGGGGCTGACGCTGGTGCGGGTGCCGAGCATGGCCGATGGCGAGCGGTCGCTGAACTATGTCAACGGGCTGCACGAGCCCGACCGGTACCTGATGCCGGCGCACGGCGGCCTGTACAAGGCGCTCGACGAGGCCGCGGCGGGGGCGTTCCGCCAGGCGCTGGGGGGGGGCGCGGGGGTGGAGGTGGTGCCGGTGCTGTGCGCGGAGACTCAGCGGCGGTCCGGCGGGCTGCACTGCGCGGTGTCCCTGATCTGACCGGGCGTGGGGCAGGCGGGCCGCGGCGTTTGGGGGCGGCGATCACGCGCGGTTCCAGCTCCAGCGCTTGCGGCGGGCCCGGGGCTCGTCGGTGGATTCCCACTCGGTGCGCATGCGCTGGATGCGTTCGAGCAGGGACTGGCTGGAGAGTTCGCTGCCGAGCCGCTCGATCATCAAGGGGAACGCGAGGGGTGTGGGGCGCTCGGTGCGGACCAGGGCGAGCTTCGCGTCGCGGAGGCGGGCGAGCGTGCGGCCAAGGCGGGACTGCTCGAAGTGGCGCTCCAGCACCTCGCGCCGGGCCTGTTCCAGCAGCAGGTTCTGGGGGTCGAACTCGCTGAAGACGTCGAAGAGCAGGGAACTGCTGGCCTGGACCTGCCGGCCGCTCTTGCGCGCGCCCGGGTACGTCTGGAAGACCAGGCCCGCGACGCGGGCGATCTCGCGGAACTGCTTGCGGGCGAGGGCGCTGATGTTGATGGACTCGACGGCGTCGCGGGCGAGGCAGTCCGGGGAGAAGAGGCCGGTGGTGAGGACGGACTCGAAATCCAGCGGCTCGGCGGAGAGGACCTCCAGGCCATAGTCGTTCACCGATATCGTGTAGGTGCTCTTGTGGAGGCGCGAGATGCGCAGCGCCATGAGGGCGGCGAGGCCGCCATGGACGAGTCGGCCCTCAAAGGGGAAGAGGAAGCAGTGGTGGCCCTCGCGGGTCTCGAGGAGCTCGACCAGAACCTCATCGGCACGGGGGATGCGGGAGAGGCGGCGCTGGATGGTGAGGAGGGGCTGGGCGGCGGCCAACTCGGGTTGGGATGTGGGGCAGCGGTCCCGGCTGCGGCCAGGCGGGGCGCCCGCCCCACGGGACTCCGAGTCGAGGACGCGGCGCATCTCCTCCGAGAGCGACTCGGAGATCGGCAGCTTGGTGCCGGACCAGCGGGGGGTGTAGGTGCTGCGGCCGCGGGCGGGGCGGACGAAGGCCTCGAGGTCGGCGAGGCGGACGAACTCCAGGGTCTTGCCGGCGAAGAAGAACCGCTCCCCGGGGTGGAGCGTGGCGATGAAGTATTCCTCGATGTTGCCGATGCGGCGGCCGCTGGTGTACTTCAGGGCGACGGTCATGTCGCCGGTGATGGTGCCAAGGTTGAGGCGGTGGAGCTGGGCGTTGCGGGGGCTGGGGACGGTGTAGCGGCCGGAGACCGGATCACGGGCGACCTTGTTGAACTCCGGGTAGCAGCGGAGCGTGCCGCCGCCGTCGCGGACGAGGGCGAGCGCCCAGGAGAACTCCTCGCGGGTGAGGTCGCGGTAGGACCAGGCGGTGCGGACCTCGCTGAAGAGGTCGTCCTCGTCGAAGCCGCCGCCGAGCGCGCACGTGACCATGTGCTGGGCGAGGACATCCAGGGGCTTGCTGAAAGGGCGGCGGCCCTCGATGACACCCTCCTCGATGGCGCGCCGGACGGCGGCCACCTCGACCAGCTCCATCGCGTGGGTGGGGACGCAGAGGATGTGGGCGGGGGCCCCGGGCCGGTGGCCGCTGCGTCCGGCGCGCTGCATGAGGCGGGCGACGCCCTTGGGCGAGCCGATCTGGACGACGCGCTCGACGGGGGCGAAATCGACGCCGAGGTCGAGGGAGGAGGTGCAGACGACCAGGCGGATGTCGCCGGCCTTGACGGAGCGCTCGACGCGCTCGCGCTCGGCCCGCTCGATGGACCCGTGGTGGAGGGCCATCAGGTCCCGCCACTCGGGGCGCTTCCAGCGGATGGCCTGGTACCAGATCTCGGCCTGCGAGCGGGTGTTGGTGAAGACGAGCGTGGAGCGGTCGATGTCCAGGACGCGGAGGAGGTCGTCGAGCATCCGCACGCCGAGGTGCCCGGCCCAGGGGAGGGTCCCGCGGTTCTCGGGGATCACGGTCTGGATGGTGATGGGGCGGTCGATCGTGGCGCGGAGCAGGACCGCAGGGCTCGCCACACAATCGGTGGTTCCGACCGCGGCCGAGGCCGCTTCTTCGAGGTTGGCGAGCGTCGCGGAGAGGGCCCACGTGCGTGCCGCCGGGGCGAGGCGGCGCAGGCGGGCCATCGCCAGCTCGGTCTGGGTGCCGCGCTTGCTGCTCATCAACTCGTGCCACTCGTCGAGGATCACGCAGCGGAGCGGCCGGAAGAGATCGGCGGAGTCGGGGTAGGTGAGCAGGAGGGAGAGGGACTCCGGGGTCGTGATGAGGACCTGGGGGAGTTCCTTGCGCTGGCGGGCGCGGAGGGAGGTAGACGTGTCGCCCGTGCGACACTCGACCCGGAGCTTGAGTCCAAGGTCCTGGATGGGGAGCTTGAGCGCGGCCTCGATATCGCGGGCCACCGCGCGGAGGGGGGTGAGGTACAGGAGGCGCAGCCCGCGGCACCGCTGCGCGGCGGGGAAGCCGCTGGACGCGGCGCCCGCGAGTTCATCCATCAACTCGGCCAGGGGGCCGCCGTAGGCGGCGTACGTCTTCCCCGCGCCTGTGGGGACGTTGATGAGGCCGCTCCGGCCGGCGGCGTACGCCTCCCAGGCCTGCTCCTGGAATGGGAACGGGGCCCAGCCGCGGGTCGCGAACCAGGTGCGGACGGACTCGACTCCGGGAGCCGGGGCCGGGGCGGCCGCCTCGGCGCGGACGGGGCGGCGGCGAGTGGTCGTGAGGTTGGGGGCATCCGTGCTCATGAACAGCCGGGAGCCTATTCGCGTCGGCGTGGAACCCGCCGGGCGGGCACGAGAGGCCGGCGCGGTCGGGCACGATCATGGCGGCCACCGTGGACGGTAGACTTGCGGCCTCATGCGTGCCCCGCCCGCCCAGTCGTCATGGATGACGGAGTTCGAGGCGTTCTCGACGTTCCACCTGGTGGCGGTGGTCGCGTGTCTGGGGCTGGCCGCGGCTGCGTGCGCGCTGGGGCTGTGGCTGCGGGGGACGGCGGGGGAGCGGCGGCTGCGGGTCGGCTGGGCGTGGTTCACGCTGCTGTTTCAGGGGGTGAACCTGGTCTGGTGGCTGCTCCCGGGGAACTGGGATGTGGACCGCTCGGTGCCGCTGCAGCTCTGCCGGATCATGGCGGTGCTGGCGCCGGTGGCGATCCTGACCGAGGCCCGCCTGCCGCGGGCGCTGCTGTACTTCTGGGGCCTGGGCCTGTGCTCGCAGGGGTTCATCACCCCGGTGTTCAAGGAGGGGCTCGCGTCGGAGGCCTTCTGGTTCTTCTGGGTCGGGCACCTGCAGATCGTCGGGTCGGCGCTGTACGACGTGGTCGTGCGCGGCTACCGGCCCAACACCCGCGAGTTCGTGTGGGCGTCGCTCCTGGGGATCGCGTACGTCGTGGCCGTCGTCCCGGTGAACCTGGCCTTCGGCTTCAACTTCGGAAACCTGGGGCGGACAGACTACGGAGTCGGGACGCTGGGAAACCTGGCGCCGTGGCCGTGGCGCCCGCTGGCGATCTACGCGATGGCGCAGTTTGCGTTGCTGGTGCTGTGGCTGGTACTGCGGGAGCGGGGACGCGGGGCGGGGTCCGAGCCCGCGCTCACCGCTTCAGAAGCTCGACCGCCTTCCACGCCTCTTCCGTCCACGGCCCCGCTTCGGTGACCCTGACGAGCAGCTTGCGTGCTGGGCCCGGGATAGCGCCCGTATCCGGCAGGCCGCGGGCCGTCGCGGCACGGAACGCCTCCGCCGCCGCCGCTTTCTCCGTGTCGCGGAGCTTCTGGTACGGCTCATCGACCCACGAGATGGCCTCGATGAAGTGGTCGGGCTTGGGGAGTTCGTGGCGCAGCTCGGCGCGCTCGAAGAGCCTCACCTGCAGGTGATCGCGCCGGTAGAGCTCCGTCGCCTGCTGCATCTCCAACTGGTTGAAGTCCCTCTGACCAGTGACCCCGGCCATGCGTCGCGTCTTAAGCAGCTTGAAGAGGTCCGCCGGCGGCCGGGCGTACCCCGCCGGGTAGAACTGGCCGGTGCCGCGGGGCACCATGTCGTAGAACGACAGGCCGCCGATCGGAACGGCCCCCGTGAAGACCTCCGGGAAGCACCCCTGAAGCATCGACGAGACGCGCCCGCCGCCGGAGAAGCCGGTGATGTAGACGCGACGCGGGTCGATGTGGTAGCGGGCGGAGGCGGTGGCGACCGCGTCGAGGGCGAGCTGGTAGCGGGTGCTGACCAGGCGGTTGTTCCCGCTGTCGGCCGCGCCGATGCAGACGAGGCCCAGCTCGTCGAGCGCGGGCTGGAACGCCTTCGGCGGCCGGCCGTCGGGGCCGGCGTTGACCCAGACCAGGAGCCCCGCGGGCGAGCGCGGGTCGTACCCGGAGGGCAGCCGCCCGAAGAACTTCTCCTGGCTCAGTTCGCGGGGCGAGCCGTCGATCGAGGTCTTGCGGCCGCCCAGGAAGCGGGCGGAGAGCGTCTCCTGGTCGATGGTCCAGCGAGCCGGGAGGTAGGGCTGATCGAGCTGGAAGACCTCGGCGGCCTTCTGCTCGACGAGCGCCGGGTCGTACGGGCCGCGGTACGCCGGCAGCGATGCGAACAGGGCGAGCCAGGAGTCGCGACGGAGCTCGGCCCGCACCGGCGGGGACTGGTCCTCGGGCGGATCGATCTCGGCCGCGATGATGTTGCCATCCGCGGCCTGGAGGATCGCGACCCGCTTGCTCTGGCCGCGGGCGAAGAGGTGGACGGTGCAGACCCGCTCGGCGCGGGCGCTGTCGCCGAGCATGGGGTTGGGCGGGATGCAGGCGCGCAGGGCCTCGAGGTCGCGCCCGCGGAGGTCGGCGAGCACGCCGGCGAGCTGGCGGAGCATGAGTGAGGAGGGCTCATCCAGCTCGGGCATGGTCTCGCCAAGCGTGATCGCGGCGCGCTGAGCCCGCTCGCGCCCGACGTCGAAAACGGTGCTGTTGGGGCGCGCCGGCCGTGACGGGTGCGGCGGCTCGACACCCTGGCCGGCGCACACCCCGGGGAGTAGGGCCAGGAGCACGGTGATGAGGCGGAGCGCCCGGACCCGGAGGGATATCGCGAGCATGGCCCTTACGATACGGGCGGAGCCCACGCCCGGATCAGGGCGCGACGGAGAGAACCATGCCCGAGAGAGCCAGGCCCGCGACCCTGAAAGACCTCCGCGGCAGCGGGTGGGTGTCGCGCCCCGTCAAGCGGGAGCTGCGGGAGAACATGGTGCGGGCGCTGGCGGCCGGGGACGGGCTGTTCCCGGGAATCGTCGGGTACGACGACACGGTGATCCCGGAAGTGGTGAACGCCGTGCTCGCGGAGCACGACATCCTGTTCCTCGGCGAGAAGGGGCAGGCCAAGAGCCGCCTGATGCGGCAGCTGTCGCGGTTCCTCGATCCCGAGGTCCCGTACCTGGACATCCCCGGCTCGCCGGTGCACGAGGACCCGCTGCGCCCCATCACGCGGGCGGGGAAGCTGCTGGTCGAGTCGGAGGATGAGTCGAACGTGCCGATCCGCTGGTGGGCGAGGGAGGGCCGGTACGCCGAGCGGCTGGCCCCCGGGACCAAGTTCGCCGACATCATCGGGGAGATCGACCCTGCGCGCATCGCCTCCGGCGCGAGCATGGGGGCCGAGGAGGCCCTGCACTTCGGGCTCATCCCCCGCATGCACCGCGGCATCTTTGCCATGAACGAGCTGCCGGACCTCGACGACAGCGTGCAGGTGGGCCTCTTCAACATCCTCGAGGAACGGGATGTGCAGATCCGGGGGCACCCGGTGCGGTTCGACCTCGACATCCTCGTGCTCTTCTCGGCCAATCCCGCGACGTACAACCGCTCGGGGAAGGTGATCCCGCAGCTCAAGGACCGGATCGGGTCCACGATCCAGACCCACTACCCCCGCGAGCGCGACAGCGGGATCGAGATCATGGAGCGGGAGGCGGCGGTCGAGCTCGACGGCGAGTACCCGGTGCTGGTGCCGCGGTTCATGAAGGAGATCGTCGAGCAGATGTCGATCGCGGCGCGCAAGAGCAAGTACGTGGACCACGCCTCGGGCGTCTCGGCCCGCTTCAGCATCGCCAACTACCGGACCATGGTCGCCAACGCCCGCCGGCGCGGCATCACGCTGAAGGAGCGGCCCGCGGTCCCGCGGATCAGCGACCTGGCCCACTTCCAGAGCAGCGCCATCGGCAAGCTCGAGCTGGACCTCATGGGCTCATCCCAGATGACCGAGCGCCAGGTGCTGGACGCGATCGCGGCCGACGCGATCAAGACCGTCTTTGACGAGTATGTCTCGGAGTTCGGCCTCGGCGAGATCGGCGAGGTGTTCGCGAAGGGCGTGAAGATCGAGGTGGGCGACATGCTGCCCAGTTCGCACTACGCCGAGCGGCTGAAGCGGGTCCCGCCGGTCTGGGAGAAGGCCTTCGAGGTCAACGCCGCGGAGGACGCGGCCGTTCGGGCGAGCTGCGTCGAGTTCGTCCTCGCGGGCCTCTGGGCCACCGACCGGATCAGCCGGGGGCAGAAGCACGGACGGATCAGTTACGAGACATGATCGGACGCCCTATGGAGGCGGCGTTGGGGCGACGGGCCTTGCACGCCCCCGCTCACTCTTTGCCCGGTACTCGGCCGATCGTTCCGTGTCCCCTGCGCGCTCATACAACGTTGCGAGCACGCCCGCTGTCTCGGCGAACGCTCGCCCGCGCTCAATCCCCGCACTCTGCAAAGCCTCCCATGTGGACCGCGCGAGGTCTTCCGCCTGCTCGTGCCGTCCTCGGGCGAGTTCCGCGCGCGCAAGGGTCGCCCCCACCGCGGGCCTCCGGGCAGCGGCGGACGGCTCCGCTTCAGCCAACGCGTCGTACAGCTCCCGCAGAATCCTCGCGGCCTCTTCGGGATCGTTCTGGTCCAGGAGGCACTGAGCCAGAAGATGCGTAGTGTCCAGCGACAGCTGGTGGGTCCTGCCGTACCGGTCCGTAACCAGTTGAACCAGAGGGAGCAGGATGGTTTGCGCCTCCTCGAAACGTCGCTGCTCGAAGAGCGCGCCGGCCAGCGTCTGCCTCATCCTCATGGTGCTGAGATGCTCCTCGCCGAACACCGCCGCGGCGCTCTCCAGGATGCCCCGCTGAAGCCGCTCGGCCTCCGCTGCACGCCCGCTCTGGATCAGAACTCCTACAAGCAGGTGTCGGCTGAGGAGAGTCTCCGGATGGTGTTCGCCGTGCGTCGTTACCTCGTGATTCACAACAGCTTCGATCACGGGGAGCGCCTCGGAGAACCTGTCCTGCTTGACCAGCGCGGCGGCAAGATTGTGCCGGATCGCGCCGGCGTCGTAGTCCCCATCGGGCAACAGTTCCGCATCTGCGAGCGCACGTCTCAGGATGACCTCCGCTTCGGCGAAACGGCCCTGTTCGAGAAGGGCTTCCCCGATCTCCTGGCGAGCGCTGACGGTTTCCTTGTGCTGGGCGCCGAGGATCGCGCTCCGGGCCGCCTCAACCTGGCGCAGCAGCCGCTCCGCTTCCTCGTGCTTGCCGAGGTCGAGCAGTGTGTGAGCGCACTCGCGCCGAATCATCGCCGTGTTCAGTGAGCCCTCGCCATGCAACTCAGACGCCAGTTCCATGGCCCGCCTGAGCTGCGGCTCGGACTCGGCGGATTGGCCGAGTTGCTGAAGCGCATACCCAATCGATCGCCTGGCCGACAGCTCCGCCAGCGGCTCTGAGAGCGGTTTCGAATCGAGCTGCTTCAGAGCAAGACGCACGGCATCGACCACCTTGGCATTCCGGCCGAGGCGTTTCGGTGCTGCCGAGACGATGGTTTCTTCGAAGAGCGTGAGGGCTTGATCGGCCACGCGTGCCTGCCGCAGCGCTTCGGCGGTCTGTCGCTCGGCGACGCCCAAGGCCCGCACGGCGGAACCGGCCAGCAACGCCGAAACTAGGGTGGAGAGCGCAAGGACCGCGATCAGGGCGACCAGGCTCGCGCTCGCAACTTTGTTTCTTCGCGCGAACCTCCGCGCCTGGTACCACGCGCTCGGCCGCCGCGCCACGATCGGCTCATCCGCCAGGTACCTCCGGATGTCCCCAGCCAGCTCGCCCACGCCCTGGTACCGCCGCTCCCGCTCCTTCGCCATCGCCTTCCCGACGATCGTCTCCAGGTCGCCCCTGAACACCCGGTCGATCGACGACAGCGGCGCCGGCTCCGAGTCGTGGATCGCCCTCACCGCCTCCGCGATCCTCGCCCGCCCGCCCCCCTTCACCTCGTGCGGCAGCCGACCGCCCAGCAGCTCGTACAGCACCACGCCCAGCGAGTACACATCGCTCCGCGTGTCCAGGTTGTCGCTGTCCCCCTCCACCTGCTCCGGGCTCATGTACGGCAGCGTCCCGATCAGCCGACCCGCCTCCGTGTGCAGCGTCGTCGCGCGGATGTCGGCCTCCGTCGCGCGGGCGACGCCAAAGTCCAGCACCCGCGGCCGGCCGCCCGCATCCACCAGGATGTTCCCCGGCTTCAGGTCCCGGTGGATGACGCCCTTCTGGTGCGCGTGCTCCACGGCCTCGCAGACCCTCAGGAACAGGCCCAGCCTCTCCCGGATGCCCAGCTTCAGCTCCGCCGCGTAGGTCGTCAGCGGACGCCCCTCCACGAACTCCATCGCGAAGAACGGCAGCGGCCCGCCGGCGGTCTCGACGCGCCCCGCCTCGAAGATCGACGCGATGCCGGGGTGCTGGAGCCGGCCCAGGATGCGGGTCTCATGGTCGAAGCGCCGGAGGGCCTCCGGAGTGACCAGGTCGGGCCGGACGACCTTCACCGCGACCGTGCGGGCCGGGTTCTCCTGCTGGGCCTCGTAAACCTCCCCCATGCCGCCGAGCCCCAGGAGCCGCGTGATGCGGTAGGCCCCGATCTGGCCGGATGCGAGCCGCCCGCGCGCCGGGAGCTCATCGGGCGGGTCCGCCTCGTCCGGGCTGCCGTCCAACAGCACCGCGGCGAGTCGGCGAGCCTCGTCTGTGCCCAGGTTCATCGGTGGTCCCTCGAGTGCCTCACTCAGCCATACGCAGGCGGCGGCGCCCTCTAGCGGGCCCTCGCGCTCGAACAGAGAACCCGCGCTTCGCCACAAGGACTGGTCCGGGCTACCGGACCCGGGAGACCTTCCGGATGACGACCGGCTCCGCCGGCACGTTCTGCATCGAGCCGTCCGTGACCCCGGGGACCTCGACCGATCGCGTCGGGGCCGCGGCGATGCGGTCCACCACATCCATCCCGGTCAACACCCGCCCGAAGACGGCATACCCGGCGTTGCCGGTCGTCGGGCGTGCCGCATCGAGGCGGGCGTTGTCCGCAAGGTTGATGAAGAACTCGCGGGCGGCCGTGTCGGGGGCCTCCTCGCGAGCCATGGCGATCGTGCCCCGCTCGTTCTTCAGGCCGTTGCCCCATTCGTTCCTAATCGGGACGTCGGGGCGCCCCGCGGCCGCGGCCTCCTTCGCCCGCTCCTTCAGGTCCGGCGTCCACCCGCCGCCCTGGATGACGAAGCCGGCGACGACGCGGTGGATAATGGTGCCGTCGTAGGCGCCGGCGTCGGCGTACTTCAGGAAGTTCGCGACCGTGATCGGCGCCCGCGCCGGGTCCAGCTCCAGCGTGATGTCGCCGGCGCTGGTTGCCACGCGAACGCGGACGGGACCATTGTCCGGCTTCCCGCGCGGCGTACCGCTGCACGCGATCAGGACACAGGCCAGCACCGCCAGCACGCAGAGTTCGCTTCGCATGCGGGTGAGAATACCAGAGCCGGGAGACAATCCCGGCCCTGGCAAGCGGAGTCCCTACTTGGTTGCCGCCATCCGGTCGAGCGTTCCCGACCAGGACTGCCGGATCGCGTCCACCCTCGCCGGCTCCACGCCGAAGGTCGAGAGCGTGGCGCCGATCTCATCCCCCGGCCCGCCCTTGCACGGGTCGAGCTGGATGCGGACCATCGCGCCGTTCAGCGTGTCGATCGAGGCCTGAAAATCAAGGTCCGGGATGATCTTCCGGACCGTGCCGCTGATCTCCACGCCACCGACCGTGCTCGTGAACCGGTCGCCCGGCTTCAGGTCCGCGGGCCGCACGCCGGGCAGAAGGCCGCCGGGCTCGAAGGCCGCCTTCCACGCCTCCTTCCTCTTGCTCACGCCGATGTCGCGGTGGAAGTACACGATGTCCCGCGGCGTCCCCGCGTGGCGTTCGAGGTAGTTCTTCAGCCCCCAGCACATGAAGTCCCACCCGCGGCTGACGCCGTCGTACATCGTGTCCCACTGGGCTCCCGTGGAGAACCCGAAGTGGACCAACCGCAGGCGAGTCACGCCGCCGCCCTTGTCCTCGATGAAGAAATCGACGCCGAAGAGGTCCGCCTCCGGCGTGTTCGGCGGGCACCACAGCGTGCGGAGCCGCTTCTGGGGCTCCCAGATCGTGATGGGCGACTCCCACTTCATCCCCTCGCCCCACGAGGTCGTCATGGACCCGCCGACGCCGGGCTTGACCGACGCCTCGAGCGGGAACCACCGGATCAGCTCATCCGCCGTGGTCAGGGCCTTCCACACGGCCTCGGGCGTGGCCTTGATGTCGACGGTGACCTCGGCGCTGCGCTTCTCGACGCTGGGCTTGGCGGGCGCGCTCATGCTCATCTCGGACTCCTTCTTCTTCTCTCCGGTTGCCTGTTGCGCGACGGCGGGACCGGCGGCCAGCAGCGCGCACGCGATGATCGCGGACTTCATGACACGTCTCCATCTCCGCTGGGTTGAGGATCGGTGGGTTGGGCCCGGGCCTTGGCGGCCTCGGCGGCGTGCTCCTCCTCGGTCTTGGTGATGGCCGGGTAGGCGCCGAGGAGGAAGCGGAAGAGCCGCCCGTCGCCGGGAGCGCTCCCGCCGTGCTTGGCCGCGAGCTTGGCGACCTCGGTCGAGAGCTCCTCGCTGAAGGCGTTCAGGGCGGCGGGCGAGGCGAAGCGGACATCCGTGCTGAGCGAGAGCGTCGGGAGCGGCTTGCCGACCTCGTCCGCCCGCTCCCGGAGCACCGCCAGCTCACGGATCGTGCGGGAGGCCAGGGCGACCAGGTACGCCCAGCTCATCGTGTCCCGGATGTTCGCCGGGTCCGTCGCCAGCGGGCCCAGGACCTCCGGGCTGATCAGGTACGTCGCGGCCGTGGCCTGCACCAGCCGCTCCGTGCAGTTGCCCTTCCGACGCTCGCCGACCTGCCGAACGAGGCCCGCCGACTCCATCTCCCGCAGGTGGTAGTTGACCCGCTGGCGGGGCAGGCCGACCTTCCGGGCCACTCCCGCGGCCGAGTCGGGCTCGGCCAGGTGCAGGAGCAGCCCCCGCTTGGCGGGGTCCGCCAGCATGCGGGCGGGGTCGTCATCGCGGATGAGCTTGGCGGCGGCACCCATGGCCGCTAGTATTCCACCGAAAGGTGGAGTTGTCAAGAACAAATCATCTGTCTAACAGCGAACCCCTCCGCGCGGCACCAAGATCTCTTGCAGGGCCGCCCCCAGCCAGTTCCGCCGGGTCTCCGTCAGTAAGGACCCGATCCGGATCGCTGACTCTCCCTCAATCACGATCACGGGCCTGGTCTGGTCGTTCTGCTTCCACGTGGTCTGTCCGATCGAGACCTGCCTCACGTGGAGGGGGTCGAAACGGCGTCGCCACCCGAGCGGCCCAACGCCCGTAAACGCGGATGCGCTGTCCGACCTGACCCGGACCTCCACACGGCCGACCAGCAATGTGGCCACCACACCGGCCAGCATGGCGCCGATCGCTATGAAGGGCGCCAGGAACACCCACAGGAACAGGGTCATCCCCAGCGGCATGGGGGCGCCGCCCTGGCCGGAGCCCATGGGGGGCGCGGGGAACCAGGCCGGGACCGACCCCAGCGCGTGGTGGAGCGTGCTGGCGATCGCGATGAGCACGAACACGGACACGATCCCGTTCCAGAACGCCGCCATGCCCAGCGCCACGGCCGCGGTCGGGATCGACCGGCAACTGGCCACCAGCACCGTCTCCACCCCGTTCCCGCTCATGCTGCACCCGGCGGGCGGGGCGGCGGGGTTCACGCCGGCCAGTGTGCCCTGGACCGCCAGCGGCGCCGTCGCGGCCAACGCGGAGAGGCGGCTCAGCGTCGAGCACGCCCGGCAGAGGGCAACACCCTCGCCGATGTTCACATCGTCGGCGGGGATCGCGGCGCTGCAGGATGGGCAGGCGAGGTTGCTCACCCGGTCCATGCTATCGGGCGGCGGCGTCGGCCCCGTGAGACTCCGCCGGCGAACAATGCGCGAGTGCCCGCCCTCCCGCCACGCTCGCGCCCCGATTCCACCGCCCCCCGCGGCCCGGGCGGGATCATCCACACCTACCAGCGGTACGACCCCAGGAACTTCCCATCGCCCACCGCGCCGCCCCCCGACCTGGCCTCCGCCGCCTTCCAGCACATGCTCCGCTACGGCAGCCTGCGCCGGCTCACGCCCGAAGAACTGGCACAGGCGGTGCACCTCGACGTCTCGCAGATCGCCGGGATGGGGCCATCGCTGGAGGCGCTCATCGAGATGCTCGAGGAGCGCAAGCGGAAGATCCTGGCGACCTATGAGACGGGCGCGGCCCAGGCGGCGGCCGCCAAGGGGTTTATGGATGCGGCCGGAACCGTCGAGCCGCCGGCGCCGCTTCGGGATGCGTTCGAGCTCGCGGTGAAGGAAGAGCAGTTGGCCGACCTGGAGCGCCTCTGGTACAAGTCCGGGGACGACACCGGCCCCTTCGCGCGGGCGATGGTGGGGCTCATCGAGCGGCTGGGCGAGAAGTACCAGGTCGATGAGCTCGCTTCCGAGTACGCGTTCACCGGCCGGGAACCCATGGATGTGCCCAAGGCGCTGGCGATCAAGGAGGAGCTGGAGGCGATCGACCGCCTCCTCGCCCAGCTGCGCGAGGCGATGAAGAACGCCCAGATCGCCGTCATCGACATGGAGGAGCTGGGCCGTTTCGCCCAGCAGGCCGACATCGACAACCTGAACCGGCTCGCGGAGCAGATGCAGGAGTACCTGCGCGAGCAGGCGGAGCTGCAGGGGCTGGAGGAGGACGCGGACCGCGGCGGGTACCGCCTGACGCCGAAGGCGTTCCGCATCTTCCAGGGCAACCTGCTGGAGGAGATCTTCAGCTCCCTCGACGCGGCCCGCTCCGGGCGGCACGCCGGGCCGATCGTCGGCGAGGGGGCGGTCGAACTGCCCGCGACCAAGCCGTACGAGTTCGGGGATTCGCCCGCGAACATGGACATCCCCGGCACGTTCGTCAACGCGCTCGTGCGCGAAGGGACCCGGCCGCGGGGCGATAAGGAGGCGCCGGGGAGAGTCCGGATCACGCCGCCGGACATCGAGATCCACCGCACGAAGAACACGCCCAAGGCCGCCACCGCCGTGCTCCTCGACATGTCCGGCTCCATGCGCTACGACGGCCAGTACGTGAACGCCAAGCGGATGGCCCTTGCGCTCGACGGCCTCATCCGCCGCGAGTACCCCGGCGACTTCCTGTCGTTCTTCGAGATGTACAGCCTCGCGAAGCCGCGCCACATCTCCGAGGTGGCCGGCCTGCTGCCCAAGCCCGTGACGGTGCATTCGCCGGTGGTGCGGCTGAAGGCGGACCTGAGCGACCCCTCGATCTCCGAGTCGCTGATCCCCCCGCACTTCACCAACATCCAGCACGCCCTCCAGCTCGCCCGCCGCCAGTTGTCGGTGCAGGACACACCGAACCGCCAGATCATCCTCCTGACCGACGGCCTCCCAACGGCCCACTTCGAGGGGCCGGAGCTGTATCTGCTCTATCCGCCCGACCCGCGCACCGAGGAGGCGACGATGCGCGAGGCCATGCAGTGCGCCCGCGAGGGCATCGTCATCAACATCTTCCTGCTCCCCAGCTGGTGGCAGACCAGCGAGGATGTCTCGTTCGCCCACCGCCTCGCGGAGCAGACGCGGGGGCGGGTGTTCTTTACCGCCGGCAGCGATGTGGACCGCTACGTGCTCTGGGACTACGTCAACCGGAGGCGGAAGATCATCGGGTGAGGCGGTCTGCGCCGCGGCCTGAGTGTCGTCGAGCGGGACTGGCACGCGGCCCCACCGGGTGGCGGGAAATCGCCCTCACGTCCCTCTCAGGGGAGACTCAGATCGGCGCCGTAGAACTCCGTAGTCGCCGGGCCGCTCGCGGCCTCGGCAGGTGTTCCCGCAGGGGTCTAGCGAAGGAGTTCCGCGATGGAGAAGAACCGCAACCCGGACAACCGCAACGACGAGAACCGCAGCACGGGCAACCAGGGCCAGAACCTGGGGAATCAGGGCAAGGGCCCGAACCCGAGCCAGGGCTCGTTCGAGAACATGGGCGACATCGACGAGGGGCACGCCGAGGGCAACCCCGGCCAGAACCAGGGCCAGAAGGGCCAGCAGCAGCGCAACGTCGGCCAGACCGGCCTCCGCCAGGACCAGGGCGGCGGCGCCGGCGGCGGCGGCCCCGGGCGCGAGATCGACTGACGATCGCCTGAGTCAGCGACAGGAGTGAGTCGAGCCGGGGCGCGCCAGAGTGCGCCCCGGCTCATTTGTGCTGGTGTGGTTGCGCCCGTTCCACACGGCGGTCAGGCCCCGGCGAGTTGCAGCCGCTCCGCGACGTACGAGGCGGTCATGTACGCGGGGCCGCCGCCCATCAGGACGGCCACACCGGTGGACCCCATGACTTCCTGCGAGGTCGCCCCCGCCTTCAGGCACTTCTCAAGATGCGCATCGATGCACTCCTCGCAGCGGACGGCGACGGCGATGCCCAGGGCGATCAGTTCTTTCTGCTTCACCGACAGCGCACCCTCCTTCATCAGGGCCTGGAAGAACGGGGCGAAAGCGCGCCCGATCTCGGGCGCCCGCTCTCGCAACGGGTTTACGGGGGCTCCGGGAGTAACGGTGCTGGTGGCGGCCATGGGGTCCTTCCTTTCGTCCGCACGAGAACGTGCGCGGGCACACCACCACCGTTGGCGCCCTGGTCCCGCGGTTCAACAGGGAAATCGCCCCGATCGGTCCCGCGTCATTCGACCGTGACGCTCTTGGCCAGGTTCCGCGGCTTGTCCACGTCGTGGCCGCGGAGGACGGCGGCGTGGTAGGCCATCAGCTGGAGCGGCACGACGGCGAGCATGGGGCTGAGGGGCTCGACCACGGGCGGGATGTACAGGACATCCTCGGCGTGGTGCTTGATCTCCTCGTCGCCCTCGGTGGCGATGGCGATGACGTGCCCGCCGCGGGCGCGGACCTCGGAGATGTTGTTCAGGACCTTCTCGTACTGCCGCCCCTTGTTGGCGATGAAGACGGCCGGCATGCCGTCGTTGATCAGCGCGATCGGCCCGTGCTTCATCTCGGCCGCGGGCATGCCCTCGGCGTGGATGTAGCTGATCTCCTTGAGCTTCAGGGCGCCCTCCAGGGCGGTGGGGTAGTTGTAGCCTCGCCCCAGGAAGAGCCAGTTCTCCCGCTCGACGTAGCGCTCGGTGACCTTGCGGATGTGGTCATCCTGGTCCAGGACGCGGGAGATCTTGTCGGGGATGGCCTCCAGCTCGGCGATGTACTCGGCGCAGGTGTCGGGGGACATGTGGCGCCGGCGGGCCATGAGCAGGGTGATGAGCGTCAGCACGGCGACCTGGCCGGTGAAGGCCTTGGTGCTGGCGACGCCGATCTCCGGGCCCACGCGGAGGTACACGCCCGCGTCGGTCTCCCGGGCGATGGTGGAGCCGACGACGTTGATGACGCCCAGGGCCAGGGCGCCGCGTTCCTTGGCCTCCTGCAGCGCCGCCAGGGTGTCGGCGGTCTCGCCCGACTGGCTGACGGCGATGACCACCGTGCCGTCCTCGATGATCGGGTTGCGGTAGCGGAACTCGCTGGCGTACTCGGCGACCGCGGAGACCTTGGCCAGGTCCTCCAGCATGTACTCGCCGATCATCGACGCGTGCAGGGCGGTGCCCTGGCCGGTGAGGATCACGCGCCGGGCACGCACCAGCTCCTTGCCGAAGTTGGAGACCCCGCCCAGGACGATCCGCCCCTCGGACTTCTGCAGCCGCCCGCGGAAGGTGTTCCGCAGGGACTGGGGCTGCTCGAAGATCTCCTTCTGCATGAAGTGGTCGTAGGTGCCCAGCTCGATCTCCTGGAGGTCGAGCTCCAGTTGCATCACCTTGGGCGTCACGGCGACGTTGTCCACCGTGCTGGAGCGGAAGCCGTCGCGGGTGATCTTCACGACGTTGTAGTCGTCCAGGGGGAAGGCCTGGGTGGTGTGGGCGACGATGGCCGAGGCATCGGACGCGACAATGAACTCGTCCGCCCCCACGCCCACCATCAAAGGCGAGCCCTTGCGGGCGACGACCAGCGTGTCGGGCTCCTTCTCGCAGATCACGGCGATGGCGTAGGCGCCCGTCACCTCGCGCAGGGCGGCCTGCACGGCTTGCTCGAGGTCGCCCTCGTAGAGCTCCCCGATCAGCATCGCCAGGACCTCGGTGTCGGTGTCGCTGGTGAAGCGGTGGCCGCGCTCGCGCAGGGCGGTCTTCAGGGCGGCGTAGTTCTCGATGATGCCGTTGTGGATGAGGGCGATGCCGACCTTGTCATCCACGTGGGGGTGGGCGTTGGCGTCGGTGACGCCGCCGTGCGTGGCCCAGCGGGTGTGGGCGATGCCCAGCGTGCCGTCGAAGCCGCCGACCTGCTCGAGCTTCTCCTCGAGCATCGCGACGCGCCCGATGGACTTGCAGACGTTGATCTTGCCGTTCAGGATCGCCAGGCCCGCGGAGTCGTACCCGCGGTACTCCAGCCGCTTGAGGCCTTCGACGAGCAGGGGACGGGCGGGCTTGTGACCGAGGTACGCGACGATGCCGCACATGCTGCCGGACCTCCCTGCCTCGGACCCTGCGCCCAGACGCCGTGGATCATGATAGACAAACGACCGCCGAACCCCGGGTGAGCCCCCGGGCGGCCTGTACTACGTCGGCAGGCGGGGGCCGGATCGTTGATCGAGAGACGAAGCGGACGCTCGTCCGCGGCCGAGCCGCGCTCAGGGCAGGGGGGGGCGGAGACCGGCGTTGTCCGCCGCCGTGTTCTCGGGCCCGGCATGGGCTTCGAGCGCGGCCTGGGCCGCCATCCGCCGGTGCGTCCAAATGGCCGCGGGGAGCGTGAAAATGTACACGAGGGAGGTGAGCGCGAGGGCGAGCCAGAGGTCCCGCGCGGCGAGGACGACCGCCAGGCCCACCGCCACGAGCAGCGGGGCGATGAGCCGTCGGCGAACGCGGATCTTCTTGAACGAGAACATCGGGATGCGGCTGATCATGAGGCCGGCGATGAAGAACGTGAAGAGGACGACCATCCAGGGCTGAATCCAGCCGCTGATCTGCGTCCCGTAGTGGCGCGAGTTGGCGAGCATGGGCGGGATGAGCACGGCCGCGGCGGCCGAGGGCGTGGGCATCCCCACGAAGTACCTGGTCGCGATCGGGCTGGGCTTGGCGCCGGGGCGCGTGGAGGGCTTGACGTTGGCGGTGAAGCGGGCGAGGCGGAGGGCGGAGCAGAGGACGAAGGCCATGATGGCGGCGAGGCCCCAGACGGGCTCGTACCTGAGCATCCACTGGTAGAGCAGGATCCCGGGGGCGATGCCGAAGGCGAGGAAGTCCGAGAGCGAGTCCATCACCGCGCCGAACGGGGAGGACGCCCGCAGGAGCCGCGCGGCGCGCCCGTCGAGGGCGTCGAACACGACCGCCACGCCGACCGCCATCAGGGCCCGGTCCCACTCGCCGGGGGACTGAAGTGAGAAGTGGATCGACGCCATCCCCGAGCCCAGCGCGACGGTGGTGAGCAGGTTGGGGATGATCATCCGCAGGGGGATGGTCTTCCTGCGTGATCGCGGGGCGATGAACATCAGGCGGCCCCCCCGGCGGGCCGCGCGCCGGGCGCGCCCGCGTGGTCCTGGCCGTTGAGCATGGCGAGGACCGTCTCCCCGGCCACCGTCCGGTCCCCCACGCTCACGCGAGGGCGCACGCCCGCGGGCAGGTACACATCGACGCGCGAGCCGAAGCGGATGAGGCCGTACCGCTGCCCGGCCCGGAGCGCACCGCCCTCCGTGACCCTGCAGATGATCCGGCGGGCGACGAGTCCGGCGATCTGGATGCAGGCCATCTCGCGCCCGTCGGGCAGGCCGAGCCGCAGGGCGCAGCGCTCGTTGTCCTCGCTGGCCTTGTCGAGGGACGCGTTGAGGTACTTGCCGGGCCGGTAGGCGATCTTGAGCACGGTGCAATCGGTCGGCGCGCGGTTGACGTGAACGTTGAAGACGTTCATGAACACCGCGACGCGGGTCATGCCGGCCGCCGCCGATTCCGGCACTCCCAGGTCATCCGGCGGGCGGGCCGGTGTGACCTGGCAGACGACGCCGTCGGCGGGGCTCACCACCACCCCCGGCAGCTGCGGTGTCCGGCGCTCGGGGTCGCGGAAGAACCAGACGCACCACGCCGTCAGCACCAGCCCCACAGCGCCGAGCAGATAGGAGAGCCACTCGACACCCAGCAGCAGCAGACCGCTCCACAGCACGAGCGTGACCAGGACAAAGACCCCGACGATGGGCCACCCCTCTCGCGCGATAATGGGGTAACCGCGCTCGGGCGTGAGGCGGGCGTCGGGCACTGCGGGGCCGCCCGGGCGACCGGTGATCTCGCTCATCGTCTGCTTCAGGGCGGCGGCTCCGGGGGTGTGGGAATGAATCAGTAGCCGCGGCGGAGCGGGTCGGTGCGCAGGAGGGCGATGAAGATCGGCCCGCCGACCAGGGCGGTGATCACGCCGATCGGGAGGCGGCCGGTCTCCAGCGGGACCGCCCGGACCCCTACATCCGCGAAGACCACGAGGGCCGCACCGGCAAGAACTGCGCCGACGGCCAGCGTCCGGTGCACGGGCCCGGCGACCAGGCGGACCGCGTGCGGCGCGACCAGACCGACGAAGCCGATTGGCCCCGCGAGCACGACGGCGGCCGCGGTGAGGACCCCGGCCCCAGCGAACAGGGCGATGCGCAGCCACGACAGGTTGACCCCGCTGGCGCGTGCCTCATCCTCGGAGAGCGCCGCGACATCCATGGCCGGGCCCAGCCACACCGCGCCGGCGAGGGAGACCAGGAGGATGGCGCCCCCTGTCATCAGCGCGCCCGGCGTCGTCTCGTCGCTGAGCATCCCGAGCGACCAGCGGAGCGAGGACTGGGAGTCGGTCGGCGGCATGAGACTGGCGAACAGCGTCGCGGCCGCGCCGCAGGTGATGCTGATGATGACGCCGATCAGCACCAGTGAGACGGGGTCCACGAAGCCCCGGCGCTGGCTGAGCGTGTAGACGAGGGCGAGCGCCCCGGTGGCGCCGACGAGCGCCGCAGGGCCGGTGGCCATGCCCGCGCCGGCGGTCTCGACCGCGGCCCCGGCCCCCCTGCTCAGCGAATGCAGGTAGGTCGCGATGGTGACGGCAAGGGCGGCGCCGCTCGCCGGGCCGATCAGGTCGGGGGAGGCCAGCGGGTTCCGAAGGAGCGACTGGAGAAGCACACCCGCCAGCCCCAGCGTCCCGCCCACGATGACCCCCGCGGCCGCGCGGGTCAGGCGCAGGCCCCACAGGTCGGCGGAATCGGGCCAGGAGAGGCCCTCGGGATCGATGGTGAGCCGCAGGAGAACCGCCCCACCCAGCAGGGCCGCGGCGAGGACCAGCATGGCGAGAGCGCGGCGGGGCACGGGGCCACAGGGTACGGAGCGGCGGGGGACCGTGCCGCGCGCGGGCCCTATCATCGGGCCCTCGATTCCGCCCCCCGGAGTTGCCCGTGGCCAAGACCTTCCGCTGCCGCCTGATCACGCCCACCGCGCAGGTTCTTGATGAGCCGGTGTCGTACGCCTCGATCCCCGCGTGGGACGGCCTCTTCGGCGTGCTCCCGAACCGGGCGCCGATCGTGGCGAAACTGGGCACGGGCGAGCTGCGGCTGGATTTCGGGGGCGAGAAGGGCGGGAGCCGGTCGTTCCTGGTCCAGGACGGCTTCGTGCAGATGATCAGCAACAAGCTGACGATCCTGGCGACCCTCGCGCTGCCGGTGGAGACCCTCAGCGAGCCGGAGGCGAAGGCGGAGCTTGCCGAGGCCGAGGCCCGCCAGGCCGGCACCGGACCGGACCGGGAGAAAGTCCGGAAGGACCGCGAGCGGGCGAGGACCAAGGTCCGCCTGGCGCGGAAGTCGGCCGGACGCGGGATCTGATACGGGCGGGCCGTCGCCCTCAGCGCTTCCGGCTCATCGCCCGGTCCACGTCGCGTTTGCTCTCCCGGGCGGAGATCGTCTGCCGCTTGTCGAAGCGCGATCTGCCCTTGCCCAGCCCGATCAGCAGCTTGGCGAACCCGTTCTTGAAGTAGAGCTTCAGGGGGAGGATGGTCATCCCCTTCTGCTCGACCTGGCGGGCGAGCTTGAGGATCTCGCGCCGGTGGGCCAGGAGCTTGCGGGTGCGTGCCATCGCCGGGCGGTCGGGCCCCCCGGCCGCGGGCCCGTACTCGTCGATGTTGACGCTGTGCAGGTACAGCGCCAACGGGTCCTCCTGGACGCGGATGTACCCCTCCGCCAGGGAGACCCGTCCATCCCGGACGCTCTTGACCTCGGGGCCGGCCAGGACCATCCCCACCTCCAGGGTGTCGGAAATGGCGTAGTCGAACCGGGCCCGGCGGTTCTCGATCGTCGGGTCCTGCTTTGGCGGCTTGCGGGCCATCGGGTCGATTATGGCATCACGAGGGGGCCATCGCCGTTCTGCCCCTCAGGGGGGGCGGGGGCCGCCGGGGGAACTTTCCTGCGGCGGACGCTGTAGACGGTGGTAGACTGCGTACGCGGGAGCGGAGACACCGGGGTTTTGACCCACAGTCCGGAGGTATCCCATGAAGATGGTCATCGTGCTGGTGCTGGTCGGGGCGGGGCTGCTCGGGCTGGTCGTCTATGCCCAGATGCAGGGTGAGGACACGACCGAGGAGACCTCGGGCGCCGTCGTCACGGCAACCCGCGGCTCAGCGCCGGCGGCCAAGCCGGTCATGCACGCCAGCGGGTTCAAGCTGGAGGATTACCGCGGGGAGGTGGTCGTCATGGACTTCTGGGCGACGTGGTGCGGCCCGTGCAAGATGGCCATGCCCGGCGTGCAGAAGCTGCACGAGAAGTTCCAGGGCCGCCCCGTCCGGGTCTTCGGCATGAGCTGCTGGGAGCGCGGCGGGGACCCCGCCAGCTACATGAAGCAGAACGGCTTCACCTACAGCCTGGTGACCAACACCGACCAGATCGCGCAGGGCTACGGGGTCCGGGGCATCCCGCACTTCGTGGTGATCGGCGTGAAGGGCGAGACGCTCATGTCGGTCTCCGGCTACAGCAAGGCCAACGAGGAGAAGTTGGCGCAGACCGTCGAGCAGCACCTGAAAGACAACAACCTTTAAGCCGGACGCCGACGGCCCGGAGGGGCGCCGACGGGCGCGATCCTCGGCGCGGCGGTACTCTTGCGACGTGGACGGATTCCCGGTCGTTCTCATCGTCGTCGCCTTCGTCGCGATCGCCGTCGTCGCGATCTATCTGTCGCACCAGGCCGCGAAGAAACGGCGGGAGGCCCTGGCGGCCCTCGCCGGGTCCCTGGGGTGGTCTTTCGACCCCGGCGAGACGCCGCCGTGGGCCGAGCACAACACGTTCGATTGCTTCGAGCGCGGCCACACGCGCCGGGTGTTCAACACCCTGCGGGGGCCGCTGGAGATCGGTGGGCGCCGGTTCGAGGGGCTCGCCGGGGATTACTCGTACAAGGTGACGTCGAGCAACGGCAAGACCACGACCACCCACACCTACCGATTCAGCTATCTCATCCTGCGGCTCCCGTTCCTCACCCCGGGCCTCGCCATCCGCCACGAGGGGCTGCTCGACAAGCTGGCCGGCGCCATCGGCTTCGACGACATCGACTTCGAGAGCAGCGAGTTCAGCCGCCGCTTCCACGTCAAGAGCCCCGACAAGCGGTTCGCCTACGACGTGGTGAGCCCGAGGATGATGGAGTTTCTCCTGGCAGGGCGCCAGTGCCCCGGCGTCTCCATCTCGGGCGTGCTGTGCTGCCTCACCGACGGCACCGGCCGCTGGGAACCGGCGGAGTTCACCGGCAAGATCGGTTGGGCAAGGGAGTTCTTCGGCCACTGGCCGGAGTTCCTCACCAGGCAGCTCGACGAGCGCAGCGGCCAGGGAGCGCGGGCATGAACGGAGGAGGAGGAGGGCTGATTGTCGCGGGCCTCATCGCGGCCGCCGCGCTCGTGCCGCTGGTGTGGCTGATCGCGACGTACAACCGCTTCATCCGCCTGAAGCAGCACATGGCCGAGAGCTGGGCGGACATCGACGTCGAGCTGAAGCGTCGCCACGACCTGATCCCCAACCTGGTCGAGACCGTCAAGGGCTACGCGTCGCACGAGCGCGAGGTGCTGGAGCAGCTGATCCGCCTCCGCAACACCGCGGCGGCGGCCCACGGGTCGGCGGCGTCGCAGGCGGCGGATGAGTCGGCGATGCTCGTGGGGCTCAAGCGGGTCTTCGCGGTGGCGGAGGCCTACCCCGAGCTGAAGGCGAGCCAGAACTTCCTCTCGCTGCAGCAGGAGCTTGCGCTGACGGAGGACCGCATCGCCGCGGCCCGGCGGTTCTTCAACGGCAACGTGCGGGAGCTGAACCAGCTGTGCGCCCAGTTCCCGACCAGCCTGGTCGCGGGGATGGCCGGGGCGAAGGAGCAGACGTTCTTCGAGCTCTCCAGCGAGGCGGAGCGGGTCGTGCCGCGGGTGAGCCTCGGGTCGCAGACGCAGCCGCTGTGACGGCGAGGGCGGGCTGCACTCACTCCGACTTCACGGTGTTCCGCAGGATGCCGAGGCGGTCGATCTCGACCTCGACGGTGTCGCCGGCCTTCAGCCACACCGGGGGGGTGCGGGCCATGCCCACGCCGCTGGGCGTGCCGGTCAGGATCGCGGTCCCCGGCATGAGCGTGGTGCCCCGCGACAGGTCCGCGATCAGCCGCGCCACCGGGAACATCATCTCCGCCGTCGAAGCGTCCTGCATCGTCTCGCCGTTGACCCGGCAGCGCACGCGGAGCGCCTGCGGGTCGGGGACCTCCGCCGCCGGGACCAGGCGCGGCCCCATGGGGCAAAACGTGTCGAAGCTCTTCCCGCGGCAGAACTGGCCGCCGGAGCCCTCCTTCTGCCACCAGCGGGCGGAGACGTCGTTGGCGCCGCAGTAGCCCAGGACACACTCGAGGGCGCGGGCCTCCGGCACATCGCGGGCCGCCCGGCCGAGCACCACCGCCAGCTCGGCCTCGAAGTCCACCTGCTCGCGGTCCTGGCAGATGCGGGGGATCACGATGGCGTCGCCGTCGAGGGACGCCGAGGCGGGGTTCTTGGTGAAGATCATGGGGCGCGTCGGGGCGGCAGCGCCCTGCTCCTTCGCGTGCTCCGCGTAGTTGCGCCCGATGCCGATGATGTGGCGGATGGGGAGCGGGCCGGCGGGGGTCTGGACGGCGATGCCGAACTCGGCGCGGATGAGGTTCATCGCCCCATCCTACCCGCGATCGGAACGCCGTCAGAGCGTCTCGATGGGCCCGACCGCCGGGCAGAGACCGGCCGCGTGCCCGCGCGAGAGCAGCCGCTCGATCGCCTGCCGCCCATCCGGGCCCATGTCCAGCGTCCGCTGGTTGACGTACATCCCGACGAAAGTCTCGATCCGCTCGGGCGTGGCGGCCGCGCCGCCCTCGCTGGCCATCGCGAACGAGCAGGCATACTCCAGCGACCGTTCGCGGTGGGCCAGGGCGTGCTCGATCGACCGGCGCAGCACGGCGGCCACCTCGCGGGCCGACCCCGCCCCGAAGCGCTCATCCAGGTCCCGCCGGACGGCGTTCAGCCCCAGCGGGAGGGGAAGGCCCGTGTCCTCCTTCCACCATTCACCGAGGTCGGCGACCTGCCGCAGGCCGAGGTCGCCGAACGTGAGCTGCCCCTCGTGGATCACGAGCCCCGCGCCCACCTCGCCCCGCGCCACCGCCCCGAGGATGCGGTCGAACGGCATCTCCACGGACTCGAACTCGTGGGCGATGAGCAGGCCCAGCACGAGGAACGCCGTCGTGCGTCTGCCCGGGACGGCGATGACCGGCTTCTGCGCCCGGATGCACCAGTCGCACTTGATGGTCGAGTCCATCCGGACCACGACCTTCGGGCCGTACCCATTCCCGAACGAGGCCCCGCAGGAGGTCAGGGTGTAGCGCCCTGCGGCGTCGGCCCAGGCCCGGGCAGAAAGGGCCGTGATGTCCAGGTCGGCGTCGCCCGCGGCTCGCCGGTTCAGGGTCTCGATGTCGGCGGGAACGGCCCGGTAGTCGAAGCGGCCCGTGTCAATCGTCGGGCGCCCGGCGCCGCCGGCTTGGGGAATCCCGTCGGGATGCACCATCCCCGTGATCGGCCACCACATGAAGGCGTCGTCGGGGTCGGGCGAGTGGCCGAGCGTGAGCGTGGGCCGCGGCATGGGGCCGGATGGTAGCCGGATGGCCCGATCGAGCCATGCCGCGGATGCCGCGGCTCATCGGTCCCATACGCCCGGGCTACGCTGCGTCAGGAGAGTCGGGGCCGGCCCGCCGGTGTTCCCATTCGTTCAACCGATGACAGGCGTCCGCACAAACCCGCTCGGCCCCACCGGCTCCCCCGAGGCCGAGGTGGTGCTGCTCCCCCAACGCGCCGTCTTCTGGCCCTCCGCCCGCACCCTGCTCATCGCGGACCTGCACCTCGGCAAGTGCGAGACCATCCGCGCCCACGGCGGCCCGATGCCCGAGTCCATCCTCCGCGCCGACCTCGACCGCCTCTCGGCCGTCCTGACGCGGACCGAGGCCGCCCGCCTCATCATTCTGGGCGACCTCCTGCACGCCGCGATCGGCGTCACCGACTGGCTGGTGGATGTGGTGGGGGAGTGGCGCCGGCGGCACGCCGGGGTCGAGTTCCTCGCCGTCCCCGGCAACCACGATTCCCGGCTCGAGGCGGTCGCCGATCCCTGGCGTCTCCGTCCCGTGCCCCCCGGCTTTGCCGACGGCCCCTTCGCGTTCTGCCACCACCCCTGCGAGTCGGACACGCACTACATCTGGGCGGGCCACGTCCATCCGCTCGCGGCACTTCGCTCGCGGCGCGATGAGCTCGACCTGCCCTGCTTCTGGCTCGCGCCCCGCACCGGGGTTCTCCCCGCCTTCAGCGCCTTCACCGGCGGCCTCGCCCTTCGCCCCCGCGCCGGCGAGCGACTCTTCGCCATCGCCGAAGGCCGCGTGTTCGAGCTCTGAGACGGCGGTGCCGCTCAGAGCGAGCGACGCACTCGCCCGCCTTGCTCGAAGCTCCCGCGCCGCCGAAAACGCGACGGTCGGAGGGCGTCCGGCCGATGCATGGGGATGGCCCCATCACACGACCCGGGCCTTGTCAGGATCCGCGACCTCCTTCACGGCATCGCCGCGCTCCTGGCCGTCGGCGGCGCCTGCCAGGCGGCCACCCACTGGTCCGCGGCCGAGCAGGCCGCCATAGTCGGTTGCATCGCGTCCCTGGGCCTGCAGCCCCCGGGCGGTCAGGGCCCGCAGTACGTGGTCACCCAGGTGAGCAGCGAGATTGAGTCGGTCGATCTGCGGCACGCGCGCCTGCATGGCACGGCTCCGCTCGACGTCTACATAGGCGTGGTCGAGAGTGCCCGACCCGCGGGAGTCGTCCTCTCGGCGAGCGACACCGCCATCCATCTGCCCCCGGGCCAGCTCTTCACCCTTGAAGTCCGCGGAGACACGGGGACTCAGCAGTTCTCGTGCACCTCTGGCACCAGCTTGCGGGATATCGCCGATGGGGTGAACGCGTTCGGATTCCAGACCGGAGTCTGGGCGAACTGGAATCTGTCGAGGGTTCATTTCCAGTCGAACTCGGTCGGGGCTGGGGCTTTCGTCAGCGTCCGCATCATCGAGGGCTACGCCGAGGGCAACGCCGCGATGTACGGGACGCCGACCAGCAATCCATGGGCACCGGATCCCGCGACGCGGTCGGACTCGGCTTCCGACTACGGCAGCGATCCCGTGGTCACGATGAACGGGCACCTCGCTACGAATGTCGGGCTGCGATACAGCGTGAACGTGCCCGAGCTACGCGTGCATGTCACCTTGGACGACGTGTGGGTCTGGGGCGCATTCAGGGCATTCCAAGTCCGAAGAGCGCACTGACCCGCTCCCGCTCCGACCCTCATACGCTCTGCGGATGTTCCCCCCCGCGGCCCGCTTCCAGCCCTACGGCACCACCATCTTCGCCGAGATGACCGCCCTGGCGAACCGCTGCGGCGCTGTCAACCTCGCCCAGGGCTTCCCCGACTTCGACGGCCCGGAGTTCATCAAGGCCGCGGCCGCGCGGGCCATGCAGCAGGGCCACAACCAGTACGCCCGCATGCAGGGCGTCCCGGAGCTCAACGCCGCCATCGTCGCCCGCTGGAAGCACGCCACCGGCCAGGCCATCGACGGCGAGTCCCAGGTCACGGTCACCAGCGGCTGCACCGAGGCGCTCGCGGCCACGTTCCTCGGCCTGCTGAACCCGGGCGATGAGGTGATCCTCTTCGAGCCCTGGTACGACTGCTACCACGTGGGGGCCACCATGGCGGGCGCCCGGGTGCGCGGCGTCACGCTGCACGCCAGTGAGCCGGGGCGTCCGCGCCCCGGGTTCTCCTTCAACCCCGGCGAACTCGCGAACGCTTTCACCCCCAAGACCCGCGCCATCGTCATCAACACGCCCCACAACCCCACCGGCAAGGTCTTCTCGCGCGACGAACTGGCCCTCATCGCCGGCCTGTGCCAGGAGCACAACACGGTTGCCATCACCGACGAGGTCTACGAGCACCTCACCTTCGATCCGGCCCAGCCGCACATCCCCATCGCGACGCTCCCGGGCATGGCCGATTGCACCATCACCCTCTCCAGCCTTGGCAAGTCGTTCAGCCTCACGGGCTGGAAGATCGGCTGGGCCATCGCCTCCGCCGAGCTCACGCGCGCCGTCCGGGCAGCGCACCAGTTCCTCGTCTTCTGCTCCAGCACCCCCCTCCAGCACGGCGCGGCCGCGGCCCTCACGCCCGGCGGCGAGGGCGAGGCCCACATCGCTTCGCTCCGCGCCCAGCTCAGGGAGGCCCGCGACTACCTCAGCGGCGCCCTGACCGAACTCGGCTTCGTTGTCTATCCGCCCGCCGGCACGTACTTCATCATGGCCGACCACACGCGCCTCTCCCCGCGCCTGGGCATCGACCCCGAGCAGCCGGGCGCCGATGTCGCCTTCTGCCGCGCCCTCACCGAGAAGATCGGCGTCGCCGCCATCCCCCCCAGCCCCTTCTACGAAGACCCCGCACGCGGCCGGCGCCTGGCCCGCTTCGCCTTCTGCAAGCGCTCGGCCACGCTCGAAGAGGCGGTCCGCCGCCTCCAGACCCTCCGCGCCTAGGCCCCCGCGTGCCGCACAATCTGGTACGCCCAGAGCGCCGCAACCAGCAGCAGGGACGCGGCCCACGCCGCACGGCGCTCCCCCCGCGACAGCGACACCGCCAGCCCACGACCGGCGCCCAGCCGTAGGGCGAGGAGGCCTGCCAGCAACGCCCCACCGATCACGACAAGTGGGTTCTGGACCACCGCCCCGACCACATCGCCCTCCCCCAGCCGCATCACCGCCCGGGTCCCGCCGCAGGTCGGGCACGGCACGCCGGTCAGCGCCCGCAGGGGGCACGCCGTCTGATCGATCCCGCGCGCGACCGCCACCCACGCCTGCGCCGCCACCAGCGCGCCCCACACTCCCACGATCACGACCGCCCACCACGGCAGCCACAGATCGCGACAGACTCGGACTACGGATACTTTCACGGCCCTCCCCGCCCGCGGTCTCAGCCGCCGCTGCCCGCGGCCGCGCCGGCCGCCACGGCGCCGCCCAGGACCAGCATCATCAGCAGCCAGATGCCCAGGCCGACGCACAGGAGGATCACGCTGATCATCCCGCAGATCTTCCCCGCCTGCGTCAGGCCGCGCCCACTGGGGTCCATGCGTCCGGAATCCATCTCCTTCAGATCGGCGTTGCCCATCACCCAGGCGATGATGCCGCAGATCACGCAGACAACCAGTCCGAGGATCCCCAGGGTCAGGATCATCCCGCCGCGGTGGGGCTTCATTGACATGCTCGGGGTGCTGGTGGGTGGAAACTGGCTCATCGGTGCTCCTCTCGGGTGATGGGGGTGGGGCGTGCAGCACAAACTACCGGCACCCGGCGCGGGCGTCAAAGCCGCTCCCGCCCGCGCCCCTGCCCTTCCCCCGGTAATCTGCCGACCATGCTCAGCCGCCTCGGCCTTGCGATCAGCGCTGTCTTCCGGCGCACGATGCCCGATCCGTTCGTGATCGCCGTCCTGCTCACCGTCCTGACCTTTCTTCTCGCCCTCGCGTTGGGTGACTTCCCGCTGCGCACGGGCCCCGCCGTTCAGCCCGTTTGGGGGGACAGAGTCACCGCCCTCCTCGCCGCCTGGCGCGCCGACGCCGGCCTCTGGGCCTTCCTCGCCTTCTCCATGCAGATGTGCCTCATCCTTGTCACGGGTCACGCCCTCGCCGAGACGCGCCCCGTCCGCCGCGTCATCGCCGCCCTCGCCGACCGCCCCCGGTCCACCGCCCAGGCCGCGGCGATGGTCTCGCTCGTCGCCTGCCTCGCCGGCCTCGTCAACTGGGGCCTGGGACTGATCGTCGGAGCCCTGCTCGCCCGCGAGACCGGCCGCTCCCTCGCGCGCCGGGGCATCCCCGCGCACTACCCCCTGATCTGCGCTGCCGGCTACACGGCCATGATGGTCTGGCACGGCGGCCTCTCTGGCTCCGCGCCGCTCTCGATGACCACGCTCGAGGGAGCCCGCAAGGTCCTCCCGGAGCAGTACGCGGCGACGCTCGGCGCCGGCGGGGTGCCCCTGAGCCAGACCACGTTCTCCCTCATGAACCTGGTCATCACCGGCGGCCTGCTCATCCTGACGCCGCTGGTCATGGCCCTGCTCGCCCCGCGGCAATCATCCTCCGATCTGCCGCCAGCGGCCGCGATGTATGAGGACAGACCCCGCCCCGCGCCCGCCTCCGAGCGGACGATCCCCGATCGCCTCGACACCACGCCGTTCATCTCCGGGTTGCTTGCCCTCGGCCTGCTTGCCGGCGTGGCCCACACCATCTGGACCTCCGCAACCAGGGCCGCCCCGCCCGATGCCTCGCCGGTCGCCGCCGTCATGCTCCACGGCCTGCCGCGCATCGGCCTCAACGAGGTCAACATGCTCATGCTCGCCTTGGGCCTCCTCCTCCACGGGTCGCTGCGGTCGTACGCCGCGGCCGTGGAGGGCGCCATGCGCGGGTGCGCCGGCATCCTCCTGCAGTTCCCGCTCTACGGAGGCATCATGGCCATGATGGTCGCCTCGGGCCTCGTCCGGCTCTTCGCCGGGTGGATCGGCGACATCGCCACGCCGGGCACGCTCCCGCTCTGCACGTACCTCTCGGCCGCGGGGCTCAACCTCTTCATCCCCTCCGGCGGCGGGCAGTGGGGGGTGCAGGGGCCGATCGCCCTCGAATCCGCCATGACCCGGGGTGTGCCCCTGGGCAAGATGATCATGGCCGTCGCGTACGGCGATCAGTTGACCAACATGCTCCAGCCCTTCTGGGCCCTGCCGCTCCTGGCGATCACGGGCGTCAAGGCGCGGGAGATCGTCGGCTACACCGCGGTCGTCATGCTCATCGCCGGCGCGTGGATCGGATTTGGGCTCCTTATCCTCTGAGGCGGCTCCGACGGATGCTCGCCGGATCGGCGGAACGTAAGCAAGCGGGCTCGCGGCGGAGCCGCGATCACTCTCCGCGCTGCTGATCGGGTCCACGTGACACCCACGTTCGAGTCCCATCCCCGGCACATCCACTCAATCCTGGCCGCGGTGCGTGGCGCGTGCGACGCCGGCGACCTGACCCGCGCCGCCCTCGCCCCGGCCCCCTACGCGACGGCCGCCCTCGCGATCGGCAAGGCGGCCCGCCCGATGCTCCGGGCGGCCGCTGATGTGCTCGACCTGTCCGCCGCCTTCTCCCTTACCGTCGGTCCGCCCGAGGCCAGCGAGTGGCCGCACCTCACGGCGGACCACCCGGTCCCAACAGAGCGCAACGTCTTGGCGGCCATGCGGACGCTCGACGTCGTCCGGACACTGCGGGCCCTCGATCGGGCCCCCGAACGGCTGCTGGTTCTCCTCTCGGGGGGCGCCTCGGCGCTCCTGACATCGCCGGCCGATGGCCTGACGCTGGACGACATCAGCGCCGTGACGCGGGCCCTTCTTCGCGCGGGCGCTCCGATCGATGAGCTCAACACAGTCCGCAAGCACGTGGAGCGGCTGAAGGGGGGCCGGTTCGCTGCGGAACTACCGGACGGCATGCACGCGGATGTGCTGGTCCTTTCCGACGTGATCGGCGACCGGCTTGACGTGGTCGGCTCGGGCCCCTTCGCCCACGACCCCTCAACCTACGGCGACGCGCTCGCCGTGCTCGACCGGCGGAGCGCCCGACAGGCCGCGCCGGCCGTGACGCGCTTCCTCGAGGCCGGCGCGCGCGGCGAGCATCCGGAGACGGCGAAGCCCGGCAACCCGGCGTTCGAGCGGGTCCGGCACGCGGTCATCGGCAGCAACCGCACCGCGGCCGAGGCGGCCGAGCGCGCGGCTGTCCGTCTGGGCTTCCGTGTAGCGCACCTGGAACTGGAAGTCGTGGGAGAGGCGGCGCGTGAGGGCCGCCGACTCGCTTCGCTGGCGCTGGAACACGCACGGGATGCCGGCCCGAGCGCGATCATCCTCGGGGGCGAGACCACGGTCACCGTCGGCGGGGCCGCGGGCGTCGGCGGCCGCAATCAGGAGTTGGCCCTCGCCGCCGCCATCGAACTCGAGCGGGCCGGGAACCGCGCCGCCGAACGGGCCGGCATGGCGGCCGTGCAGGCGCCCCGCGTGGCCGTGGCCTCCTTCGCCACCGATGGCGTGGATGGTCCCACGGATGCCGCCGGCGCTATCGCCACCGACGAGACCTGCGGTCTTGCCCGGAGCCTTGGGCTTCACCCAGAGGCCGCCCTCGCCGGTCACGACTCGCACTCGTTCTTTGCCGCCCTCGACCGGGCCGGGCATCCCCATCTCATCCGGACGGGCCCCACGGGCACCAACGTCAACGACATCGCCGTGGCGCTGGTCTACCCGCCCTGAACTCCCTCGAATCCCGGCCCATGGGGGCCCTCCGGCCCGCGGGATATCGGCAACCCGGGCCCGCGGCCGTGGTATCCTTGCGTAGACCCGAGTTGGCGGGGTGCTCAGGCGCAGCTTTTGTCCGCTCACCTCCTCACCTCCCCACCCCCCGTTCTCCGGAGGTGACTCATGCCCGAGACCGCTCCCGCCCCCGGCCCCGCGGCACCGGCCTCCGTGGCGACCGCGCCCATCGCCGTCTCTCCCCCCGCGCAGCCCCAGGGTGCTGTCTCCATCACCCGACTGCTCGAGGCCATGGGCCGGCTCGACGCCTCGGACCTGCACATCAAGGTCGGCGTCCCGCCCACCTACCGCATCAACGGCCTCCTCCGCCCGGTCCAATCCCACCCGCTCACCGCGGATGAGGCTGACCACCTCCTGGACCCGATCTTCCCGGACAAGCTCCGCCCCCGTTACGAGAACGAGGGCGGCGTGGACTTCGCGACGTTTATCGGCGAGGAACGCTTCCGCGTCAACATCTACCGCTCCGGCAGCCACCTCAACGCAGCCGTCCGGCGCGTCAAGAGCGAGATCCCGACGTTCGAGGCCCTCCACCTTCCGCCCATTTACAAGGAGTTGGTCGAGCGCACGAACGAGGGGCTCATCCTGGTCTGCGGCGTCACCGGGTCGGGCAAGAGCACGACCCTCGCGGCCATGATCGAGCACATCAACAAGCTCGAGCCCCTCAACATCATCACCATCGAGGACCCCGTCGAGTACCGCTTCAGCCGCAGCAAGGGGATGGTCAGCCAGCGCGAGCTGGGGATCGACGTCCCCACCTACCCGGCCGCCCTGCGCTACGTCGTCCGCCAGGACCCCGACGTGATCTTCATCGGTGAGATGCGGGACCACGACACGGTGCTGGCCGCCATCCAGGCCGCGGAGACCGGGCACCTGGTCTTCGGCTCGCTCCACACCGCCGACACGATGCAGAGCTTCAACCGCATCCTGGAGTTCTACCCCAAGGAGGAGCACGCGTTCATCCGCAGCGCCCTCTCCACCAGCCTCAAGGCCGTCTGCGCCCAGCGGCTGCTTCCCGCCCTTGCCGAGACCAACATCGGGATGATCCCCGCCACCGAGGTCCTGCTGAACTCGCCCACAGTCCGCGAGAAAGTCCGCGAGGGGTACGACGAGGACATCCCCGCCATCATCGCCGGGAGCACCGCCGAGGGCATGCGCAGCTTCACCCACTCCCTCGCCGAACTGGTCAACAAAGAGTTGGTATCCGTTCAGACCGCCATGGGGTACGCCCCCAACCGCGATGCCCTGGCGAGCGCCCTGAAGGGGGTGGAGGTCAAGGCTCAGACACTGGTGCACCGCGTCAGGACCAAGTAGAGTACGGCGCCCCGCCGGCGTGGCGGCGGGGGCAGACGGTCGAACCTCCCACTCTCTCGCAAGGAGTCAGGCGTGGAGATGCAGTGGTATTCGTGGGCTCTCATCGGGCTTGCTGTCGTTCTCCTGGCCGCCTGGGGCGTGGTGAAGCTCAAGCAGCGCAACGGGTAGCCCCGTCCCGCCCCCCGCGTAACCGGCGCTGAGCACCCGCGCACCGCGGCGCCGGGCTTCACGCTGCGCGCCCCCCCGTACACTGCCGCCGTGACCACCAGCTACTGGCGACTCTCCCCCTCGCCGCGGCTCATCACCGCCGACGCTCTCGTCGTCGGCGCCGGCATCGCCGGCGTCTCGGCCGCGCTCGCCCTCGAGCGGCGTGGCCTGTCGGTCGCCGTGATCGAGCGCCACGCGGTCGCCGGCGGGGCCAGCGGTCGCGCCGCCGGGTTCCTCATGCGCGGGGCCGCGGAGAACTACGCCGCCGCCATCGAGCAGTGGGGGCGAGAGACCGCCCGCACCATCTGGCGCTGGACCGAGGAGAACCTGCGGGGGCTCCGTAGCGAGGGCATCGAGTCCCTCCCCAGTTACCGCCCCACCCCGTCGTGCCTCCTGGCGCTCGAGCCTTCGGAGCTCGACGAACTGCGGCGATCGGCCGCGCTCCTGGGCGAGGACGGGTTCAACGTGGGTTGGGCCGATCGGGGCGAGGACGCCGCCTGGACAGGCACCCCCGGGCTTGCCCGCTCGGGGTTCCCCCCCCTCGGCGGCCTCCTGAACCCGGACGACGGCTCGGCGAGCCCCTACGAGCTCGTCCGCTTCCTCTCCTCGAAACTGAAGCAGCCCATCCACGAGCACGCCGAGGTCGCCGCGATCACATCCGACGCGCAGGGCCTAATCCACCTCCACACCGCCGACGCCACCTTCGCCGCACCACGCGCGATCCTCTGCACCAACGCCTACCTGCCCCTCCTCCTCCCGCACCTCTCGCACCTCATAGCCCCCCGGCGCGGCCAGATGCTCGCGCTCCGTCACCCCCGCGCCCGCCTGGACTGCTCCTACTACGCCAACCACGGGTACGAGTACTTCCGCCAGACGCCGGACGGCACGATCGTCGTCGGGGGGCAGCGCCGGGCCCATGCCGACACGGAGGTCGGGTACGAGGACCGGACGACCGGCGCAGTCCAGGGGGCCCTTGAGTCCTTCGCCTGCGCTGCCCTCGGGATCCCCCCGGAAGAGCTGCGCATCACCGCCCGCTGGGCCGGCACCATGGGCTTCTCCCCGGACGGCCTTCCCCTGATCGGCCCGCTGCCGGGGCCGTGGCCCGAGGGCGCCCTCTGGTTCTGCAGCGCCTGCACGGGCCACGGCATGTCGCTCGCCCACCGCACCGCCGCCGCCGCCGCCGAGGCGATGCTCGCCGGCGCACCACCCCCGTTCCCCCTGTCGCGCGTGAGCGCGCGCTAATGCGCGCGCCCCCGCGCCGCGGCCGCCGCGGTTAGCATTCCTCCTCGGAAGGATGCCCATGGCCGACCGCCACGAGGAGGTGCTGATCCCCGCCGGCGCGACCCGCCTGCCGGGAGATCTCGCCATCCCCGACGGGCCCATCGGCGTGGTCATCTTCGCACACGGGAGCGGCAGCAGCCGCCTGAGCGCCCGCAACATCGCCGTCGCGGACCACCTCCGCGGGGCCAGCCTCGCCACGCTGCTCTTCGACCTCCTCACGCCCGAGGAAGCCGGCGACCGCTCCAACGTCTTCGATATCGAGCTCCTCGCCGGCCGCCTCGGCGCTGCCGCCTCGTGGGCCCGTCACCACAAGCCGACCATCGGGCTGCCCATCGGCCTTTTCGGCGCCAGCACCGGGGGGGCAGCGGCCCTGGTCGCGGCCGCGGCCGACCACTCGATCGGGGCGGTCGTGTCGCGGGGCGGGCGCCCCGACCTTGCCGGCGATGCCCTGCGAGATGTCGTCTCCCCCACGCTGCTGATCGTCGGCGGGGCCGACAGCGCCGTCATCGAGCTGAACCGCTACGCCTTCGACCTGCTCCGCTGCGAGAAGCGCACCGAGATCATCCCCGGCGCCACGCACCTCTTCGAGGAGCCCGGCGCCCTCGAACAGGTCTCCGGCCTCGCCCGAGACTGGTTCGTGCACCACCTCTCGCTCGCCCCGATCGTTCTCCCCAGCTAGGCCCCGACTATGTACAGGGACCGCCACGACGCCGGCCGCCGACTCGCGCAGGAGCTCGAGCCCTACCGGGCCATGTCCCCGGTCATCGTGGCCCTCCCGCGGGGCGGCGTGGTCGTCGGCCACGAGGTGGCGAGCGCGCTCGACGCCCCGCTGGAGATCCTCACGGTCCGCAAGCTGGGCGCCCCGAACCACGCCGAGCTGGCCATCGGCGCTGTCGTGGACCTGAGCGGCGCCTGCGGCGGCGACGGCCCCGAGGTCCTCGTCGACGAACTCGCCGGGCGCCTCGGGGTCGGCCCGGACTACATCGAGGAAGAGGTGGGCCGGCAGCTCGCCGAGCTCCGCCGGCGCGAGGAGGCCTACCGGGGCGGCCAGCCGCGGGTGGACCTGCGCTCCCGCGTGCTGATCCTGGTCGATGACGGCATCGCCACGGGCTCGACCACCCGCGCCGCCCTGCGCGCCCTGCGCCGCTGCTCCCCCCAGCGGCTCATCCTTGCCGTCCCGGTCGGGCCGCCCGAGGCCATCGAGGCCATGAAATCCGAGGCCGACGACGTCGTCTGCCCCGTGATGCCCCAATGGTTCCGCGCGGTGGGCGAGCACTACGAGGACTTCTCGCAGACCACCGACGACCAGGTCGTCGCCCTCCTCCAGCGGGCGTGGGCCCGCCAGCACAGGGACGCACCATGAGACTCCAGCACCGCCTCACCGACACCATCAGCACCATCGGCGTCGCCCTCGCCTCGCTGCTCATCGCCGGCTGGGTCCTCCACCTCGTCGTCGGCTGATGCGTCGCCGACCGCGGCGACGAACACGCCGGGGCAGAGCAAGCCGACCGTCGCGGGACTCAGGGCAGCAAGAGTATCCGGACCCCCCGCCGAGAGGTCGCCGGTCGCTACCGCGCCGGCATCGCCCACGAGTCAGGCCACAGAAAGATCAGCGCCAGCGCCGCCAGGATGTGCGCCGCGAACGCCCCCGCCAGCATCACCAGCAGCCGCCGGTGCCCCAGCGCTGCCACCACCCCAAGCTTGAAGCACAGGTTCGCGATCACCGCCACCAGGATCGCCCGCCACGCCACCCCCGGGTCCAGCCGCTCCTGCGACGCCAGCTGCGCGTTCGAGAGCGTGATCGCATCCAGGTTCGCCGTCCCCGAGATCGCCGCCACCAGGTACGCCCCCCCCGCCCCCAGGTACTCCTGCCCCGCCGCCGCCGCCAGCAGCACCAGCGCGTACACCCCCGCGAACACCAGCGCCGAGCGCAGTTGCGTCGGGTTCTCCTGCTCCGGCACGCCCACCTCTTCGTTGCGGTGCAGCAACCACGTCACCCCCGCCACCGCCGCGCCCACCGCCGCCATCACCAGCAGCGGCGGCAGCGCCGCCCGCGCGAACCCCGGCGCGATCACCCCCACCTCCACCGCCAGCCGCGGGTACGTCACCGCCGAGGCGATCACGATCACCACCATCGCCGCGTCGATCGCCCCCCGCGACCCCCGGGCGGGCGCGCTCCGCCGCGCATAGATCACCGTCGTCGCCGTGCTCGAGATCACCCCGCCCAGCACCCCCGCCAGCGCGGTCCCCGCCGTCCGCCCCAGCACCTTGTACGCGATGTACCCCCCCAGCCCGATCCCCACCACCAGCACCACCACCAGCCAGATCCGCCGCGGGTTCCACACCCCCAGCGGCCCGTAGTTCTCATCCGGAAGCACCGGGAACACCACGAACGCGATCCCCACCAGCACCATGATCGCCCGCATGTCCCGGTCGCCCAGCTTGGTCGCGAACCCGTGCAGGTCCCCCTTCAGATACAGCAGCAGCGCCGTCACCCCCCCGACCACCACCACCACCGCCGGCGGCCCCACCGCCGCGTACGCCCCCAGCGCGAACATCAGCACGATCGTCACCTCGGTCGTCAGCCCCGTCCCCCGCGCCCCATCCTGCTTCAGCGCCATCAGGTTCGCCGTCGCCACCGTCAGCACCAGCCCCAGCAGCGCCGACGCCACCACCCACCCCCCGAACGCCTGCCCCAGCAGCGCCGACAGCGTCCCCAGCATCGTGATCAGCGGGAACGTCCGAACCCCCGCGATCCGCGACCCCGCCCGCTCCCGCTGCAGCCCCACCAGCAGCCCAAGCCCCAGCGAGATCGCCAGCGACTCAAACGCGTGCTGCGTTTCGGGTGTAGCCCACTCCATGAAGAGGGGAGGGTACCGCAAATACCATGCGCAACCCGGCGCCGCAGCGCTCGTTCACAGACAGCCACAGATGGCCCAGATGTCCCCAGATGGGACCCACCGAGCCAGCCCCGCTCCCCCAGACGCTCCCGAGAGTCGGCGCCCCATCTGGGTCCATCTGTGTCATCTGTGGCTTCTTCTCTTCCGGCTCTTCCCATAGGATTCCCCCATGAGCGCCATCGACCGCCAACCCCACCGCGCCTCCTCGACCACCACCGCCACCCCCGCCCACAAAGCCCTCCAGGTAGACCCCCACGCTGTCACCATCTCCGGCCTCGTCCTCGAACCCTCCTACGGCCCCCGGGTAGG